>JAKAPI010000005.1 GCA_021807225.1 archaeon | reverse complement strand
ATCTAGGTCATCATGGAGGGCATCGGGACGACGTGAGAGATTCCAATGAATCGGTGATGGTTCACTACGTGGGCGCAGCGTACCATCGACGTGACGAACTGGGTCTTCAGTTCGGTCCCTGTGGTCAGCTTGACGAAGCGTCTCGTGGGTGTCTTCATCTCTTCTCACTCCTCTCCTTCTGCCTGACCTGCCTCTTCATCGCGGGCGTGATGTCCCTCTTGATCCGAAGGAGATAGTGGCGGCAGACATGACCGGGGGAGGAGCCCGAGGAGTCGGGGATAAGACCTGATACCCGAGTCGGGTGAGGAGGACGAACCCACCCATGACCCTCTCCAGCAGGGTCCCAGGCACCCCCCAGGACGAACTTCTCGACCGTCGTGAGGTGTGGTAGATTGGGGAGGCCGACCGCCAGCACCACCCTGTCGGCCACCGTGAGGTCATCGACGACGCGAGGAGAATCCACTATACCGGCGTGAACAACGAAAAGCTGCGTCGGCTCTTGGAGTCCAGTGTCCCGGCTAGGAAGTTCGGTAACCGCACCTCTTATCGCATTCATGAGACATGATGCCGAAGATGAAGACGGAGACGCCTCCACCCACGTCCCTCAAGGTATAGGTCGAGCGGCAACCCTGAGTATGATCATGGCGGACTAGCACGTTGACCCCAAACCGGTCCCTGCAGCACCCGGTGATCCTGTCCTTGGGGACGTTGTTTCCAGCGAACATGTTCTGGCCTTTTCCTAGATGATAGCACTATCCTTCCTCCGCGCGTTTGTCGTACAAAGTCACGGCATTGGGTCAAAACCCAGCGTGGGACAACGCTTCTGGAGGATACCAGACCCGCCCCTCCGCAAGAGCATCATGCCTGAAAGCAAAAGTGCGGTGGCCGGGATTTGAATTCTCGAGTCATTTTCATGACTTCCCGAGTTAGTAGCGTGGCAGGCTACTGTCCTGGACCAGGCTAGACGACCACCGCTCGTTTCAAGTCGCGCGATTGTGGAGGTTAAAAAGTTGCGGCCTGCGCTCTTCAGCCGACCTTCGTCCCGACGGACACCTTCCGCTCGGGGGCGAGGAGCGAGAGTTCACTTTCGTTGAAGGCGGCAAGGAGCATGCACTCGGATGCGACCCCCGCGACCGACTTGGGTTCGAGGTTGACGACGGCGACGACGACCTTGTCCATGAGCTCCTCCTTGGAGTATCGGTCCTTGATGCCCGCGACGCACTGCTTGCTGACCCCTTCGCCGAAGTCGACCCTCAGCTTCCACATCGGTTTCCTAGCTTGGGGGATCTCCTCGACGGAGACTATCTTCCCGACCTTCATCTCTACCTTTGCGAAGTCGGCGATGGAGATGGACAACCAGTTGCCAGGTGACTGCGCTGGAGAATTAAGCGTTGATGGGGGGGACGCCGAAGGAGGCCGGGTCCAACGTCACTTCTTCGTCTTGCGGATAGAGTCTATGGTGGCGGTGATCCTCTTGTTGACCTCCGCCAGCATGACGTCCCTCTCCTCGGGGCTCTGGATGTATAGCAGGAGCGTGAGCTCAGTTGACTGGGCTCCCTTCGACTTCAGGGTGAAAACCGGCGGGAACCGCTTGTCGAAGTGGGCCTGCAGCTTTCCAAGGCTCTTCATGACTTCGCTCTCGAACTCGGCAAGGTCGATGTCGTTGCCGACCACTACGGGGACCACCAGCTCCTTCCACGCCCGCGGGGTCACGTTGACCGCGATCTCGTGCATGAACGTGGTGTTCGGGATGGACACCAGGTGGTTCTGGTCGTCGAGGACCACCGTGCTGATCGTGTTCATTTCTATGACCTTGCCGCTGAAGCCCTTGACCGAAATCGAGTCGCCCACCCTGAACGGGATGTATACGTCTGTGAAGTATCGCGACCCCATGTTCTCGATGGGGTTGCGGAGGCTGACGATTACCCCCGCGCCAAAGATGGCCACGAAGACCAGGAGCACTATCGCGTCCAAGCCGAGGACTTGGAGCCCGAAGATCACCCCGACGGACCAGACCAGGAGCCAGACGGCTCGCCTCGCCAGGACCGCGACTGCCGGCGTGCTTCGGCTCATCTGACGGCCCATAAGGGAGCTCCCAACGTGCGCTGCGACCCAGGTGACTGCGAGTACGACCCCGAAGTATACCAGCGAGGTGAGGATTGAGGCGATGGCCACCATCAGGATCCTCCTCCTACAAGGTCTGCGATCATCTTTGACTCGTCTCTGACCCCGACGTCCACCGAGCAGAGCTTGGCCGTCCGGACCCCTCCCCTCGCCATATCCTCCCTCTTCTCCGAGTCCCCCAGCACCTCTAGCATCTTCTCCGAAATTCCAGCCACGTTGTCGGGGTCTATCAGTGTGCCGTTTTCCCCCTCCTTGACAAGCTCGGCTATCCCAGCCCTGGAGGTCACCAAGGGCGCCCTGCGGTGGAGCCAGCTCTCGACCACGACGAGCCCGAACCCCTCTCTGATCGAGGGGAGGAGTGTGAGAGCGCTCCGTTCGTACAGGGCGTCCAGCTGCCGCTGACGGACGTGTCCGGTGAAGACCACCCGGTCGGCCACCCCGAGCTCCTTGGCGAGCTTGACGAGCGCGCCGCGCCAGACCTCTGACTTCGAGAGCCCCAGCCCCAGTCCCGACCCAGAGAAGCTCCCGTTGCCCACCAGGACGAGCTTGAGTCGGGGCATCTCCTTGGATGCCGCGGCGAGCGCACGTATCGCCCGGTCTTGGCCCTTCAGGGGGTCCATCCTGGCCACCACCAGGACGACCTCGTCTCGCCTCCTGATCCCCAGGGACCTGCTCACATCGGCGACCTCCGCTGGGGCCGGATGCGAATACTCTGCCGGGTCTACGTAAGGGTAGACCTTGCGCGTCTTCCCGCGGTATCCGAACTTCTTGATCGAGTCGAGGTACGTCCCCGCGCTGGCCACCACCAGGTCGTAGCTGTTGAGATAGGTCGACAGGGGCTCGGCCCAGAAGTCAGGGATCACCGAGTCTTCGAACGGGATGTGCCACCTGAAGATCTTCGGTTTCAGCGTGCGTATCATGTGGCCGATAGGGAGCTGCTGGAAGTCGTGTATGTAGAAGAGGTCGAAATCGTGCATCGAGTCGAGCCGCCGGATCAGCTCGGCGGTCAGCCTGTTGTAGTGCGCATACTCGGCGAACTCTTCGCTCCAGAACATCTCTCGCGCAGCGGCCCCCCCTTCGGCGATGCCGTGGGCTCTGCCGAGGATGGTCTCCTTCACCATCCCGTACCCCTTCAGCCTCGACTTCTCCAGCCTTATCGAGTGGAGGACGGTCCCGTCAAGACTGAACGTCGAGGGGCCGGTGGGGTTCAGGGAGACCCAGTGAGCCTCCTTCGTCAGACCGCTCCGATGCATGTGTTTCAGGAGAGGCAGGACCATCCTCGTGACCCCGCCTGGCGAGAACCGATAGTCGAGATCCTCCTTCAGGGACGAGAGCCTCACCTCCTTCCGCCGCATCCGCCCCGCCGGGACGTCCCGGATGAACTGGACAAGAGGCGTTTGCGTGTTTATGCACAGCTCCAAGTCTTTCAGAACCCTTCGCCCCGCAGACATGCCCCGGCGCGGGATATTACTCGCGCGGCCGTGCCGCCGTGAGCCTGCGGCCTGGGGGGCATTCGGGATTGAAGTCTTTTATCCCCACAGAGGGGGCCACGGGCTAGTGGGCCGGTCGTCTAGTCTGGTAGGATACAGGTAAGGACCGTCCATTCCCTTGGCAAAGAAATCCAGACTGGGAGAGGTCGGGGGTTCGAATCCCGCCGCCTGGAAGGCGACGGGCGGATGTCCCCCCCGGTCCACTTCTAGACCTGTATGAGCTTGACGCTCCTGATCTTCCTCTCTTTTTCCAGCTCCTTCGTCATGGAAGCGATCTCCTCGCCTTCTCCGGTCAGCACGAAGACCTCGACGCAGTCTTCGTGAGAGACCTTGACGTGGACGTGGGTCCGCACGATGTCTTCGTACTTGTGCTTGAGCCGGGTCACGGGCTCTTCGTCCGCGCTGGCGTGGCCCACCACTATGACGGCGTTCCCATTCCCTGCGAGGTCGTCCTTCGCCCTGGTGTCTTCTAGGAGGAGTCGGATCGCGGCGCGGACGAGCTCGGACCTTCCGGAGAAGCCGACCGAGTCCTGGATTTCATCCATGGACTTCACCATAGAATCTGGGAGCGAGAGGCTGATTATCGCCATAAGAGGCGGTTATGAACCTCATAAATATAGTTATGCAGATATTATTATCAGTTAATAGGGTGATTAATAAGCGGGCGCTTGCCGCGCCCGCTGCATGGCCCAAGACTGGGTTCTGCTCCTTGCGGGATGCTTCTCTCTGGGGATGCTGCACGGGGTACTGCCGGACGAGCACACCTGGCCAATCACGTTCAGCTACTCGGTGGGGGCGGCCAGCGGTCGCGGGGGCGTCCTTACGGGAGTCTTCTTCGCGCTCGCGTTCACGGCGCAGCGGGCGATAATGGCGCAGCTCGTCGCCCTTGCGCTCTTCCCGTACCTGGCGCTCAGCGCGCAGCTCGATGGGCCTGTGTACTTTGCGGTCGGGCTCGCCATGGCGGTCGCCGGGTACCTTATCCTGTCCAAGAGGCTCCCCCACTGGCACCCCCTGATGTGGGCATCGAGGTACGACCTCGAGAAGCACGAAGACGAGGTCGAAAGGTCCGGGCGGGTGCCGCTCCACTGGGCCCTCATCCACGGTTTCATCGCGGGGTTCGGGGTCGACCTCGGCCTGTTCACCACCTTCGTGTACCTCGTCGCGGTCCCCTCGATGCCTTCCTACCTCCTCGGGTTCCTGCCGGGGGCGGCCTTCGGGTTCGGGACGCTCTCCGTCTTGGTCTTCATCGGGCTCGTCTTCGGCGGGAGCCTGCAGCTGGCGAAGAGGTGGGGAGCCAAGAGGATCGAGATGTTTGGCTCCCTGGTCGGCGCCAGGAGCCTCCTCTACGGGGGCCTGGTGTTCATGGTGGCGGGCGCGCTGTTCTATTTTGGGCTCGCCCAGGTGCTCCCCTTCGACTTCGGCAACCTGATCGTGCTGCTGTTCATGGCGCTTGTGATAGTGCCGGTAATGGTCAGCACCTGGCGTGAAGTCAGGGCGATGCCACCCTAGCCTGAAATCGCGACGATACTACTGGAGGGCTCCCTCGTCGGGGCTCAGCGGCTTTGACAGCCTGCCCACGATGACAGCGGAAACGAACAGGAGGACCCCCGAGATGATGAATGTCACGTAGTATCCATCATAGACCGAAATGAAACCGGAGGCGAAGGACCCCGACATGGCTGCGATGCCCGCCACCGCCGAAAAGACGCCGAGGGCTGCCCCCGCGGACTTGCCCTGGACAGTGGTGAACATCATCGTGTTCGCTGAGGTGTAGTAGATCGCGTAGGCCAGCCCGGACGACAGCGGATATAGCAGCAGGGCGGGGCCGAGGAACAGAGGCCCCGTGAAGAGGAGCGCCGAGACGCCGATGCCGAAGTACGACCAGCCCCTCAGGAGGAGCCCCTGGATGGAGGTCCTGACCAGGTTCTTGTCGCCGACCAGCCTCCCGGCGACTTGGAAGGCGACGGTCTGCACGACGGAGCTGACGAGGACCACTCCGAAGACCTCCTGGTCGGGGATGGAGAAGTAGTGCATCACAGGCACGAAGGACGTGTTGAAGAGGCCGCTGGAGAGGTAGAACAGTATCGACGAGATATAGAAGAGCGGGACGCTCCGCGTGAGGCTCGAGCGGATCCCCCTGAAGGCCCGGCGGAAGTCCGTAAGCGAAGGGATGGTGACGAAGAAGACCGGGTTGGCGAGGAGCCTGGCGAAGAAGCTGGGCCGCCTGCGCACCACAGTCTCCCGTTCCAGCACGAACTCCGGCTCCCTTATCATGACGACAGAGAGAGCGGATGAGGTCACCGACAGCGCCCCCATGGGCACGAAGAGCAGGACGAGGTTCGTGGGGAGCAGGTCGGTCCAGAAGGTGCTGAGCACGAGCCCGACCACGTTCCCGAGGCTGGAAACCAGCGAAAGCTTGGCGAAGGCTCCGGCCCACCTGCTCTTCTGCTCGGTCTCCATTATCAGGAGGTTGAGCGGGCTCGCGGATGCGAGCGAGACGAAGGAGATGACCGAGTACCTGGCGATGGTCCCCTGGGTGGACCTGTCGAAGTAGAAGGAAACAAGGGCAACCGCGATGAGGGCGTAGCTCAGAGTGATGAGCCCCTTCCTCTTGTGCAGCCTGTCTATGGTCACCCCCCAGAAGAGCGCGGCCGGGATGCTGATCCCATTGTAGATGGCCGCCGCCAACCCGCCGTATATGGTGCCCAGGGCCTGGCCGTTGAGCTGTATCAGGAAGAGCTGCACCATGGTGCCGAGGGGCCCCGTCGCGACCGATATCGGGAACGTGGAGTAGAGCCACCTGTCCCCGCTCCGCTTGGCCATCAGTCCACTTCCCTCGCATGCTCGGTTCATGTGTCTTATACTTCGGTGCCTGGGCAAGCCTGAATTATCTCGGTCCAGCCGCCGTCCCCGTTGGCGCTGCTCGGGGTGAAGCTCGCGGTCTCGCTCCCGGACACGGTCCTCGAAGAGAAGGACTCCCCCAGGGAGAAGACCGCAAAACTCGGCGTTATCGCGAGGGCCTGCGCAATATACGGGGTCGACCTGGTGGAGGTCTTCAGGGACAGAGGGGGCAGAGGGGAGGGCGCCCTAGTCCGAAGGGTGCTGGAGTACCTGGAGACGCCCCAGTACCTCAGGCGGAGGCTCTTCCCCATCGAGGAAGCGCTCAGGTACGCGGGCGCCCTGCCGCCGCTGCGAATCCCGTCGCACAAGCCCAAGGTCCCGGTCGCAAGCCTGAAGGTCGGCGAGGTCAGAGAGGGGGTCGCAAACGGCGACGGGACGGTCGACGTGGGCCTGGACGCACCCCCGAGGATCGATGCCAGCGTCTCCCGGGACAGGCGTGTAACCGTGAAGGTCGTCTCCGTGAGTCCTTTCGTTGTCCGACAGATACCAAGAGAGGAAGCGGGCGGGTACTGGGGGTACACTGTGGAAGAGAAGTCCGCGGACGCCGTGCTGGAGGACCAGCGGTTCAAGGTGAAGGTCGCGACCTCGCGGCTCGGCACATCCCTCGGAGAGGTTCTGTCCCCATTGAAGGCGAAGGTCGGCTCGGCGGACAGCGTCAAGCTGGTGTTCGGCTCGCCGATGCGGGGGCTCTACGACGTGTTCGGCAAGGACCTCCCGAAGAGGGCCGACTTCGTCGTGAACTTGTTCCCAGGCCAACAGGTCGAGACGGTGAGGACGGAGGAGGCGGTTTTCGCTGCCTTGGGACTTGTAACCGCCGTCTGCGCCGAGAAAGCTTAAGTGCAAACCGCAAAACGGGCCTCAGGAAAGGAAGGTTTAGCGTGAATTGGGTCATAGAAAGTATTCCGCTCCACGCAGAGGCAGTCTTGCATACAGGCCGAGGGGACGCGCCAAAAGCTTCGTCCCGAGGATTCGGACCTGGCCGAAGGTAGAGGGAGAGAAGCCAGTCCTCCTGGGGTTCCCCGGCTACAAGGCCGGCACCGTCCACGTTATCACTGTGGACGACAGGGCGAAGACCCCGAACTTCGGCAAGCCCCTGTTCAACCTCTCTAGCGTGATTACCATCCCCGACGCCCAGGTGATTGGGATGAGGCTCTACGCGCATGAGAACGGCCAGGACATGGCCATCTCCGACGTCAGACAGGCGGGCCAGACGACGGAGAAGCTCCCGCTCGACAGGGTGTCCAGGGTCTCCGCTCTGGTCTCCTCAGTCGCCAAGGACGTGGGGCTGTCCCAGAAGAAGCCCGTGGTGATGGAGGTGGGCGTTTCAGGGGGGGAGCTGAAGTCCCAGGCGGAGTTCGTGATCGGGCTCATCGGAAAGAAGGTGAAGTTCACAGACACGTTCAAGCCCGGGATGTATGTCGACGTGCTAGGGATAACCAAGGGGAAGGGGTTCGAGGGGCCGATCACTAGGTTCGGGGTCAAGAGGAAGCAGCACAAGTCCAGGAAGAGCGTCAGGGCGGTGGCGGTCATCGGGCCCTGGCACCCTGCCGCGGTCATGTACACGGTCGCGAGGGCGGGGCAGATGGGCTTCCACCAGAGGACCGAGACCGGGAAGAAGATCCTGCTGGTGGGGAACGCCTCGGCCAACCCGATTACACCCCCTGGAGGTTTCGAGCACTTCGGGAGCGTCGGAGGGGACTACGCGGTCGTCAGGGGGGCTGTCCCGGGGCCGGCGAGGAGACTGGTGGTCGTCAGGATGAAGGCGAGAGGGTTCGCGAAGAACCAGAACCCGCCGAACGTCATCGAGGTCAGCACCATGGCGAGGGGTAGATGATGAAGGCCCAGATCATAGGTCTGGACGGGAAGCGCTCAGGCGAAGTCGAAGTCCCGCCGGTCTTCGATGCCGAGCTGAGGCCCGACCTGGTGAAGCGCATGTTCTGGCTCGTAGGGTCGCACCACCTGCAGCCCAAGGGGAGGGACCCCATGGCAGGAGAGAGGACCACCGCCGAGACCCACAGCCCGCCTACAGGGACCGGACGGTCGAGGATTCCCAGGGTGAAGGGTGAGAGATACTCCAGGGGAGGGATGGCAGGGGGCGTCGCGAGCGTCGTGAAGGGGAGGCTCCCTCATCCTCCGAGGTCGGAAAAGGTGATCCATCTCAGGGTGAACAAGAAGGAGAACCGCCTTGCGAAGGATTCGGCCATCGCCTACACGGCGAACCTGGACGCGGTGAAGGCAAGGGGGCACAGGGTCGGGAAGATTTCGCTGCCGCTCGTGGTGGCAGACGACATCGAGACCGTGGAGAAGACAGGGGAGTTGGTCTCTTTCCTCCAGAAGGTTGACCTGAAGGCAGAGCTGCAGAGGGTGGACAGCCATGTGAAGAGGAACACGGGGAAGAGGAGGCTCAGGGGCAGGGCATACAGGACCGGAGCGGGCCCGCTCATCGTGGTGACCAGCGACAGGGGCGTAGGGAAGGCTGCCGGAGGGATTCCGGGGGTGGCCGTGACGAATGTCCAGAGCCTGAGCGTGCTCGACCTGGCGCCGGGAGGGGTACCGGGAAGGCTCACACTTTGGACCGAGTCGGCGCTGAGCGCGCTGGAGGCGGGGAAGGGGGTGGCGTCCTGATGAGGCTCGAGGACGCGCAGAAGATACTCAAGAGGCCCTACGTCACCGAAAGGACGTTCGACCAGATCGAGAAGGAGAACAAGCTCTGCTTCCTGGTCGACGACAAGGTGTCGAAGACCCAGATTGCGAGCGCCATCCAGGCGCTCTACGAGGTCAAGGTGGACGCAGTGAACACCTCGAGGACGATAAGGGGGAAGAAGGCCTTCGTGAGGCTGACCGAGGCGGGGAAGGCGGTAGAGCTGGCGACCAAGCTGGGGCTGGTATAGAGCATGGGCAAGAGGATTCTGCAGAGAAGGCGCGGGAAGGCAGGCATACAGTTCAGGGCGCCAAAAAAGGGGAAGATCGCGCCGGTGAGGTATCCTCAGGCGACGACGCAGGGGACCGCCACCGTGACAGCGATTCTCGACGAGAGAGGGAGGAGCGCCCCGCTGGCCCAGCTGAGGCTCGAGGGGAACAGGTTCACCTACCTCCCGGCGGTCGCGGGGATGTCGGTGGGGCAGCAGGTCGGCCTGGGCTCATCGGCTCAGGCGCTGGAGGGGAACATCGTGCCGCTTTCTAGGATCCCAGAAGGGACAAGGGTGTGCAACGTCGAACTGAGGCCTGGGGACGGAGGGCGGCTGGTCAGGGCCTCGGGGACGTCGGCCGTGCTGTTTTCGAAGGCCAATGGTCGGGCGATAATCAAGCTCCCGTCGGGGAAGAACATACTTGTGAGCGAAGCCTGCAGGGCCACGGTCGGCGAAGTTGCCGGAGGCGGACGGAGGGAGAAGCCCTTCCTCACGGCTGGCGCGAGGCACCATGCGATGAGGGCGGCCGGCAGGGTCTACCCGCGCATGAGAGGGATCGCCATGGCGGTAGTGTACCACCCGTTCGGGGGAGGAAGGCACCAGCACCCGGGCAAGTCGACCAGCACTTCGAGGAACGCGCCCCCTGGCAGGAAAGTAGGGTTAATAGCGCCTAGGAAGACCGGAAGGAAGAGATTGGCCAGAACGAGCGCAGAGGTGTCGAAGTAGATGCCGAAGGAGTTCCGCTACAGGGGCAAATCCCTGGACGAGCTCAACGCGATGTCCACCGAGGCCCTTCTGGAGCTCCTGCCGTCGAGGGCCAGGAGGTCGCTCAACCGTGGCGTATCGGAGGAGAAGAGGAAGCTGCTCGAGGACGCCAGGGCGATGAAGGAAGGCAAGCTGGAAGGGCAGATCAAGACCCACGCGAGGGACATGATCATCCTGCCCACGATGGTGGGCCTGACCATCGCCGTCCACAACGGGAAGGAGTTCGTCGCGCTCGAGGTCAAACCGGAGATGATCGGCCGGTATCTCGGAGAGTACGTGATCACCAACAAGAAGGTCGTCCACGGCACACCAGGGATCGGCGCCAGCCGCTCCAGCCTCTACGTCCCGCTAAAGTGATTTGTTCGACCCTGGTTCGTTCGTCAGGGTCGTCATATTCGGGGTAATCTACGCCGGGATTGAGTACAGGTATGTCAACAGGTACGAAGCCGAGTGGACGAAGTCGGCCCCGGGGTTCAGCGAGAAGCCGGTCTTCTGGGTCATCTCTCCATATCACTTCTACCTGCTGCTCCCCCTCTTCGTAGCCGTCTCCTACGCCCCTTCGATCACCGCCTGGGCAGGGAACACGTTCTTCCTCGCCGTGATCGAGGATGCGGTCTACTTCATGTGGAGGAGGAGGCCGGTGGCCAAGGGTGACTGGACCACGACACTGATGGGGAGCCTCAGGGCCGGCTCCATGGTGGTCCCGGTATGGTGGCCCCTGGACACCCTGGTCGCAGCCGTCCTGTTCTGGCTTCCCTTCTAGCTACGCGACGTTGGTCTGCGACTGGTCGCGGAGGAAATTCAGGAGGTAGTAGGGGCTCCCAACCCCCCTCCCGGTGACTCCGCTCGCCTTCCATCCGGTGAAGGATTGGGCCCCGGGCCATGCGCCCGTCGTAGACCCTCCGCTCCTGTTGGCGTAGGTGACCCCGAACCGTATCCCGTCGAAGAACTTCCTGATCTCCTTGGGGTCCTTGCTGAATATTCCCGCGGTCAGCCCGTACTCGGTGGCGTTGGCGCGCTCGATGGCCTCGTCAACCTTGGAGTACTCGTTGACGACCACGAACGGCACGAAGAGCTCCTGCCTGACGAGCCTGCTGCTCTCGGGGAGCCCGGCTACGACCGTCGGGGAGACGTAGAACCCGGCCCTCTCCTTCGCCCCTTCGAGCACCTGCCCGCCGGCGACGAACTCGGCGCCCTCCTGCCTGGCGTCGTCCACCGCCTTCCTGAAGGTCTCCACGGCCTTCGCGTTGATTATCGGCCCCATGAAGGTCTGCTTGTCCCTCGGGTCGCCGACCGCCACCCTGGCGACCCTGTCTTTCAGGGCCGCGAGGAACTTGTCCCTTACCTCCTTCTGGACGTAGACCCTGGACGTCGCGCTACACTTCTGGCCTCCGTAGCCGAATGCGGCCCTGACCGTCCCCTCCACCGCCTTCGGTATGTCCGCCTTGGCGGTCACAATCGTTGGGTTCTTGCTCCCCATCTCCAGCAGGATCGGCTTGGGGTAGGGCTGCTCCGTATGGAAGCGTCTGAAGAGCCTCATCCCGACGTCGCGGGATCCGGTGAAGGCTATCCCGTCCACGTCCGCGTTGGCGACGAACTCGTCCTCGAAGTTCCCGCCTGGCCCAGTCACGAAGTTGACGGCCCCGGGTGGGACGCCTGCGTCAACGTACAGCCGGTAGAGCATGAGCCCGGTCAGCGGAGCTTCGCTCGTGGGCTTCAGGATCACGGAGTTCCCGGTGATCAGCGCGCCCATGGCCATCCCGTTGGCCAGCATGAAGGGGAAGTTGAACGGAGAGATGATGGGCCACACGCCGTGCGGCTTCAGGACGTCGAGGTTGTGCTCCCCCGGCCCGCCTGGCCCCATCTTGATGGAGTACCCCTTCTCCTTCCGCATCACCCCCGCGTAGTACTTCACCGCGTCGACCGCCTCCCAGCACTCGGCCAGCGCCTCCAGGCGGTTCTTACCGACCTCGTAGGTTATGGCCGCGGCGATGTCGAACTTCCTCGCGTCGATGAGGCTGGCGTACCTTTCGAGGACCTTGACCCTATCCTGCCACGGCTTAGAGCTCCAGACCTCGAAGCCCTTCTTCGCCGCCTCTATGGAAGCCTTCGCGTGGTCGCGGGTCCCCACCTGGAACCTCCCCACCACTATCGACGTGTCGATGGGGCTCCGGTGCTCGAACTCGCCTGCCTCGGACCTCACCTCCCTCCCCCCGATGTACATGGGGTAGCTCCTGCCGAGCTCTCCCTCGAGCTTCTTCAGGGCGGCTTCGTACTTCGGGTTGAGGCTCTCATCGGCGAAAAGGGTGACGTAGGTGATCTTGCGGGCGGGCTTCTTTCGCGAGGGCTTGCTGGGCATGGGAGCAGTCGACCTACTGGAGGCTAAAATCTTGTCGCCTAAACGTTGTTCACGAGCCGCTGGTGGGTGAGGTGGGTCCCGGACACGGCCGACCACTGGCGGGCGACTCTGCCCTTGACCTCGTCGAAGGGGACAGCCCCGCCCCTGAGCTTCATCATGGATGTCATGGTCGATGGGTCGAGGCCGCAGGGACGTATGAGCTCGAAGTAGCTGAGGTCGGTGTTCACGTTCAGCGCGAAGCCGTGGTACGTGACCCAGTCAGTGACTGCCACCCCGATGGACGCCAGCTTCTTCCCTCCGACCCAGATCCCGGGGTGCCCCTCCACCCTCTCCCCTAGGATCCCGTACTCGCCGACGGTCCGGATTATCGCCTCCTCGATGTTGCGGACGTGTCTGCGGACGTCATGGTCGCTGAGCATGACGACCGGATAGCCTACCAGTTGGCCTGGGCCATGATAGGTCGCGTCGCCGCCCCGTTCGACCTCGAAGACGGGGATGTCCTGGGGCCTGAAGTTGGAAGGTGTGGTCTTGCGCCCGAGGGTGATCACGTGGGGGTGCTCCACCAGCACCAGAGAGTCGGGGACCTCGCCCTTGGCCCGCTTCGAGGCAAGGTCCCTCTGTATCTCGAGGGCCTCGCCGTACTCCATGGTCCCTAGGTCGATGAGGTAGCCGCTCATGTCTTCAGCTGGTGGATGGGACGTCCGGCGGCGGACTCTGACGCCTCCATTATCGCCTCCGGCAGGGTGGGGTGCGGGTGGACCGTAAGGGCGATGTCGTCAACGGTAGCACCCATCTCGATGGCGAGGGCCGCCTCGCTGATGAGGTTGGATGCCTCGGGGCCCACGATCTGCACCCCGAGTACCAGGCCGTCCTCCTCGTTGGACACCACCTTGACGAACCCTTCGGGCTCCCCCGCGGAGAGGGCCCTCCCCAGGGCTGCGAACTGGAACCTGCTCTTCTTCACCTTGTATCCTGCATCGATGGCCTTGGCCTCGGTGAGGCCCACGCTCGCCACCTCGGGGTCGCAGAACACCGCGTCGGGAACGACCTTCCAGTCTGCGGCCGACGGCAGTCCTGCTATGCACTCGGCCGCGACGACCCCCTCCTTCGATGCCTTGTGGGCGAGGAGCGGCGGGCCCCGGACGTCTCCTATGGCGTAGACCCCCGGGACGTTCGTCTGCATCTTATCGTTGGTCGTGATGTACCCCCTCGGATCCGTCTGCACCCCCAGCGACTGCAGGTTCATCTTCTCGGTCCTCGGCTTCCGGCCGACGCTGACCAGGATCTTGTCGACGGTGAGGGTGATCTTCCCGTCCGGGGTCTCCACGTCCACGTCTGCCTCTGACCCTCGCTTGTTGATCCGCGCGACCTTCGATTTCAGATAGACCTTGGATCCCCTCCCTTCGAGCTTCCTATGGACGACCCTCACGACTTCCGGGTCGGCCCCTGGCAGGAGCTGGTCCATTATCTCGACGATGGTGATGTGGCTGCCGAGCTTCTGGAACATCGAAGCGAACTCAAGGCCGATGGCGCCCCCTCCGACTATCAGCAGCCTGCCGGGGGCCCTTTTCTGCTCGAGCCCCTCCTTCGAGCTGATGACCAGGTCCCCGTCGAACTCCAGCCCGGGGAGGCTCGAGGTCCGGGTCCCTGTGGCGATGACGAGGTTCTTGTAGGACACCTGCTCAGCGCCGTTGGCCGTCGCCACCGACAGCACCCCCTTGGAGGTCACCTGTGCTTCTCCGATGATCACCGTCGCGTGGTACCCCCTCAGCAGGAATTCTATCCCCCCCACCAGCCTCGAGACGACCTCCGACTTCCACTTCTGCATCTGGACGAAGTCCACGGATGCCCCCGACACTCTGAGGCCGTACTTCTCCGCCTCCTTCACCTTGTCAAGCAGCTTCGACACAGTGATGAGCGACTTCGAAGGTATGCAGCCATAGTTCACGCACTCGCCGCCGAGCCTGTCGGCCTCGACCACCACGGTCTTCAGCCCGAGCTGTGCTGCCCTGATGCCGCAGACGTAGCCCCCGGGCCCTCCTCCGACTACGGCGACGTCAGCCTCGATCAAGCAGATTTCAGGGCGACGCGGCCGCTTATCGGCTTAAACCTTGCTGAGCTCGCGGGGAGCTATAGCACTTCGGCGAGGAGCTTCTTGGTGTCCTGGATGGTCTCGATGACCTGCGAAGTGAATCTGGCGGCATAGGCGCCATCGAAGACCCTGTGGTCGAACGACAGGGAGAGGTAGGTTGTGTCCCTGACCTCTATCTTCCCGTCCCTCACCACCGGGCGCTTTGCGATCTTGTGCAGCCCCAGAATGGCGACCTCGGGGATGTTGATGATCGGGGTCGCAAAGAGGCCGCCGATGGCCCCGACGTTGGTAATCGTGAACGTCGAGCCTCTGACTTCGTCCAGGGTCAGCTGTCCGCTCCTCGCCTTCGCCGAGAGCCGCTCTATCTCTCCCGCAAGCTCGAATATGTCCTTCTTGTCGACGTCTTTTACCACTGGGACGACCAGTCCCTGTTCGGTGTCGGTGGCTATGCCGACGTTGTAGTATCGCTTGAGCACTATGTTCCCCGCGGCCTCGTCCAGGGACGAGTTCACGTATGGGAACCCCTTCAGCGCGGGGACCAGGGCTTTGATAATGAAGGGCAGATACGTCAGGCGCACTCCTCTCTTCTCTGCGCTCCCCTTGAACGCCTCCCTCAGCAGGACGAGCTCGGTCATGTCTGCTTCGTCCACGTGAGTCACCTGCGCCGTGGTCCTCAGCGACTTTGCCATCCTTTCGGAGATGGTCCTCCTCAGCCCCCTGAGGGGGACGACCTCTTCCCTTCCGGAGGAGGTCGGGACGGCCGGAGAGGGGGTCGGCGCATGGACTGCGACCGTCGATGGGCTCCGGGCCGGAGCGGACTTCCTCACGTCGTCGTCCGTCACCCTCCCCTGGGGGCCGGACCCCCGGACTGCGCCGATGTCCACTCCCATCTCCCTGGCTAGGCGCCGCGTCGCCGGGGTCGCGATCACTCCCTGGGCGGTTGCTGGCGCGGGCGCGAATGAAGGGGGCGGGGGGGCAGTAGCCGCTGCCCGCACTGGGGCGGGCGGGGCGTGGGCGGGTGCGGGAGCGGGAGCCGTTCCAGTCCCTTCGTCGATCACTATTATCGTCTGGCCGACCTTGGCGACGTCCCCTTCCCTGACCAGGATCCTGCTCACCCTGCCACTCCTCGGAGACGGGATCTGGACGTTCACCTTGTCGGTCATGACCTCCACTATGGGCTGGTCCTCCTTCACCATGTCTCCCTCCTTGGCCATCCACTTCAGGATCTCCCCTTCGGTGATGCCTTCGCCGAGGTCAGGCAGCTTGAACTCCATGTCCGAGTTCGGCGGACGTTCCGGCCGGTTAAAAACTCTGCAGATTGTCTTCGAAACGGCCGCGTTAGTAGCTGACGACCTCGAGGGCTGCCTTCATCACCCTTTCCTTGTTGGGGATGTAGTTGTCTTCGAGCTTGGCCAGGGGGACGGGGATGTCGAACCCGGTCACCCTCCTAATGGGCGCCTTCAGGTAGTCAAGGGCCCGCTCCGCTACGGTAGCGGCTACCTCAGCGCCGATGCCCACGCTGCGGGGGGCTTCATGGACCACCACCAGCCGGCCGGTCTTCTGGACCGAGGCGAGCACGGTCGGGAAGTCGATGGGGGACACGGTGCGCAGGTCGATGACCTCGGCTGAGACGGACTTCTCGCTCTGCAGCGACTCTGCAGCCTGCATCGTCGGAACCATCATGGCGCCGTAGGACACCAGGGTGACGTCGCTCCCCTCCCTCGTCACCTTGGCCTTCCCTATCGGGACATGATACTCCTGTTCGGGGACCTCGGACTTTGGAGAGTCGTAGAGTTTCTTCGGCTCCATGAACACTACGGGGTCGGGGTCCTCGAGGGCCGAAGCGAGGAGGCCCTTGGCGTCGTAGGGGGTGGAGGGGACTACCACCTTGAGACCAGGGGTGTGCGCGAAATAGGCCTCGGGGGACTCGGAGTGGAGCTCGGGGGGCCTGATGCCAGCGCCGTAGGGGAACCTGATCACCCCGCGCTGGGTGAACCTCCCTCTGGTCCTGTTCCTCATGCGGGCGATGTGGCTGAAGATCTGATCGAAGGCGGGCACCGTGAAACCGTCGAACTGGAACTCGGCTACGGGGACGAGGCCTCCAATCGACAGGCCCACGAATATCCCCGCTATGCTCAGCTCAGCAAGGGGGGTGTCGAACACCCTATCGGGGCCGAACTCGTCCTGGAGACCCCGGGTGACCTGGAAGACCCCGCCGTTCTTCCCCACGTCTTCGCCGAACAGCACCACCTTCTTGTCGCGCAGCATCCCCTCGCGAAGGGCCATGTTGACCGCGTTTCTGATGTTCACCCCGGCCCTCCCGCCAGGGACGACGACCTCCGGGACGGACTCGACCTGCTCTTCCGGGACGCCGAAGGCTTCGGCTTTCTCCGCAGAAAGGGTCGATGTGAGGGAGGAGAACGTGTAGTCGAAGATCGACGTCGGGGGGGCTGGAAGGGTGGCGCGGTACGCGGCGATGGCGTCGGCCATCCTGGTCTGAGCGGCGTCGGCTATCGCTTCTTTTGACCTGTCGTCAAGGATCCCCCTGGTGCGCAGATAATTCTCGAGCCTGATCAGCGGGTTGCGCTTCTCCCACGCTGCGACCTCGTCCGGCGCCTTCAGCTTGTTCGACACGAGCTCCGCGGTGGTGTGGGGGCCCATCCTGTAGGTGGTGTACTCGATGAGCGTCGGCCCGCCGCCACGTCGCGCCTTTTCGACGGCGTACTTCGTCGCTTCGAATGACGCTATCACGTCGTTCCCGTCCACCAGGATCCCCTCGAAGCCGTAGGCGACGGCCTTCTGGGCGATGGTCTTGGACGCGGTCTGTGCTCCCCTCTTTACCGAGAGTGCCCACTGGTTGTTTTCCACTCCGAAGACCACAGGGAGGTCGTATACCCCCGCGATGTTGAGCGCCTCGTGGAAGTCCGCCTTCGACGTCCCTCCGTCCCCGGTCACGACGAAGGTGACGGCCTTTTCGCCAAGGATCCGCTTCGCCATGGCGAGGCCAGACGCGTGCGGGAGCTGAGTGGCCACCGGGACCGCGAGGGGGAGCATGTTCAGGTCGTCGGGGATCTGCATCCCCCTTTCGTCTCCGCCCCAGTAGAGGAGGAGTTTGAGGGCCGGCATGCCGAACGCGAGCATCCCCGCCGAGTCCCTGTACATCGGGACGTACCAGTCGCCCTTTTCGAGGGCGTTGACCGGGCCTACCTGCGACGCCTCCTGGCCCTTGCCAGGCGCATAGGTACCGATTTCACGTAGAGTGGAGAGGTTCGTCGCCTTCTCGTCGAAGAGCCTTCCGAAAACAAGCTGCTCGTAGAATCGCCTCAGGGTCTCTGGCGAGATGTTGGGGTCCTTCCCGACGAGTCTCCCGTCCGGGGTGAGCCTCTGGAAGAGGAATTCCTCGGGGTTCGTGAACTTGAAGTCAGCCTCGCTGAAGATCCTCGGGATCACGCCGGACTCCGTGGACTTCACGTAGTCAGCTTCTGTCAATGTGGGTTTCTGTGCTGGCGGTCATATAAGATTGGCGTCGCTTGCCGTCGCTTTCGATGGCCGTCTTGATGAAGAACTCGCCCGCCCTGTAGCTGCTCCTCACGAGTGGACCGGAAGCGACGTAGAGGAACCCGAGCTTCTCGCCCAGGGCCCTGTAGCGCTCGAACTGGTCAGGGCGTACATACTCGGCGACCTTGAGATGCCTCGATGAGGGCCTGAGGTACTGGCCCACGGTCAGGAAGTCCACGTCCGCCTGGCGAAGGTGCGCCATCGCCTGGACGACCTCCTCTTCGGTCTCGCCCAGCCCCACCATTATCGACGACTTCGTGTAGGCGCGGCCGCCAAGCTTCTTGATGTTCCTCAGGACCGAGAGCGACTGCCAGTACTGGGCCCTCGGGTCTCTCACCGTCCGGGTGAGGGACATCGTGGTCTCGATGTTGTGCGCTATGACATCCGGCCTGGCGTCGACGACCAGCTTGAGGTCAGCGAGGTCGCCCTGGAAGTCTGGTATCAAGACCTCCACGAGCATCCCGGGGTTCTTCTCTTTGACGAGTCTGATGGTCCTGGCGATGTGAGAGGCGCCCCCGTCCGCGATGTCGTCTCTGTCCACTGAGGTCAGCACCACGTAGGTCAGGCCCATCTGGGAAAGGGCGAAGGCGACGTTCTCAGGCTCGAGCTCGTCGAGGGCACCCTGGGGCCTTCCGGGGGTGACCATGCAGAAGCGGCAGGCGCGGGAGCAGACGTCCCCCATCAGCATGAGCGTCGCGGTCCCCCCTCCCCAGCACTCGTGGACGTTGGGGCAGTGGGCCTCCTCGCAGACGGTGTGGAGGTTCAGGTTCTGGAAGAGCGACTTCAGGCTTTCGTAGCTTTCGCCCTTCGGAGGACTTATCGTCAGCCACTCGGGCTTTGGTCCAGTTAGCAAGCTCAGCTGCCGACTAGTATCTTGAGCCGGTCAAAATCCTTTCCGGAGAAGTTGCCCTCGCAGGCGAAGCACCCCTCCACCTGGAAGCCAGGCTCAAGGTCGCCGTGCAGGACGCACATCATCTTGTTGAATCGGATGTAGTCGAGGACCTCGGTCATCGACTTCAGCGCCTCCCTGGCGTCCGCCCGTTCGGAGGCGAGCTCCTTCGCAATCACGTCAGCCGCCTTTGCCACCGTTGGGTCGCTCTCGAGGTTCACCATCATCCCGCGGGTCTTCCTGGCGTAGTTGCTCACGGATGCCTGTGTGACGCCCAGCCTCTTTGCGACCTGCTGCTGGGTCAGGTCGTACTCCTCCTGCAGCCGTTTCGCCACCATCGCCCTGAGAGCAGGGAGGGCCGACTTGGCGACGATCTCGTAGGGGCTGATCAGGCGGGACATTTTCGTTCGATAACGTATGTTATAGTCCGATATTTAAGCCGATTTGAGCGCGCCGTTCAGTTTCAAGTCGGGCATCAGAGGCAGGGGGATTTTACCGCAAACTTATTGGAGGAGACCGGCCTGTTTCTGTCTCTTCTTGACGCTTCTTCGAAATGGCAAGGCGGGATGCCTCGGCCGTTGACACCCCGGAACGCCTTCCAGCTCCTGTCGCCCCCGCTCGTCGCGGCGCTGAAGGAGCGGGGCTTCGACGCCCCGACCGACCCCCAGGAGAGGCTCCTTCCCATTGTCAGGGAGGGGAAGAATGCGCTTCTGATGGCCCCGACGGGGACTGGGAAGACCGAGGCGGCCCTGCTGCCCATCCTCGACGCCATCGTCAGGGAGGGGGAGCCCAGGGAGAAGGGGACCAAGCTGCTGTACATCACCCCATTGAGGGCCCTCAACAGGGACATGCTCGACAGGATGCAGTGGTGGTGCAAGCGCTTCGACATCAGGCTCGGCGTCAGGCACGGGGACAGCTCTCAGGCGGAGAGGACGAACCTGAGCTTCGCCCCGCCCGACATCCTAATCACGACTCCGGAGACCCTGCAGATACTGCTGGTGGGGCGGAGGATCAGGCAGAACCTCTCGAAGCTGAGGTGGGTCGTGGTCGACGAGGCGCACGAACTCTCGGAGGACAAGAGGGGGAGCCAGCTCAGCGTCGGTCTGGAGAGGCTCAGGGACGTGGCCGAGAAGGAGTTCCAGGTAGTGGGTCTCTCGGCGACAGTCGGGTCGCCGGAGAAGGTGGCCCAGTTCCTGGTGGGGAGCGGGCGCAAGTGCGAGGTCGTCAGGGTCCCGGTCGAGAAGAGCCTCTCGCTGAAGGTGGTGGCGCCGACGGCAACGGGGGACGACAAGATCCTGGCCGACGCGATATACTCCTACCCCGAGGTGGCGGCCCGGCTGAGGACGGTCAGGGATCTGGTCGAGAAGTACCGCTCCGTGCTGGTGTTCACCAACACGAGGTCAGAAGCAGAGGCCCTCTCGAGCAGGTTCAGGGTGTGGGACCCAGCATTCCCCATCGCGGTGCACCACAGCTCGCTTTCGAAGGCGACGAGGGAGGCGGTGGAGAAGAGCCTGAAGGAAGGGAAGCTGCTCGGGGTGATCTGCACGAGCAGCCTCGAACTCGGGATTGACATCGGGTTCCTCGAGTACGTGGTCCAGTACAATTCCCCAAGGCAGGTGACCAGGCTGATTCAGAGGGTCGGGCGGAGCGGCCACAGGATAGGCCAGGTCTCCAACGGGCTCGTCATCACACAGGACTCCGACGACACGCTCGAGGCCGTCGTCCTCAGCCGGAAGTCCGTGATGGGGGAGCTGGAGCCCCTGGAGCCGGTCTTCAAGCCCTACGACGTGGCGATACACCAGGTGGCTGGGCTGCTGATAGAGCAGACCAGCTGGAACTTCGACGACCTGATGGCGCTGCTCAGGAGGAGCTACGCCTATGCCGACCTTGACGCAGAGCGACTGAAGAAGGTGCTGACCTACATGCGGGAGAGGTACCCACGGCTCGCTTACTACAGCGAGTCGGACGGGAAGGTGTTCCGGGCCAGGGACGTCAAGCCCCTCTTCCAGTACTACTTCGACAACCTGTCCATGATCCCGGACGAGAAGCAGTATCTCGTAATCGAGGGGGACAACTTCGTCGGCACGCTGGACGAAGCCTTCGTCTCCGAGTACGGCGAGGTCGGGGTGAAGTTCGTCGAGGCAGGGAGATGCTGGAAGGTGGAGCAGATCTACGGGAACAAGGTGTACGTCAAGGCTGAGGAGGACCCGACCGGGGCGGTCCCCAACTGGGTAGGAGACGAGATACCAGTCCCCAGGGAGGTCGCCGCGGAGGTCGGGGCCGTCAGGAGGAGGTACGCGGAGGAGCTGGCGAAGGGGACGGAGTCGGAGTTCCTCGACGGGCTGGTGAGGACATACCCCGCGTCGCGCGGAGCCCTCGAAGAGGCCCTGAAGGAGGTGGCGGAGCAGTACGCGGCCAAGCTGCCCATCCCTTCGGAGAGGCTGGTCACCATCGAAAAGTGGGACCGCTACCTGGTGATCCAGGCCGCCTTCGGCCACAGGATAAACAGGCTCCTGGCGAGGGTCGTCGGTCACCTGATCTCCGAGCGGATCGGGCAGTCCGTGGCGGTCCATCAGGACCCATACAGGATCGTGATCGAAGCCGACGTGTCACCGGCAACCGTCCTCTCCGTCATCGAGGAGCTGCACAAGCTGGACCTGAAGCTGGCCACGGAGAAGGCGGTGGAGAGGAGCGGGATATTCAAGCGCCGGCTGATACACGCAGGAAAGAAGTGCGGCGCGATAGCCAAGGACGCAGACTACGCCAGCGTCTCGATTTCTGGAATCGTCGAAGCGCTGAGAGACACCCCAGTCTACGAAGAGGCGATGAGCATGATCTTCCACGACGACTTCGACCTGGCGGGCGCGGGGGACGTCGTGGAGAAGATCCATGCCGGGGCCGTCGAAGTCAAGCTAGTGGAGTACGACGGCCTCACCCCCATCGCCCGGATAGGGGTGGAAGAGATCAGCAGGAGGGGCGAGATAGTGTCCCCGGAGAGGCTGAAGGCCCTCCTCAAGCAGTCGACGAGGGCGCGGATCAACGAGACGTTCCTGGTGGCGGTCTGCACCAACTGCTGGAACTTCCTGGAGCTGAGGAAGGTCGTCGACCTCGAAGGCCTGGACAAGTGCCCGGTCTGCACCAAGGCTGCCGTCGGGCTCTCGACCGACTCCTACGAGAACGTGTTCTCCCTGGCCATGAAGGCGAGGAGCAGGGCTGACCTGAGAGGGAGCAAACTGAAGCTGGTGGAGGCCCTCCGCAAGTCGGCAGAGCTCAGGGCGGAGTACGGGCACGCGGCGGACATACTGATGGCCGGCCGGGGCGTCAGGCTCTCAGAGGCTTCGGCGCTGGCGGCGAAGATGAGGAAGGAGGGGACCGACGTGATAGAGCTGGCGATAGAGGGGGAGAGGGACGCGCTGCGGAGGCGTTACTTCTTCGCCGCTTCCTGAGCGCGCGAGAGTATCATCGTCATCAGCGTCTTCTCGTCCACTTCCGCCCTGGTCCTCCAGCCGATGTGTAGCATGCCCCTGTCGTCCTGGTCCAAGTACCCCCTCTTGACGTACCTATCGAGGGAGTAGTCGACCCGCCACTTCGGGAACTTCTCCCGCAGGAACTGCTCCACTTCGCGCCTGGCCACCCGCCCGGCCTTCGAGTTGATGAAGGCGATGGTGGCGGCGAGCACGGCAAGGTCGTCGATGCGTATCCCGGACGTCTCCGCCTCGCTCACCGTGGGTGACTCCCTGAACCTGAGGAGGAACCTGGAAGAGTCGTCGCTGCCGTCGGCGCCCTTCACCTCGAATACTTCGAGGCCCATGGGAGCGACGTCCTCGGAAAGGACCTCGATTATCTTGCGGTACTCCCTGCCCAGGTGCCGCTTCATCTCCCAGCCCTTGACCCCGGGGTTCCGCCCCCGCTGCAGGACGAGGACCTGGAAGGCCCTCCTGACCTTGCGTTCGAGCAGCGCCCTGTCGCCTGATTCTGACTCCATCAGCTGTCCCCCGTTATCGGGATCGCCACGGACTTGGGCGGCCCTTTGGCCCTCTCCACGAGGCCCATGGTCCATATCTTCCCTGTGAGGGGCTCGGTCTTCAGGAGCGCCCGCCCCTCGCTCAGGAGGAAGGCGAGGAGGTACGCCCTGCGCACCTTGGACTCGTAGCTGTCATTCCCGATGAACTGGCGGTAGTCCACCCACTCCCCGTTCGACTGCTGCAGAAGCTCCTCGTGGAGGCGCGTCAACCCGATTTCGAAATCCTCCTTTGTGAAGACACCGAGGCTCAGCAGGTCTGTGTATTCCAGGACTCCGGGCCCGACCCCGTAACTGCTGAACTGGTCCTTGAACCTCTCGGACATCGGGGTTAGCTCGCGCCAGTAGACGAAGGCTTTCTCGAGCCCCCTGGGAGAAAGCTGGTCTATCTGCGCGATGGGGTGCCAGCTCTTGACGAATGCCTCCGAAAGGGCGTCCTTGGGGAGGAGCTTGAGTTTGAGCTGTATGAGGAGCGGGTCGATGTACAGGGCGCTCGCCCTCTGCTTGAGCCACTGGTCCTGCAGCTTCACTATCTGTGCGAGCTCGAGCATTGCCTCCGAGTCGACAAGCAGCTCGTCCAGGAGCTTGAGCTCGGGGAGTCTCTGTTTGAGTAGCAGTATCTTCTCCCTGATGTCGACGTCGAAGGGGTTGGCGCTGCTAGTCTCGACGTCTCTGCAGAGCTCGATCACCCTGAGGTAGTCGTCGAGCTTGGTCTGGCCCAACTACTTCAGCTCCTTTACCTCTGACCCCCCGTGCACCGCCTGGACGGTTATCACGTGGGCGCTCTTGTCGAAGACGGTGAGGATGGAGGGGGTGATGACGATGTACTGCGATGCCTCCCTCTGTCTCATCTGAGACAGGATCATCTTGAACATCGCCTCCCTGTTCTTCGGGTCCATGTGGATGTCGAACTCGTCCAGGGCCCTGACGGGCGAAACGATCCGCGCCTGGAGCGAGAGGATGAACGCCATCAGGGCGACCGACCGCTCTCCCCCGCTCTGGGTGAAGGGGTCGAGGGTAGTGGGCGCCCCCCCGCGGAAGCCGACGTAGAGGTCGAAGCCGGCGTCCTCTATGGCGGCGGCCTGCTCGAACTTGATGAACCCGCTGGCGTCGGCGGCCGATAGGACCGCCTGGTAGGCGGGGTCCACCGCCTCGACGAGGTCCTCCATCGCCTTCCTCCAGATGCTCTTGCGAGCCTCCAGTTCGACCAGCATCGACTTCTTGTTTTCCTGGAGCTTGGCAAGCTTGACCTTGAGCTCCTCGATGTTCCCCGAGTAGTCGTTGTAGATCTTCTCCGCGTCGTCGGGGACGTCCTGCATCTTCTGGATGTGCGCAGACACGAGCTTGAGCTCCTCTGACACTTCGTAGGGCTGCCGGGTGGTCTCCATCCGGGTCCCCGCCTTCTCCAAGTCGGGGGCCAACTTGTCGAGCTCGGACTTGTACTCCTTGGCGCTCCGCTCCAGGTCGCGGAGGTCCGACTCCGTGACCCTGATCCTATAGGAGAGCACCTCCGCCTTGACCTTGAAGGAGACATAGCTGTCCATGGTCCGCCTGATCAGGTCCTCGGTCCTGGTTATCTCCGGCTGGAGCGAGGACACTTCCCTGTCCAGCTCCCCCTTCCTGCGGCTCGCGTCTTCCTCGGCCGCTTCGCCCTTCTTCTCGATGTATGCGGCGAGGTCCTTCAGCCGCTTCGCGTTCTTGTCGCCCCCCTTGGCAAGGAGCTCGTCGATGGTGCTCGAAAGCCCGGCGAGGTCGTCCTTGATGGAGCGGTAGGCGTCCCTGGAAGACTCGTCCTTCGCCTTCTCGGACTCGGCCCTGACGAGGGCGTAGTACAGCTTGCGGAGCTCGACCTGCTTGTCGAGCAGGGTCTGGTGTGTCTGTTCCGCGTCGGCGGTCACTTCTGCCTGCTGGGACTGCAGGTCTTCCAGCGCCCTCGTCTTCGCGGTGATCTTCTCCTCGGCCCCCTGCAGTGACTTTGTCAGCTTCGCTTCGCCGGCCCAGAGCAGCTCCTTTGACAGGAGTTCCCTGTGCTCGATGAGCCGCCGCTTCTCCTGGTAGCGGTCGTAGACCTGCTTCCAGTATTCGAGCGCCTGGTTCGCGTTGTCGATGAGCTGCAGCAGAGAGCTCTCCTCCCCGACAAGGCCGCTCAGCTCCTGCTCTGCCAGCATGATCCTCTGCCTGTACTCCGAGAACCCGACAGCTTCCTCGACCATCTTCAGCCTCTCCTGCGGCGTGACGGCGCCCAGCTCTTCGATCATCCCCTGGTGCATGATGATGAGCAGGTTGTCAGGGTTGATGCCGAACTCTCGCAGGAGGCGGACCACCTCGCTCTTGTCGATCTCCTTGTAGTCGGCTTCGAACCAGTATGAGCCGTCCCTCCGGAGGTAGCGGCTGAGCATGAAGGTGTCCGACTTTGAGTATGGGATGGGTCGCCGGCCACCCTTGGCCGAGTTGTCGAACACGAGGGAGACGCGGGCGATGTCCTTGCCCCTTCGTATGAGGTCCGACAGCTTCCTCGAGCGCTCGGTGTATGCCTGACCGAAGGCGACGGAGATGGCGAGGAGCACCGACGACTTCCCCGCCCCGTTGGGGCCGACTACGAGGTTGAGCCCCTCGCGGAGAGGGATCCTGGCGTACTCGTAACTCATGAAGTTCTCCAGGATGATCTCTTTCACCGCCGTGAGATGGGGCGGACTCTCCTGAGAGACCTCTCTTACGCTGCGTGACAAGCTTCGAGGTTCTGCGAAGGCGAGGCGCTTTTAGACATTGCTGACTGTGACGGCCGATTTCACTTTCGGCGACCCCTCTCTCGCCACTCCTTAAATCGGCGGGAGGGCCCTTGGCGGCAGTTGCCCAGCGAGACAGCGTTCGACTCCCTCGCGCCCGCGGTGAGGGGGTTCCTTGCGGAGACGGGGATCAGGGAGCCGACCCCGCCGCAGGCTAGGGCCTGGCCCATAGTTGCGAGGGGGGAGGACGTGCTGGTGATCGCCCCGACTGGTTCGGGGAAGACCGAAGCCGCGCTGCTCCCGCTGCTGAGCAGGCTGGTGCTGGAAGGGCACGGGGAAGGTATCTCTCTCCTCTACATCACGCCGATGCGCGCGCTGAACAGGGACATGCTGAAGCGGCTCCAGGGGTGGTGCTCCAAGCTCGGGCTCACGGTGGACATCCGCCACGGCGACACCCCACAGGCCCAGAGGGCGAAGCAGTCGGCGCACCCGCCCGACGTGATGGTGACGACGCCGGAGACGCTCCAAGCCATACTTCCGGGGAGGCGGATGAGGGAGAACCTCTCGCACCTCAAGGCGGTGGTGGTCGACGAGCTCCACAACCTGGTCGAGAGCAAGCGCGGGGTCCAGCTCTGTGTGGGGCTGCAGCGGCTGAGGAGGGTCGCGCCGCGGTTCCAGCTGGTGGCCCTCTCGGCCACGGTCGGGACGCCGGAGGTGGCGGCCAGTTTCCTCTTCGGGGACGGGGCGAGGGCGGTGGTGAGGGCCGACGCCCCCAAGGAGTTCACCTACGCCATAGAGTATCCCGTTCCGGACCCGGAGACCCAGACGGCTGCCAAAGAGACCTACTCTGCCCCAGACCTGGCGGCAAGGCTGTCAAGGATCAACGAGCTGATCGACGCCCACACTTCGACGTTGATCTTCGTCAACAGCAGGACGTTAGCTGAGATGATGGGAGAGAAGCTCGCCCGGCTCAGGGGCGACGTCGGAGTGCATCATGGTTCGCTGCCGAGGGAGGAGCGGGAGAGGGTGGAGCAGGCCTTCAAGGCCGGAGGACTGAAGGCGCTGGTCTGTACCAGCACGCTGGAGCTGGGAATCGACGTGGGTTCCGTGGACCTGGTTGTCCAGTACATGTCCCCCAGGCAGGTCACCAGCCTCGTCCAACGGGTGGGGAGGTCTGGCCACAGGCTGGGGAGGGTATCGAAGGGGGTGTTGGTCACTGTTTCCGCAGACGACATCCTGGAGTCCTCGGCGAGCATCATGTCGGCGGCCCAGGGGAAGATCGAGCCCACCCGCCCATACGCGAACTCCCTCGACGTCCTCGCCCATCAGATCGCGGGGTACCTGATGGACTTCGAGACCATGGAGGCAGACAGGATGCTTGCCGAAGTGAGAAAGGCGGCGCCCTACAGGGAGCTCCCCGAGGAATCATTCCTCCGGACCGCGGGCTACCTGTCGGAGCTCAGGAAGGTCAGGTTCGACGGGAAGACGCTCTCGAGGACCAGGCTGACGCGGGAGTACTACTACGAGAACCTCTCCATGATCCCCGACGAGACGCGGTACCTCGTGGTGGATGTCTCGACCAATCAGACGGTCGGGATCCTGGGCGAAGAGTTCGTCCTCCTGAGGGCCAAGGTCGGGGTCCACTTCATCATCAAGGGGAAGGTCTGGCAGATAGAGCAGGTCGCCGACGACAGAAAGATCTACGTCACGCCAGTGGAAGACCCGCTGGCCGCGGTCCCGGGCTGGGACGGAGAGATGCTCCCCATCCCCTACGAGCTGGCGGTCAGGACGGGGAAGCTCCGGAGGGAGATCTCGGAGGCCCTGGACAAGGGGAACGAAGCGGTAGAGAGCGTCGAGAAGCAGATTCCAGGCGAGGCAGCGGCCCGGGCCCTCGTCGTGGACGAGATAGCCGAGCACCGGAAGATGGGCGCCCCGGTACCGTCAGACAAGGTCGTCCTCTTCGAGGGTTTCGGAAAGTACCTGATCGTGCACCTCTGCTTCGGCGAGTCGGTTAACAGGACCTTCGCCTACGTCTTCGAGGAGGTGCTGTCGAGGCGGGGGCTGGTGAGGGTGTGGTGGCTCGATGGGTATAGGCTCCTGCTCGAGCTCACCACCGACACTGAGGAGCTCGACCTGAAGGGGATCGCACAGGAGCTCATGGGTATTTCGCCAGACCAGCTTGAGAGGACGTACGCTGTCGCGGCCCAGCGGAACTTCCCGTTCCCGGCGAGGGTCAAGTTCGTCGCCGAGCGGTTCGGGGCCCTCAAGAGGGGAAAGCTGATCGCGCACCCGAACCTCTGCTCGCTCCCCACGAGATTCGAGAAGACCCCGATATTCGAGGAAGCGCTCCAGGAGACCGGGAGGGACCTCATAGACATGGAGAGGGCGAAGCTGATACTGACGCAGGTGGCGGGCGGCGGCATAGCCGTAGAGACGTTCCATGCCGGGGAGAGGCCGACCCCGATAGCGTACGGCCTCCTCTACAGGTACCTCGAGGTGCCCGAGGCTGTGGCCCCCGACTCCCTGGGCAAGTCTTCCTACCAGAGGATGAAGGCCAGCATATTCGGCACAGAGGTGAGCCTGCTCTGCGTAAAGTGTGGGACCGACCAGGGGCAGACCACGGTCGGGGATCTGCCCGAGGAACCGCGGTGCGTCCGGTGCGGCTCCGGGCTTCTGGTGCCGTGTTACTGGGGCGCAGCCAAGCTCTCGGACTTGGTGAGGCGGCGGGAGTCGAAGGAGCAGCTCAAGGACGAGGAGAGGTCCGAACTGTCCAGGGCAAGACGGGGAGCCGACCTGGTGCTCTCATATGGGAAGAAGGCGGTGGTGGCCCAGACGGTGTACGGGATAGGCCCGCAGACGGCGTCCAGGATCCTGGCGGAGATGCGCGACGATGAAGAGGCGTTCTACAGGGACCTGCTCGAAGCAAAGATCCGCTTCGTGACGACCAGACAGTATTGGGGCAACTGAAAGCCCAATAACAGGAGAACCCGGGGGCGAATCAGATTGGTACTAGCAGGGAAGGTGTTCCTCGTCAGGGAGAACTACGACATCGACACCCTGGCGGACAAGCTGAAGTCGTTCAGGATAGAGACCGAGACCAGCGTCGAGGACAAGGAGTTCAAGCTCGTCTCTGAGATAACCGACCTGAGCGCCGGCAAGGGCTCCCTCGAGGGCAAGTTCTCGTTCGACTCGGTGTTCGTGGTGCCGCACCGCGGAGAGCCGGTGCCTGTGCCGAGGACCTACGAGGCGCCCTTCTCGTTCAACATGTACAAAGACAGGATGTTCCTGACGGTCTACGACAAGAAGAACAGGGCGAACAGCATCGCCAACGAGATGAGCAAGGCGGTGTTCATGAGCCTCGGCCAGGTGGTCGAAGCAAGGATAGATCCCGAGACCCTGCGCAAGTTCCACGAGGCCAACTTCGAGGACACCAAGGTCATCTTCTACTCTGACGTGGACCTGCCGAACATCACCAAGCTGTCCCTGTATGGGGCCGAGCTGGGTAACACCAGCCTATACAGCGACTACCTCACACATGGCAAGCTCTGGTACATCGTCTTCAAGAGCAAGGCGTACGGGTACGTCTTCGGGCTGACGAGGAACTGCATCCTCACAGGGTTCAGCAGGATGGAGCTCTCGGAGTTCAAGAACTTCCTCGACAGCCAGGTGCTGCCGCTGATCGCGTAGCTTGCTCAGGATAGTCCCCGGAGACGCAGCCCTGGTCTTCTCGACCCCAGAGTACAGGACGCTCCTAATCTCAGACCTGCATCTGGGGCTGGAGAAGGAGATGGCCAGGAAGGGGTTCCGCCTGCCTGCCTACTCCGTCAAGATGGTGGAAAGGGTCAAGCGTCTGGCCGAGGGCTACGGCACCAGGCGACTGGCGGTACTCGGTGACGTGAAGCACACCGTGGGGAAGGTGGAGGACATCGACTGGGGGGTGGTTCCCTGGTTCTTCGACACGATGCTGGACCTATTCGAACTCGTGGAGGTGGTGCCGGGGAATCACGATGGGAACATCAAGACCGTGCTGCCTCCGCGGGTGAAGCTCGACCCCTCGCAGGGCACGGTCCTGGGCGAAGGGAGGAACAAGATCGGCGTGGCCCACGGGCACGCCTGGCCGTCGGAGGAGGCCATCGCGACCCGGAACCTCGTGATAGGGCACTCCCACTTCACCTATGAGATGCGCGACCCCCTCGGTTCGAGGTCCAGGGAGTCGGTGTGGGTGACCGCGGACTATGACGTCGCCGAGCTCATGGAAGGGGCGGGGCACAAGTCCAAGCTGAAGGGGATGGGGAGGCTCACAGTGATGCCCCCCTTCAACAGGCTGGTAGGGGGCCAGCCGATCAACAGGAGCAGGTCGTTCGAGTTCGGGCCGGTGCTCTCTTCGAGGTCGGTGAGCCTTGAGGGAGCGGACATATTCCTCACAGACGGGACCCGGGTGACCTAGGGTCAGCCGCCGATGGCGCCGACGATTAGCTTCTCGAGGGAGGCTTCGCCTACGGCTCCTATCACCGCGTCCATGGGCTGGCCGTTCCTGAAGATCATGAAGGTCGGTATCGAGAAGACCTGGTAGCGGGAAGAGATGTTCATCTCCTCGTCCACGTTCACCTTGCCGAACACCACCCTCCCCGAATACTTCGCCGCCAGTCTGTCCACCACCGGGTCCATTATCCTGCAAGGCCCGCACCACACCGCCCAGTAGTCGACGAACACGGGCTTGGGCCCGGATACCACTCTGTCGAAGTTCTCCTCAGTAAGTTTCATGGGGGGTTCAGCATTCTTGTGCTCTTGTGACATCAGAATATCAGCTGGATGCCGCGGTCCGCGCTGCATATTTAAAATTGGAGGGGCGCCAAGAAGATTTGACTTGGACGACGTCCTAGGCCGCATATCGAAGAACCTGGTGGGCAGCGAGCCCACTCCGAGGGGGCTCAGGTTCGCCGCGGTGTCGATAATCATCAGCGGGAGAGAGCGCCCGAGCGTCCTGCTGATCAAGAGGGCTGAGCGGGCCGGGGACCCCTGGTCAGGGCAGATCGCGTTCCCAGGCGGGAAGATGCAGCCTGAAGATGGGACGGCGAGAGTGACGGCGACCCGTGAGACGCTCGAGGAAGTGGGCGTCGACCTTGGGAAGTCAGCCGAGTTCCTAGGGTACGGGCAGCTCACTACCACCCACACGGGGACCATGGATGTCGTCCCGTCCGTCTTCCTGTTGAAGGAGAAGGTGGACGTCACCCCCAATGAGGAGGTGGCGTCGTACCGCTGGGCTGACCTGAAGGACATGCTAGCGCCGAAGTCAAGCTCCAGCTACGCCCTGGACAACGGGGGCAGGCCGGTCCAGCTCCCTGCCTTCCTGGTCGGCGACTACGTGGTGTGGGGCTTGACGCACCGCATCATCACTAGGGTGGTCGGGGAGCCCTAGCCACCTGAAGTGGCGCGGCGCGGGCCGTCCCTCTCGGACGGGGCAACAGGTTAGATAATGGCCCGTTTCGAACGCCCTCAGGAGTCCCAGTGTGCCCTCCGTTCGAGAGTTCTTCGGTTACCTAGGGCCCGCTCTCATCGTAAGCATGGCTTACATGGACCCCGGAAACTACGGCACGGCCATCCAGAGCGGGGCCCTGTTCCAGAACGGGCTGGTGTGGACCGTCTGGCTGGCGAGCTTCATGGCCATGCAGCTCCAGTACCTGTCAGGGAAGCTCGGGATCGCCACGGGCAGGAGCCTTCCGGAGTTGATCAGGGGTTCGCTGAAGTCGACCTACTACAGGTTCGCCTATTGGCTCGCGGCCGAAGCCGCCGCTGCGGCGACGGACCTGGCTGAATACCTGGGGACCGTCCTCGCCCTCAACATCCTGTTTGGCATCCCCCTGCTGTACGCCGCCCTGTTCGGCGCAGCGGACGTGCTCATCATTCTCGCCTTCGCCACCAGGAGGTTCAGGGTGATCGAGTACCTCTTCATGTTGTTCGTTTCGATCATCAGCGTCGGCTTCCTCTACGAGATGTATGTCCTGGGGCCGAACCTGGCAGACGTCGCCACCCGCTCCTTCGTCCCCGAGCTCAACGCCAGCAACATACCCTTCGTGGTCGGGATAATTGGGGCCACTGTCATGCCTCACGCCCTCTTCGTCCACTCCCACCTTGCGCGGAACAAGCTGAAGGACGACACGGTCGAAGAGAAGCGACGGGTGCGGAAGCTGCACCTGATGGAGTCGGTCCTCACGCTGGCTATCGCGGCCCTAATCAATGTGGGGATCCTGGTGACGGCTTCGACGGTCCTGTTCCAGCACTTCGGGGCGCTCCCCTCATGCGGGGTCCAGCAGGCGAATTCGTCAGCGATCGCACGGTGCGCCAACTCGATCACTGTCCCTCAGGCTGCCAGCATCATGGGAGCCATATACGGGCCGTTCGCGATGACGGTGTTCGCAATCACGCTGCTCGCCTCCGGAATCGCTTCATCGACGACCGGGACCCTGGCCGGCCAGGCAATAATGGACGGGCTCCTGGGGAAGAAGGTGAATGTCTATGCGAGGAGGCTGGTGACCAGGTTCATCAACGTCTTCCCCACCGTCGGCGCAATCCTCCTCGGCCTCAGCCCGTTGAGCCTGCTGGTATACAGCCAGGTCGTCCTCAGCATAATGATCCCGCTCCCCATGATCCCCCTCCTCTACTACACGGCAAAGAGGAAGTTCATGGGCGAATTCGTCAACAGGCGCACGACCACCGGGATAGCGATCCTTATCGGAGGGACGATCCTCGCCCTGAACGCGTACCTACTCCTCACCCTTTGAGTCCGCCCCCATGGCGGCCCTCTGCCTCCCCACTTCACCGAGCTCGAAGGGGAAGACTATCCACTCGGAGACGGTCTCGAGATAGTACTCCGGCTCGACCTTGCTCCAGGGCTTCCTGAACATGACCGCAGTGTCGAGCGACTTTGGCTTCTGGTCGGACAGGAACTTCTTCATGAACATCATCGTGTCGCCCTGGTCCACGAGGTCGTCGACGAGCAGGACGCGCTTACCTTCGACCCCTTCCACCAGAGTGGAGAGTATCCGCGGGGGGGTCCTCTTGCCAATGTCGTTGTATGACTTCACGTTCACGAAGTCGATCTTCACGTCAAGGTGATCGGACACCACCATGGCCACGGGGATGCCCCCCCTGGCGATGCCCACGACCAGGTCGTAGCGGTCCCCTTTGGCCCTGATCTTCTCAGCCAGGGCCTCGGCCAGGTTGCCGTACTCCGACCAGCTGATGTACCTGAAGTTTGGCATCCGGGGCACCCGACCGACCTTCGTAGATAACTCTTAGAGGGCGAGTTCGCTCGAGGGTGCAAAGAGGTGGGCCGGGGCGGATTCGGACCGCCGGCCTTGGCGCGCAGCTGCGTTTCGCCGTGTAAGGGCGACGTCCTAACCATGCTAGACGACCGGCCCGGGGGGCGCGAATCGGGGACGAGTAATAAGCGTTGGAGGGGCCAGGGCGTCGGAATCAGATTTTAACGGGGCGGCCCTGGCGAATCCGGCGGGAGGGCTGAGAGGAGTGAGAACCAAGATCGTGTCAGTGAGCGCGAGGGAAGTCCTCGACTCGAGAGGCAACCCGACCGTCGAGGCAGAGGTCGCGACGGCGGCGTCGGTAGGGAGGGCAAGCGTCCCCTCTGGGGCATCGAAGGGGAAGCTGGAAGCACTCGAGCTCCGGGACGGGGACGAGCGGCGGTTCCATGGAAAGGGGGTGCGGAAGGCCGTCGCCAACGTGACGAAGGTCCTGGGGCCGAAGGTGAGAGGGATGGACGCGTCTGATACTTCGAAGGTAGACGGCGTGATGATCAGGCTGGACGGGACAGCCAACAAGTCGAAGTACGGGGCGAACGCCATCCTGGCAGTCTCGATGGCCGCGGCCCGGGCGGCGGCCCTCGCCAACTCCGTCAGCCTGTTCTCCCAGCTCAGGAAGAGGACGCGCTACGTTCTCCCCGTGCCTATGATGAACGTGATCAACGGCGGGGAACACGCGGGGAACGGGCTGGCGATACAGGAGTTTCTAATCGAGCCGGTGGGAGCAGGGACCTGCACCGAGGCCGTCAGGATGGGGTCGGAAGTCTACCAGTCCCTGAAGGGTGTGCTCGTCGCGAAATATGGCAGGGAAGCCATCAACGTGGGGGACGAAGGGGGGTTCGCTCCTCCTCTTAGCCTGACCAGAGATGCCCTTCAGTCGATACGCGAGGCGATATCGAAGTCGGGGTACGACGAAGGAGACGTCAGGCTCGGCATAGACGCGGCGTCATCGACCTTCTATGACCAGAGGGCGAAGAAATACGTCATAGACGACGAGACCATGGACGCGGGAGAGCTGGAGGACTTCTACTCGGCGCTCAGGGACGAGTTCGGGCTCCTGACGATAGAGGACCCCTTCCATGAGGATGCCTTCGAGGAGTTCGCCTCGATCACGAGGAGGCTCGGAACGAAGACGAAAGTCATCGGAGACGACATCTACGTGACCAACGTGAAAAGGATGGAAGCGGGCATCAGGGCGAAGGCCACGAACGCGGTCCTCGTCAAGCTGAACCAGATAGGGTCGGTCTCGGAGACGGAGCAGGCGATCGAGCTGGCGCATAGGGCCGGGTGGAGCGTGGCTGTCTCCCATCGCTCGGGAGAGACGGAAGACCCATTCATCGCCCACCTGGCGACCGCCTTCGGCTCGGACTTCGTCAAGACGGGGGCCCCTGCCAGGGGGGAAAGGGTGGCCAAGTACAACGAGTTGATCAGGATAGAAGGGGAGCTCGGGTCAAGGGCCAGTTTCGCGGGCAAACGCTTCGCATGAAGGCTGCGCCTGAGGAGCGCAGGGGGTGGGACTTCCGCCCCTCGAAGGGGATTCGAACCCACGAGTCCCGTTAGAGACACAGGCTTAGCAAGCTTGCGCCCAGTTGGCTGCGCCTTACCAGGCTCCCCGTCGAGGACTCTAGGCTACCCCTGCGCGAGTTGCCAGCCGATTTCTGGCCGATAAAAACATGAGCGGCGGTAGGCCCTCCGGAGTTCACCACCACTCTCCGCCCCCATCTCGCCGGACCGGGGATCCCCCACGTAGACGAAGCAGCGTGGCCACGTCGCCATAGGGTTGCTCCCTCCCGGACCTCGCCCGATTCGGCAATCAAGAGTCAGGCCCCCTCCTTCGAGGGGGCTGCCCCTCATGACCGCCCGCTTCGGCGTGAGTTCGTCTCCCCTGCCCGGCGCAGGTGACGAGGAAGATGGCTTTACCCGGAGGTTGCTGGCCGCTGCGTAAAGCCGGTTTCAGCATTCTGGTAGACGGCTACCCTACCTGCCCTACCCACCGCCAGCGGAACATGGGCTAGGGTCTGCTTTTAACGTGTTCCTCGATCGTCGCCTTCATCCTGCACACGTTGCAGAGGCCGCCTGAGGAGGGCCTCCCGCAGCTCCCGCAGGGGACTGACTCCTTGTCGGACGTACCAGAATAGCGGGAGATCACGTCGAGGCTGGAGCGGAGAAGGACGTTCTTGATCCCAGGGTGCGCGGCTTCCATGGCGTTGAGGTAGTCCCTGACCTCGCTCCTCAGCCCCTCGTGCATGTAGGGACAGCTCACGCTCTGGAACGGGACGTCGGACTGGTAGGCGTATAGTGCGACCTCCTCCTCGTAGACCTCCATGAAGGGCTTGACCCTTCTGATCTGGAAAGAGCCGTCGGTGTAGGCTGGGTCCATCCAGCCGAGGCGGGCGACGTCCCCGTGCATCAGATTCATCATGAAGGTCTGGATGTAGTCGTCTAGGTTGTGGGCGGTCGCAACGACGGTTGCGTCGGCACGGGCGGCGGCCTCGTCGATGGCCCTGCGCCTGAACACGCCGCAGAAGCTGCAGGACGACACGTCGCGCTCTTCATTCCAGTTGAGCGCCTCGTCAAGGGAGAAACCGAACATCTCTTTGTAGGACACCACCGTGTGCTCCACGCCGAGCTCGGAGCAGAGGGACCTGGCGTGTTCGAGCGCTTCGTCCCGGTAGCCGGCCACCCCCTCGTCTACGGAGATCGCGACGATAGGGATGCGTCTGGGGGCGTAGAGTTGGACTACGACCTTCAGGAGCGACAGGCTGTCTTTGCCCCCTGAAACGGCGACTGCTACCCTGTCCCCCTTTCCGATCATCTTGTACTTGGAGACGGTCCTTCGGGTCTTCTCAACTATGGACTTCTTGAAGCATTGGACGCAGAGGGTCTCTCCGGAGTAGCGCCGGGTGTAGAACGACGCGCCTCCGCAGGTCGCGCAGCCAGGCATACGATGAAACTGACCTCTGGTCGGTATAAAGTCTCAACGCTTAAAGCGCGAACGCCGTCGGTGAGGCGAAAATGGGTTCTGACGAGTTCAAGCGGTTCGAGCTTCAGAGCGGGGTTCTGCTCATGGTCCGGACAAGGCGCTTCCTGTCCGTCATGGACCGGATGGGGAAGAGCACGATCTCCAGACCGGTGGGGTGGCTCCTGTTGTACCTGATGCCAGTCTCGGCGGCGATAGGGCTCTACCTCTATTTCATGGTCTTTCAGGGGATCCTATCGCCTGGGTTCGCCCAGGCGTCTAGGGGGATCGTAGGGCTCGGGCCGCTCATCAACCTCGGCATCCCGGGCCTGAACCCGTACATCCCGATCTTCTACGGCTGGGTCGCGCTCGTCGTGGGGATGGTGGTGAACGAGGGGGCCCACGGCGTGATAGCCCGAAGCCATGGACTGCGCGTGAAGAACTCAGGTCTGATACTGCTCTTCTTTGTGATTCCCATTGGGGCCTTTGTGGATATCGATGAAACCGAGGTCAGACAGGCTCGGAAGAGGCACGCGGCCCAGATGCTGGCCGCCGGGGCTGGGACGAATCTCGTCCTTGCCGTGGCCTGCCTCGTGCTGCTCGCGCTTGTGGTGGGCAGCATGACGCCTGCAGCGATCGGAGCCGGGATAACGGGAGTCAGCAAGGAGTCCCCCGCCTACAGCAGAGGGATTCTGCCCGGGGACATCGTCCTCGCCGTCAACGGCACGGCGGTCACAGATTTGTCCACCATCCTTGGAGAGAACACCTCCTTGAAAGCAGGGCAGTCGCTCGACTTCACCATCTACCGTAGCGGCCAGGTGATCCAGATCGACAACGTCACGCTGGTCTGCTGCGATCAGCTCGTAAACACGACTACGAACAAGGTGCTGGCAGAGTGGCCCTACATCGGAGTGGGTTCCGTCTCCGCAAGCAGCATTCGCTCCGCCGTTTCGGCCTACTCTGACCTCCTCAACAACCCCTTCATCTACATCGCGTGCATCCCGACCCTCGACGTCGGGCGCTGCCAGGGGGTGGTGCCGTTCTCCAGCGCCGACTCGGCGTTCTATACCTCACCAATCGGCGCAGCGGTTCTGCCGCTGGCCAACCAAATCTACTGGCTGTTCTTCATCAACATCAACCTCGCGATCTTCAACTCTTTGCCCATCTACCCTCTGGACGGGGGCCAGGCGTTCAGGGTGGGGGTCGAAGCCCTGGGCAGAGGGAAGCTGAGCGAGAAGATGGTGGGGAGGATCACCGTGGCAGCCACCCTGACGGTGCTCGCCTTGCTCATTGCGATCATCACCGCGCCGTACTTCTACGTGTACGTCCTGGGAGTCTAGGGTCCGAGGGTCGTCAGCGGCGTCCTGAAGGGGTCGAGTCCCTGCCTGGGTCGGCCCGGCTCCATGCTGGGTCGTTAAATGCCCGGAGCGCCTGAATGCGCGTTGTCAAGCATACAGGCACCCCCGGGGGCCGAGGGGCTGATCCAGCAGTTTGCCCAGCAGTTCACCTCGACGACGACCTTCCTCCTCGCCACCATAGACACCGCAGTGATAGACATCTCGAGAGTCGCCTACATCACCATCCTCATGGTCGGCGTCCTTCTCTACTTCAGTCACGCGTCGATGCGCCTGGGAAAAGACCTACTGAAAGGAGGTATCATCCTGGCGCTGGTCGTCGAGTTCATCTTCCCGTGGCTGACTAGACTCTGATAGCGTATCGGAGCAGGGCGAGAATCCCCCCGAATGAGGACACCTGCTTCCCGTATTCCATCGAGGAGTCGGCCAGATACACCCGCCCCCCCTTCGATTCGACGTCGTTCAGCACTTCGACGAGGCGCGATTCGTCTACCCCCGAACTGAACACGTCGTCGGAGACGGCACATGATTCGACGGCGCCCGCGGAAGCAGCGTCTGCCACCCGGGGAAGGGTGTAGACTACCTTGGGGTCGGAGGTGGAGATCCTTCTGATGGCTTCGGCAACGAGCCGCTGCATTTCCACCGCGAGGGAGTCCTTGGCCAGCTCCTGGAACGAAGGCGTCTTGATGAGCGCCCGGACGCCGTCCGAGCCTGTCAGGTCCAATCCATCCAGAAGGTTAACCTGTCCTCCCTTGAGCCTTTCGCGGATCTGGTTCGCGATCGAGTTCTTGAAGTTCCCCGGGCCCGCGACCACCACCTTGTCCCCCTCCTGGAAGACCTGGGCAACGACCCCCGCGACCTTCGAGACGTAGGGCTGGGAGCTCTGCTCCTCGCCCATCTTGCCCCCTAGGCCCGACTCGACAGTGGTCACCACCGAGAGGTGTGAGCCGCTGAGGGTCCCGAGGCCTGCTTCCCGCCTGTCGGCAGCCAGGAGGACGAATCTGGATGCGGCCGCCCCGGCGGGGTGGACCAGCATCGTGTCAAGAGGGGACCACCGCTGTTTCCGCAGGGTGAGCGTATGCCCGGGGGAGATGGTGATGGAGTGAGAGCCTGCCTTGGTGACCGTCTCGTCGCTCGCCTCTACGATGGTGCCCTTGATCCTGATCCTTTCGATGCTGCTGTCTAGGTGGACTTCGTCCACCGATAGGGCGACGGTGACTTTAACCCGCTCCCCCTTGTCGGGCCTCGAGTATTCGTCCTCTTTCTTCATGACCCTGGAGCTTCTGGTGACGATTACATCCCCCTTCACTATCAGCCGCCTGAGGGTCCAGAGGTCCTCAGCAGACTCGACGGAAAGCGAGCAGCGGTTGTGTTTCGGATCGAACTCGGAGACTATCAACTGGCCCTGGGCCTATTCCAGGCCGAGGTCTCTGAAGGTGCCTATCCTGACGTCTTCTGGCACCTGGCCCAACTCGCCCGTGCGGTGGCCGATGATGCCCTTCACCCCCATTCTCGTGGCTGACTCGACGAGCCTCTGGGTGACGATTCCGTCGAAGATGAGGTACAGGGCTCCGCTGGTCCCCTCCATCTTCTGGACCAGTTCGCTGATGGGGAACCTTCCAATCTCCTGCAGGCCCTGGTCGAGC
>JAKAPI010000025.1 GCA_021807225.1 archaeon | reverse complement strand
CGGTGGCGTTGAGTTTCTGGAGCTCGTCGTGCATGTCCCTGAACGCGCACATCTCCTTGGTGCAGACGCCTGTGAAGGCGCCGGGGTAAAACGCGAATATCGTCTTCCTCCCCTTGGACAAGAAGTCAGAAGTCTTCCTAAGCTTCAGGTCCGTGTCATAGAGGGCGAACTCCGGTATCTTGGTGCCTACTTCGAGCATAGGTGCCCCCCCATCACTGACCAGTAAAAAATCTGTGGCTTACGGCCCAAACCTCCGAAGGTTCTATGTATCCGGGCACGCGCGGAAGGAGGCCATGAACGGCCCTCCACTCACCGAAGCCGAGGTGAAGCGGTACGCGAGGCACCTCGTCCTCCCTGAGATAGGGGCCGAGGGCCAGTCGAAGCTCAAAGCCGCATCCGTGCTGGTGGTCGGGGTCGGAGGCCTCGGGGTGCCGGCGGCCGTGCAGCTCGCCGCGGCGGGGGTGGGGAGGATCGGGCTGCTTGACGGCGACACCGTGGAGGCATCCAACCTCCAAAGGCAGTTCATCTTCTCAGAGGCGGACGTCGGGAGGAAGAAGGCAGAGGCAGCCGCAGAGAGGCTACGGCAGGTCAACCCCAACGTCCGCGTCGCCTCCTACGACGTCAGGCTCGGCTCGGACAACGCGCTCGACTTCATCGGAGAGTACGACGTCGTGATCGACGCCACCGACAACCTTCCGAGCAGGTATCTGATCAGCGACGCCTGCGTCATGCTGTCGAAACCCGACGTCTACGCGAGCGCCCAGGCCTTCGACGGCCAGGTGTCGGTGTTCTACCCTCCCCTCGGCCCGTGCTACCGCTGCGTCTACCCGGCCCCGCCGCCTCCTGAGTCGGTAAGGTCCTGCGAAGAGACCGGGGTCATGAGCGCCGTCCCTTCTGTCCTGGGGACGCTCCAGGCCGTCCAGGCGGTAGCCCTCATCCTGCAGAGAGGCTCCCCACTCGTCGGGAGGCTCCTCGTCTTCGACGCCCTCGGCGGCTCCTTCGACGAAGTGAAGATCAGGAAGAGCGAGAGCTGTGCAGCCTGCGGTCCGGAGGCGACTCCGACTCTGATCGACTACGAGGAGTTCTGCGGCATCAGACCGCAACCGGAGTCCAAGGTCGACGTCACCCCCGTCGAGCTGAAGGCGATGCTCGACGCCGGCGCCCAGGTCACTCTACTAGACGTCAGGGAGCCGTACGAACACTCCATCTGTCACCTGGATGGCGCGGTGCTGGTCCCCCTGGGCAGCCTCGTACGGGGCGCCGCCCGGCTTGACAGGTCGAAGCGGCTGGTCGCCTACTGTCACACGGGGGTCAGAAGCAGGACCGCGGTGGAGTTCCTGCGCAAGGCAGGGTTCTCGGACGTCATGAACCTCAAGGGGGGCATCGAAGCCTGGGCTGAAGAAGTCGAGCCCACGATGCCGAGGTACTGACCGGTCCTCCTCGCCCGCTCCTCTCCCTTAAGTGGCCGGAGGCGCAAGCAGCGCCTTCCTTGGTCACGGCTCTCATGATCACCGGCGAGTGGGCCCTGTTCTTGGTCGGCGCAGCCGTCCCCGTCTACATAGTCTTCGGGCTCATAGGGCTCGCCGGCCTGAGAGAGATCACACGATACGAGTCCTACGACTCCGTCTACTACCGGCTCAACCCGGCCACCAAGCTTGCTGCCCTCTTCATGGTGGCCGTGTCTTCGTCCTTCGCTGGGCTCTACCTGGGCCTGCTCGCGACCGGGGTAATCCTCGCGTCCTACGCCACCCTGTTCCACGGCGCAGAGAAACTGAAGCTGGGCTTCCTGTTCACGGTCGCCGTAGTCTGGGGGACCGTGTGGGGCTCGGTCTCCGACAGGATTTCCTTCGCCATCAACGCCGGATCCAGCGGCCTCCCCGTCAACGACTCGTTCCTCTACAGGGACCTGACCAGGGTGGTCGCCTCGGAGGTGGCGGTCTCAGGGGTCTTCCTCCTCGCCCTCATCCTCGTGATGACCAGCACGCCGTCGTCTGTTATGCGGGCGCTTAGGAGGGTGGGGATACCCAACCCCATCACCTTCTCCGTGGTCGTGGGCATGAGGACGGTTCCTCTCCTCCTGGAGGCCATCAACGGCATCGTCAAGGTTCAGCTGATGCGGGGGTTCGGGACGCGGGGCAGCCGGTCGCTTGGCCCACTGTACGTCGTCGCGGCCGCCGTCTTCGCGCTGGTCCCCGCCCTGATCTACCTGCTGAGGGGCGCGAGGAACACTGCCATCTCGACAGGGACCAGGGCCTTCGGGGCTTACAAGAGCCGCACCTACATGAAGAAGCCGCGCTTCGGCCCCGCCGATGCCACGGTGCTAGCCCTCACCGCCGCGTTCCTTGTGACCGCGTTCTTCTACTAGGCGGTCGAGGTGGCGCCGCAGCTCGACCCCACCGCCGAGTATGGGATGGCCCTGCCGAACCCGTACAGGTTGGAGAAGACCGCCAGGGCGACCAGCCCTATGATGATCGCGAAGAAGACGTAGTCTCCCTTCGAGAACGTGAATGGCGTCAGGAAGGTCCGCTGCTTGTACGCCCTGAACGCCCTGGTGTCCGCGGAGATTGCTGTGTTCCTCGCCCCCCTGAACAGGAACGTCATCGCAGGCACGATGCTGGTGAGCACCCCGCCGAAGAGATAGAAGACCCGGGTGGCCTTGTTGGCCTTGGCGCCGTACCCCCTCATGAACTGGACCTTCACAGCCGTGTCGAGGGTGTCGAAGATCCTCGGGACCGTCCTCATCCCGACGACGAGCGCAAAGATCAGGACCACGGGGAGCTTGAGCCGCCCCAGCGTGCGGAGGATCGCCGAGGGCGTGCTCGTCATGATGAGTATGAGGGAGGAGATGAGCACCACCCCAGCCCTCGTGGACACCTGCATCCCGTATAGCAGCCCCTGGGTGGTCAGGACCGGCTGGTACCCGAGGATCGTGAAGTAGGACGCCCACTGCCAGACCGGGGTGAACAGCGCCAACCAGGCGGCGCTCGGGGGCTGGGGGGTCGCGCTGACCGACGTCACGCAGATGTGGTAGAACGCGTACATCAGCAGGCCATAGGGGGTCTGCGTGGCGTAGTACCAAGCGAGCCCGATCACTGAAGCGAAGACCAGGGCGCTCCCGAGGGCGAGCCTCCTGAGCCCCCTCTTGAGGGTAAGGTACGTCGACAGGACCACCAGGCCGATGGCCAGGTCGATGGACCAGGCGGTGACCGCCACCACGAAGGTGAGGACGATCGTCAGGATGATCTTCGTCAGAGGGTTGAGCCGGTAGTAGAAAGTGTGGTACTCTTCGTACCTGGAGATGTCCCTGAACCCGGTGAGTCCTATGTATCCGAAGATGAGATAGAGCGGGGTCACCAGGCCGAAGACGAAGAGCAGCCAGCTCCCGACGTTGACCCAGACCGCGTCGAGGAGCGCCAATCTCAGACCCCCAGCATCCCGAGCTCTGGAATGGGGATGTCCGGGTTCCTCAGGTAGTACTCGGTCGGAGGGATCACCGAGTAGCTCTGCGAAGAAGCGAAGACCTCTTCGGGGGTCCCTTCGAGGACCTTCTTCCCCCCGTCAAGGACGAGCATCGAGTCCGCGTACCTGTACACGAACTTCGCGTCATGCGTGACTATGATGAACGAGTACCCGAGCCCCTTGAGCATGTTGATCTCCTTGGCGATTATCTCCTTGTGGTAGAAGTCCTGGCCCGAGGTGGGCTCGTCCATCATCACGATCTTGACGCCGGACGAGAGCGCCGCCGCCATCGCCACCCTCCTCCTCTGGCCCACGCTGAGCATCAGCGGGTCGCGCCGCCTGAACTCCTGCAGCCCGAACAGCTTGAGGAACTCCTCCGTCGGCCCCTTGTAGTCCTTGACCCCGCGCTTCCTCATGGAGTAGGAGATCTCCTCTTCGACTGTCTTGTTGATCAGCATGAGGTCGAAGCTCTGAGGGACGTAGGCGATGTGCTTCCCCCTGTCCTGGATGGACGCCTTGCTCAGGTCTACCCCGTTGATCATGAGCTTCGATTTGGCAGTGAGCTCCTTGTCCAGGAAGTTCATCACAGCCTTGAGGAGGGTAGACTTGCCCGCGCCGTTCCTTCCCATGATCGCCAGCATCTGCGGCTCCCTCAGGGCAAGCTCGGCATCGACCAGGACCTTCCCCTGGACCTCGACGTGGGCGAAGGCCTCCATGATCACCTTCCCCCCGCTCGCCCGCCGAGGGGTCCCCAGCTGCAGCCCTTCGCGCGCTATCCTCTGCCTGATCGCCTCTATGTTCGACGGGTCCATCCTGAACTTCTTGGCGTACAGGTAGTGCTCCGGGACGTCGATCCCTGCCGCGTGGAGGTCGTCGACGTGATCCACCAGCTTGGCCTTCTCTATGTCAAAGACCACCTTGCCTTCGTCCACCAGGACGACCCTGTCGATGAAATGCAGCGCCCTCTCCAGCTTGTGCTCGACGATGATCAGGGTGCTCTTCCCCTTCAGTCCCGTCAGGGTCTGGAAGACACGCGCGGTCCCCTCGGGGTCGATGTTCGACGTGGGCTCGTCCATGATGAGCAGCTTGGGCTGCATCGCCAGCACTGCTGCCAGGGCCACCCTCTGCAGCTCCCCGCCCGAGAGGACGTAGGTCTCCCTCCCCCTCAGGTTCTCGATCCCCGTCGTCGCGATGGCCAGGTCGACCCTCCGTTGTATCTCTTCAGGAGGCATCATGAGGTTCTCGGGCCCGAACGCGATCTCCTCCTCCACCGTGTAGTTCAGCACCTGGGTCTCCGGGTCCTGGAGGAGGGTCCCCACCATCGTCGAAAGCTTGGGGAGCGGCGTCTGCTTGACCGCGTTCCCGTAGACCACGACCCCGTCGGGGTCGTTCCCCTTGAAGATGTGAGGTATCACGCCGTTGAAGCAGTTGACGAGGGTGGACTTGCCGCCCCCCGACTTGCCTATGACCAGGGCGACCTCCCCGTCGACCACATGGAACTCGCCGACTGTAAGCACAGGCTTGCCTACCCCGACGTAATTGAAGACCAGGTCTTTGACATCCACCGGATTCGCCAGCGCGGCCTCGGGCGAACCTGTTTCCGCCACAGAGCACGGCCGGCCCTATCACGTGCTTAAGTCTTGCCAGACTCGTTCCGGCGAAGCGTCACGTTTGGCCGAAGCACCGCCATTCTGGTCGCATAAAACAGGTCGGGAGGAGGTCTCCTAGACCTCCCCTTTCCTTTCTTACCTTCACTCTGACTCGCTGTTATTGGCCTATGGCTCTGGACACACGGTTCGCGATTATCCCGCCTATTGCACCTGCGGGGATACCGCTTATGATGAACCGGGTCAAGGTGGCGTAGATGGTCTCCCAGTTGACTTTGCTGCCGTTGATGAATGGGCCGAAGAACGCTGAGTAGATGATTGGGTCTGGGAATGCGAAGAAGAAGCCGACGATGGCGCCCTCGACGATCATCAGAGCAAGGAGCTTGTTGGAGGAACCGCCGCTGCCTGACGTTGCCGTGGCTTCAGCGGATGCCTTCATGGAGCTCTTGACCCCGAAGATGTTCCCGCCCGTCGCTGCGATTGTCAGGTCGAGGATGAGGCCGTAGGTCAGGCCCTCGTAGATGAAGTACATCGGTTCGCCGCCGAACCCATAGTGGAAGATGTCGCTGAGGAACGAATAGACGACGAAGGACGTGGTTCCAACGCCGACCTTCCGCACGAGAGCGGCAATCACCATCATGGTGATCAGCTGTCCGCCGATGTAGCCGAGGTTGATGTACTGGCCGACTTCCCCTGGCAGGAATCCGCCCAGGAAAGCGCCAATGAACCACTGCCAAACCACAGCGAAGGCGACGCCTATGCCTATGTAGACGAAGTCGAGTGTTGTGAATGAGCCTAGTCCACCTGTTTTCTTACCAAGGAAGAATGCTATCACCAGGGCTACTATGAAGTAGCCGGCAACATACTCCCAAGGAATCTGGCCAACCTGGTTCAGCGAGCCGCTAATGCCGTTGAAACCCATGTTAGTGAGCCCGTCGTCATCGAGAAGTTCTAATAAACGTTCGCAGAATATCCTCAATAGAAGCTACGCTCTGCGTTATAATTAGATGAACAGGGGGAGAATGCTTAATAGAATTAGAAGGATAACCCGGCCTCGGATGTCCGAAACAGTCCTGAACGCTGCAGGGACTTCCGCAGCAGGGACCGTTGCCGGTGCACCAATGAGAACAGTGAAGATGCAGTATTTCGGGTATCTGTACATGTTCTTCGGCCTCTGCCTCCTGGTCTTCGGCAACTTGTTTGTCGAGTATCCAAAGGCGGGGCTAGGGAACTTCACCCCGGCCGCCAGCTTCAACACCACCAACGCCGGAATCCTTTCCGTCGTCGGGCTACTCGTCTTGGTCCTCGGGTACATGGACTACAGAGGCGCCAAGATGTCCTCGTTCAAGATCTACATCCCGGCCGTCGTCTTCATCCTGGGACTCGTCCTCATCCCACTCTACTCGTATTACGGCGCCTTCACCGGGCTGCTCGGCAACTCGTACAACCTGGCTGGAGCCAGCATGGGCGGGCTCCTCCTGGTCTTCGCCTCTCTGGGCGAAATCGTCCTGGCGCGGAAGAAACTGATGTAAGACTCGGTCGACGGAGCATCGTGGGGCCTGCGACGGCCCTACCTCGCTTTTTTCGTATTTTAGAGCCAGCGACCCTACTGTCCGGCCCTGCGCCGCACTTTTTTGCCGTACCTGGCGGCCAGCACCAATAGCACTAGCAACGCCACTGCGACCGCGCTCGTGAACGGGAGGCTCTGAAAGAACGGGGTGACCGTCGAGTTGGCTGACGTGTAGACCGCACCCCCCATCGACGAAAGGTCGCCGGCATACGACCCCTGCCTTGGGTATGGCAGGCCCGCAAGAGGCATCTGGGGGGCCACAGGGAAGGTGCTGCCGCTGCTGAGCACCACCGGTTGCCTGACCAGGGTGCCTCCGGCGTAGGTCTGGTTGAAGTTGAACATGTCAAGCGGGAGCCCCGAGTCGGCCACGAACGAGTTCAGGGCCGGGAGCCTCCAGTTGTAGTCGATGAACGCAAGCGTCGAAGCATGGTTCATCACCGTATGTGAGACGTAGTTCTCCTTCGCGTAGGGGGATATCACGAACAGCGGGACCCTGAACCCGAGCTGCACCCCGTCCACCACAGGGGGCGGGACGTGGTCGTAGTACCCTCCGCCCTCGTCGTAGGTGACGAGGATCGCCGTGGAGTTCCAGTACTGGCTCTGCATAACGCCGTTGACCACCCCCAGGAGCCAGTCCTGCCCCTCCGTCATGTTCGCTTCAGGGTGCTGGTCGATGCCAGAAGCACCGCCGCCCACCGGCATCACCCAGGACACAGCAGGGAGGGATCCCTGGCTCAGGGCGCCGTAGAACGAGGTGAAGCTCTGGACATCCGACGAGTAGGCGCCGATGCCGTCGAAGTAGTTGAGCGGGAAGTTACCATTCGCGGGGTTGCCGACGTAGTACCCCCAGCTGACGCCGTATTTGCTCAGCTCGCCGAAGATCGACTGGTTGACCGGGACGTACGGAGGGGGCCCCGAGTCGTCAGATATCCCCGCGCCGTAGCCGGCCAGAGAATAGAGCCTGTTGGGGTTTGTCTCGCAGATGCAGCTGGCGAAGTACCTGTCGGCGATGGCGTACTGCTCGGCCCAGTCCCACTCCACGCCCAGCTGCCAGGAGCTGTAGTAGGTCATCGACTGGCTCCCGCTGTTGGCCGCGAAGCCGTCCATCTTCCCGTTGTTCCAGTCCAGGCTGTACACGCTCTCCACGGGGTTGGCGGTGGAGTAGGTCCCATTCGGGACCTGAGTGAGCTGGACCCCACTGGGCACGCCTAGGACGTCGTCAGGCGCCTGGATCGAGCTCATCAAAGACCCCGGCTGGCTCCGGTTCATCGTCGGGTAGAGCCCGAAGACGTTGTCGAAGCTGTGGTTCTCCATCATCACTACGACCACGTGCTTGATCGGCGTTGCCGTGCCTGCCGGCGAAGCGAAGGCCACGCCGCCGAGGATCTGGATGCTCAGGATCGCGAAGACGGCGGCCGCCCCGACCTTCGAGAGCCCGGGATGTCGAGCCAACGCCCTTCAACCGTGGCCGCCCGTGATTATACGGGTTGCCGGGGTCCTCCGGGTCGCCAGGGAATACATATCAGGTCTGAAGAGGGGGCCGCCCCTATGCTGCCCCCGGGAGCCGTCAGGCCGGACTACGCCGGGTACTGCCTCGCGAACGTCCCTTCCACCTTGGCTTCAGTCCTGGGGCACAGCGATCCGAGGCCCGCGCTGCCCAAGGACGCCTTCGGGGACCTTGACACTTCGGGCATCGAGAACGTGGTCCTGATACTCTGCGACGGTTTCGGCTACAACGAGTGGCAGAGGCAGAGCGACCACGGGTTCTTCGGGGCCCTCGCGGCCAAGGGGAGCGTCAGGCCAATCACCCCTGTGTTCCCGTCGACCACCGCTGCGAACCTTACCGCCCTCGCCACCGGGATGACCACGCAGGAGCACGGGCTCCCCGAGTGGTACGTCTACATGGAGGAGGTGGGAGAGATCATCATCACCCTCCCCTTCGTCAAGGTCGGGGACTCGGGGAGGGACACGCTGGTCGGGACGATGAACCCGCGCTCCCTCTTCGACGGGACCACGATCTATGAGCGCATGAAGAGCTCGGGGATCAGCAGCACTTCTTTCACCAGCCGGGGGCTCGCAAACACCGCCTACTCGAACGTCTCCAGGGCAGGGAGCGAGGTCAGCGGCTACAACACCGCCTCCGACCTGAGCGTCTCGCTCAGGACATTCGTGGAGAGGGCCAGGGGCCTGAACTACATCTACGCCTACTGGAGCTACGTCGACACGATAGAGCACATCTACGGTCCGGGGACCGACGAGGCCCTGGTGGAGGGCTCGCTGATATCGCACGCGCTGTACGAGGGCTTCCTCTCCAAGCTCGACAGGAAAGCGGCCAAGAAGACCATGGTCGTCGTGACCGCGGACCACGGCCAGCTGCAGGTGGACTCGAAGAAGACGCTCTACATGAACCGGCTCTCGAAGCTGGCGAAGAGCTTCCGGAAGACTCCCGAAGGGAAGGTCATCCGGCCCTGGGGGAGCGCCAGAGACTCCTTCCTTTCCATCGAAGAGGACAGGCTCGACGAGACGGCGGCCTATCTTCAGAAGAAGTTCAAGGGGGTGGCGACGGTCATCAAGACCGAGGACGCCATCGAAGCCGGGCTGTTCGGGATCAACAAGCCCACCAGGAAGTTCAGGCGCAGGGTCGGCAACCTGATGGTGCTCCCCCACGGCAACAGGACGGTGTGGTACAGGTACGTCGAAGAGCGCAAGCTGAACCTCAGCGGCCACCACGGGGGCCTGACCGAGTCGGAGATGACGATCCCCCTTGCGGCGGCGAGGGCGTCGGACCTC
>JAKAPI010000002.1 GCA_021807225.1 archaeon | reverse complement strand
TACGACGGCGCTCTTTCTGTTCTCCTTGGCCAGTATGTCGAGGAGGAGCGGGAGCTTCTCGTCCCTCTCCGCTCTTGCGAAGAACTGTTCGAGGGTCTCGGCGGACGGCTCGTTGGCGTCGACCATGATCCTCACCGGCTCGGCCATGTACCTCTGCGACAGCTGCACGATGGTGCGGGGCATCGTTGCGGAGAAGAGGGCCGTCTGCCGCGAGCCGGGGGTCTTTCCCAGGATGAAGTCGACGTCTTCGATGAACCCCATGTCTAGCATCACGTCGGCCTCGTCGATCACCACGAACCGGACGGAGTCGAGCCTCAGAGTGCCGCGCTTGATGTGGTCTATGGTCCTGCCGGGCGTCCCGACCACTATGTGCGCCCCCCGCCGCAGGGCGTCGAGCTGGACGTTCATCGACTGCCCCCCGTAGATCGTCACGACCCTAACAGACGTGTATGCCCCTATCTTCTGCAGCTCGAGGGTGATCTGGACGGCAAGCTCCCGGGTCGGCGCGAGGACGAGCCCCTGGACCCTGGGGGTCCGTGGGTCCACGGCCTGGACGAGCGGGATGCCAAAGGCGAGGGTCTTCCCAGAGCCTGCCTTCGCCTGGCCCACCAGGTTCTTCCCCTCGAGGAGGGGGCCGATGGCCTGAGCCTGGATGGGGAACGGCCGGATGAAGCCCGCTGCCATCACCCCCTTCTTGATGTCAGGTCGGAGCTGAAGCTCCTCGAAACTGCTCAAACTATTACCACTGGGTCGCTTGTTTCTCTCACGGAAGAAACCTGAGGCCGCGCTCTGCGTCCTGTATTTAAGACTGGGCGGGGGCCGATGAGACGACCCAGCTCGGCGGCCGTGCTTTCAGCAGAGATAAGAAGGCCCCCGTAAGGGAGCCGAAGTCATGGCAGAACCTCCTATGCAGCCCCAGAGCCGCGCGGTGGAATGTCCGCAGTGCGGTGCCAAGACGAGGCTGTACAGGACCCCGAGAGGACTCCGGTGCGCCGAGTGCGTGAAGCTCATGGACTCGGCCGGCCTGGGGTTCAGATAGCCCCTGGGCGGGCTGGGCAGGGACGCCTCGGGACCTCTGACGGGGGCACCCGCAGCCCTGTGAGAGGTGCGAGCATGCATGACCTGGCCATCCTTGTTGAGGAGAAGTGGCGCCCTGGCCGGGACTTTCGTCACCGAGATTTCGAACCCGGGTCGCTGCCGCTCTGCCGGCGTTGCCGGTGACAGGGCAGCATACTGACCTCTATACGACCAGGGCGCTTGAAAGGGGCCAAATCCGGGGGTGGTTTTAAGTTTCAAACCCGCTCGAAGAAGTTGTCTCCCCCCGCGGGGAGGGGCCCTGCGCCGTGCTTGTGCGTCTTTCCGCAGCGCTCCAGGTGCCTCTTGTACTTCTTGGCGCTGATCAGCTTGCCGCACTTCGGGCAGAGAGGCATGCAGCGAAGAGAGACATGGCTCTACTTACGCCTTCTCCGTCCAAGGGGGGCATGGCTTGATGTACCCTCGGCCCCCGCCAGGAGGGCGTGAAGGAACGGAAGAGGTGCGGCTGGTCGTCGGTCCAGGCCCCTCTATACCGCGACTACCACGACAAGGAGTGGGGGGTCCCGGTGCACGAGGACAGGGCGCTCTTCGAGTTCCTGGTGCTGGAAGGGGCCCAGGCGGGGCTGAGCTGGTGGACCATACTGAGGAAGAGGGAGAACTTCAGGCGCGCGTTCGACGGGTTCGAACCACGGAGGGTCGCGCGATATGGCAGGGTGAAGGTCGACCGCTTGCTCGCGGATCCTGGCATAGTCAGGAACAGGCTCAAGATAGCCTCCGCGATTCAGAATGCCAGGGCCCTGCTGAAGGTCCAGATTGAATTCGGGAGCTTCGACTCCTATATCTGGGGGTTCGTGGGAGGGGAGCCGAAGATCAACCGCTGGCGGACCCTCAAAGGGGTGCCTGCCACCACCCCGGATGCAGCGGCGATGAGCAAGGACCTGGCCGGACGCGGGTTCAGGTTCGTGGGACCGACCATATGCTATGCGTTCATGCAGGCGACAGGGATGGTGAACGACCATGTCGTGGACTGTTTCCGTTACCGCGAACTCGGCGGGCGGGCCTAGACGAGGCCGAGAGCCCGGAGCCCGGCCATGGCGGCGGCGGACGAGCTCTGGTCCGTCGGGAGGAACGGGGGCCGGGGCACCCCGCAGTCGATCCCTCGCTCCTTGAGGATCGCGTAGTACGCCGAGATGGGCCCGGACTTCACAAGGTCCTTCACTTCCCTCACCCTCTTCTGCGCGGCGAGGGCCGACTTGGCGTCTCCCTTCCGCTGGGCCAGGAGCATCGACGAGAAGAGCTCGGGGAGCGCGCTGGCACCGCCTGAGACGAGGCCGTCCGCCCCGGACATGACCGCGTGAAGCCCGTACTCCTCCGTGCCGTTCATCACCACGAAGCCGTCGGGGACGGCGTCGAGGAGATCGAGGAGGTGGAGGAAGTCCCGCGAAGAGTCCTTTATCCCTGCGACGCCGGACTTCGCAAGCTCCTGGACGGCCGCAGGCGACAGGTTGTTCCCGGTGAACTGGGGGATGTTGTAGGCGAGGACAGGTATGTCCACTTTCTTCAAGATCGCTTCGAAGTGCTTGGCGACAGCTCGTTCGCCAGGCTTGTAGTAATAGGGGGTCAGGCTGGCGACGGCGTAGGCCCCGACGTCCTCGGCGTGAACGGCGAGCTCGGCCGCGGTCCCGGTGTCAGCGGCGCCGACCTGCACCACGACGGGGACCCTTCCCTTTGCCGACCCGACGACTGTCGCAGCGACGGACTTCCGTTCTTCAGGCGATAGCATCGGCCCCAGGCCAGTGCTCCCGCAGGGGAAGATCCCCTCGGCCCCCTTCGATACCTGGAACGAGACCAGCCTCTGGAGGGCTTCCGGGTTCACGCGGCCCCTTGCGTCGAACGGGGTGATCAGCGCGGTGAACAGCCCCTTGATCTCCTGGGCGCCCCCTTTGGCCATCTGGGCCGGGTAGGCGAAGGGGCGACTTATCCTTGATGCCGCGGCCAGCAGCGCGCGCCGTCGACGCCTCCATCCTTGCCGGTCGGAAGGGGCCTTGGCGTCCGGAGAAGTCACTGAACTCTATCCACATACCACCAAGTTGCGCGAAATCACTGTACCATGGGATGAGGATTCTGTTGGGAGAGTGCCGCGATTGGCGAATAGGATCCTGCCCCCAACGGGTGCATGACAAAAAGGGGAAGGGAGGTCCTGGCTGTCTTGCCTAGGACAACCCTATTTGTTTCATGAAACCGGTGAGGTCGTAGAATAGCCGTTCTTCGATGATTTCGCCCTTGTCGTTCCACCGTGCGATTGTCGCGAACTCCACCTCGAACTTCTTACCTGTCGGTGGAATCACCTTCCCGTCGGGAGTCGACATCGGCCCCGAGAAGGTTCCGGTGAACCGCGCTACCGAGGCGGTGTAGTCGCCAGAGGCGAAGAAGATCTTGTACGGCCGGTTGTCGAGGTGCTGGTCTGGGAAGGCCTTGAAGAATTCGATGGCCTCGAGGTCGTGGTTGTGTCTCCCGACTGTCGGCGGAGCCCCGCCGGGCCAGTAGACGGCGACGTTCTCGGTGTGACGCTTCTTGAACGTCTCCCAGAGAGGACTCCCCGGGCCAGCGTTCCAGGCGTCGTCCAGAGTCTGCATCAGTCCCATGTTTCTCTGCTCCCTTGAGCTATCTGATGGATTCATGCCATCTGGTAGGAAGAGGGAAGTTAATATAGGCTGTTGGCCCTGGAGTCAGCAGGTGGCGCCGATGCCAGTGAAAAAGACAGAAACCGCAGAAGAGTATGAAGTCTGTCCAGTCGTGCAGTCGGTCAGGAAAGTCGGAAACGAGTGGCGCCTGATCGTCGTCAGGTATCTACTTGACCGTCCATTGCGATTCAACGAGCTCCTCAGGCTCGCAGGCGGAGTCGACGCGAAGACCCTGTCACGGGTCCTGAAGTACCTCGCGTCTGAGGAGATAGTAAGAAGGGATGTCCTAAGCACACAACCGTTCATCGTCCAATACAAGCTGACCCAGAAGGGGGAACAGCTGAGACCGGTGATCGAATCACTCAGGACATGGGGGAACCAATGGGTTCTTCCCAGCATCCCGGTTGCACGAAAGTAGTTTCAGAGGCCCAGACGACGGAAGTCACCTTCCCCGGCCACCCCCGACATCCCAGGCCTGAAGCCGAGGTCCTTCAGCGCCCTTTCCAGGGCGCGCACGGCCTTCAGGGCTTTGTGCGGGTAGGCGTTGTATCCCATGTTCCCGAGCCTCAGGACTTCGCCGCTGAGCTTCCCCCACGAGCCGGCGATCATGACTCCGTAGCGGTCCTCCATCCGCCGAAACAGATCTGTGTCGTGGATCCGCGGCGGGCACTTGATGGCCGTGACGGTGGGGGAGTGGAAGGAGTCGCTCCGGGGGTACGGAACGAGCCCCATCGCCCTGCACCCCGATATCAGGGACTTCGAGACCCTCGCGTGCCGCTCGAAAGAGTGCGAGAGCCCTTCCTCAAGGGCAATGTCGAGAGCCTCGTCGAGAGCGCTGACCTCGGTGATGGACGGGGTGTAGGGGAAGAGCCGCTTCTTCCTCCACCACTCTTCCCACTGCCAGAGGCTCGCGTAGTATGATGGTATGGCGCTCCCGCGGGACCGCACCGTCTCCCAGGCGGCCTCGCTCACGGAGACGAGCGCCAGACCGGGCGGAGCACTCAGGCACTTCTGGCTCGCCCCAAGGCAGACGTCGACCCCCCAAGCGTCGACTTCAACGGGCACGCCGCCCAGGGTGGACACGACGTCGGCGATCAGCTTGACCCCTCTCTTTCTGCAGGCGGTCGCGACCTCGCGCAGGGGATTGAGGACGCCGCTGGGCGTCTCGCAGTGAACGAAGGTCGCCACCTCGATGCCCTTGTTCGTGTCGAGTGCGCTGCTGACCTTTTCGGGGTCGATCCGCTGGTCGTAAGCCTCGCCCACTACCACCGGCACCCCGCCGTAGAGTCTTACCAGGTCAACGAAACCGTCACCAAAGACGCCGTTGGTTATTGTGAGCACTTTCTGCCCCTTGCTCACTAGGGATGCGACGGCGGCCTCGAGGCCCAGGAGCCCCTCGGCCGACATAATCAGCACGTCGTTCTTGGTCTTCATCACCCTCATCAGTTTGGTCTGCGTTTCCTCGTAGGACTTCACGAACTTTCGGTCGATGTCGGGATTCGTGATGGGCTGTGCCATTCTGCGAAGGACTCTCCTCGGTACCTCCGTCGGGCCTGGGGTGTAGACCAGCAAGATCTGTGGCTCTGCGAGATTGCTCAAGCGTGAATCGTTTATACATTCCTTTCCAGCCTCCCGCCAAAGGATTGGCGGAGCAGAAGACCTTCGTCAGGGAGACTACAGGCCTCGTCAGGGCGATGTCTCCCCACCACGCCTTCATCTACAACATGATGGCCGTGGGGCTGACAGGTTTCACTGAAGCGGTTCTATTCAGCTACGGACCAGCCGTCCTTCCCGGAGCCGATGTCGGCATCGCGATAGTCACTACGGTCCTTGCGGCTGTGCCGTTTTACGTCGTGGTCTCCATGCTTGCATCTTCGATGCCCCGTGCGGGGGGAGACTACGTCTGGCAAAGCAGGGTCATCAACCCAGCCGTCGGGTTTGCGGCGGCGTTCAGCGCTTGGACTGTCTGGCAGTGGTTCTTCTCAGCGTTTCTGGGGTCGGTAATGGTGACTCTCGGCTTCCAACCCCTCTTCATGGAGCTTGCGCAGACAACGGGAAACGGCGGCTTCGCGTCTTTGGCAACGCAGCTCCAGACGCCCAGTGCGACTTTCGCGATCACAACCGCGATCCTCTTCCTCGGGCTCCTCGTGGCCGCGCGGGGCGTGAGGTTCTACGTCAAGGTGCAGTACGTCCTCTTCGCCGGGGCCCTCCTTTCCCTTCTTGTAATGATAGGCCTGCTCCTGACCCATTCGCATCAGGACTTCGTCAACAGTTTCAATTCCGCCGTGTCTTCGTACAATCAGACCATCGGACCGAACGCCTACCAGGCAGTCATCAGTGCGGCTCAGGGGGCCGGGGTTGCGCTCGGCCAGAAGTTCAGCGCATACGACACGGTCACGCTATGGGCCATTGCTTGGCTTTCGCTTGGCTACGCTGCATGGTCGATATACAACCTCGGAGAGATCAAGCGCGCCGGCAACTTCAGGCTACAATTCTTTCAGATAGTCGGCTCCTTTCTTGCCATAGGGGTGCTGTGGGCCGTAACGTGGTACGCATACTCGGCCACCGTTGGGACCGAGTTCATCCGTGCGTTCAACGGGCTGTGGTTTGGGAGCAGCCCCGGACCCGTGGGGTCGGTCCTTGGTGTGGTCCCCGACCCGTTTTTCCCGTACATCGTCAGCCTTCTCACGACCAACCCGGTCCTCCTCGCGCTTATCTTCGTCGGCTTGGCCATGGGGATATTTCAGGTGGTGTTGATTATCTACTTCGCAAGCACCCGCATCATGTTAGGAGCGGCCATGGACAGGGTGCTGCCGAGCCGCGTGGCTTCCGTGGGTTCACGAACAGGCGCTCCCCTCACTGCCCTCCTGATCTCCTTCATCGGCAGCGAGGTCTGGCTGTACTTTGTGGTCTACCAGTTCAACGCCATTGGATCCTACGTGGCTACGGCAGGATTCGGCACTGAGATTGCCTACTTGCTCATCTGCGTCACGGCGATTATATTCCCGTTCAGACTGAAGAGTGTGTACGACTCTTCGCCCATCAGCAGGTACAAGCTTGGAAGAGCCCCCGCGATTTCTGTGGCAGGGGTGCTGGCCCTTGTCTTCAACCTCTTTATGGCGTACGAATATGTCGCGGGGCCCAACCTCTTCCTGAGCTACCCATTGCTTCAGTCCGATGAGTTTGTCCTTGGACTCTTCACGTGCTGCCTGTTAGTCTACCTGCTCGCGAGGGCCGTAAGAAGGAGACAGGGGATAGACCTGGGCCTATCTTACAAACAGATTCCACCCGAGTGACGGCGACTCCCCCGGCTTTGAGGGGCTGAGCCGGAACCGACGCCGCGAAAAGGCAGAATAGGAGGAGGTCACGACACTGTGTTTCATGGCGCGAGTGCGGAAGCCGCAAGTCAAGGCGAACGCCCTCGCTGCCATCGGAAACACCCCACTTGTGAAACTGAACAAGGTCACAAAGGGGCTCGCCGCAGACGTGTACATCAAGCTGGAATACTTCAACCCGACCGGAAGCTACAAGGACAGGATGGCCGTTGCGATGATCGAAGGGGCGGAGGAGGACGGGCTCCTGAAGAAGGGGGACACGGTCCTGGAATACACAGGAGGGAGCACAGGGTCTTCGCTTGGCTTTGTCTGTGCCGTGAAAGGCTACAGACTCAAGATCGTGACATCAGACGCCGTCTCCGAAGAGAAGAGGGACACGATGAGAGCGTTCGGCGCGGAGCTGGTCATCGTGCCAAGTGAAGGGGGGAGGATAACCCCTGATCTCGTACCGAGGTTGATGAAGACCGTTGAGGAAATGGGGAAACAGCCGGGCATGTATCGAACAAATCAGTTCCACAACAAGTACATGCTTAGAGGTTACAACGTCCTTGGGAAGGAGATACTCGACCAGCTGGATGGAAAGGTCGACGCTTTCGTTGCGGTATTTGGAACCGCTGGTTGTTCGATGGGGGTTGCAGAGGTGCTGAAGGCGAAGAGCAAGGGAGCCAGAGTCTATCTTGTTGAGCCCTCGGAGTCACCCGTGGTGTCCAAGGGGACCAAGGGGACACATGACATAGAGGGCATAGGGCTGGGGTTCGTCCCACCGCTTTTGAGGAGGGAACTTTATGATGAGATCCTAACTGTATCTACCGAAGAGTCTTACGAGATGGCCCGCAGGCTGACGAAGGAGGAGGGGATATTCGCCGGAGCCTCCACGGGAGCCAACGTCATGGCGTCTCTTGAGGTAGGGAGGAGGATGGGCGAGGGGAAGAACATTGTGACCCTGGCAGTGGACAGCGGCCTGAAGTACCTCTCGACGCAGTTATACAGATAAGAACGGCCGAGGGTCTCGATCCTATGCCGCGTTAGCACTAATCTGCGGAGCGATGCCCTCTGGGCCGGTCCCTTTCTGGCCAGACCTGAAACAGGTCCGACGGGATCTGTCGCGAAGAATGGCCGAGACGGCCCAGGATCAGGGATCCGAAGGTTCAAGAGACTTTATGAATACAGCCGCGCATCTCCCACCCGCGCTCAAGTTTGACCGACGCCGAATCGAGCCCAGCTGGATTCACAGACGTAGACAAAACCAAAGACACACAGCACTTCGTAGACTTCCTTGACAGAGTCCGCTCAGAGAAGGGCATCAAAGAAGGGAAAGAGACCTCTTTTTCACTCCTAGAAGTGAATCCCGGCGACGCCGTGCTTGATGTCGGCTGTGGAACTGGCGACGACGTCATATCGCTGGCAAAGATCGTGGGAGGGAACGGTCGGGCAGTCGGGATCGACAGTAGCGAAGCCATGATTTTGGAAGCGAGAAAGCGAGGAACAGAATCGAAAGTTTTGAACGCCGAGTTTCTTGTGGGAAGCGTCTACCATATTGACTTCCCCAATCAGACCTTCAACGGGGTTCTCGCGGACAGAGTCTTCCAGCATCTCGAAGACCCGCGCAAGGCGCTTTCCGAGATGGTCAGAGTGGCGAAGAAGGGGGACGGAAGGATAGTCACCCATGACCCCGACTGGGACACGTTTGTCATAGACTCCGAATTCCCGGACGTCACGCGCAAGATCGTCAGGACCAGATCAGGTTTACTCAAGAACGGCAGGGCTGGGAGCAGGATGTATGGAATGTTCAAGGAAGCGGGCCTAGTCGATGTCACCGTAAGCACCGGGTCGGCTGTCTTCACTGACTACGATTATGGCTTCAAGCATCTTCAACTTGAGCGAGCGTCGACAGACGCCGTGGAAAAGGGCATGATTTCAGACAAAGAGCTGACCAAGTGGATCGCCGATCTCCAGAGAAGGGGTGAGCAAGAGAGGTTCTTTGCCTCTTTCATGACGTTCAGGGTTGCAGGGACCAAGCCCTAGCACGAATCCCACTCCATAATAGGCTGTTTCCAGCCCCTTCAACCTTTAGAGGCATCATATAGCCCTATTAGAGGTGAACAGAGCCAGAACTCCGCCTATTTCGGCGGGCCCGACGGTGCACGGACCCGAACGGGTTTAGGTCATCGTGTCGGGCGACAACCTCCCCTTTGAGCCAATCCTGCACATGAATCAACCCCGACATCACGCCCAATCTCACACTCTCCACCCCGTCTAGGCTTCCAAGCCACTTGGAGATCCCCTCGGCTTCAGCGGGGTTCTCGCACGACACGATGAACATGGAATACCGCCTCGGAGAAGTGTCGGAGTGCTCTATTCTTTTGACTTCGGAGGGTATCCGCGCGTCGATGGCGCGCTTCTTCTTCTCGTCGGGACAGAATATCAGGTAGTTGCAGACCTGCCCAACTATGTTGCCATAGTTCGGAGTCCCCACCAGATAGACCGCTTTCCCCTCGGTCATTGCTGCGAGGCGCCTCTGGACAGTTCGGAGGGAGACTCCCGCCCTGCCCGCAACATCTTGAAGGTCCCTCCGGGCGTCGTCCGCCATCGCCTGTATGATCTTCCAATCGGATTGCCTCATTCTGATTTCTGGGCGAGGGTACGCCTGTTTCCACACGGTCGGCGCAGGGGAGCCAGAAATCGACCTTATGCCCTCGACCGCCTTCTCCAAGGAGCCGTCGTTTTCGTAGTACAGAGCGACCAGCATCCCCCTGCCCTGAAAGTCTGCTATGGTGATGACCCCCTTTAGCAGTTTGATCTGCGATATGACACCGGCCTTCTCGTTTTCGTCTTTCACTTCCAGGTCAACACTGGCAGCTTCATACCCGATCAGGCGTGGATTGATCCTCATGAGCCAGCCGGGCAAGGATCCGAGGTCCTTCGCCCGCTTGAATCTCTTTCTCACCGTCTCTTCGTCGACCCCCAGCCTTCTCGCAATCCTGGAATACGACGCTCTGACGTTCCACTGAGGGGAGCTGGGACTACCGAACTCCTTGATTATCTTGGTGTCGAGCTCGTCGAGGTGGTGCAAGACTGGCAAGGAAGAGGCAGGGGCGCATTAAGATTGTCGCAATTCCTCTCGCGCGTAGGGGTGGAAATAAGACCAGCTGGAACGAACGCCGTCCCGTGGTTAGATGACTATGGAAAAAGAAGCTCTGGGGGTTCGGCGCGCCGACGCCGGCGGCAGGAGGCTCATTGAATCGCCGGTGCGGCCCAGATGCGTCCCTGACGAAAGCGGAGTCCCTGTGTATCAGACAGAAGCAGGATTGAGGTTCGTCCGCACTCCGGAGGACCGATTCGAGGACCTCCCGGGCTACGGCTTCGCGCCTCATTATGCTACGATAGATGGGCTGCGGATGCACTACGTGGACGAGGGACCTGCAGAAGGCGAGTCGATTCTGTTGCTGGACGGTGAACCGACCTGGTCGTACCTGCACCGCAAGATGATTCCCCTGCTCGCCACTGCAGGCTTCCGAGTGATCGCTCCCGACCACATCGGCATGGGCAAGTCGGACAAGCCGGTCGACCTGGGGGCGCACACGTTCGAAGAGCACGTGAAGCAGCTCAAGGAGTTCATCAGAATCCTCGGTCTGAGGGACATCACCCTCGTCGGCCAGGACTGGGGCGGCAATTTCGGACTGCGCACGGTGGGAGACCTGCCGGAACTCTTCGCCCGGGTGGTCGTGGCAAACTCGACCCTGACGTTGTATCCGATGGGAGCGAATCCCCTCCGCCTCCCCAACCCGGTCCAGATCGACTGCAACCTGACCGAGCCTGAAACTTTCCCCGTAATCAGGAGCCGGGAAGAGTTCGCTCCCAAGTTCCAGAAATGGATGACGTACTCCCTGACCACCCCCAACTTCACGCCGAGCCAGGTGATTGGCGCCGTCACACTCAGGAAGCTCTCCCCCGGAGAGGCGCGGGCCTATGACGCGCCCTATCCCAGCCTGATCTACAAGGCGGCCGTGAGGGCCCTGCCCGCCCTGAGTGCGATGGTCGTGGACGAGAACGTACCCGCATGGGAGTCCCTTGGCCGGTTCGCCAAACCTTTCCTCTTCTTGGGGGGCAAGTATGACGCTGGCCTGGGGTCTGAGCGCAACATGAAGGAGCTCGTCGAGCACGTCCCTGGAGCCAAGGGCCAGAAGCACGAAAGACTCGAGGCAGGCCACTTTATCCAAGAGGACATCGGAGAGTTGCTCGCCGAACGGGTCGTGCAGTTCATGGCCGACAACCCGTCACCAAATCAGGCGGACCAGGCTAACTGAGAGGCCGACTGCCCCCGAGGGGCGAAAGTGAGACCATGGCGGTACGTGGAGCCCCGGAAAGGATAGTAAGCGAAGTGGTCTGCATGAAAAAATCGGTCGTTCGAGTCCTGCGCAATTCTCTCGGGACTTCGGTGCTTCTCCCTACGACTAGGACGGCTCCCATTGACTCATCAACCATTCAGCATGAGGCATCCCGCTGTCCATGATTGACGCGGAAATCTTGTCGAAGCCTACCCTTGTCCGCCGCAGTTCGACTCTCGTGCTGCTGCCATCCGTTTCTAGGAGAGCCCACTCCGCCTGAGGGGCGAACTTCGGATGTTGGACTCTCAGATCGGCTACCGAATGGTAGAGAAACGGCAACCCCACGCTCCCGGGGTTGAATAGGATGGTAGAGCCCAGGTGGCTGCGAGTCATCTGAAGGTGGGTGTGGCCGGACGCCAATGCGAACGGCCGCCTCGCTCCCGAAATGATCTTCTCGAGCTCTTCGTCGTCGGGTGCTGTTGAGGTGATTCTCTCAGTGTTAGACCTCGGGGAGCCGTGGCAGCAGAGAAGGGCTTTGCCTCCGGGGAGATCCACACGCACCGTAGGCTCGAAATTCCTGATGAAATCGAGGTCGGAAGAGGTCATCTGGCTCACAGTCCACTTATCGATTTCATGGATCTTCTCATCCCCTTCGTCTGCGTACTTCCGAGGGGATTCCGTTGAGAGCAACGCTTCGTCCTCGTTGCCCATTACGACCGCACAACGAAGCTGCCTTAGCTCTCTTATCACGTCATGTGGGCGCGGCCCCAGTTCAGCGACGTCCCCCAGGCAGACCACCTGCTCTACATGGGCTTGCCTGAGCTCTGAAAGGATTGCTTCAAGGCAGACCAAATTGCCGTGGATGTCGGAAATCACCCCGACTCGCATATTCTAAAGCGGCCAGCGATGCCAGAGTATTAAGACCATGCGCGTCGCGACAACATGGACTGCCTTCCCAAGGATTCACCTGGCCCTCGGAGACCTTCCGGGGACCCCCTGTGAATAGTTCAACACTACGTGCAAATTGTCGAATCGGGTCGGTTGACGCTTCCCTGCCGTGCCCAAGCCTGCACAGTGCTGCGCCAACGAGTCGCTGAACGGAAGCTTAATTTCTACCAACCTCGTCGAGCGAGCTCAACCTGGTCAAACGGCTTCTTGGCCCTGAAAGCGACGGAAGAGGCGAAGAGGAGAGGACGCGGACGATCTGACAGCTGCCTGAAATCATAAGCGTCAAGTCGGAAGATGGCCGTCCGCTATCTAGGCCGGAGCTTTACGGGATGCGAGGTTCCTGGCTCCACCGCCCGACTCTTCCAACTCCTTCAATGAATCGACCAAGAGTCCGACGTCCCCGTCTTCATTGTAAAGATACAACGATGCACGGCTCGTCGAAAGTTCTGGAACGCCCAGCCTTCTTAGGAGGGGGTGGGCTTCGTGACCCCCCGATCTAATCAGTACCTTGTGACCTGGCACCCGCTCGTCCATCCAACGGGCTATTCTGTCCCCTTCAATCAGGTTCCCCTCTTTGTCTCTTATCCTGAACGAAGCCAGTGCGGCGTGTTTGCCTGTTTCGTAGGTTCGAGGCCCTACGATCTCCAGGCCATCGACCCCGGCCAACTTCGACAACATGAGTCGCGTAAGCGAGTCTTCGTGGCTCTCCACAGCTTCCATTCCGATAGAGCTAAGGTAGTCAACTGCCGCTCCAGCCCCGATTATCCCGGCGAAGTTCTGAAGGCCTGGTTCGAAGCGCTCCGGTGGGCCCCTGAACCTAGGAGTCACCGTCGGTCCACTTTGACCGTTAGCGATCGAAAGACCATCGACCGTCTCTCCGCCCACTATCACAGCAGGCATCTCTTCCAGAAGTTCCTTGACGCCGAACAGGACCCCCGTCCCCGAAGGCCCGCACATCTTGTGCACCGAGAAGGCCAGGAAGTCCATCTTGAAAGCGCCCACGTCAACAAGGTGATGAGGTACATACTGTGCTCCGTCCACCAGAACCAGAGACCCGTTGTCGTGCGCTATCTTCACCAGCGCCTCGACTGGGTTGATGATTCCCGTGACGTTCGATGCCCACACCACTGAGATGAGCTTCGTCCTCCTGGTGAGGAAGTCCTGGAACTTCTGCAGGTCGATTTCACCTCTGCTGTCCACGGGGAAAATTCTGTGGTGCACTCCCTTCTCTCGTTCTAGCGCCCAGAAGGGCAGGAGACCGCTGTGATGTTCTGCATCGGTGGTCACGATATTGTCTCCCTTCTCCATTCTGACTCCCGGGGAGCAGTAGCGGCTGCTCAGGCTCATGGCCACCAAGCTCATCCCATATGTCGTGTTAGGCTGCCAAATCACTTCCGGCTCGTCGGCTCCGATGAAACGCGCCATCTTCACCCTTGCTTCCGAAACGAGGACCTGTGTCCTAGCCGCGAGGGCGTTCGAAGAAGCAAACAGACCGGTACAGCTGCCGAGGTCGTTATAGTAACCCCCGATCGCATCAACGACCTGCCTGGGCCTAAGAGATTGGCATGCGCTGTCGAGGTAGACCAGCCTCTTCCCGTCCATCGTCCCTTCGCTGATGACGGGAAAGTCCTCTCTGACCTTGCTCAGGTTCAAACCCGGTTTCCTCTCCTAGTTCGGGTACGCCAGCATCCACGCGGTCGTGAGCAAGAGTTCGACGGCTCTCCTCGTCGCCTGTGGGTCAACTGACTCGTATGTGTCAGCAGGCGAATGGATGGCCTTGGCGCCCAGAGCCACGCCTACAGATTTGAAGCCGAGTCCTGCGAACCTTCTGTTGTCGGAGGCTATGTTTCCAAAGGCGAGAGGCATCCCCAGCTTCGCCCCCGCGAAGTCTAGGGCGTCGACGATCGGACCTGCGTTCCTGCTCGCCTCCACGTACGCGACCCCGTTGTAGGCTGCGGCCCCGTCGAGGTTGATCACCAGAGGGTCCGCGATATCGCGGACGAAGCCCTCGGCATACGCCTTCGACCCCAGGGCGCCAATCTCTTCTCCGTCGAAAGCCACGAACCTGATGGGTCTGACGGGCTTGCAGTCAGATGAAGACAGTAGTCGGGCCAGTTCGAGGATGGCCGCGACCCCCGCGGCGTTATCTCCTGCCCCCTGGAAGCGATGACCTTCGGGATCGTCGCCCACGGCGTCGTAATGGGCGCCGAGGACTAGTGGCGACCCTGCGAAATCTGGGTTCGTCCCCGGGATTTCGGCTTGGATGTTTCTGCCCGTGGCCGCCTTCCTCTGAATGGGCACTGACGCTCGGATTCTCTTCGAGTTCAGCGTCGACAGGATGTCCGGCCTCACTCGGAGCACGGGAAGTTGGATTGGGGGCGCGCCCAGCAACTGCTTGGACATGAAGCCGTCCCTCCCGACGCCGTTCGGCATGAGGATTCCAAGGGCACCCGAGGATGCGGCAAGGAGGGCCGTTTCCTCGAGTTCGCCTCCTCCTAGGGCTTTGTCCACCATGACCCATTCGTCCTGATGACCGATGCTCGGGTCCCACGCCCTTGCCAGGCCTTCCTTGGGGTCGCTCAGGGGCGCCGACCTGTAGTGCTCCGCGAACTCCACCCTGTGTTCCAAGGAACGCGGGCCCCTGTTTCCATCGACGATCGATAGTTCGGGCAGGGACTGCAGATGGAAGACAGGGGTCGATTCTGCGAATGCTTGTACGCTCGGGCGAAGCCCTAAACCAGATAACTTGGATTCGATCCATTCGGCTGCAAGTGAGTTGCCTGATGCGCTGCTCCTCCCGCGGAACTTCTCGGAACAAAGCTCCTTCAGGTCCTCGCTCGTGCGAGAGGTGGAGACGAGGGCCAGGAGACGGCGCAGCTCTGGAAGGAGCACTCGCGAACGGGGCTCCCGGTTCGGCGAAATAGGGGAGGCCCCCTCTGCCTCGAGGGGGTCGAGGAAGCTCCCCTGGGCCGGGTCTAGGTAGTGCAGCAATCTGACGACCCGCATCCACAGGAAGACGCGGCGGCCTGCGCTTTGTCGCCAGAACAACCTCCGGCATTGCTGGCTCCAGACGGCACGGACGTGGTCCCGCAACAGTCTCCAGCCTGCCCCGCTGCCGAGCCTTCGGTTCCGCAGCAGCTTCCTGCGGCTCCGGTCCCGCAACAGCTGCCTGTGGCGACCGTCGGGATTTCCTTGCCTGCGATAAAGCCGCCCTTTGGTTTCTGTTCCGCTACGGCTTCCTGCTTGCTACTTTGGTTCGACGTTGTTGTATTCACCTACTTACCTTGGGTAGTAGGAAAGTATATATTGGTTGCCTGACTGTTTCTACTCAGGGGGAGTAAGAAGACGCGGTCAACCGAAGTCGATGGAGCAAAAGACGCTATACTGTCTAGGGTCAGGGAACTCGGGCTCACCGCCTATGCAGCCAGGGCTTTCCTTTCGATACTGGAGAATCAGCCGGTCTCGGCCACCAGCCTCTGCGGCCTGACAGGCATCCCGGACTCCAAGATCTATTACGCGCTTAAGGAGCTTGAAGAGAAGAACCTGATCATTGTCCAACATGGGACCCCCAGTCTGTACCGGGCGCTGGGCGTGGACCAGATTGCCTCGAACCTTCAGAGCCAGGCCGATGAAAATCACCGAAGGCAGTCGAAGAAGGTGAAGGAGCTGACCAAGCTCCTCGAGCCGATTCGCGCGAGTGGAAAGAGCGAAGACGCGGAACTGGCCTACATCGTCAAGGGGTCCCGCAACATAGTGGAGAAAATGAAAGAGACGATAGAAGCGTCGAGAAGGGAAGTCCTGGTGATGTTCGATGACGAGACACTCCTCGCTGGAATCGCCGAGTCTCTCAAGAAGGCCCGCAACAGAGGCTCGAACATCAAGATAGCCCTCGCGGACGGCGCTTTCAAAGGAGCCTCGAAGTTGCGGATAACGCCGGACAAGACCCTCTGCTGCGCGAGCAACATCCTCATCGTCGACTCCGAGAAGCTGTTCACGGTATCTGGGGACGCGCCTACGAACTTCCGGGCGGTCGTCACCCAGGACGAGTCGATGATCTACATGAGCAGGCAGAGCTACGAGAACCCTGCCTGCTGTTCTACGTCCGGAGCCGCGGACATCCAAATCAGGTCGAATCTCTAGCTCACTCATTCTGACGAGAGCATCCGGAGGCGTGTCCTCCCGTCGCACTGTTCGACAACATGTGCATGTTGGTGAACAAAAGGGAGGAGGGCACTACGTGGCATGATGCGGATCCATCGTACCGAGTCGGCGCGTCAATCAGGCCCACTGAGGTTGAAGTAGGCAGTCTAGTCGCCCAGGGAGTGTGAACTCAGGTTCCGCAACTGTCCCTTGAGTCTCAAGGCGGGCTCCCCGACGTCTCTTGAATTCTCAAGAAGCCCTTCCACGGTCTTTTCCAGCGCTCCAAGGAGCGTTCTCCGGCCCAGTGAGCGTACGAGTGAACCCGCGAGCGGCCTCGTGACATCGCCCGGCAGGCTGTCGAATCCACGCCCATTGTCTGTGCTTAGCCCCCGTTGAAGGCACGCAAGCGCCAAGACGTAGTCGCGGGCGGCGCTGATCCAGTACTCCGCCTGCCAGAGTCGCCCGCGCTCGATGCAGAAACGCGCCCGGACCAGGTGATGGACTGCGTATCCGAAGAGGTGTTGCGGCGTAGGCTGTTGCGGCCTAGCCTTCTCTGTGGCCTTGCCGAAGACCAGCTTGAAACGAGGCCCGTTCGCGCCGAAGTCTGCCTCCGGGGTGAACGAAACGTCCACCTGCAGATTGCCGGGGAAGAGGAAGACACGATACAGTGAGGTCCAATGGGGGAGGTCAAAGAGATGAACGGCGTCGAACTCCTGTCGGAGGCTTGCGGTCCAGTCGGAGAGGACGGGTTCGAGCTTGGCTTCGGCTTTCAGGCCGAAGGTGACGTCCAAATCTGACCACCGGTCTCCTCCTGTTGCGCTCGACCCGACCAATGCGGCCGAGACTATCCGGCTATCCGACCTCCCCATCTCAAGGAGGCGGTCTTTGATGCGGTCCCGCTGTTCAGTCGAGAACAACCTATGCGGCAAACAGGCACTTTCCGAGTGATTTGACTGTTGTTTCTGGTCGGACTTGGTAGACTTGTGTGTGAATAATCCCTTTTCGCTTCTGCTGAAAATTAGTCACCCTATCACTCAATGCCTTGTGCATTTTGTTGAACTGGCGAGCTCGGTCAGTGGCTTTGAACGGTCAGGTTTGGAACGACGCCGTCATCCCCCCAGCGTATGAAACTGGCGTCTGGGAAAGTTCCAATCGCAGTAGGCTTGGGCGCGTTGGCTGGACGTCAAGGTGAGCCTACCGCCTCGCCCTTGGATCCAGGGCTCTGTACGCTTCCAGCAACTTGCGCAGCCTTTCGCCTTCCCGTGTCAGGGCGTATTCCACTGCAAAAGGTTGAGTATTGACCACCCGCCGCGCTATGAAACCTTCACCGACCAGTTGCTTCAGCGTCCGGGAAAGGGTTCTTGAGTTGAGGGAGTCGTTCCTGCCGACTTGGAGAATCTCGTTGAACCGACGGGGTTTCTCAAGAAGATAGGCGGTCACTATGAGATTCCAGGGAGAACCTGCCCGCTTTATCCCGCGAATCAACGAACAGACTTCGGGATCGCAGGTGGCCTTCTCATCGGCTAGTGTCGCAAATGCCATCTACTGCCATGGGTGCCCGTTTCAGTTTATAAACTTGTGTTATGTTAGCGGCTAACATGATGTTAGTGCCGCCCCACGACGCGGTTGCAAAAGCAGAGCAAAAGACAAGCGCCGTCAAGATTCTTGGAATTTCGGGCAGCGGCCGCAGAGATTCCTATAACACGGCCCTACTAATCGCAGCGCAGGAGTTTTTGTCTGCGGATGTCACCCTCGAGCTATACGATGTCTCTCGGTTCCCTCTTTTCAACGAAGACCTAGAGAAGACCATGCCGCCTGCGGTAAAGGAATTCAAGGGCAAGATTCGGGCGGCTGACGCCATTATCTTCGCTGAACCCGAATACAACCTTAGCATCTCTGCTGTGATGAAGAACGCCGTCGAGTGGGGAAACAGGCCGGACGGAGACAATTCTTGGGACGGGAAGCCCGCTGCGATAGTGAGCGCGTCCACAGGGTCGAAAGGAGGCGCGAGGGCCCAGCTTGAGCTCAGGAAGATCATGGTGGATCTCAATATGCATCCGATAAACCAGCCCCAATTTCTTCTTGCCAACTCGCGAGAGAAGTTCGACCCCCAGCTTCGCCTGACGGACGAACGAGCTCGTCAACTATTGCAGGAGCTGATAAGCGCGCTTCTCCAATGGACGTTCAAGCTACGGGGAGGATTCGCAGATGTGGCCCCCCTCAGTCAGCAGCGCCCGTAACCCATGTTGGTCATTTGGGGTCCGGGAATCAAGAAGATTGGCACATAGATAACGTCCGGCACTATACTGTCTCAGCAATAATTCGCAGTACGCGTTCCAACGCAGCCTTTGCTACTCCTTCGTTCCTCCTGTCTCGGTCTACGAAAAACAGAGTATTCTCCAGTCCGGCAGGGCCAGTCCAAGCCTACAATATGCGTGCATCCGGCCCGGAAGCTCGGCCGGTCGACCGAAGAGGCACCAACCGATTAAATCTTGCCCGTCGTAGACCAGGGCCGAATGGGACTTGGACCCCGTAACAAGCTTCTTCTTGAGAGCTTTGTTCGCCGACGCACTCCCTGTTCATTTCCCCTACGGGTTATGCTGGAAGACACACCAACAGCCGCCCCACACGCATTGTACTTCTCAACAAACTTTACGAAGTCAGGCGACGTAACCGGCCCAAGCTCCAGGACCGAGAATTTCATCATGACACGTCATTCGGCAAGGGCCATCATTGCTTCTGCGAGCTCTTTTGGTTTCGTTATCATTGGCCAATGGCCGGACTTGACGAGCCTATATGGCCCGTCCAAGTTCGCTTTCAGCACTTCGTCCACTTTGCCGCCAGGAGACTGCGAAAGGTACCAGGAGAGCGTGTCGCCCAACGTGCAGAAAATGTACGCGCTCCTCACGGAGTCGAACCTTTCCGAGAGTGTAATCGGGTCGCGGAGATACTTGACGGGCGTCGGAGTGACCTTCGAAAGAAGCCACTCCCGGTCGGTCCCCTGAACGTCCTTCCCGACCGATTCGAGGAATTCCCCGGGCAGAGGCACCACCGAGCCACTGATAGGGAACTCGTCGGGAAAGTTCCCCTGAGGTATACGGACTTTCTCTGGATGGAATCCGTCTAGATAGAGGACCATCTTGATCTTGTCCGTGTCCCGGTCCGCCACGGCAGCTGCAACTTTGCCAGCAAAGCTGTGCCCCACAAGCACAATGTCGTCAAGGTCGTTGTACCTGATAACGTTCAGAACGTCTTGAATCCCCGTCTCCATTCCGACCCCTCCACCCGCAAGATGCACCCTCTCTCCAATCCCTGTAAGGGTCACGGGATGGGCAGAATGACCGCGCCTCTCTAGAAGAGGGACCACCCTCTTCCAGGCCCACGCCCCGAGCCATGCACCCGGCACCAGGACAAATTCTGCCAAGGCATTTCCTGTTCCGGCTTGCGTTCCAGTTAAAGCATCCGAATCGAGCTATTCGTCAGTACGGGGCTCTGTGAAACTGATTCCCACGTTGCAGACTTCGGCCTTTTCAACTGGAGTTTTCTGAAACGCCGGACCGCATACACATGTTCGAAGTGGATTCGTCCATGCACCCCCTGGGTCAGGACGTTGTTGTGGACGTTAAGAGACATGAAGTGGCTCCTGCCAGCAGGAAAACCTGGCTCCCCTCGATCCTCGGCGCCCGGGACCCACTTGGTCTAACGGATCCAAGGACTTAGAAGATGGGGGCATAAGCAACGTCCATCGGTACAGTTGCCTGCTGGCCGCGAACGAAGAAACATCCCAATACACCGAACCGGTAAAAAGACTCGAACCCGAACGAGTGTGGGCCCAGCGGAGAGTCCGAGTCCGTGCCGGCGATCGTTCGTCAAACAGGAGCAACCGGGTGGGCTGGAACTGGGACATGAACCTGAACAGGGCTCAGGTCTGCCTTCGTTAATAACCGAAAGAGCAGCCATGTGCATGGCTGTAGAAGATCGGACGGTCATGTCCGCGAGTAGCGACCATATCAGGCTGAGCCACGAGAATCACAGGCCAGTCTGACAGCTGTTACACTCTATGAACATAGGGGCCAATACGGAAGTCCTATTGTGCATGGGGTTCGTTGCGCCTCCAGCCGAATAGCTCACCCTGTTTCTGTCATCGCTTGAGGTGCCGGGGGCCTGGACTCTGCCTTCCCGAAGAATAGATACAGAAGCGAGTCGGAGAGGACGTAAAGAGAGCCCGTGATGAAGAACGGGAGGTCAAGGAGACCCAGCGAGAACAGGTAACCCCCCAGACCTGAAGCGTAGGCCCTCGGGATATTATCGAACATCTGGATAATGCTAGAAGAGGTTGCCCGCTCACTCGGGTCAATCCGACTCATCATGAAAGACTCGTAGATTGGGGTGTACATGTTCGCGAGCAGACTCCTGACCACCATGAGGACCCCGGCGAAGAGAAAATCAGGAGAGAACGGCATCGCGAGCAGGACCACTACCCCCGCCAGGTCCGGCACCACGATTGTGAAGATGCTTCCCTTCCGCCTTGCAAGAGCCGGAGTGAATAGCGACGCGATGGCTGTCATCAGGAAGATCGATCCGTAGAGCGGGCCGATGACAGAAACATCCACCCCGAACTTCAGGCTGTACCACAGAGGGAGAAGCGGGATGAGCATCCCCGCGCCCATCCCCGTGAGGCTGACTATCGAGAACTTCTTCACGACGCCAATCGACTTCCTTGGGAGCTTGATTGCGCCTCTGAGGGAGATACGCGGACCGCCCGGCACCTTCGGGTTCTTCTCAAGGACGAAGACCTGCGCAATCAATCCCGCGGCCAGACTCGAAACCGCTACGGCAAGGAAGAGGATTCGGAAGGCCGCGGCCTCGTTCACTCCCAAGAGTGAACCGAGCCATGGGGGGAGCCCTGAGGCGTAACTGCCTATTGAAGTCGCGATGCCGCTGGCGAAGCCCAATATCACGAACAGGTCGTTGCGGTTCTCGTTGGTCGTCGTCTCTGTAAAGAAGGCGAAGAAGGGCGCCCCGGCCGCAGCGGTCACAAAAGCGAAGACGACCTGAGCTGCGACCAGAAGTGCGAGGCTGGTCGAGTAGAAGAAAAGGAAGGAACCAAGGGCGTCGAGCAAAAGCCCATAGACGACGAACTTTTTCCTGCCCACGACATCCGAAAGCATGGCAACCGGAATCGAAAGTGCGACACCAAGGAGCCCCTGGACTGTAATCAGAATGCCGACGATTGTGGGGTCGAACCCAATTTGATAGAGGTACACTGGGCGAGCTACGATGAAGTAGCCGCCTCCGAAGTTGATCAGGAATCCGGCGGCTATGAGGTACGCTGCTTCCCTGCTGACTCCCCTGGTCGATGGAAAGAAGGCACGGACCTCCGGCACCCCCTCCGGGGGACGCCGAGGATTCTTAACGATGACATTGGTTGAGACCCTGCGTAAGGGTTCATTGCACCTGCACTAGCAGGCCCCGTTCCCGGCTCTACAGTTTGTGGATATTGAAGAGTAGTCGCCGATATCCGCCCAGCGGGGCGATGTCAGGATGTCGAGAGGCCTGAAGTGGTTTCCGGCAACGGGGGAACCCGGCTCCCTCGGGTCGCTGGCGCTCGTAACCTGTATGGACCATTGGTATCCGGGAAATCGAGAATATGGGCGCACAAATAACATCCATCACTTTCGCATGTGAGCGGCGAGCGAAGTAAATTCGCAAGCCACCGAATCGGCGAAGGGACTCGAACCCGAACTGTCTGAAGTCCGCGGGCCCGACGGCACGCGGACCCGGACGGGTTCAGGTCTCCACCCAAGCCGGGCGACCACCTCGATAAGGTTCACGCTTGGCCAAGCGGCTGCCTGGCCACGGAACCGGCGGCGAAGGTGAAGTGGAGCGGACGGCGACGCCTGGTGCCGTCGTACATTGCGGCCACAAAGCGCACATGGAGTCGCCGACTGACTAGCAGAGCATCAGTGCGGTGCAAATCACTTCGACAATCGCAAAAGATTATAAGCGGAATCCGAAGGCACGAAAAAAGCCTCGATGAATCCATTTGACGAAACTCCTTGCCTTTGTGAACATATTCGTGGAGTCGCCCCTAATGGATTCTGTGCTCAGTTCACTTAGGGTTCTACCAGAACTTGAAGAGATGTACGAGGTCACCGGGGAGTTCGACATCGTGTGCCTCGTTTCTGCTGACGACATCGAGGGCTTCAGGGAAGTACTGAAGAACAAGATCATGAAGATCAGAGGGGTCAAGAGCACCGTGACCTCTGTCGTGCTGTACGCCCACAAAGGGCACCGATACGTTGGTGAGAAGCCGAGCAGGCCTCCCCCGCATCAGTAGGCCGAACCTAGAGGCCAACCATGGAGATTATGGAATCACGAGGCACCAGATCAATTGATCACGTTACTGCAGGGGATATTTGTAGTCCTGATTCTCGGCTCCGCTCTAGCGGCAGCTAAGGCCATCGCTCCCTACATCGCCGGCGTCTACACTCGCAGACCGAGCAGGCTGGACAGGGTCCTGAACCCCGTCGAGAACGGCATCTACAGACTCGTCGGAGTGGACCCTCTCAGAGGGATGGGATGGAAGGAGTACTTCCTCGCGATCCTGTTCTTGAACGTGGCCCAGATGGCCATCGCCTTCTTCATCCTCACTTTCCAGGGCGCCCTTCCTCTGAACCCACAGGGTTTCCATGGAATGAGTTTGGACTTGGCGTTCAACACCGTCATCTCGTTCGCCACCAACACGAACCTTCAGCACTACAACGGCGAAACAACGCTCTCATACTTCAGCCAGATGACGGCCATCCAGTTTCTCCAGTTCACTTCTGCGGCCACGGGGATATGCATGTGCATAGCCTTCGTCCGGTCTTTCGTGGTGGGACTGAAAGACCTCGGAAACTTCTACGTCGATTTCGTGAGGTCGCTCACGCGCATCTTGATCCCACTCAGCCTCGTGGCCGCAGTGGTCCTGGTGGGACTCGGTTTACCACAGAGCCTGAACGGATACCAGACTGTCACCACTGTCACTGGTGCGACACAGTCGATCCTGATCGGACCAGTAGCTTCGCTCGTGTCGATCATGCAGCTCGGCACCGACGGTGGCGGCTACTACGGCGCAAACTCCGCCTACCCCTTCCAGAATCCGAGCCCCCTGACTGATATTACCGAGATATTCCTAATGCTGTTGCTCCCCACGGCCCTGGTCTTCGTCTTCGGGGAGATCCTTGGCAAGAAGCGCGAGTATAGACCGGTCTTGATTGGAGCCTATTCTCTCTTCGCGATCGACCTAGCGATCGCCTTCGTGCCCTCCGTCCCGCTCGGGCCGGGGATCGAGACGCGATTCGGGGGATTCTTCTCGACGTTTTGGACCGTGGTGACCACCGCCGTCACGACGGGCTCAGTGAACGCGTCTCTTGCTGGCATGCACCCCCTGACCATCCTTTCCGCCTTCATGGGGATGCTGATTCAGGCGACTCCAGGCGGAGATGGGATCGGGCTGATGTACATGGTCATGTTCATTATAATCACCGTCTTCGTGGTCGGATTGATGTCGGGGAGGACACCCGAGTATCTCGGCATCAAGATAACGACAAGGGACGTCAAGCTCGTCATGTTTGCTTTCCTGATACATCCAATCATCATTCTCGTGCCGACGCTTCTAGCATTCGCCAGCGGGGCCGCGGCTCAGATCGGAGTTTCTCCCACTGCCGCGGGCTTCACCCAAGTCCTTTACGAGTTCACGAGCGCTGCTGCGAACAATGGTTCTGACTTCTTCGGCGCCGCGGCGAACACGCCATTCTTCAACATCACGACCGGCATCGTCATCCTCCTTGGCAGATTCGCACCCACAGGCGTGCTGCTCGCCTTGGGTGGGTCGATGCTCGGTCGGAAGCGAAGCCCAGAGGTCGGGCTCAAGACCGACAGCATGGTGTTCTCGGTTGTCCTCGTAGGGAGCGTTCTGATCCTGGTTGTTCTCACTTTCTTTCCGTTTCTGGCGCTCGGTCCGCTCCTCCAGTATCTCAAAGGTCAGGTGAATTTCATTGGCTAGCTCCAAACACGGAGCCAGGAAGGCGAAGTCCCGCAGTCGCCCGCTTCTGAGCGCTGAGGTCTTCAAGGACTCGGTTGTAAGGTTGAATCCGGTCTCGCTGGCGTCTAACCCGGTGATGCTCATCGTCGAGCTCGCGTTCTTCATAGTCGCGGCCATGGCCATAGACCCTCGACCATTCGAGCCGCTCTCCAGTCTGAAAGATGTGGGATTCTATGCAGAGGTCGCCATCATCCTCCTCGTCACCGTCTGGTTCAGCACCCTCTCTGACGCACTGGCGGAGCAGGAAGCGAGGAACACGGCACAGAGCCTCAAACGTCTGGAAAGCGAGGTGCCTAGCAAGAAAGTGATCAGGGAAGAGTGGTCCCAGAAGGTGGTCGCGATACCCTCGTCGTCTCTGCTGAAGGGCGACCTGGTCCTGCTCGAGAAGGGTGACCTGGTCCCCACCGACGCCGAGGTCCTAGAGGGGATCGCCATGCTCGACGAGTCGCTGGTGACCGGCGAATCAGCCCCCGTCAGGAAGGCGCCCGGAGACACCCTCATCGGCGGGTCTTTGGTGGTGAGCAACACGCTCACTGTCCGAGTGGCGGTTGGCCCCGGCGAGTCTTACATCAACGGGATGATCAAAATGGTGGAGGCTGCCAAGAGGCCGAAGACTCCCAACGAACAGGCAGTCACCATGGTCCTCGTCGGCCTCACCGCGATATTCACCATCATCATCGCGTCGCTTGCCGGTCTTTCCGTTGCGCTCAACCTCGGAGGGGATTTGTCTGCGATGATAGCACTCTACGTCTGCCTGCTCCCGACCACGATAGGGGCGCTCCTCCCCGCGATTGGACTGTCTGGCGTTTCAAGGCTCTACGAGAGGAAGGTGGTAGCCAAGTCAGGGAAGGCGATAGAGGCGGCCGGAGATGCCGACGTGATTCTTCTGGACAAGACAGGGACCATCACCGTAGGAAACAGACAGGCAGTGGAGTTCATACCGCTCGATGGACATTCCCAAAGGGAGGTGGGCGAGGCGGCATTCCTCGCCTCCTGGTTCGATGACACACCAGAAGGGCGGAGTATAGTCAGACTGTCGTACGAGGCCGGTGCGATACCTAGAGAACTGAATGGCCTCGAACGTTCAAGGGTGTACGAGTTCTCCGCCACCACTCGGACAAGTGGGATAGTAGTTTCTCGGCTCGGTGGTCTGGCCTTGCCCAAGAGCGGAAAGGAGTTCCAGCAACAGCAGCGGCTCAGCAGGAAGTTCGCCGATTCGATTCTCGGGGCTGTCTCGAGTGACGAGACGGAGATAATCAAGGGGGCCCCAGACGCGCTGAGGACGATTGCACCCTGCTCAGAAGACTTCGACCGAGTCGTAGATGGTATCTCGAACGACGGAGGAACGCCGATCGGCGTCGTTAGAGACGGCGAAGTGCTGGGCGTGGTCAGGCTGAAGGATGTGCTGAAGCCTGACATCGGAGAAAAGGTGAGGGCGGTCAAGACCATGGGAATACGCCCCGTAATGATTACAGGCGACCAGCCGCTCACAGCAAAGAGCATCGCCAAGGAAGTCGGAATCGAAGAGTATGTCCCACAGGCGAGACCCAACGACAAATACGACGTGGTTCGCAGGGAGCAGGCGGAGTCGAGGATAGTCGCCATGATTGGCGATGGCACCAACGACGCGCCAGCCCTGGCGGCCTCGGACATCGGACTGGCGATGAACTCGGGGACCGAACCGGCGAAGGAAGCCGCCAACATGGTCGACCTCGAGTCCAGCCCTGCAAAAATCATAGACGTGGTGATGCTAGGCAAGCAGTTGCTCGTGACCCGGGGGGCAGTGACGACGTTCAGCATAGCCAACGACGTTGCCAAATACTTCGCCATCGTCCCAGTCCTCTTCGCAACGACGGTCCCTCAGCTCCAGTCCCTTAACGTCCTGCAGCTTGGTCTCAACACTGCGGTCCTGTCGGCGCTCATTTTCAACGCAGTCATCATTCCGCTCCTTATCCCCCTCGCGATGAGGGGAGTGGCCTTCAAGCCGTCCAGTACAATGTCGCTATTCCTGCGAAACACGTTGATCTACGGCGTAGGCGGAGTGATAGCACCCTTCGTCGGAATCAAAGCGATAGACATCTTGTTGTCGCTGGTGCATCCATAGGTGAAGAAATTGGCAAAACACATGAACTCGAATGTGAAGCACGTCAGACCAGCCGTCGGGTTGGCGTTTGTGTCTCTCCTGCTGTGCGGGCTCTTCTTCCCGTTGCTGGTCACTGGGATAGGCCAAGCGCTGTTCCCCTACCAGGCGAACGGGGAGATCGTCCAGTTCAAGGGCCACCCTGCAGGCTCTGAGCTCATAGCCCAGAGCTTCAACGGGTCATCCTACTTCCATCCGAGGAACGACTCCGCATCGGGGGTGGACCCCGACATCACCGTCCAGGAAGCTTACTCTCAAATCTCAAGGATCAGTGGGGCGACGGACATCCCGGCGGCCTCTCTGAAGCAAATCGTGGCTGAGAACACCGCCTATCTATCGGGGGTCTTCGCGGAACCATACGTCAACGTCCTGAATCTGAACCTGGCACTGATCAGTGCGTATCCCGAGGTGTATGGCTGAAAGGCAGCTGTCCCCTTATACATGCTCAGAGCACTCGCCATCGCTCCCCTGTGCCGAGCCGTTGTTGGGGACGTTGAGGAATCTAAAGCAACTCCCGGCAGCAAGAGAGCGCGGCCCCGCTCGGCCCGCGACGATCGTAGCCCACCCTGGTCGCTCAGGTCCAAGAATCCGGCGGGTGTGCGCGCATGCCTAACGTCTGTCGATTTGGTCGCCTATGGGCCCCGAACGAAGAAACACCCCAGGCCGCCAAGGCGGCAGGGGAACCCGAACCCGAACGGGTTCAGGCCCGCGGGTCCGACGGTACCAGGGCCGGGGGTGGTTCAGGTCTTCCCCACGTGATCAATCGGAAACGCCGTCACAGGGGACTAGCGCAGGGCGCGGCACGTTCATAGGCCGGTTGTGCCGTCAGATGGCGCCGTTCGACATAAGTATCGGCGAGTTTCCGCCTGGAACCTGTCAGATCTGAAAATATGTCGCGAAGGGTGGCCGTCTTTGTGTTCGACGATGCGGAGGAGCTCGACGTCGTAGGGCCCCTTGAGGTCTTCGGTGTCGCAGGACGCTTGCGCCCAGGCTCGTTTGACCCGTACACCCTTGGCAAGAAAGGGGATGCCGTGAAGTTCCGCTATGGCCTATCGGTCATCCCCGACAAGAGCCTTGCACAGCGCCCGGCGTTCGAGATTCTAGTTGTCCCCGGAGGCAAGGGCGCGAGAGAGATAATGAAAGACAGAGCGTCGCTCGATTTCGTGAGAGAGGCAGCCAAGGATTGCGAACTGGTCGCGTCCGTATGCACCGGCGCCCTGGTCCTCGCTAGCGCAGGCCTGCTCAGGGGGAAGCGGGCGACCACTCACTGGTCCGCGCTTGAGGAGCTGGCCGAATTCGATGGGGTGCGGGTGGAACACAAGAGATACATCAGGCAGGGGAACATTATCACCAGTGCGGGGATATCTGCCGGCATCGACATGGCGTTGGCCGTCGTCGGCTCCTATGAGGGGTCAACCCTCAAGCGAGAGGTCGCCCGGCGTATGGAGTACCGGATGGCAGGACCCGGGAAGGCGGCCGCTGCGCGTGCGGCCTGATGCGCTGCCGCCGCGAGTTACCCTACCGCAACTTACAAGAAGGTCTTAGGTGGGTCAGTTGACTTCGTTCCCGTCCCAGTCCCCTGGGAGTGCGCGGATGGGTCAGATGGCGCTTACTGGCGAAGACCGAGCGAAGTACTCAGACAAAGTGTGTGGCGGAATCTCTCGGTCCTCAACCTGATTCCATCCGTTGAGCGCTCCAAGGGAATGCGTCGACTTGCGCTGGAATTGGGGAATGGGACTTGGCGCAAATACGGGCACCTGCTGAAATTGAACGAGTTCGATTATGGCTTTCTGTTGGTAGTCTGGCGAAGGAGATAGGATGATTGGGACCCCATGCGCGCTGTTCAATATGGAGCGTCGGTGCAGGTCGCCACCTAGGGTTCGAATCCACCGGATTCGACGTCACCGGAAAGCCCTGAATCAGGTTCACCCGGCTAAACGGAGCTCGAATCGAGCTCTGCGGGCCCGACGGGACCCGCCAGGTAAACGGCGCTAGATTCTGACCCAGACTCGGTTTCGATTTCGGACCAAATGGAACATTGGGCGCACCAAAGAAAGCTACAGTCTTTGGAGGGACATGGTTACCCGTCTTCAATACCTCCTCAATCGTGCCTTCTTGATGATCGACTCGACAACCTTGGACTTCGCGTCAGCGTAGTTCTGAGTGTACTTCCAGTTTCTTCGGGCCAGCTCGCGTTTGGTTCTGAGGTAGAGTTCCATGTCCTCCTGGTTCTTGCGGAGCCAGTCTCTGAATGCTAGCATTCTTTCTATCTCGTCGTCACCCTTGCTGAATACATGTAGGTTGATGTTAGTGCCTTTGAGCAGACGGTGTTCATGCCAACCGGGTTCCCGGATTCTGAGCACATAGCCGATGAATTCGAGTGCGGGAACGTACGATGCTTCGTTAGCAGAGCTGTCTACTACCAACAGGATGTCGATTATTGGTTTTGCAGCAAGGCCAGGGACGGAGGTAGAACCAACATGCTCTATTGATATTGCATTCTGGGCCAGGGCACGCTTGATTCGTTGCCTCTCCTTGGCAAACAGCTTCGGCCAAGACGAATCGTATTCGCTTAGAGTTACCTGCCCGTTCAGCTTCTTGGGAGGGGCTCCTACATGAGCCCTCATGATCTCGTCTTCACGCTTTCGATGGGAGAAACCTTGCACTTTCCTGACGGCAGGACTCACATCGGGGTTCGGTGCAGAGAAGTGACTTAAGAATGCCATATCCATGACAAGTCAGCAACGTGTAGGGGACGACCCGATGACTGCGGATTCGGGATAGCCCGAAGCAACCTTTTCTGACGAGACAGAGCCTGATTCGGGCTTATCACTCGGGCCCGAATCCGAGGCGAGGGCGAGAAGCTACCGGCGGGTCGCCGGGACTTCTGACCGCACATGTGGTCGGAAATTCTCTGAATCGGATGTCTCAGGGCAACCTAAAGCGAAATCTTGCTGAGCTTCTGGAGCCCTCTGTACCCATTCAAGGCTTCTTCCTCTTCTACGATGAAGACCATTGCGTGCGGGGGCCCATAGCTCATGATGTACATGATGTTCACCCCGTTAATCGCAAGGTCTGTGGTGATTGTTGCCGCGACCCCGACTGTCTTCAGTGCAACGTCCGATAGGACCACGATTATTTCTGAAAGATCACCGAGAATCCTTACGATGTCTTTCTTTGGTATGGCACGCACAAGCTTGTCGAGGTTCTTCGAGTCGATTACCACGGATATCGACTCTGCGCCAGACGAAACCCTGAAAGTCTCCCCTCTCCCATAGTCGATTTCCTCTGAGAACCTCGCCAGAATCAGAGGTATCTCGGACGCACTTCGAATTGTGACAGCCACGATTTTGTTTTTCAAGGTCAACTTTGTGATGAGTCTGCCCGCGTCTTGGTACTTGTCTGCGCTCGCCTCGACAGGGTACCTCCTGATGGCACTCACGAGCGCCTCGAAGGAATATTGGTTGTGCGTCTGAACCTGGATATACCTTGCCAGCGCCCTCGCGTTAACCAGGCCTCTCGCCAGTCCAATCTTGATCGCTCCATCTCTTTCGATGATTTCTTTCACAACCTCGCTGGGCGGGTGCCTCGAATTTGACGTATTCACGCCTTAGGTGGACGTTTTGCACTATTTGTGCCGTTAGGCTTTTCCAATCATGCAGGAATAGAGCGTGTCATGCCTCGATACATCGACGTGCACAGCGGCCTGAAGGGGGTCAAGCTCTCGGATGTGGCCCAAGCCCATGCCAAAGACCTCAAAGTACAGAACAGGCATGGGGTGAAGTTCCTGAAGTTCTGGGTGGACGAGAGCCAGGGGAAGGTCTTCTGTCTCTCAGAGGCGCCAGACAGGGACGCACCTAGAAAGGCACATGCAGATGCCCACGGCCTGCTCCCGGACGAAACCTACGAAGTGCTAGAGGGTAGCTGAGCCGATCGAAGTCGGGGTTTGCACCAGAGTGCAGGAGGTGAGATACTCAAGTGAAAATGATCAAAACGAAAGCAGCAATCGCCTTCGGAATCACCATGCTTCTGATGCTTAGCCTTCTCTCGGCCATTGCCCCTGCGGCAAGAGCGGCAGGACCCTGCGCAGAAACTGCCTACGCCAACGGACAACTGTATTGTATCTTCATCGCGAAGATCATAGCGAATCCTAGTCCGGGTCTGCTCACTGCAGCCGAGCCAATCTACATCGCCGCCTACTTTGCTTCAGCATCTCCCACGGCGGCATTCGGATCGTTCGTGCTTCCCACTTCTCAGCTGGGTGGATGCGACATCACGAACCCGTCGAACTGTGACCCGGTGAGTCTTCCCTCAGGGTACCAACCTCTTTGCAATCCATGCTTCCACGGAGGTTTCCTAAATAACCTCCCGTATCACGACCATGTACTCGCAGGCTCGCCAGGTTTCGGTAGTAGTGGGACTGCAGGAGAAATGGTTGCCCCCTGGGTCCTGATACTCGTTGCCTACGACCCCACATACAGCAACCAGGCTGGATTCACACCATTCAAGAGCACCGTCGGCATAGTTGCCGGCGAATCCGCGGGCGACTTCCTTCCAATCAACCCGACAGCGTCCAATCCGTACGAAATCAACACCGGCGTCGTCATCATCTTCGGAGTTCAGCCCCTCGGCTAGCAACTCCCAACTCACCCCCTCCACCCCCCGGCGAATTTGAGAGCCGGGGGCCCAATCCTATTTGTCCTAGGAAAACCTGTATCTTCAGCGAAAGTAATCTTCTGTCGCCGGGACTCCCACCCAGGGTTCCTTTTTCGCTCGAAAAGGCTTGATTCAAGTTGATTCGGATTAACAGAGCTCGCTTTGAACTCCGCGGGTCCTACGGGAATCTCTTGAAGACTAAGCGAATCCTGTCGCCTGGGCATTCGATTCACCATTTGCGCAAAAAGCAGAATCGACTCAAGAAACGATTCCGGTCGTGAATCCCGGAGACCACAGACCAGCCTAATCTGATTCCGAAAGGAAGCACAATGGTCTCGTCCGACCAGAAGTCATAATAAACCCAACCGCTGGAACTGTGATGTGCCTCGCTACTTGGATATACACAAGAACATGAAAGGGGTCAAGCTGAAGGACGTCGCCGAGGCACATGCGAAGGACCTGAAGGTGCAGGGGAAGTATGGCGTCAACTTCCAGAAATACTGGCTCGATGAGAAAGAAGGAACCATATTCTGCCTCTCCACTGCGCCGAACAAGGAGGCCATTGCCAAAGCCCACAAGGAGGCTCATGGCCTTTTGCCGCAGGAAACCTTCGAAGTTCAAGAGGGAAGCTAGACCCCCCTCCATCAGATTGCGGAGAAATTCCGGCCTACATGAAATCCTGAAACCTGGTTGTCGCCTCCGCGATTCCACATGCTCATGCGGTCGAACGTACCTGGGATTCACTAGGAACGAGTTCGAGTCCAACATGGGACTCGCTTAGTAGATTGGATGAATCATAACGCGGGCCCGACGGGAACCGGTGCAAAATCGCAGCTAGAAATGGTATCGAAATGGACGGGTTCCTGACGCGAAGGAATCGAACCCGTTACCAATGCAGTCTCTGCCAGCCTCACCCTTGTCGGGTGTCTCCCTATCGCTAATCGTAGGCAGAGCCCCTTGGTGCAATCTTAAACACGAGTATCTCATCGCGGGACAGAATCGAATACAGTATCCGATAGTCTCCCACTCTGAGCCGGTACGAGTCTGGCGCGCCCTTGAGCTTCTTGCAACCGGCCGGGTATGGCGTCGAAAAGAGTTCAGAGATGACTGATTCAAGCCGGTTCTTGACATCTGTAGGTGCCCTGTCCAACCCCTTTCTTGCTCTCGTAGACAGGTAAACCTTCAATGATTGTGCTTCCTGACGAAGGGGATGGTCTTGCCCTCCCTGTGCTCCCTGATCGCTTCAGCTCTGGCTTTCTTGTCGTCGTCGGACATTTCCTCTCCCAGGGCATCTTCGATGGAGTCGAGGCGTTCACGAATCAACTTCAACTCCTTCTCAAGGGTTGTCGCCATCGTCGCTCAAATATCAGGTTGGGATAATTAAATCCCACTGTGGTTTCGGCGAAGATGACATCCTTCTAGCCTTTTGCGGTCTTCATGTGCATATAATGGCTGTAGCCTCAAGCGGGGAGGATACGGGCCCGACAGGACCCGCTGGCAATGCCCGGTCAGAAATGGAATTGAACCACCCTGCCGATGGATTCCATTCACAAGATGTCGTTTCATAGATGACGAATCACATATTTATCAGTATTTTACCGTCGTAAAATATGGCTCTGTATGACCAAATCGGCTCCTCCTACTCGAGAACCCGCCTAACCGACCCCCGAATCCTGGCAAAGATAACCAGTGCACTTGAGGGCTGTGGTCGGGTCCTGAACGTGGGAGCTGGGACAGGTTCATATGAGCCAGAGGGCCGCCACGTAATCTCAGTAGAACCCTCCTCAGTGATGATGAAACAAAGGACGGGGCCTTTCGAAGGATTGAGAGCTGTGGTCGAGTACCTTCCATTTCCAGATGAATCGTTCGACGCCGCAATGGGAGTGAACACGATTCATCATTGGACAGACCGAGTCCAAGGGCTTCGGGAAATGCGACGAGTAGTCAAGGACCGGATAGTCATCTTCGCGTGGGATCAAGCGAAGATTTCCAAATCCTGGTTGCTTGGCGATTACTTTCCTGCCAGCAGGGAACTTGCGTCGAGGCGCTTCGTTCCTCTCGGCATCTACAAGAAGGTCTTGGGTGGGTCAGTTGACTTCGTTCCCGTCCCAGTTCCTTGGGACTGCATGGATGGGTCCGATGGTGCATACTGGAGAAGACCGAGCGAAGTGCTCAGAGAAAGTGTGTGGCGGAATCTCTCGATCCTCAGCCTGATTCCTCCCGATGAGCGCGCCAAGGGAATGCGTCGGCTTGCGCTGGAACTGGGGAATGGGACATGGAAGCGCAAATACGGGCACCTGCTGAAATTGAACGAGTTCGACTATGGCTTTCTGTTGGTAGTCTGGCGAAAGAGATAGGACTATTGGGACCCCACGCGCGCTAATCTACATAGAGCGTCGGTGCAGATCACCCTCTACGGTTCGAATCCGAAGTCGATGCCACCAGGAAATCTCAAATCGGGTTCATCCGGCTAGACGGAGCTCAAATCAAGCTCTGCGGGCCCGACGGGAATCGAACCCGTTTAGGGGCCTTCGCTGACCCTCGGGTTAAAAGCCCGATGCTCTACCTGAGTCCTCTCCATCTCTGGATCTAAGCTACGGGCCCGCGCCAGCCATCGCATCATCTCCCGTATTTGACTGAATCGAGCTACCCCATGAAGGAACGGACGAGCCTGACGCTCTTCCCCATTGTCTTGTAGTCCTCGTAGGGGGTCTCCATGATGATAGGCCGTTCGCCAATCCCCGGATGACGCAGGAATGCCCTGATACCGTTGCGGCCTATCTTGCCTTCGCCTATGTTCTCGTGCCTGTCAAGCCTGCTTCCCAGGGCTCCCTTCGAGTCGTTGAGATGCACCGCCTTCAGCCGGTCCAGCCCGACGATGTCGTCGAAGAGCCCGAGGGTCCCCGTGACCGCCTCTTCGCTCGCCAGGTCGAATCCGGCGGCGAACACGTGGCACGTGTCGAGGCAGACGCCGACGCGGCGGCTCTCGTCCACCCTGTCGAGGATGGCGCGGATCTCTTCGAACCTCGCCCCGACGCAGTTCTTCTGGCCCGCCATGTTCTCCAGCAGGATTGTGGCGGACCCGTCGCTCCTGGAGAGGGCTTCCTTGCATGCGGCCGCGATGTTCCCTATCCCCACCGCCGCGCCTTTGCCCAGGTGGCTCCCCAGATGGACGACCAGATAGTCTATTCCCAGGGCGTCGCAGCGCTTCAGCTCCTCGTCCAGAGTGAACCTGCTTATCTTCATCGTCGACTTCTCGGGGGACGCAAGGTTGGGCAGGTACGGCATGTGGTCGACGACGCGTCGGAACCCCGTCTCCTTCCTCTTCTGCCTGAAGGCGGCGACGGCCTCGTCGGGTATAGGTTTGAACTTCCACTGGTTGGGGTTCCTCGTGAAGATCTGGAAGGTGTTGGCCCCGATCTCCCTGGCCCGGTCGAACGCGAGGTCCGGCGACCCAGCGGCAGACACGTGGAGACCTACCATCGGCTCGGATTCCAAAATTGCGTCAAAAGAGGAGGAGTGTGGGTTTATGAACCCACGCTCACGCTTTGTGTTTCTCGCTTAGCGCTTCTTCGGCTTGGCCAGGGTCTTCTTGACACCGGCAGCGCTCCTTACCGGAGCTGTCCTTCTCCTGTAGGTCCGGGTCGGCTTCTTAGCCAACGTCGGGGCCCCGAAGGATGCGGACGACGGCGCTGAGAAGGTCACAGGCGCAGGTGCGGGCTGGACCGTTTCGTACAGCGCTGGTGCTGGTGAAGTGGCGGTCTCCGTGACTGGCGATGGCTCTGATGCAGGGGACGGAGCAGGCTCCGCCACGGCAGGTGCCTCCGTGGCTGGGACCTCTGCCTGCTCCGCCTTCGTAGCGTAAGTGTCTATGGAGGTTACTGGAGCGGCCGCCTTCTTCTTGTGTCCAAGATAGCCCCTTGCCGCCGCGTAGATCACGACTACCGCGCCCACGCTCGCGCCAAGAAGGACTGTTGCTATTTCGAGGACCATAGCTGGCATTGATACGCCCTATCACGCCACTTCAGAGCCTGAGTCAAACAGTATCAACAAGTCCGTAATCTCGATTCGACCAAAACAGCCGGCGGCAGGTGCGCTCTATGCTATCCCGAGAAGCGCATCGAGCGAGAAGGCGCCCGCGCCCAGCAGCAGGATGGCTAGAGACAGGACCAGGTAGATGACGTCGATCTCATAACCGGGCTTTCCCCCTGCGGCCATGAACCCGGCCTTCATCTTTGACATCTTCATCACAACTATCGAAGCGAACTGCACGATGAGGAAGGCGGCGACAAGCGGGACCAAGAACCCCGCAATGAGGAAAATCCCCCCAAAGAACTCCAGGAGAGTGACGACCCTAGCGGCGATAGGTGGGACGCCCATAGTCTTGATCCATTCTCCGGACTGCTTGCCCCAGCCACCCTTCACCTTAGCCCATCCGTGCGGTAGCAGCGCACCCCCCACGGCAACTCTGAGGACCAAGGAGGTCAAATCGGGAGAGATAGTCACTGGCAATGACGACGACAAGGCACGGGAAGAATGGGAGTTCATAAAACTTACTGGTATGCTTTCACTACTCGTCCTCGCCTCCCAGCCCCTTTCTCAGATTCTTCGACCATACGGCGCCCAATGAAGCGGTTCCAACATCGTCCTCGGGGTTTGCCTTATATCTCACCGTATGCACCTAGGTGAATCGTAATGCTGGCAGTCCAGTGGGACAAGATCATCACAGAGATCTTCAAGTTCGACAGAAGGGTACGCTCCGCTCAGATCCTCGACCAGTCAGGGAGGCAGGTCGCCGGCGGCATGAAGAAGGGGATCCCCTCTCTCGAGCCGCAGAGCGAGGACATCAGGCTCATAGCCGGCATAACGATACAGATCAGCAACGATAAGACCTGGGACCGCTACTTCGGGAAGAACCAGTTCACCTTCAACAAGAGAGAAAGGCTGAACATAATGACGTTCTACCTGGGCGACAAGCTGGTGCTCGTCTCGGCCGAGCCCGACTTCACGCTCCAGCAGGCCCAGGACCTGAGGAACCAGATCATAACCAACCACTCCGAGCTGGTGAAGTAAAAGGAGGAAGAGCTGGGTCTAGTTGAGACCTAGCTCAGGGAACTTTGCCTGGACGAGCCCGAGCTCGCTCTGAAGGGTCCTGATGCGCTCGGCGTACTTCTTCATGTCTTCCGTGTTCTTCTGGACCTTGGCCACCTTGTAGCCGCGCCAGGCCTTCTTCAGTGCACCCCAGCTCTGCCCTTTGGTGTACTGTGACATGAGACAAGTCCTTTCAATGAGACGATATAAGCCTTAGCGTCTCATGCGGCTGGGGGCTCACTTCACCTCAAACGGGACCCTGTTCCCGTTGTGGTCGTAGACCCCCAGGTTGTCGACGGTCGCGTAGGGGTACCCCATTATCACCATGATCCTCCCCGTGGCGTGAAGCAGGTCTTGGTGTGAGGGGTTGTGGTTCCCCGACGGGTGAGAGTGGGCCACCCCCAGGTATGAGAGGTCGATGGGGAGCATCCACCAGTTGAAAGATGAGAATGCGGCACCGTGGTCCGCCAGCGGGGGGACGACCACCCCCGTCACTTCGACGACCCCCTTCTTCGACTTGCCCCTGAGGAGCAGTATCCCCTCGTTAGGGTAGGCCATGGCCGAGTAGGTGAAGAGGCTGTCAACGACCGCCTTGTGGAAGATTACCTTCTGGACCGGCATGGGCTGGCCGCCTACTTCAGGAGTCCGACGAAGTTGCCGACGACCTTGTCCCCTTCAGGGTTCTCCGCTGTGAAGCGCTCGGGGTGGAACTGGACCCCGTAGAGGGGCCTCTTCCTATGCTTCATGGTGGCGATACCGCTGGTCGCGCTCTTTGCGAGGAGCGAGAATTCGCCCGGGAGCGACTTCACCACTTCGTACCTTGACTCGAGCAGCATGAGGGAAGCCGGGAGGCCCCGGAAGAGAGGGTCATTCTTCAGGACCGTGGTCTCCACCATGCCCAGCACGTGCTGCTTGTCCTTCACGACCTGGGCCCCGAAGGCGTGGGCCATGAGCTGGTGCCCGAAGCAGACCCCGAGGACGGGGACCTCCGAGTCCCGCAGCGCCTCCGCTTCGGCCCCGAACTTCGCCTGTGTCTTCGCCTCGCTCATCATGTCGGGGGAGCCTGACAGCACCACGCCGTCGAAACCGCCGAACTTGGACGCGGAGACGTCGTCCCACTCCGCAGGGGTGACTGAGGCGCCGTTCCCCTCGAAGCAGGCCTCGAGGCGGACCACCCGCTCGCGGGAAGGATAGTTGTTAACCACAAGGACCTTGGGCAACAGCGGCCCGGGGGGCTTTCTCGATAAGAACTTTCGGGGACTGCCTCTGGACCTCAGAACAGTTTAAAAGGCCACGGAAAACGTTGGCAAAAAAGGAGCAAGGCAAAGAAAATGTTTGCACCTTCGGCAGGATACGACAGGGCGATTACAATATTCTCGCCCGACGGCAGGTTGTATCAGGTTGAGTACGCCCTCGAGACGGTGAGGAGAGGGAACCTTGCGGTTGGCATCAGGACCAAGGAAGGCGTGGTGCTGGCCGTCGAGGAGAAACAGAAGAAGCTCCAGAGCACCGAGTCCGTGGTCAAGATGTTCCAAATCGACGACCACGTGGGCGCGGTGGGCGCGGGGTACATCCCGGACGCGAGGATCCAAGTCGACAGCGCGAGAGTGCTGGCACAGAGCAACAGGCTCATCTACGATGAGCCGGTCGACGTCGAGGCGATCGCGAAGCGCATCGCTGACATGAACCAGCAGTACACGCAGTACGCGGGCGTAAGGCCCTTCGGCGTGTCTCTGATCATCGCGGGGGTCGACGCCGGTCCGGTCGTTTATCTCGCGGACCCGACAGGGACGTACTCTGGATTCCACGCCATCGCCATCGGACAGGGGAGCGACCAGGTGAACGACTACCTGGAGAAGAACTACTCGGGCGACCTCAACCTAGACGACGCTGTTACGCTTGCCATCGAATGCATCTACCTCGTCAGCGAAGACAAGACGGGGACGTCTCACATCAAGGTCGCGGTCGTGGAGGCCGACACCAAGAAGTGGAGGCGCCTCGGGGAGCAAGAGGTAGGCAAGAGAGCGTCCGGTGCCAAGACCAAGTCAGACAAGCCGCCGGCCAAGAGCTCCTAGAAGCGCGGGCTCCAATGAGCGGCGGGTTCGGTCACGGAGGCGGCGACTTCAAGCCCAGGACCCATGAATCTTCGAAGTTCACGACGGTCAAGCTCACGATCGCCGGAGAGCACTTTGAGATACTCGTAAACCCCGACTCGGCGCTAGCCTTCAGGCAGGGGAGGAACGTCGAGGCTTCAGCCGTCATCGCCATCGACGAAGTCTACTCGGACTCGCGGAAGGGCCTCAGGGCAACCAGCGAGAAGCTGAAGCTACACTTCGGGACGGACGACCACGCCAAGGCTGCACTTGAAGTGCTGAAGAGGGGCGAGCTCAACCTCACCCAGGAGCAGAGGAAGAAGCTGACCGACGAGAAGAGGAAGGCGATCATAGCCGCCATCTCGAAGAACTTCGTCGACCCCAGGACACTGCTGCCTCACCCTCCGACTAGGATAGACCAGGCGATGCAGGAGGCGAGGGTGTCCGTCGACCCCTTCCAGGACCCCAACGAGCAGATGAAGGCGGTGGTCGACGCGCTGAGGACCATTCTACCGTTGAAGTCTGAGAAGATCAGGCTGCAGGTGAAGGTGTCGGCGCAGTACTCAGGGCAGACCATAGGGGTGCTGAAGACCTACGGAGAGATAGTCAAGGAAGACTGGCTCGCAGACGGTACCCTGTCCGCAATAGTAGAAATACCGGCTGGCGGACAGCCCGGACTGCTGGACCGCCTGGGCTCGACGACGAAGGGCGCCGCGCAGGTTACAGTGGTGAAATAGAAATGCCAATGATACAAAGAAAACAGGTGATTCCCGGGGACGTCATAGCCAAGGGGAACCTCAGGTACGGGAGCTACATCGAGAAGCGGGGAGACGAGCTCATCGCCCTCAGGGTGGGGCTCGCCGAGGTCGGCGGGGACGGGGTCAAGCTCAACCCTCTCACCGGGCCGTATCTGCCCCGGACCGACGACGAGGTGATAGGCAAGGTGGTCGACATCAACGGGTTCGGCTGGGTCATCGACATCAACTCGTGCTTCGACGGGTTCCTTCCAGCATCCTTCGTCTTCGGACGCGAGTTCTCGCCCTCGACCCACGACCTTTCGAGCAAGTTCAGGGTCGGCGACATCATCGGGTGCCGGATCGAGTCGTTCGAGAGGTCCAGGGACCCACAGCTCAGCATCAGGGGCGAAGGCTACGGTAAAATCGACTCGGGGGAAATCGTTAAGATATCACCAACGAAGGTGCCCCGACTAATTGGGAAGAGAGGTTCGATGATCAACTTAATCAGCGAAAAGACGGGATGCGACATCAGGGTGGGCCAGAACGGGTCCGTCGTGATCAACGGCACCCCCGAAGGTGTGGTCAGGGCGGCGAAGGCGGTCAAGATCGTGGAAGAGGAGACCCACGCGGCCGACCTGATGACGAGGGTGGACGCGTATCTGGGAGGGACCCAAGTTGGGTGAAGGCAAGACCAAGCTCATCGACGAGGCAGGCAAGAGGCGGGACGGCAGGAAGTGGGACGAGCTGAGGCCCATCAGCATACAGGTGGGGCTGATGAAGAACGCCGACGGTTCGGCTTACATCGAGTGGGGCAAGAACAAGATAATGGCTGCCGTGTACGGGCCGAAGGAAGTGCACCCGAAGCACCAGGTGCTCTCCGACAGGGCCCTTCTTAGGTGCCGGTACCACATGGCGCCGTTCTCGGTGGACGAAAGGAAGAACCCGGCCCCGTCGAGGAGAGAGATCGAGATATCCAAAGTCATCAGAGAGGCGCTCCAGCCGGCGGTCATCGTCGAGGACTACCCCAGGACGGCTATAGAGGTCTGGGTCGAAGTGCTCCAGTCGGACGGCGGGTCCAGGGTTGCGGGCATAACCGCGGCCTCGCTGGCGCTGGCCGACGCCGGTATCAACATGAGGGACTTGGTGGTCGGATGCTCGTGCGGCATCGTGAACGACCAGGTAGTCGCGGACCTCGACGACACGGAGGACAAGGAAGGGAGCGGAGACATGCCGGTGGCGATAATGCCCACCCTGGGCAAGGTGACGCTGCTCCAGGTCGACGGGATCTACACCAGAGAGCAGTTCCAGAAGGCGTTCGAGCTGGCAATAGAGAAGGGGAGGCAGGTCAACGCGATGCAGCGGGCCGCGCTCAACAGCAGGTTCTTCGGCGGCGAAGCGACGACGTCGGAAGTCGAGGAGGGGGCCGAGTAGATGTCGATGAAGAAGAATTACGTGGTGGAGACCATCCGCAAGGCGCAGATGGTGCAGATGCTGGCGGCGGGGAAGCGCATGGACGACCGCGCCTTTGACCAGCACAGGGAGCTGAAGATAGAGACAGGAGTCATCCCGAAGGCGAACGGGTCCGCCAGGGTGTTCCTGGGGAACACCCAGGTCATCGCAGGGGTCAAGATAGCCACCGGGATACCGTTCCCGGACACGCCTGACAAGGGGATCCTGATGGTCAACGCTGAGATACTCCCGCTGTCGTCGCCCTTCGCCGAGCCGGGGCCCCCCAGCGAGGAGGCCATAGAGCTCGCCAGGGTGGTCGACAGGGGGATACGAGAGTCCAAGATGGTTGACCTCGGGAAGCTCAACCTTGTGAGCGGCAAGACGGTCATCGCCGTGTTCGTTGACTGTAACATCATGAACGTCGACGGGAACCTCTTCGACGCGACGAGCTACGCGGTCGTCGCCGCGCTCAGGACCGCGACCATGAAGAAGTACGTGGTCAAGGACGACAAGGCAGTGGCCACCGACCAGCTGGTGCCAGTCCCGGTCGAGAAGACCCCGGTCTCCGTGACCTTCGCCAGGATCGGCGACAGGGTCGTTGTCGACCCCAACACCGAGGAAGAAGCATCCATGGACATGAGGATAACCATCACGACCGAGGACGGCGGCAACGTCTGTGCCTCCCAGAAGGGAGAGGCGGACAGCATAACCCCCGCCCAGGTGCTCCAGGCCGTGGACACGTCCATCAGACTCGGGAAAGAGATCCGGGCCAAGATCATAGAGGCGACGAAGTAGTGCCGAAGGCCAGAGAGAACGTAAAGGGCCTAGGCGCGAAGTACGGCGGTACGCTCAGGAAGAGGTACGCTAGAGTCTTCCGCACGCTGAAGGCCGCCAGAGAGTGCCCCGCGTGTTCGAGCATGAGGCTGAGCAGGACGTCGTCCGGCATCTGGAAGTGCAAGTCATGCGGCTATACGGTGGCCGGCGGCGCCTTTGACCTCGCCCAGGCGAAGGCAAGATAGGCCCGTAGAGTCCGTGGCGCTGAAGTTAGTCTTCAGGGCGGACAAGGATCTCAGAGCCAAGATCAAAGAGGCCATTCCGTCCGCGACCTTCCGCCGGGGAAACTGCGAGTTGAGAATCGAAGGGGAACGCCCCGAAGAGGTCGCCGACAGGGCGAAGGGGGTCCTTGAAACAATAAGACGGCAGCCTGAAACTCGAAAGGCTTTAAGTAGAGACCAGAGTCGCGAATTCTAAGATTGAGCCAGCCGGAGCTACCGCCTCTTCTCAGGGAGCAGCTCGCGAGGTACGACCAGGCCCAGCAGAACCTGCAGGCCGTGCTCGCGCAGAAGCAACAGGTGGAGCTGGAGCTGAGCGAGACTGAGAAGGCCCTCGAGGAACTGGTCAAAGCGTCTGACTCGGAGGCGGTCTACAAATTCGCAGGGAATCTGCTCGTCAGGGTGAAGAAGGATGAGGTGGTGAAGGAGCTCAACGAGAAGAAGGAGCTCGCCAACACGAGGAAGATGGTCCTGGCGAAGCAGGAGTCAAGGTTCAGGGAGAGCCTCAAGGACCTGCAGACCAAGATCGACGAGTCTGTGAAGAGCAGGCCGCAGCCGGCTCAGCCGCCCGGCGACGCGTGACCCGTGGCGACACTTGGCCAATGAATCGGACCTGAAGGCATTTCCGTTCTTAGAGACCGAACGCCTCGGCAGGGCGGCGGTGATCTGTCACAGGAACGCGGATGCAGACGCATACCTCTCAGCCTACGCCCTTTCGTCGCTGTTCAGGGCGCTGGCGCCAGACTGCGAGGTGGAGATAGTGACCCCAGGGGGGATGACCACCCTCACCACGAAGCTGAGCTCGAAGTTCTCCCACAAGATCGCGAGCGGCGGGACCGCCAAGGACTACGACGTCTATGTGGCCGTCGACGTGGGGGACGAGGAGCTCCTGAACGAATGGAAGGAGAGGCTCGCCGGTGCGGGCGGGGTCAAGGTCCTGGTGGACCACCACCCCCTCAGGAGCTCGGGGCTGTACGACAGGGTGCTGGTGGACGAGTCGGCCACCTCCGCGGCAGAGGTCGTATACTCGCTCTTCGAAGCCAAGGGGGTCAAACCGGACAGCATGACGTCCCAGGCGCTCCTAGAGGCGATCCTCTTCGACTCTTCGCACCTCGCCATCGCGGGCGAGGGCGGGCTGAGGGCGGCGGTCAGCCTCATCGGGCTCGGCGCAGACCTGGCGTCGGCGAGGAAGGACCTGAGGGGCGAACCGGACATCGGTGAGGTGATGGCGAAGCTGAAGGGGGCGCAGAGGATCAAGATCTACAGGGCCGGGAGGTGGGTGGTGGCCACTAGCCTCGTCGGCTCCTTCCAGGCCCACGTCGCCAGGTCCCTAGTGTATCTCGGGGCTGACCTGGCTCTGGTCGCCGGGGAGACCGAGGGCGAGACGAGGGTGAGTCTGAGGGCGACCCAGCGCTTCATGGATCTGGCCGGGGTCAAGCTCGGGACCCAGGTGGCGGAGGAGATGGCCAAGAGGCTGGGGGGGCACGGCGGGGGCCACTCGACCGCGGCTTCGTTTTCGACGTCGGCGGGCGAGGATGAGACGATGTCCGCGACCCTGAAGAGGGTCGAAGAGCTGCTGAGCGAACTGAAGAAGATCGACTAAGAATAGCGGCGCGAAGCCTCGCTCTTGAGGAAACCCTCGAACGACAGCCTGAACCAAGGGGTGTAGGAGTCGGGATGCGCCCGGAGGTCGCCTGCCACCTCGGCGACGCGAGCCCACTTCACGGCCATCATCTCGTCGCGGTTAGGGGTGACATTCCCGTCGAAGTCGCCCACGAGGACGCGACAGAACTCGTTCTCCGCGTTCGCCCCCTGGGGCGCGAAGTAGACGAAGGAGTGGACGTCGGACAAGGGGCCCACTTTAGCGCCTAGCTCCTCAAGGGCCCTGCGCGAAGCTGCCTGCTGGTACGTCTCGCCCGGATAGACGTGGCTGGTGAAGGAGACGTCCCAGGCCCCCGGCCAGAGCAGCTTCTTGGAGCTCCGCTGCTGCAGCACCATCTTGCCCTTGTGAAAGATGAAGGCGGTGTATGCCCTGTGGCGCTTTCCTTTCCCCGCGTGGCAGTTCTCGCGAGTGTCTGTGCCAATCTGGTTGTCGTTGTCGTCCACCAGTATCAGTATCTCCTGTTTGGCCAAGCCGGGAGCCGTCGTGGCGGGCATTCTAGATAAGCCAATCGCCCTTTTTATCGTCCCCCCGGCCGGCGCCCTCGCGTTGAGACTGACGGTCACGGGGAGGGTGTTCAGCGGGATGGGGAAGGGGAGATACTACGTGGGGCACCCTGAGTACCAGAGGAGGTTCAGGGAGCGCCTGGGGTACACCCCGTACCCTGGGACGCTGAACCTCAAGTTGGAAGAGGAGGATATGGTCCGGCAGCTGAAGGAGCTTAGGTCGGGCGACGGGACGAAGGTAGGTGGGTTCTCTCTGGGGGGAGAGTCGTTCAGCTCTCTGGTCTGCTTCGATGGTGAGCTGAGGGGGGAGCGGGTGACGCTGCTCTTCATCGACGTGACTTTCTATAACGACACGGTGGCGGAGCTGATATCGCCGACGTATCTCAGAGGAAAGCTCGGCCTCAAGGACGGGGACGTCGTCTCATTCACCGTCGACGCGCCCAACCTTCGCCCAGGTAGACGGTGACCGAGCACTCATCGCCATCCTTCAGGGCGAGAGCCCGTCTGATGTTGACCGGGCTGATTACTTCCAGCACGGAGCTGTCGTAGTGCGTCCTGTCGATGGCGAGTGCGGCGCCGGGGAGCCTGCCGGCGACCTTCGCCCTGAAGCACTTGACCGGTCCGAACGACCTCCTCGCGTCGTTGAACCCGGGGATCTCGATGCCTTTCATCAGGTCGAGCCTCCGGCGCTGGTCGATCATCGCCTGGTTTGTCAGCCTCAGATTGAGGGTCCCGGGGAACGGCTTGAAGCCGAGAGCCCCTGAGAAGCCCCCCGCGTACCCCTCGAGCGAGACGTAGTAGCCGCCCTCCTTCATCCCGGTGAAGAGGGTGCCTCTGAAGACGAGGGTGCTCCTGCCCTTCTCGAGGTTGGCCGCAGTGTCTGCCATGAAGGCTTCGACCAGGTCGAGGCCGGCGTCCGTCAGCCTCACCGCAAGGCTCCGCCCCGACTGGGCCCTCTCGACGAGGCCGGCGGCTTCGAGCCCCCTGAGCCTGAGGGACGCGGCCTGCTGGCTGACCCCGAGCGAGTCTCCGAGCCTCCCCGACGACACCACCGAGAACGACCGTACGGCCCCCAGCCTGACCAGGTGCAGCAGGGTAGTCAGCATCTCGGCGCTCGGCTTCGCTTTCACCATCTACAAGTTACCTGGTAGCTACCAAAGCGTTAAAAGAATACCGGGGTCGGCGGCTCCATGAGAAGAACGAGGTGGGTGAGCCTGGTGGCGCTCTTCACCGCCCTCGCCGTCGTCCTCAACGGGCCGTCGATCCCCGCACCCTACGCAGGGTTCCTCCTCTACGGTGTCTGGGAGGTGCCGGTGCTGGTCGCGATGCTGTACCTCGGCTTCGGTGGAGGGGTCGCCGTCGCGGCTCTGAATGGGGTGGCGCTGGAGTTCATCAACCCGGGGGGCCTGCCCACGGGGCCGATCTACAACCTGATCGCCGAGGTCTCCATGTTCGCCGGGGTCCTGGCTGCGCAGCGCCTCGCCCGGGGGCGGAACACTGCGCTCCTCGTCGTCGCGGCGACCGCCCTCGGAGCTTTGGTGCGGACTGCGGTGATGACCGTGGTCAACGGGCTCGTCCTCGCGCAGCCGTACCCGGTAGGGTTCGGCAGCTTCGGTGTGACCCAGGCCGAGGTGCCTGGGCTCCTGGTCCTGATCGCCGTCTTCAACGCCACCGTGGCGCTCTATGTCATCCCCGCGGCATATGGCATCAGACGGGCGGTCCTGGCCAGGTCAGGAGCCATCGCCAGTCCGGGGGAGAACCGGGCGCCCTGAGACCGGAGGGTGGTCGGAGCTGACGAACATACTGGACATCGAGGGGCTGAGCTTCCGCTACCCCGAGGCCCCGAAGGAGGCTGTGTCGCACTTCGACCTCCATGTCCCTGAGGGGGAAATCGTCGTCCTGGCAGGGCCGTCCGGGTGCGGCAAGAGCACCCTCCTCAGGGCGGTCAACGGGCTGATCCCTCACATGTACAGCGGAGACTACGCGGGCGAGGTGAAGGTCGCCGGGGCGAGCGTGAAGGGCACCGACATGCGCGACCTCTCCCAGAAGGTCGGGTTCCTGTTCCAGAACCCCGAGAACCAGATCTTCATGTTCACTGTCGAGAGGGACGTCGCCTTCGGCCTCGAGAACATCGGGGTCCCGAGGGAAGAGATGCGCGGCCGGGTGGACGAGGCCCTCCGGCTGCTCGGGATTGCAGGCCTTGCGCAGAGGGCCCCGCACGAGCTCTCCGACGGCCAGAAGCAGAGGGTCGCACTGGCGGGGGTCCTTGCGATGAGGCCGAGGCTGGTCATACTCGACGAGCCCACGTCCCTGCTCGACCCCAAGACCGCCGGGGACCTGGTGGCCCTCGTCGCGGGGTTGAGGAAGGAGTTGGGGACGACCTTCGTCGTGGTCGAGCACCGCCTAGACCTGCTCGTGAAAGTCGCGGACAGGCTCGTGGTGATGAGCGAGGGGAAGAAGGTCCTCGAGGGGACCCCAAGAGACGTCCTTTTCGGGGAAGAGGCAGAGCGCTACGGGGTCGCGGCCCCTTCGGTGACGAAGCTGCAGAAGATGCTGGCGCACGATGGGCTCGCCACGAGCGGGCAGCTGCTGAGCCCGGCGGAGCTCGCAAGAGAGCTGGAGGAGAGGCAGAGATGATCGAGTTCCAGGACGTGACCTTCGTGCACCAGAACGGGGTGAAGGCCCTCGACGGGGTCACCCTGAGGATCGAGCCGGGCGAGACCGTCGCGCTCGTCGGCGAGAACGGCGCGGGGAAGACGACCCTGGTCAAGCACGTGACCGGCCTGCTGAAGCCTGCTTCAGGCAGGGTGCTGGTGGACGGCCAAGACACGAAGTCGACGAGCACCGCCCGGCTCTCGAGGAAGGTGGGGGTCGCGTTCCAGAACCCCGACCACCAGCTCTTCTCTGAGAGCGTGGAAGAGGAGATGTCCTTCGCGCTCAGGAACTTCGGTTTCCCGCCGGAGGTGGTCCGCAACCGCGTCGCCTGGGGCCTGGAGCTCTTCGGACTCGAGGAGTACAGGAAGTCGTCTCCGCTCGTCCTGAGCGGCGGGGAGAAGAAGAGGCTGACCCTAGCCTGCATACTAGCCTGGGACCCCGACGTGGTGATCCTCGACGAGCCGACCGTGGGGCAGGACGCGCTGCAGAAGGAGAAGCTCGCAGGGACGATCAAGATGCTGAAGTCAGCCGAGAAGACGGTCGTCGTCGTGTCTCACGACATCGAGTTCCTCTGGCCCGTCCAGCCCAGGGTCGTGGTGATGAAGTCAGGGAAGGTCGTGGGAGACGGGCCGGCGCCGAAGATGATGCAGGACGAGGCGCTGCTCGCCTCCGCCAGGGTGGCCCAGCCCCAGCTTGTGGAGTTCCACAGGGCCCTCAGCTCGAAGCCCCCGGAGCCATTCGTGGATGCGCTCGAAGCGAGGCGCTGGGTGGAGGGGGGGTTCAGACCATGATGTGGCTGAGCGGCGGATTCGTCTTCCGGCGAGGGGACTCGGTGTACCACAGGCTGGACCCCAGGGTGAAGCTTCTGATCTCCGCGCTCATGTTCGTCACGACGCTTCTCGTCCGGTCGGTCTACGAGCTTCTCATCGTGATAGCCTTCATGGTCGCCGTGGCCGCGGTGGCGACGGTCCTTCGCAGGGTGGGGCGCACGATGGCGCTCACTGCTTCGTTCTCCGCCATAATCTTCCTCATCAACCTCGCCTTCACCAGAAACCTGGAGTCGTCTTTCCTCTATGCGATCAGGTTCGTGGCCATCGTCGTGTCGACCAGCCTGTTCTTCATCACCACGTCCCCCGACGAGCTGGAACAGGTGATGAAGACGTTCAGGCTCCCAAGGGACGTGGTGTTCGCCTTCGTGACCGCCGTGAGGTTCATCCCGGTGATGATGCTGGACACGATCCAGATAATGGACGCCCAGAAGTCGAGGGGGCTCGAGCTGGAGAAGGGGAACATCTTCCGGCGGGTCAGGAACATGATCCCCGTCCTGATCCCCCTGGTCGTCAATTCGGTGGTCAGGAGCGGGGAGCTTGCGGAGGCCATGGAGTCCAGGGCCTATGGGGCCGTGCCTAGGCCCACTTCCCTCATAAAGTACAGGGCGAGCCTCAGGGACAGGGCGGTGGCGGTCGCGGCCGTCGCCATCTTCGCAGTCACCGCTTACTCCTTTTATTACGTCCTCCCCGTCCAGTTTCCGTGATACCTGCCCGGGTGGTGGCCGACGAGCGGGAGAGGGCGAGCGGAGTCCCCGACGAACTCTCCAGGCTCAACGTGCGGGTCTACTTCAGCAGGCTGCCGGTGGCAGACTACGTCCTGAACCCCGAGATCGCGGTCGAGAGGAAGTCGGTCAGGGACCTGGTCTCCTCGGTCTATGATTCTCGCATCTTCTATCAGGCCGCGAAGATCTCCGCCGCCTATGCCAAGCCGTTCCTTCTCGTCGAGGGGGACTCCAAGGAGGTCGAGTCGCTCGCGAAGAACCTGAAGTCATTCTACGGGGCCATAGCCAACGTCACCATGGCCTACGGCCTGAGGGTGCTCTACACCGCGAACCCGAAGGAGACGGCCGTGGCGATCGCGGAGCTCCTGGCCCACGCGAGGGCGAAGCCCCTTGCCAGGATGCCGTCTGAGCTCCCCCCGAAGGCGAAGGGCGTGCCGCAGCAGCAGCTCTACCTGGTGTCGTCTCTCCCAGGGGTGGGGAGGAGGCTCGCCGAACGGCTGCTGTCCAAGTACGGCTCCCCCAGGAGGGTGATGAGTCTGACCGCAGGCGAGCTGGCCCTGACCCAGGGAATCGGGTGGAAGAGGGCGGAGAAGATCAAGGAGGTCATGGACGCCAAGTTCGCTAAATACCAAGAGAAGTCCCCGCAGGCGAGGCTCGAGGCGGATTGAAGGTCGCCATCCTTGGCGGGACCGGGGCCATGGGGACTGGGCTGGCACGGCACCTTTCGAAGAAGAACGAGGTCATCATCGGGTCCAGGGACGAGCGCAGGGCCCGCGACGCCGCCAAGAGGATAGAGGGGGCATCGGGGATGGGCTACGAGGCGGCCTCGAGGGCGGCAGAGCTGGCGGTGTTCGCAGTCCCCTACTCCGCCATGGGGGAAGCGTCCCGGCTCTCCGGGGCCTTGTCGGGCAAGGTCGCCGTTTCTATGATCAACCCCCTGAAGGCGGAGGAGGGGCTGCTGAAGTTCGCTCTGGCCGAAGGGTCCGCAGCCCAGGAGCTGGCGGCAGCGCTCCCGGAGTCCAGGGTGGCGACCGCCTTCAACCACGTGTCGTCAGTCTTCTTCGAGAGGGAGACCTTGGTCCCCATGGACGTACTGGTGGCCGCGGATGCGAGGGAGACGTATGAGGAGGCCGCCGCGCTGGTGACGAGCATCCCCAACCTCCGTCCCCTGTACGCCGGGCCGCTCTCCGAAGCCCGCACCATAGAAATGATCACGCCGCTGCTGCTCAACCTGGCGAAGATGAACAAGACCGGGAGCCTTGCGACGAAGTTCGCCACCACGAGGGACATCGTCAGATGAAGTTCGGCTACATCCTCCCCAACTATGGAGACAAGATCGCTCCGCAGGAGCTCCTGGAGATCTCGGCCGTCTGCGAGGAAGCAGGCTTCGACTCCGTCTGGGCGACGGACCACATCATAATGCCCTCGGAGCTGAAGGAACCCTACGGCCAGCTGATCGAGCCTTTCACCCTGCTCTCCTACATAGCGTCCCGCTGCGAGAAGCTGAGGGTCGGCACCTCTTGCGTGGTCCTTCCCCAGCGCAACCCGATACTCGTCGCCAAACAGGCGGCCGCCCTGGACGTCCTCTCCGGGGGAAGGGTGATCCTCGGCTTCGGCGCCGGGTGGGCCGAGAAGGAGTTCGGGTATCTGAACGCCGACTTCAGGAGGAGGGGGAAGGTCATGGACGAGAGCATAGCGCTTATGCGCAAGCTCTGGAAGGACGACGTGGTCGACTTCGACGGGGACCACTTCCATGTCAAGGATGCCCTCTTCCTTCCCAAGCCGGTCAACGGCGACATCCCGGTGTGGATAGGCGGGAACGGGCCCACCTCGATCAGGAGGGCGGTGAGCCTCGGGGACGGGTGGCACCCGGTCGGCCCAGACCTGGAGGGGTTCTCGGCGGGGGCTTCAAGGATCAGGGGGGCCGAGAGGAAGGTGACGCTCTCGATGAGGATGACGACGGACGTGAGGAAGAAGAGAGATGTGTATGTGGGGGCGAACAACGAGAAGCGGGTCGCCGTGTCAGGCACGGCCGCCGAGATACGGAAACAGATCGACGCCTACGCCCTGGCGGGACTCGAATACTACTGCGCCTCGATAAACCACCCCGCAGCTTCGGAGATAATCGCTGACCTGCGCAGGTTCTCGTCTGAAGTGGTCCGTTCGTACGCCTAGGGACCTTCGTAGAACGTCAGCCCGTCCCGCCATCCCGTGTACAGCATCGGCCTGTACCCCTTGAAGTTCCAGGAGCCGGAGAACGCGTCCGAAGCCCGGGCTGCGACGACTTCGCCCACCAGGACGAGATGGTCCCCGAACCTCGGGGCCGCGGTGAGCCTGCACTCGACGGTCGCCAGCGCGTCCTTCAGCACGGGGACCTTCGCGCCCCTCCCTGTGGAGTGGGTGAGCCCCGCCTCCGAGAGCTTGTCCTTGACCTTGGCCCCGCTCACGGTCGCGAGCTTTGCAATGGCGTCCGAGTGGGACCTGTCGAGGACAGAGAGGGAGAAGGCCCGCGCCTTCAGGGCGAGGGCACACGTGAATCCTGCAGGCGCGCAGCCTACGCCGACCATGGGGGGCTCTTCTGAGACCGAGAGGTACGAAACCACGGGCATGGCTGAGACCCGTCCCCCGTGCTGGGCCCCCATTACGAGAGGGACCTGCGGGTAGAAGAGCCGGTGGATGAGGGAGGGGTCCACTCTCAACGGTGCCGGGAAGCGGGTTCCGATAGTTAAGGAGTCTTAGGAGACGGCGAAGTTCGTAGTGACAACGTCCCCCCATTCGTCCGCGATGACCGCGGTGTATGTCCCGGGAGCGAGCTGACTGGTGGAAAGTGAGAAGCCCGACTGTAGCACCCAGTACTGCGGGATCCCGTTCAGGTCGACGAGCGCCCTCGAGGAGTGGGGGCCGAGGAGGAAGTAGCCGGGGGTCGCCGCCTGCACTGGGCACTGGAACAGGGGCTGCGGTATCGGGATCAGCGTCCCGAGGGTGGCGTTGTCCTGGGTGAAGTGCCCGGCCATGACCCCCAGGCCGATGGGCCACCCGGAGGTGCAAATCTTGGTCCACAGCCCTCCGGGTCCAACCCCCCAGCCTTCCGAGGCGGTGATGTTGTCGATCGAGCTTGATGAGCTGTTCAGCCACCCGGATAGCGAGATGACGCCGCCGCGGGGAATCGAGGTGGAGTTGATCATAAGGTGGAGCGTGAACCCGAAGGCGGAGTCGTAGGACACGGATGGTTGAAAGGTGTCGGCCGCCGGGAAGACGTAGGGGGACACGGCCAGGGAGACGAAGACCGCGATCACGATCGCGGCCAGGACCAGGGACATGTTCCTCACGCTCTTCTTGTATGCGGCGTCGTCGGGATCCATCTGCCTCGGTCGTTGCCGGCTCGCTCTTAACCCTAGTCGGAGGGGCTACTTCGAGAGGAGCCTGCTGCGGAGCCTGGTATTGATGGCGAGGTGCTCGAGGGCCCTCGTGAGGCTCGAGCCCCCCTGTTTCATGCGCCTCCCAGAGAGGAACCGTCTGACGTCTGCCTCCCGCGTCACCCCGCAGATGGGGAGGACGAGCCCCATGTACAGGTAGAACTGCTGAGACCCGGCATACAAGTCCCTGATCTTGTCGTAGTTGGTGGTGAGCCACCCCCAATATGCTTCCCGGGCGCCCGTGTTGAGGGCGGCGTAGAGGATCGGGTAGGCGGAGTCGGACCTGCTCACCTCGCCGCTGATCCCCAGAGCCAGGGTCTCTGCCACCAGCTCCGGCTCTTTGAAGGAGCAGAGGGCGCCCCAGACCTTCGCCCTGTCGACCTCTCCCTGGAGGGTTCTCACCATCTCGACGAGCCTGGGATGAGCTCGTCTGCCGTTGGTGCGGGCATAGGCGGTCGCCACCGCGCCCCTGAGGTCGGGATTGACATCGAAGTAGCTCTCGAACCTCGGAGCAAGCCTGGCGGCGTAGGCGTCGTCGAGTCGGACGTAGAGCGAGGCGAGGGCTTCGCGCGTCGCCCCGACGTATGCCGGTTCACCGGGCCGGGGGTCTTCTCCTATCTTCTGAAGAAGGGGAGGGAAGAACGCCGGGTAGACCTCCTGGAGTCTGGCCGAGTCCCAGGCGATGGAAGCCAGGATTCGGAGCTGGCTGGCGGCCGTTTCGACCGTCATGGAATCTGGGGTCCCTCCGCAGAGCCCGACGAACCTCAGGTAGAGGTCGGGGTCGGCCTCGCCCGCCTGGATCAAAAGGAAGAGGTCGTTCATGATGCCCGCCCTGTCGTGGGGGTCGAGCCGAGCGAACTTCTTCGCCAGGGTGTCGTACCCTCTCTGGTCATACATGGTAAGGTGGAACGCGCCTCTCCCGGCGTTCAACAGGAGGTCAGACCCGTCCTCGACGTCGACCCTCGCCGACTTCTTGTCGAGGAAGACGTGCTTGGCCTTCCCACCGGAGAGCACCGTAGTAGGGATCGGCCAGGGCCGTGCTGGGACGCTCCCTGTGACGAGGAACCTGCGCTGGGTGAGGGTCACCCTGTTCCCCTTCGAGGCCACCCTGACCACCGGGAACCCCGGCCTGGTGAGCCACTCTCTTGCCACCCGGTCCACGGGGAGCCTGGAAGCCGCCCCCAGAGACCTCCACAGGTCGTGCCCCGATGCGTTGGAGAAGCTGAACTTCTTCAGGTAGTCGGACACCCCCTTCCTGAAGTTGTCCTCCCCGACGTACGACTCAAGCATGTGGAGGATGCTCGCCCCCTTGTTGTAGCTGATGGCGTCGAAGTTGTGCATGGCATCCTCGACCTTCGCCACGCGAGCCTGGACGGGGTGCGTCGACCTTACGGCGTCGAGGTTCAGGGCTTCGAAGGTCTCGTCTCGGAGGAAGATCCCGGGCATGTCCCAGTCGGGCCTCAGCATCGCCGTCATCTTGTACCCCAGGAACGTGGCGAAGCTCTCGTTGAGCCACAGGTCGTCCCACCACTTCATCGTCACTAGGTCCCCGAACCACTGGTGGGCAACTTCGTGGACCATCGCGCTCGCTCCCCTGTTCTTCTGGCCGAATGCGCTCGACTCGGTGACCAGGGCGAGGCTCTCCCTCGACGAGATCGCCCCCCAGTTCTCCATGGCCCCCGTGTGGTATTCGGGGAGCGCCACGACGTGCAGCTTCTTGAGGGGGTAGGGGACCCCGTAATACTCCGCGAAATCTCTCAGAGACCCCGCCGCCATCTCCAGGGCGAGGGCGGAGTTGCCGGACTGACCGGGCCGCGTTGCCGTGATGACCTCGACCCCGCCAGACATAGCCCTGGTCTCCTCCATGTCTCCGATGGCGAAGAACAGCAGGTAGGTCGACATCCTCGGGGTCTCCTCGAATACGTGCCTTGTCTTCCCTCCGCCGATGTCTTCGACCTTCACCGCCGGGGTGTTGAAGATGACCTTCAGCCCGGCGTCTGTTGTGATCTGCACTCTGAAGACAGCCTTGTAAGCGGGCTCGTCGACGCAGGGGAAGACGGTCCTGGCCTCTGCGGGCTCAAGGTCCGTGGCCAGGATGTAGTCCTTGCCGTACCGTGACTTGTAGAGGCCGAAGATGACGTCGTCTGAGACCTGTTTCGTGAAGTCGACTTCGACGACAGACTTGGACTTGGGGACCCCCTTCACCAGTAGCTTCCGCCGCCTTTCGTCCGTCCTGAAGCTGGCTTGCTTCCCGTTTACCCTGACCGATTCTACCTTCAGCGTCGTGGAGTCCAGGGCGAAGGGCTTGGCAGCCCCCCTGACTGTGATCTTTTCGCGCCCTCTCACGAAGGCCTTCCTGAAGTCCACGTCGAGGTCGAGGTTGTAGGAAAGAATCTCCAGGGGCCTGTCGCCAGCAGTGGCCGCCTTTGGCCGTCTTAAAGGGATAGTCGGCGGGCCTATTCTTTGTCGATGAACTCTTCGGCCTTTGGGGGGTCCGGAGGGAGGCCCTTCCTCTTGCGTATCTCCGTCACCAGGCCCCAGAGCATGTTCTGGGGGACAGCCTGCCAAGTCTTGAAGTGGGTGTTCCAGACCGCCTTGCCTGCGGTGGCGCCCCTCATCTTCTCGCTGAGGTCGAAGGTCTCTGAAGCAGGGATCTCACCCTCGACGACGGTCATGACCTCCTTCTGGTCGATGCGGACGAGCTTGCCCCTCTTTGCGCTGATGACCCCGGTGACCGCTCCGATGAGCTCGGACGGTCCCTTCACCTCGATGCCCAGGATGGGCTCCAGCAGGGTGGGGTTGGCCGAGAGCATGGCCCCCAGTATGGCGCGCCTGGAAGCAGGCATGAGCTGGGCGTAGGTCCTGTGGGCCGGGTCCTCGTGGGGGACGAAGTTGGTCAGGGCGACCTTGACCCCTCTCGTGAACTCGTATGCCAGAGGCCCGTTCTTCATGATGTCGTCGAAGCCTGCGCGGATGGAGTCCATGGACTCCTGGAGGAACTGGACACCCTTGGTGACCTCGGTGAGGACGTTACCCCTCTCGTCGACCGCCTGGAAGTTTCGGGCCTGGTCGGGGTCCCATCCGTGGTCGCGCAGGGTCTTGATGACCGCCTTCTTCTCCACGTTCTCGCCGATGGTCCCGTTGCGGATGAGCTCGATGACCTCCGATTCCAGCGGCTCCACTTCGATGAAGATCTTGTTGTGCCTGTTCGGCGATCTGGACATGATCGGGCCGGCGCGCGCGCGGATTGTCTCTCTGTAGTTGATGATGGGCGGGGACGTGATGATCTCGAGCCCGGCCTGTTGGATCTGGGTGGTGGCTATCTCAAGGTGGAGGACGCCCATGCCGGACATGAGGGTCTCCCCCGACTCCTGGTTTATCGTGACCACCAGGTTCGGGTCCTCGATGTTGAGGCGCCTCATGACCTCGACGAGCTTGGGGAGGTCCCTGGGGTGCTTCGCCTCGACCGCGACAGTGACCACCGGTTCGCTCACGTAGTGTATCGACTCGAAGGGCGCGACCCCCTTCTGGTTGGAGATGGTCTCCCCGGACCTGATGTCGAGGCCCAGGAGCGCGGGTATGTTGCCGGCCGGGAGCGAGTCGACGATCTCCCTCTGGAACCCCATGAATATCTGCACCGACTGTATCTTTCCCTCTCGCTTGGAGTTGATGAGATAGATGGGGTCGCCGTTGCTGACAGCCCCTGAGAAGAGCCTGCCCGTTGCCACCAGCCCCGCGGCGGGGTCGACGACCACGTTGGTCACCATCATGACCGTCGGTCCGTTTTCGTCGCAGGCGAGGAGCGCCTTGCCGACGTCGCTCGTCAGGTCCCCCTGGGGCCAGATCTTGGGGATGCGGTAGGCCTGGGCGACGTGGGGCGGGGGGTGATGCCTCACCACCATGCCGAGGAGAGCTTCATGCAGCGGGAGCTTCTTGCCCAGCTCCTCTGGGGTGGAGCTCTGGTAAGCGTTGATGATGTCCTTGAAGGACATCCCCGCGGCCTTGGCCATGTCGAAGTTGAAGCCCCACTTGTCCTTCGAAGAGCCGAAGGCGACCTGGGCGTCCTGGACGGAGACCTTCCACTTCTGCTTGTACTCGGGCTCGGCGTAGGTCTCGACGAGGCGGTTGAAGTCCCTGACGATGCCGAAGAGCCACTCCTGCATCTTCTCCGGGGTCAGGCGGAGCTCCTTGATCAGGCGGTCTATCTTGTTGATGTAGACGACGGGGCGGACCCTTTCCTCGAGGGCCTGGCGGGTCACCGTCTCCGTCTGGGTCATTATCCCCTCGACCGCGTCCACGACGACGATGGCGCCGTCGACCGCTCGGAGGGACCGGGTCACCTTGCCTGTGAAGTCGATGTGCCCCGGCGTGTCAATGAGATTGATGACGTATGGCTTCCCGTCCTTCTCGTAGTAGAGCGTGACGTTGGCAGCCTTGATGGTCATCTGGCGCTGCTGCTCCAGCTCCATGTAATCCAGTGCCAGCGCCTGGCCCGCGACTGACGGAGAAAGCATCCCAGTGGCAGCCAGAAGGCTGTCTGACGTAGTGGTCTTCCCGTGGTCGACGTGGGCGATTATCCCAAGGTTGCGTATCTGCTCCCTGTTGTGGACGATCTTGAGTGCCTCTGCGGTAGTCTTGAAGCGCGGCATGACCTTTGGCGACCTTTGAAACGACCCTTCGGAGTCGGGTTATGAACCTTTTCGTCGTCCCCGGGTCGCATGTGCCATCGTCGTCGGGGGAAGGGCGCGGGGGGCGGGGGACAGGAAAGGACGGCTCTGGACCCGGGGCTTCCTTTGCGCGAGCGCCTGCTTCACCCGGCCCTCTGCCAGGGCCTCTGTGACGCCGCCATGGAGGCCCTTGTGCGGGGCTCGTCCCCTCGGAGGCGGATGTGACTTGGGCCAGGTCGAGCCCCGTACCTGGGGCGACGGGATGGGTGTCGAGGGCGGGGCAGGGGAACTCTGGGCCGCTCAGCGGTGCCTTCGGCCGCGCCCCCTCGGCCTCGGGGCGACAACGTCGAAAAGTATCTTCCTCAGATTGACAGTCACGCTCCTAGCGTAGAACCGGTCCTCGATGTTCAGGCTTCTCAGGTCGTAGTTCCCCTTGTCGCGCAGGTTGTACCGTTCGAAGGAGAGACAATCTGACAGGAACCCCTCGAGGCGGCCTATGTCGGGGTCGACGACGACATCTTTCGCGATGGGCTGGGACTTCGAGGCGAGGAGGAGGTCGTTCAGGGAATCTACGGCGGCCTCGTAGTTCTTCCAGGCCTCTTCTACGAAGCGAGGGAAGATCCCGTTGGCAGCCAGCTTCGCCCTGAACGAGCCCGACGCGTCCTCGGAATAGCTCTTCAGGAGGTGCGCCTTGATGTTCAGCTCGTTGGACCTGTCGAGGCCGTAGAGGAAGTTGCGGGCGACGGGCTCGAAGTCTGTCTTGTATGCGTGGTTGAGCGAGTCCCCGAAGGCGCCGGCGGCCAGCAGGAACCCGCTCACCGGGTAGTCCCCCGAGGTCAGGGCGTCAGAGATCATGTGGGCAAAGTCAGGCTCGTAAGGGATCTCGCTCATCAGGAGACCCTTCCTCGTTATCCTGCGGGGACGGTGCTCGATCGCCCCTATGCTGGTGAGCCAGTCCGCGGCGAACGCCACCTCGCTGTGGTTCACCCTGGACATGAACTCGAGGTTCGAGAGGTCTAGGCCATACTTCGACAGCAGCAGGACGAGGTCGAAGGGGGTCTCGGTCTCGAGCGACTTGCGGACGGGTGTCGGGTCTATCTTCCGGGGGACCGGGGAGTCGGTGAGGATCACCGCGCGCCCGGGCTTGAAGCGGCCGACCCTCCCCATCATTTGGAGGAGAGAGTTGTTGTCGAGCTTGCCGTACCTGAGGGTCTTCTGCCCCAGCCTGTCCTTCGAATTGATCACGTCGTTGAATATCAGGACGTTGTCGACGTAGATGTTCACCGACGAAGCTATGACGTTCGTCGCGAAGATCTTCAGGTTCCTGTCCTTCTCGGCCCTCCGCTGGATCTTGTTGACTTCCGTGCCTTCGAGCCCGCCGTGGATGTACACTCCGCCATAGCTCCCCGCGTACTTCTCCACTAGGCGCCTTGTCGGCAGGAAGACGAGCCAGGATTCGTCCCTGGGCTGGGTGTAGAGGTATCTCGACAGGGTGTCGAACATGGCGTCCAAGTCCCGCACAAGCTCGACCTCGACGTTCACCGGGAACCTCCTGCCGCTGACGGAGTGGAGCTTGGTGATCCCCATGAAGCGGAGGAACTCCCTGGGGTCGATGGTGGCGCTCATCACCCTGAACAGGTTCTTCGCCTCCGCCTCGTCGTTCTTCGCGAGAGACATGCAAAGCTCCAGCTGCGAGGACATCTGGTGGCTTTCGTCGAAGTAGATCGAGGTGTCGCTGACCGAGCGGTCGGCGAGCATCCGGATCAGGACTCCGTCTGTGACGATCTTGATCTTGCCTTCGACGTTTACCTTCGTGTCCTTCGTTATGATGGCCAGGTCCCCCTTGACCTCGGGGTGCAGGGCCTCCAGCGAGTAGTAGAGGGCGTTGCAGGAGGCCCTCGACGGCTCCCGGATTATGACGTTCCTGGTCCTCCCAGACTTTTCGAACTCGTGTATCGGGACCACCGTGCTCTTCCCAGTCCCCACCTCGCCCAGGAGGACGAAGTGGTCGTCGAAGTCTATAGAGTCGAGGATGGAGAAGATCGGGAGGTCGGCGGGCGGAGTCCTCCGAAGGTGGCGCTGCTCTTCCCCCTCCTCAGGTACGACGGTCTCCAGCGAGTCGTCGATTCCGACCCCGGTCAACTTGGCTTCAGGGACGGGCCGATATCACACCGATTTGAACATAGACACACCAGTCCAGGCCGTGCCCGAGAGCTCTCCTGCCTGGCGCCGTCCCGGGATCAGCAGTAGACCCTGGCCACCGCCCTGAGCTGCGCCCTGCTCAGGGTGACCTCTGCCCCTCCCGGTGCCTCGACCGCGAGCTTCCTGGCGTCGCCCCCCTTCGTGCGGAACCTATCGACCAGAGGCTCGGACCTCGACGCGTCCATGGAAGCTAGGAAGGAGGAGTATTCGTCAGGCATGGGCCAGCCGTGCCTCTCTCCCACCTTCTCGACCACTTCGGCGAGCAGGGGCCGCCTCGAGCCTGCAAGGTCCGGCGGCGGGACAGAGGCTTGGCCCGAGGGCCCGGAGACCCTGAAAGCCCGGTGGGCGACGACGAGGCCATCCTTGACTTTGAGGGCGAAGACGTCGAAGGGGAGTCCGGAGACCGCCTTGAGGTCTTCGGTCCCTATGTCCAGGCGGTCGAGGGCGAGGGACAGCTTCAGGCTGGCGTCGAGGCTGTCAAGGGGGAGCAGGTGGGCGCCCCGCTGTGAGAGCAGCCTGGACTCCTTCCGCAGAGCCCTGACCACCTTCTCCTCGGCGTCGTTGTGGCTGAGGGCATAGACGCTCACGACCTGGAACGCCGAAGGGGCCTTCCCCGCGAAGACGAGGAGCATGCCGTCCAGCGCGGCGACCCCCCTCGCCTGGCCCTGCGATTCGAGCTTGACTTCGGCGAGAGCGTGCCATCGGAAGGGGAAGAGGGCGCTGCGCAGCAGGATCGACTCCGGCTCTGGTACGACCCCGGTGGCGATGCCGTTCCTCGTGGCTGCCGGCCAGAGGAGCACGGCGAGCGAGCACGACGACAAGAGGATGGGCGAGAAGGTTCCCCCAGCATGCAGGGCTGCCAGCGCCAGCAGGAACAGCGCTCCTGCCAGGGCGTAGCGACCCCAGGGGCGCCCCGGTCTCGGCAGCACCCCCTGCTCGTGGGTGTTCGGCCGTCGTGCGCCAGGTCTCCGGAACGACAGGACGAGGCAGGCGAAGGCGAGGAGGGCGACGGGCCAGGCGCCGAACCCGAGCGCAGCGGCCCCCACCAGCGCGGCGAGCGACCTCAGGACCCACCCCATCAGTGGAACCCTTCCCCATCCTGGCGGGCGTAGGCAAAGCGGGTGTACTCCTCCAGGGCCGGATGCCTTGCGGCCCAGAACGCCTTGGTGCTCGCCTCCCTGTCGTCGGGGTTGACTGCTTCGGGGCCCCGGTCCTTGTTCCTCGAAGCCGTTGACTTCGTGAGCTCCAGCGAGAACTTGGCGTCGTGGCCCAGGATCACCCCGCCGTAGGGGATCCTGTCCCAGGGGTTGATGGGGTCGATGGACACGTGGCTGGTGACGAGGACCGCGATCCCGAACTCGACGCAGAGCCTCTGGGCGTGGGCAAGGAGCATGGCGAGGCCTGCGCTCCGGGCGGGCAGGTCCTGGGTGCTGGGGAAGGCGGACTTGAAAGGGGCGGAGATGGAGTCATAGACCAGGAGCTTCGCCCCCGTCTCGCGGATTATGTGGTGGAGGGCGGACTGGTAGGTCGGGGTCTGCCTCATCTTTAGCTCCACCCGCCCGCCGCTGGAGACCTCCCTGGCGGCGTCTATGCCGTGGAGGTTCAGCAGGTCCACCACCTCCGGAGTTTGGAAGATCATGACAGAGGGTCCCGGGGGCGGGAGCTCAACGGAGAAGTCGGGAGAGAAGATGTCGGCTACAGCGCTGAGGTGGGCGTCGGTGTACGACACGCCGAGGTGGCTCAGGGCGGCGTCGACTGCCGTGATGAGCTGCCCTCTGGTCACAGGCTTGCGCTTCGCCGAGACCTTGGGGGCCCTCGCCAGCCTCACCTCTGCTACGCTGAACTCCTTGGCGAAGCGCTTCGTCATCCTGTCGCGCCAGTAGGGGACGAGGTAGCTGGAATAGGACTGCTCGGTGTCCAGTATGATCGCGCTCCCGCCGGATGCGGCAACCGAGCAGCCGGCCTGGAAGGAGATGATGCTCTTTCCGAGAGCCTTCTCTCCGAATATCTGAGTTATGGTACCGGTCGCCAGGCCGCCGTCGGTAAGCATGTCCACCGCCGCGCAGTCGGTCTTCAGGTGCTCCATCACCCGCTCAGCTCCCTGAGTAGTCTCCTGCCGGACTCGGTAAGCGTGAAAGCCAGGACCTTCGGGCCGCTCCCGTCCTGCTTGGGCTCCATGAGCAGGTGCCCTTCCGAGTGCAGCCTGTCGACCTCGGCACCGACGTCAGCGGCCAGGAACTGAGGTGAGAGGTAGGAGATGACCGATTGGCGGTTCGCGGAGTCGAACCTCGATATCTCTTCGAGGATGGTCCTGGTGAGCTCGGGGCTGGCTCTGGTAGGCGGGAGGCGAAGCGCAATCCCGCCGGACGACGGCATTGGCCTGATGAAGCGCGGGACGAACGCCGTGGTGTTGCCGGACCTGTCGTCGCACGCGACGTAGGCGTGGGCGAGGGCGGCAGCCTGCTTCCAAGTCTTACGGGCGTTCCAGGCCTCGCTGGAGTACACCCTGACAGGCATCGACTCCACTACGCTGTCGTTCAGCAGGGCGGGCACCGGCGAGGAGAGGACGAGTGGGAGCTGCGCCTCCAGCAGGTGCGCCATGAGCCTCCCCGCGTGCTGGAAGCGCGAGAGGTTCCTGAAGAGGCGGTGGGCCCCGGTGATGAGGAGCGTGTCGGGGCGGCCGGACGACGACTCGATGAGGTGGAGGACCTTCGCGACGTAGAGGCCGGCGGCGAGTTCAGATGCCAGAGGATACGGAGCAGACGCGAAGCTCACCAAGCACCCCCCGCGCATCAGCTCGTCGAATCCGTCGACCCGCGTCGTGTCGAGGTGCCTCAGGGCGCCTATCCTCCCCTTCAGTTTGTCCACGTAGAACCCTCTGAACCCTTCGATGGCCCCGACGACGTCGTAGAGGGCGGAAGGGGTCGCAAGGTCGTTCTGCTCCGAGAGCTTCTGGAGGGCAGCGGAGAGGATAGCCTCCTCCTCTGGGGTGAGGTCGAGGGCAGCGGCGTAGGCTGACGCGACCAACTGGCCGTGCATGGCGTCGTCCCCCTCGAGGTGAAACGCCTCGTAGAGCATGGAACGGTAGTCGAAGGGCCTGAAGTAGCCGTGGACATCTGGAGAGATCGAGCCGTCGACGTCGAGTATTGCGAACCTCAGCCCCGCCTCCGCTCCGGCGTAGGCGAAGAGCGTCGAGAGGAGCCCCGACTCCCGCCCGAGTAGGAGCACCCGGTCCCCGAGCTCCCCGACTCTCACGCGCCCTCGCGCCCTGTCGAGGGCGTAGCCGAGCCAACCCGGACCCGTCGTTTCGTTCATCATGTCTATGCGAGGTTGTTTTGCTTAAGGCACTGACGCACATGTTGAGCACACAACTTGTGAGCTCAACTTGTTCATATCAGCCCGTTTCATGCTGAGGGCGGTTGAAAAATAGGGACACGACGGTCATCTGCTGGGAACTGCTCCGGGCCCTGGCGTCGGGGCCGCGGATCCCCACCAGACTGGCGCGGGTCGCAAACGTCCCCTACGACAGACTCCCCGAGTACCTGGGGCTGTTGACTGCGCGGGGCCTTGTCCAGGTCGAGCAGTCCGAGGGGCATGAAAGGTACGCCATCACCCCGAGGGGGATGGAGGTCCTCGGCCACCTAGACCAAAGCCTCAAGATGCTCTTCTCAGCCTTGGAGTAGACAAGTTGTGAGCATGTGTTATAAGCCGCGGGGGGTTTGAACTTGGGCATGTCGGAAGACAGGGACCCCAATGTCTCCATGATAGAGATGCAGGAGGAGTTCATCCGGCACATGGAGAAGGGCGGAAGGAAAGTCACGTTGCTCGCGGCCATAGCGACTGTAGCTGGGGCATACTTTGCGGTCAACTACTTCCTCCAGCTCGTAGTCTTCCCCTACTGGCTCGGGATAACGACCCAGACCGTCAACCTTGTCGACCCAGGCCTCGTGGCAGCGGGAGCGGTCAGCCTGGCGGTCTCGCTCATGTGGCTCTACGCCGGTCTGAGGGACCTGGCCTTCGGGAGGAGGATGGCCAGACAGATCAGGGAGATCAGGGGGCTGCAGTCTCAGGCGGCGATGAAGTACGGTCTTGGCCCCGATGGCGCAGACGGGAAGGCCTAGTCTTCGCGCCAGCGGAAGAACCTGACTGCCAGGGCGAAGGTCACGACTGAAATCACCAGCATCAGCCCCATGTCGAAGTAGGCGGCGGCGAAGTTGTCGTAGATCATCACGTTGACCAGCCCGTCGATGAGGTAGTACAGCGGCAGCACGTGGGCAACGGCCTGCAGGTACATCGGCATCGACTGCACGGGGAAGAAGGTCCCCGAAAGGAACATCATGGGGAAGGTTACCAGGTTCCCCACGACCGCCGCAGACTCCGGGCTGTTGGACACGGTCCCGACCAGCATCCCCAGCGAGACGAAGAAGAACGGGCCCAGGACCAGGAAGACTGCTATGCCCCAGTTCAGCGCGATGTGGGCGCCGAACACGAACTCCCCGACGGCGGACATGAGAACGAAGGAGACACAGGTGGTCCCGATGTACCAGATGATCTTCGACAGCAGCCACTCGGTCTTGGTGAGGGGCGTGAGCGAGAGGAGCTTGAACACCTTGTCGCGCCTGTAGGTCGAGCTCAAGTTCGTGATTGCGAACATGGGGCTCGTGAGCGCCGCGAACCCGATGAGCCCGGGCACCAGGAAGTCGATGTACTTGTACGAGGACGAAACCGCCGTCTGCGGGGTCACCCCTACCTTCGCGGTCCCGTTGACTCCGTAGGAGTTGAAGGAGCTGACGAACTCCCTGGTGATGCCCGAGACGATGGCGCTGCTGGTCGATGCGGGGTTGCCGTACACGGTCACGTTGATGGGCTGCTTAGTGGCGTAGGCCAGGCTGAACCCGGAGGGGACGACGATCCCGTCTGAAGACGACTTCGACGACAGGTACTGCGAGAGGTTCTGGTTGTTCGGGATTATAATCAGGCAGAGTCCGTTGTTGTATGTCTGGCTGCAGTTGTGCGAGGTGCTGTTCAACTCGCTGAGGAAGATCGCCCCGGAGGGGCCGGTGTCGAAGTTCTGGGCGTACACCCTGACCTGACTGGCGCCCCCGCCAGAGAAGATCGCTCCGAAGAGCAGTATCAGTATGATCGGGAAGACGAGGGTGAAGAAGAAACCCTCCCTGCTCCTGAGGTTACCTCTGGCGTAGACCTTCAGCTCCGCGACCATCCTCCTGCCGCTGAACGCCACTGCTACTCGTCCCCCTTCTCCTCGGCGCCCGACTCCCCGACCAGGCGCAGGAAGACGTCCTCCAGCCTGTCCCTCCTCACAGTCAGGTCGTCCCATTCAGCGCCGGACTCCTCTATGGCCCCCAGGGCCACCAAGGCGTCCCTCTTGTCCCTGAGGAAGACGGTGACCGCCCTCCCGTCCCCCTTGACTTCCAGCCTGGTGTTCTCCTTCAGGTACCTGAGGAGGTCGTCCTTCGCCCTGACGGTCATCCTCTGGCCGGACCCGTACTTGGACTCGATGTCCGCGGTCGTTCCCATGGCGACGATCCGGCCGTGGTCCATGATGGCGACCCTGTCAGCCAGCATCTCCGCTTCTTCCAGATAGTGGGTGGTGAGCATGACTGTCCTGCCTTCTGCCTTGAGCTTCCTGACGACCTCCCAGACCGCCCTGCGGGCCTGGGGGTCCAGCCCGGTGGTAGGCTCATCGAGGAAGACCACCTCGGGGTCGTTGACCAGGGAGAGCGCCATCCCGAGCTTCTGCTTTTGGCCCCCGGAGAGATTCTGAAACCAGATGTTGGCGGCTTCGTCGAGTATCACCCTCTTCAACAGCTCGTCAGGGTCGACCTTCGCCCCGAAGAGGGTCGCGTAGTACGCCACGGCTTCCCTGGGGGTCGGGTAGTCGAGGAACTTGAAGCCCTGTGGTATGACTCCGATCGCCTTGTGCAGCTCGTAGCCTGAAGTCCACGGGTCCAGCCCGAGGACCTTGGCGGCGCCTTGGTCCTTCTCTCTGAGCCCTTCCAGAATCTCGATCGTGGTCGTCTTCCCTGCCCCGTTGGGGCCAAGCAGAGAGAAGACTTCCCCTTTGTTCACCGAAAAGGAGATGCCGTCGACGGCCTGGAGGTCGCCGTACCTCTTCTTGAGTCCGTCAACCTCGATGGCAGACATTCGCGGCGGGGCACTTGTCGTGGATATTTACGCAGTTGGCGTCAAGTTGTCGGGCCCGGTACCCATCTCGGGCCCCGCCCCCAGAAACGGCCGCCGAACATGAGCATGGCGATGCCTCCCAGGACGAGGATGATGCCTATGATCACCGCGAGAAGCTCCAGGATCATCACGATGATGCTGACCAAGAAGCTGGCGAGGAAGACCAGGATGAGGGCGCCGGCGACCATCATCAGGGCCCCCGCTATCTGGGACTGGCGCACGTGGGCAAGGGTGGCGGCCGCGTTATTTATCCTGACGAACGAGGTCCGGCCGGAGCCGGCAACGGTTTGCCATACCTTTCCTTGAGGAACTGACCCGCCGAGATGGCCCCGTCGGTCGGGAGACCCGCTTCGGCCCACTCTTTCATTCCGCCTTCGTAGGCCTTCACGTTGAACCCCTTCGATTCGAGAAGGTCCGCTGCCGCCCTGGAAGCGCCGCATTCGTAGCTGGAGCAGTGGACGACTATCTCTCTTGAGGGGTCGAGCTCGCGCCACCTCCCTCCCTCCAGCTCGTTACGTGGGATGGAGACCGAGCCCCTGATGTGTATCTTCTCATAGGCCGGGGCCGCGAGGACGTTGACTACGACGATGCCCGGAGTGCCGAGCTTCGAGGCGAGCTCGTCCCTGCTGATTGTCTTCACGTCGAGGGTTCCTTCGCCGCAGGCGGATTAAAGGTTCGCGAGCGGTGCCGTCCCCACACGCCGTTAATAGCACCCCGATGGCGAGACCAGGGGATGAAGGTCGGGATAATCGGCGCTCCGGTCGACCTGGGGCAGCAGAGGCGGGGGGTGGACATGGGGCCGAGTGCCATCAGGATCGCCAAGCTCGAGGAGAGCCTTGGTGCCCTGGGCCACTCGGTCAGGGACTTCGGCAACATCCCCTCGGCTGACATGGCCACCGCGGCCATGGGAGACAAGAGCGCACGGTATCTCCGAGATGTAGTCCGGCAGTGCGAGGCGCTTGCAGGCAAGGTCTCCGACGCGGTCCGCCTTGGTTACTTCCCGCTGGTCCTCGGGGGTGACCAGAGCGCCTCGATTGGCGCCCTCGCCGGGCTCGCCCGCTCGGATCCCCGTCAGGGCATCATCTGGCTCGACGCCCATGGAGACTTCAACACGGTGAAGACCACGCCAAGCGGTAACATCCACGGCATGGCGCTCGCCGCGATCCTCGGTTACGGCCACCCGAAGCTGTCAAAGTTGGGCGGGGTGTCCCCGAAGGCCGTCGAAAAGAACACCGTTCTGATCGGCGGGAGGAGCTTCGACCCTGAGGAAGCACACGCCATCTCAAAGTCCAAGATGACGGTCTTCACCATGAAAGACGTCGATGAACTCGGGATGAAGAAGGTCATCAGCGAGGCGACCAAGATAGCAGGGGCGGGCGTCGACAACGTCCACCTGAGCTTCGACGTCGACGTCGTGGACCCTAGGGAGGCCCCAGGCACAGGCACCCCGGTGAGGGGAGGGATAACCTACAGGGAGGCCCACCTAGCCATGGAGATGCTCTCCGACTCGGCGGAGGTCACTTCGGCAGAGTTCGTGGAAGTGAATCCCATACTCGACACGTCGAACCACACCGCTGAGCTCGCGGTCGAGCTCGCGCTCTCGCTCTTCGGAAAGAAGATCATCCCGTGAGGCGCGTCAGGCTGTCGGCCCCGAGAGCCCAGGGCAGTTTATAACGCCGAGTCGAAGGTCGTGCGAAAGATGCAATCTCAACCAGCGGGCGCCATGCAGGCGGGTGTCCCGACTGGGACCACGAGCCACCAGCTCAGGGCGCTCCTGGCGATGGTCGGCGTTGCCCTCCTCCTGAACTACGTCGAGACGATGATCCTGCCTGGGATCCTTGACATCCAGACCTACTTCTCGACCACGGTCAGCGCCGTGTCCTGGATCACCTCGGCGTTCCTCATTGTTGGGAGCGCCGTCTCCCCCCTCTTCGGGAAGCTCGGGGACAGCTATGGGAAGAAGAAGATGTTCCTCGTCGCCCTGGTCTTCTACACGGCGGGGGTGGGAGCGGCCGGGTTCGCACCGTCAATCTACTTCCTCATAGCGGCGCGGGCGGTGCAGGGCGTGGGGTTCGCCGTCGTCCCCCTGGCGCTTGCCATCATAGCGGAGACCTTTCCCAAGGAGAGGATAGCCACCGCCCAGGGGGTGGTCAGCGCGACCTTCGCCATCGGCGCTGCGGCCGGGCTGATACTCGGCGCCTACATCATCCAGGACCTGGGGTGGCAGTGGGCCTTCCACTCGGCGTTCATCCTCAGCATCGTGCTCTTCGTGGTGATCTGGCGCTTCCTCCCGCAGGGGCACACTGGGACCGGGCGCAAGGTCGACTACCAGACCGTGGTCCTGTTGATGGCCGGGGTCTCGCTCGTGCTGTTCTACCTCAGCGAAGGGCCGTACGAGGGATGGTTCTCGCTCTACGGCCTCGGTGCGCTGGCGGCGGGGCTCGCGCTCACAGTGGGGTTCTTCGTGGCCGAGGCCCGCAAGTCCAACCCTCTGATCCAGCTGAGCCTGCTCAGGATCAGGAACGTGCTCGTGGCCAACGGGATAGGGACCATCTCGGGCATCGGGATGTTCATGCTCTTCTACGCCGTGGTGTACCTTGCGGAGGACCCGAAGCCTCTGGGGTTCGGCCTTGACCCGATCGCCGCCGGGCTCACCCTCGGCCCTGCCGCCGTCGCGATGTTGGTCGCGGGCCCCGGCATCGGCAGGATCGTCACGCACTACGGCCCCAAGCCGGCCATGGTCATGGGGGGCGCGATTTCGATCGCCGGGTTCAGCCTGTTCATTTTCAACAGAGGCACCACCACCGACCTCGCCCTCGCGACCGCTGTGTCGATGATCGGCGCGGTCTCGCTCATCATACCCATCGTGAACATGATCAGCGTGTCGCTTCCACGCGATACGGTCGCCACCGGGCTCGGCCTGAACACCATGCTCAGGAACATCGGGGGCGCCATCGGGCCGGTGGTCGGCACAACTATCATGAGCACCTATACGACCATAGCCAACATCCCCCACCAGACCCCCGGAGGGGTAGTCCTCATTCATGTGGCGTTCCCCAACGCTACCGCCTTCGACTACGTCTTCTACCTGGCGATGGGGGTGATGGCCATGGCGATCGTGCTGTCGCTGGCGACGAAGAACTATGTGTTCAAGAAGCAGCGCGAGGCCCCGCCTCCCGCAGCCGCCTGACTTCGGCGATTCCGCCCTCCTCCGCTATAAACGGACACACGATTCTCTAGTCTGAGAACACGAATTGAGAAACGGCTCCTCGATTTATTATCACATTAGGATCTGCGAATACTCGTGAATTGATGTGGCTCAGAGGACACAGCTGAAGACAGAAGAGAGGGGCGAGCAGACTTCTAGATTGCTGGTCATCCTCTCGAAAGGCACCATGGACATGGTGTACCCCGCACTCATGATCGCCAACACCGGAGCGGCCATGGGGAAGGAGGTCCACATGTTCTTCACCTTCTGGGGCCTTGACGCCGTCAACAAGAGGAAGGTCGACTCCCTCAAGGTGGCCCCGGTGGGGAACCCGGGGATGCCGGTGCCCAACATACTCGGCATGATTCCAGGCATGACCGCCATGGCGACCCGCATGATGAAGGGGAAGATGGCCAAGGCCAGGCAGCCATCGGTCCACGAGCTGTTCAAGATGGCGAAGGACCTGGGGGTCAAGCTCCACGCCTGTTCCACCACCATGGAGGTGATGAACACCCCGAAGGAGTCCCTCATCGGCGAGGTGGACGACGTCGTGGGAGCAGCCACAATGCTCTCCCTGGGGGAGGGCGGGCAGATCATCTTCATCTAGGTGAATGAGATGTCTGCACTACAGCCTCACAAAGTCTTGGACTGCAGGGGAAGCTTCTGCCCCGGACCCATCACCGAGCTCTTCAAGGCCTACCGGACCGCCCAGTTGGGAGACATCATCGAGCTCTGGGCCACCGATCCGGCGGCAAAGGCGGACGTCACGGCGTGGGCCCAGAAGAGCGGGAACGAGGTCCTAGACTTGGCGGATGAGCAGGGGTACATCCGCATCCTCGTAAAAGTGACCAAGAAGCGGAGCTGAGGGAAGTGGCCCGCGTAGTCATAGTGGGGTCAGGGGACGGAGGGACATTCACTGCGAACCTCCTAGCGTCGGAGCTGCGCCAAGAGATCCGCGGGGGGTCAGCCAGCGTGCAGCTCCTCGGCGAACACCTCGCACACCCCTTCCAGCCCGGGAACCTGGACATCGCATTCAAGGGCGCGGCGCCCAGGAAGTACGTGAGGGACGAGACACGGCTCCTGCGCCGGGGAGTCGAGTTCATCCAAGACCCGGCCGCGAAGATAGACTTGGACGGGAGGAAGGTGACCACCAGGAGCGGGAGGGCGTTTCCCTACGACCATCTGGTGATTGCCACCGGCGCGGTGGCGGACCCCTCCAAAGTTCCCGGCCTTGCCGAAGGCTCACTGAACTTTCACACGGGGCCGGGGGACTCGATGCGCGTGTGGGAAGCGCTGCAGGCGTTTGAGGGCGGGACCGTCGCCGTCCTTATCGCAGGGACGCCCCATAAGTGTCCCCCAGCTCCCAACGAAGCGGCGTTCATGCTGGACGACTTCTTCCGCAAGAAGGGGATCAGGGACAGGGTGAAGATCAGGTTCCTCACTCCCTACCCAAGGGCGTACCCTGCGGAGAAGGTCTCCAATGTGGTCGGCCCAATGTTCGAGAAGCAGGGGATAGAGGTGAACACGTTCTTCAACGTGGACTCGGTCGACCCCGCAAAGCGCAAGGTCTACTCCCTGGAGGGAGAGGAGTCCGACTACGACCTGCTGGTCGCCATCCCGCCGCACCACGGAGCGGACGTGATAGTCGACTCGGGGATCGGGGACGCCGACGGCTACGTTCCCACCGACAAGGGGACCATGAAGGTGAAGGGGCAGCAAGGGGTCTACGCCATCGGGGACGCGACCGACATTCCCGTCTCGAAGTCGGGCGTCGTCGCCCACCTACAGTCCGTGGTCGTCGCCCACAACATAGTGAGCGAAATTCGCGGCACCCACGATGAGCTCGCATACAACGGGAGGATAAACTGCCCGATGGAGGTGGGACGGTACAAAGCCATCTTCGTGTCCGCGACCTACGAGTCTCCCCCCGAAGACCAGACGCCGTCCACCGTCAAGTACATCGAGAAGCGGTCCTTCTCCATGATTTACTGGCGGGCCCTGAACGGGAGCCTCGAGAGGGTGTTCGACATGTTCTTCGGGCAGACGCGCTTCCCGGCCAAGGCGGAACAGCAGGCAGCCACCAGGGCGGCCTAGAGGGGGATGGGTGGTGTGCGGAGCTCACGCGGCGCGAACGCCGAAGAGGAGCTCACCCGCCTTCAGGCCGAGTTCTGCAAGGGGATGGCCCACCCCAAGCGGATACAGATACTCCGGACCCTGAAGTCAGGCGAGAAGTCGGTGAGCGAGCTCGCCAGGGCCACGGGAATCCCGCAGGCAAACATGTCTCAGCACCTCTCAATCCTGAGACAGTTCGGCCTCCTCAATTCCAGAAGAGACGGCACCGCGGTCATCTACTCGATAAGCGACAGAAGGATCGTCGAGGCGTGCGACCTCGTCAGGGGCTGCATAGGGGAGAGGCTGCGAAGGTCACAGATGGTGTTGGCCGTGTCCCGCTAGCGGTTACGCCACGTAGTTGAGTGGGTGCCTGGCCATCTCCTCGTCAAGCTTGACGAAGCTGGAGACGGTGCCGACGTCGAACCAATCGCGGGTGGTGTAGTAGGCCGCGACCTTCCCTCCACGCTTCAGTACTTCGGGGACGAAGTCGGTCATGAGGTCGGTCTTCTTGCGCCCGGCGACCTTCGCCATGAGCATCATCGCCTTCTGGCCGACGACCATGGGCCCGGTCGTGACGCTCATCCCCACTTTGGGCTTCTCCTTGAAGGACTTCACCAGGCCGCCCTCCACCTCGGCTACCCCCACGGGGAGGGTGTAGCCCTTGTCGAGGACGAGGGTGACGTCAGCCCCGGTGCTCCTGTGGGTCTTCAGGAGCTCCGTGATGTTGAGGTCCGTCAGGATGTCGCCGTAGTAGATCAGCAGTTCGTCGCATCTCCCTATGGCGCCCCCTTTGAGCGCGTTTGCGACGGCGTTGAGGCTCCCGCCCACCCCCGGCTCGTCTTCAGAGTAGTAGATCTTCACCTTCTGGGCCGAGCCGTCTTTGAAGTAGCGCTTGATGTCCTCTGAGCGGTAGCCTGTGAGCAGGGCGATCTTTGTTATGCCGTGGTGCCGTATCATGGCCACGGTGTACGCGAGGAGGGGCAGCTTCTTCGGGCCTATCGGGATCATCACCTTCTGGAAATAGTCGGTCAGCGGCCTCAGCCTTTCCCCACGCCCCCCACAGAGGACGGCCGCCTGGACGCTCCGCTTCACAACCTCCCCGCAGCCCTTCCGCTAATAATCGTTGAGCGCGCTACCTTCCGCCGTAGTTCTGGACCGGGGGTGCCTCGGTCGGGGCGACCTCGATGGACCCCTTCCTCCCTATCCTGTTGATGTCCAGCCTCATCCTGCCACCGGCGCCCGACTTGGATACCGCGAGCAGCAGGTCCTTCGTATGCTTCACCTCTGCACCGTCAGCTCCCACTATCACGTCGCCGTTGCGGAGCCCCGCGTACTCCGCCGGGCTGCGCGGGACCACCTCGGCCACAAGGAACCCCGACTCGGCCTGGAGGTCGTACCTCCGGGCAAGCTGGGGGCTGACGTCGATGCCGGAGATGCCTATCCATCTGCGGGCGACCCTGCCGTTCTGGAGGATCTCCTGGGAGATGCGCTTGACTGTGTTGATCGGGATGGCGAACCCCATCCCCTGGGCGTAGGGTATCATGAGGGTGGTGATGCCTATGATCCGCCCGTCGAGGTCGGCGAGCGGCCCCCCGCTGTTGCCCGGGTTGACCGCCGCGTCGGTCTGCAGGAGCCCCTCGAAGATGAAGTCGGAGCCAGGCAGGGGCCTCCCCTTCGCGCTCAGGACCCCCATTGAAACGGTGGGGCCCCCTGGGAGGGCGAGCGCGTTGCCGATGGCGAGGACGAACTGGCCCACCTTGACCGCCTCCGAGTCCCCCAGCTCGGCCGCGGGGAGGTCTGAGGCGTCGACCCTGATGACCGCCACGTCTGTGGCTTCGTCGGAGCCGACGACCTCTCCGGTGAACGTCCTCCCGTCCTTGAGGCTGACGTGCACCTGGTTGGCGCCGTCGATGACGTGGTTGTTAGTAACGATGAGCCCTTTCCTGTCCAAGACTATCCCGGAACCTTGACCCTCGAGCGGGACTATGCCGAAGAACCTCCGTTCGAGCCTCATGCTGCTGACGCCGACGATGCTCTCGCTGAGCTTGTCGACCGCGCCGGTGACCTGACCTTCGAGTCCTGACAGTGCCATGGTCAGATCCCCAGTCCCCAGCTCCTTATGTTGAGCGGGATTATCCTAACCATGCTCACACCGTCTATGGTGACCGGTTCCGCTCTCCCCCGAATCTCCAGCCCCCTCACCCGCCAGGGGTCGGTGGAGACGACGTCGTCCACGACGAAGGCGACCTTGCTGTTCGACATCAGGTTCCTGTACTTCAGGCTAGAAGTGAGGTTCCGACCGCCGAAGAGGATGGCCGTGCCGTCGAACCTGTAACTGACTGGGACCACGTGCGGAGCCCCGTCGCGTGAAGCAGTGGCGACCCTTCCGATGAAGTTCTCGGCCAGGTAGGTCGCCTCCGCGTCGCTGAAAGGCTGGCCCGTCTGCGCTTCAGGACGGCCCTCGCGTATCATGCGATAGTTCGCCTCCTCGCTAGATTTTAAAACCAGTAGTTCTTCCCGACTAACTAGCAATGGCCAGTGTGACCAAGTCCGAGCAGCTTGACCCGAAAGTCGTGGCTTCCTGCTCAGTCGTACATCAGACATGGAACGAGATGTCGAGGACCTGGACGTTCCCCACCATCCATATGCTCGGCCAGATAGAGCCTACGAGGTTCAACGAGCTCAAGAGACACATCAAAGGGATAAGCGCCACGTCTCTCGCAGAGCGGCTGACACAGCTTGAGAAGTTCGGCGTCGTGCAAAGGAAGGTCTACGCGGAAGAGAAGCCGAGGATCGAATACTCGCTGACCGTCAAAGGGCATGAGGTCTACAAGATCCTGTGCGACCTTGCCGGATGGTCGAAGCGCTGGAACGGCAAAGAGCCAAACAGCAGAGAGTTCCTGGTCCCGAAGTAGGTCGGCGCAGGCCTCAGTCTTCTTCGTCGGCAGTTTTGCCTTTGGCGTAGACCCTGTAGACGAATGCGCCGAGGAGCAGGGCGACCGCTACTGGGACGATCAACAGGGCGTTCGAGGCCGGGCTCTGGGAGGCGATGGCCGCGAAACTCGTCGACGGCAGGGCAGCCTGAATCGAGCTGACGCTGAACAGGAAGGCATTGGTGGCCGCGGAGTTGCCTGTGGTGGCATTAGACGGGGTCACCTGAAGCCCCTGGGTTCCGTTGGTTCCCGTCGGCACCGACGTCTGCGGGGATCTGACGGTCGTGGTCTGGGTCAGCGTCGTCGTGAGGGCCTTTTCGTTGGTAGAGGCAGGCAGCCGCATGAGCTGTGCTGCCGCCAGCCCTCCCGAAGCAGCCACGATTGCCACGCCAAGGAGAACCCCCACGGCCAGCCCGAGACCGAAGCGCCTCTCATCCATGTTCAGGAGATGACTCCCCCTGGGTAGTTAGTTCTACGTCTCAGAACGGCTTCCGCCTCCAGACCCTCCACGTCTCATACCAGAAGACCGCCGCTCCTCCGATGGTGCCCAGCGCGGCGTAGACGTCCAGGGACCCCTTGTCGAGGATGAGGTAGGCGGCCGCGATGGTAGTGAAGAAGGCCGCATAGAAGCCCAGCCGAGGGAGGGTGAGGCCCCCTATGCTCACGAACGAATGAAGTATCCCCGTGTCGACCTTCTTGGCGAGCAGGTACCTGTCGTATTGGTCCTTCTCAACCACGCCCAGCTCGACGAGCTTGTCCAGATGATGAAACGCCACGGATGGGCTCGAGAAGCCGAGCTCCTTCTGTACCTCCCGGACCCCCATCGCTTTTCCGTGCCTCAGCAGATAGAGGTAGACGGTGAGAGTCTTCCCGCGCAGCGCGTACTCGACCTTTTCGCGGGAGGGGCCATCCTCGGGCAACGGGGGTTAGTGCGTGGCGAGATTTCATAAGGACTCCGTTCGCGGTGTGCGAACAGAGCGTTCGACGGACTGGGACTAAGTCGGCCCGCGCAGGAGGGCATGCCCATGGACAAGCTCGGAGGCATCACAGCCAGGAGAGCGGTGGTGGGCATAGTCGCGGTCATCGTTGCGGGAGGGATCGTGGTGGGGCTCGCTTCAAGTCTGGCGCCGGCGCCGGCACCCTACGGCTCGGCGGACATTGTGTCTCAGAAGGGGTTCTTCGGGCTGGCGCCGGTCCTAAACGTCCTCTCCGGGGCAGGCACCACCGTCACCTTCGGCGGCGGCACCCAAGTCATAGGGAACAATGGCACGACTTTCGAGACGACGACCACCACCTTGACCGGGTCGGTCCCGCTCGCGAACGCAGGCAACACGACGCAGGGCCTCCCCGGAGGTAGCGGAGGGCTCATCGAGTTTTCCAGCCAAGTCACGCTCCAGTCCCCTTCACCTCAGCAGGCCGCGTCAGGGGTCGTCGCCCTGGCCTACTCTTCGGGCGGGTACGTGGCCTACCAGTCGACGTATCCCTCGTCCGCCAATGTGGTGATCAGGGTCCCTGCCGCGGACTACCAGCAGGTCCTCGCCAAGGTCGAGGCGCTCGGGACGGTCGAGGCCCTCACGTCCAACTCGAACGATGTCAGCGTCAAGTACACTGACCTGAACGCGACCCTCGCATCACTTCAGACCGAGCAAGCCGCGCTGCTGCGGCTCCTCAACAGCTCCACCTCGGTGAACTCGACCTTGGCCATCGAGTCGCAGCTGCAGGGGGTCAACCAGCAGATCAACGAAGTCGAGAGCCAGATCCTCCAGACCAGGACCCTCATCGAATACGCGACAATCCAGGTGACCGTCACCCAGGCCGCCCAGGCCGCACCGCTGACCATGACCCTGAGCGCGACCCCGAAGTACGGGCAGGCGCCCCTCAGCGTGACTTTCAACGCGGTGGTGAAGGGCGGGGCGCAGCCCTACGTGGTGAACTACAACTTCGGCGACGGGTCCGCGAGCCAGGGGCAGATAGTCATCCATTCGTACTACCAGCCGGGACAGTACAACGTCACAGCTACCGCGACGGACCAGAACGGGACTTCGGCCGAACAGTGGGTCCTGGTCCGCGTCTCGGCTCCGCCCGGGCAGTCGGGGCTGGCGACGTTCATCGGGACGGTGTCTGGCCTGTTCGTCAACGTGGTTGAAGGGATCGCGGAGGTGGCCGTGGTGGTCCTGCCGATAGCCGCGGTAGGCGCGGCGGTCGTGATCCCACTGCAGAAGCGATCGCGCAGCCAGAAGGCCGCTAGACAGTCCCAGTAGGCGGCTCGGCGGACTCGGCAGACTTTGATTTCTTGCTCTGCCTCCAGTAGATGTAGTATACGGTGGGGCCGAAGATGAGGAAGATGGCGACGAGGACCATCATGGAGTACGCCAACAGGTTGGCGGTCCCGATGGGGACGGTCGACAGGAATCCGGCGAACATGGTTGTCGTTCCCACCCCCCGAGTCCGCTTTTAGAGCCTTCGCCCGACAGCTGTATTAACCGGATTCCGTCCGCATGCAGGCATGAAGTTCACCGTCGAGCCAGTCGAAGTGATGAGGAAGTACAAGGTGATCGCTGTTGTGGGAGCATCGAAGAACCCTGAGAAGGACGCCAACACAGTTCCGGCCTACCTCCAGAGTCAGGGGTACACGATCGTCCCGGTGAACCCGACCGCAGATTCCGTGAACGGCGTGAAGGCATATCCGTCGCTCGCCGACATACCGGAGGAGCTGGCAAGGAAGGTCGAGGTCGTCGACGTGTTCAGGCCATCGGAGGAGTTCCCGCAGGTTGCGAAGCAGGTAGCCGAAATGAAGGCGAAGACCGGGAGGCCCTTCGTGTTCTGGGGACAGTCGGGCCTGGAGAACGAAGAGGCGAAGGAGATCCTCTCGACGGCGAAGGTCGACTACGTGATGGACCGGTGCATGAGGGTCGAGCACAGGCTCGCGGGAATCAGGTAGGGAGCCCAGAAGCGCCCTGAAAGGGGCCCAGACGAAATTTTATCCACAACCGACTGAGGGACCCTAGGGAACACCCCCAATTGCAGTACAAGTACGTGGTACTCACCAACACCACCATCGGCGCCTTCATGGCGATCCTCGACTCGAACATCGTGCTGATCGCCCTGCCGACCATTGTCTCTGACCTGCACGCCACCCCCTTCGAGGCTGTCTGGATCATCATGGGGTACGTCCTCGTCACGGCGTCGCTGCTGATGAGCTTCGGGCGGCTCTCTGACATCTTCGGGAGGGTCAGGCTCTATAACGTGGGGTTTGCGCTATTCACCATAGGCTCGGCACTCTGCAGCATCGCTCCCAACGGCTCGTCGCTGGTGCTGTTCAGGCTGGTCCAGGGGTCGGGCGGGGCCCTGATCTTCTCCAACGCGGCGGCGCTCCTCACCGACGTGTTCCCGCCGACCGAGAGGGGGAGGGCGCTCGGACTCAATCAGGTCGCCGGCACTGTGGGGTCTGTGCTGGGACTGGCGCTCGGGGGGGTGCTCGCAGGGTCTTTCCTCGGCTGGAGGTCGATATTCTGGATCAACATCCCGGTAGGCGCCTTCGCGACGGGGTGGGCGTACTTCAAGCTCAAGGAGACAGGGGAGCGGCGCAAGGGGGACAGGCTGGACCCCCTCGGAAACCTCCTGTTCTCCGGGGGGCTGACTGTCTTCCTCGTGGGGGTGATGCTGGGTGCCCTCATTGGCTGGGACCTGGAGTATCTGGGGCTCATGGCCACGGGGCTGGCCATGATAGGGGCATTCGTCTACACGGAGACCAGGGTGAGGTTCCCCATGATGGACCTTTCACTGTTCAGGATCAGGGCGTTCGCAACGGGGATGGCCAGCAACCTGCTGGCTTCCGTCGCCAGGGGCGGCGTTTCGCTGGTGCTGGTCTTTTACTTCCAGGGGGTGCTCCTGCTCGACGCCTACACAGCGGGGCTGTGGCTCATCCCGTTCTCGGTTGCCTTCGTAACGTTCGGTCCTCTCAGCGGGCACTATTCCGACAAGATCGGGTCGAGGGGGCTGGCAACAGCCGGCCTTCTGGTGACCGCGGCAGCCCTGTTCTGGTTCGGCCTCCTCCCGCTCCCACTGAGCAACATCAGCTACGCGATGCTCCTGGTCCCGATGGCGCTTGCCGGCGCGGGGGGAGGGCTGTTCGTCGCACCGAACGTCGCGTCGATAATGAACGCCACCCCGGCGCCTAGGAGGGGGATCGCGTCTGGGATGTCCTCTACGTTGGTGAACACGGGGTTCCTGCTGAGCCTTGGGCTTGCCTTCGCCGTCATGGCCGCCAGCGTGCCTGACACCGTGCTGCAGGCGATATTCTCAGGGGCGTCGGGGGGGATCAGTCCGCTTATCGAGGAGAAGTTCGTCGGGTCGATTCACGGGCTCTTCCTGATCATGGGCTTCATCAGCCTGTTCGCTGCCATCCCAGCCTACATGACAAAGAAACGGAAAGGAGAGCATAGCGGCGTAGCGGTCGTCGGAATAGAGTAGCGCCGACGCTAGGAGCTCAGACTTGCGGCGACTGAGGTCTCGTTGTTCTCCGTCTTCAGGAAGACGGGGACGTTCCTCTGCTTGGCCGCCTTGAACGAAACGAACAGCCATTCACCCGTCCCTAGGTCGGCTGACCGCTCCAGGACCTCATAGGGGAGCGCGAAAGCGTCGGCTATCACCATCCTGTCATACATCCTCGGGAGCGTACTCACGAAGTAGCTGTGTAACTGTTGAAGGGCGTTCACGTTGAGCCGGGCGACCCTTTGTGTCGCCATCCAACAGTGAAGGCGATACTTCCTCCCCTGCCTGAGGAGCTGCTCCACGGCAAGATTAGAGTCTCTGGTGAAGTCCTTGTCGGTAGGTTCGTCAGGGATGTACTCTTGCGCCTCGTCAAGGAGGACAAGCAGTCTTTGCTTGTTTCCCACCTTCTTCTTCAAGAAGAGAAGGCGCCGAATCAGCCGCGTGGCCACCGACCGCGCGGTGTGAGGGTCGGGCATGTAGAGGATGGAGAGCCGGGGAGCGGTGCCTCGGACCAGTTGTTCGGCAAGCACCTCAGGGGTCATTCTGAGCGGAGCTGTGGGGACGCGCTCGGAAGTCTCGAGCGTTTTGACTATGAGGTCGAGGTCGGACCTGAGCCCTGACCTCTCATTCACGCTCTGGTATATCTCCTTCAGCAGAGCTGACAACTCATCTCTTGCCTCGTCGTCGAGGTCCGTAAGGCGGGTGCTCGGCCTGTAACCCCTCTTCTCGTAGAAAGACATCGTTAGGCGGGCCATGCCGAGTTTGGCCGATGTTCCCCCTGTCCTTCCAGATTCCACCGTCCCTTGCAAGAGAGACTGAATCCACGCCAGGTCGATTCCCCCGGCGTCTTGGAGGGACAGCCGCTCAACGCCGTTCCTGAATAGCTTTGTCAGCTCCCGTTCGATCCTTTCCCTGCCAAGAACACTCTCAAGCGTCTCCGGGACCGCCTGGGAACTCACGAACTCCTGAGGGCTGTCTATCATCTCGGTAGTATACACTTTGGCACCGTCCTTCAGTAGGTCTAGCAGGTTGACAGCGTACTCGCCGGCGATGTCGAAGACCACTGCCGCCAGCATCGGGTCACGAGCGAGCGCTGTCCTGAGTAATCCGCTCGTCAGGTTCGACTTGCCAGCGCCGGTGAACCCAAAGGCCCCCATGTGGTACCGGATCATGCTGTCCATATCCACAGTGAACGGCAGGTCGAATCCCACCATGGTCCCGATTTCCACCCCTTTGGCTACGCAAAGGAACTTCTCCACCGCAGGCTTGGAGAGGAGCCATGCTTTGGCACCGGGGAGGGGGGCGTAGGGGGCCCGGGCGAATTCGAGGTCGCCGTTCTCGAACTTCGCACAATAGTTGGTGGGTATGGCGGCCAAGTCAATCCATGTCTCCTGGGACTTGCCCCAGCTTTCGTTGATTGTGTCGAGGTACTCTTTCCGAAGCAGGGTCGGCATCGACGAGTCTATCCCCGGAAGCTGATAGTGGGTTGGCGTGACCCCTACCACTTCGTACATGACATAGCGCCTTTCTCCGTCCACGCTCCTTTCGATCGCAACGAAGTTGGGGAAGTAGAGCCTGTCGAGCACCTTGTAGCTGAAGCGCGCTTCGATAATCGCGATAGGGTTGGAGACTGTGAGCTCCCTCCCCTCGCTCTTCGAAGTTCTCGTCGACCTCGTGACCATCTTCAGGCGCGCCTCGAACTCGTCGTCCATGGTGTCGAAGAATCCTTTCTCCCGGTCCGCTATCATCGCTACTGTCTCATCCTCGCGTGTTCTGCCTCCGCCCGTTGTTGTCTATAAGGAGTAACGAGCCCGAAAATCTTCCTCCTGCTCGCGACTCCACCCACTCGGAGGTCGGCTACCGCGCGGAGGGAGGTGCGAAGCATCCTGACCTCGGCTTTCACGGCTTTGTCTGCAAGATAGAGGAGCTGGTTGTGGCCGAACGCCTCGAACACCTCGGGGTTGTCGTTCAAAGCGAGAATCTGGAGGATCATGTTCGACAACTTGCTGGGCGCGTCCCCCTCGAAGTAAGCGGAGATCTTCGCGACCCCCGACCTCTCCTGTACGTCGAAGTTCCTTGCCGCGAGGCTGTCGACCTGGTGGACGTACGGGCGATCGAAGAGAAACACCTGGGACCTTACCCGCCTGTCGTTTCTCAGCGTTCTGAGCTGGAAGTAGGCCCGGACGAAGAGCCGCTCTCTCGAGACCACCTTCCGCGCGCTCCTCAATTCGCCGCCGACCTCGACCATGGTCGAGAAGGCGGAGTCGTAGCCCATGGTCCTCCAGGGTGTGAGGATCTCAGGGTTCTCGGAGCTCAACAGAGCCAAAAACGCCCTGTCGTTCTTCAGCATGGGAGCCGACTCCCTGAGCTTGATGAAACCTTTCGAAGATGCGAAAGGAAGGACAGACCTCGCTATGTCGGTGGCGGATGTGTCCTTGGCAATGCCTACCAATAGCGACTTCCTCTCGACTGCACGCTCAACAAGTCCCTGAAGCAGGAAGAGAGAGACGGCGTTGACGTCAAGTATCGTCAGGAAGTCATCCCCCTTCAAAGCGAGCGGATGTCTGGACCTGGAAAAGACCTGCTTAGCGTAGTCAAGGGATAGCGCTAGAGTCCGTTGCCAGTAACCGGCGACCGAGTCCCTGATCTCCATGTGGGACCCGACCGAGTCAGCCAGGATGGCGCCGTCATATCTCTTGTCGAGCCTGACCAGACGCTTGGCCGCCCGTTCTGCTTCCGCCTGCCCCACACTCAGCCGAGAAGAGAGCTCCTCGATGCTTGCCGGCCCCTCAACCAGCTCCTTCAGAAGGGCGAAGTGTAAGAAACGGTTCCTGGTGGGGACGGCCAGCCTTGGCGAGCCCAAGTGGACTGCGAGATACATGTCCAGCATGGAGAAGGGCGTCCCAGGAGACCACTTGGTGAGATTGCTAGCACCCCGCTTGATGATGTTCCTCGCGTCGCGAGCGAAGGCAGAGTAAGTACCTGAAACCGGCCTGTCGAGGAAGAGGAGGCGCGACCTTTCGCAGGCGACGTATCCCAAGTATAGTTCCCCCAAAGTCATGAAGGAGCCGGGGATTTTCTCCATCGAGTGCTCTAAGTCGATGTCAATCTCCAGATCATTGCTCGACACGCTCGAAAGGTCTTCGGCCCACAGAGGAATCGCCGCCGACGCGGACAGCTTCGAGTCCCTGTACGCCGACCGAAGGTCGAACGTCATGTGGTCAGCGACCCTGAACGGACAGCTGTAGGCCGTGGCATTGGCATAGAACAGGATCATCTGCAGACGCTCATCGAAGTCCATTGACCCGTCAACCCCGGTAGCCACGTGGTCTCCCTCGCCAAAGAACTCCCTGGCAGTCTGCTCGGCCGCTGCGGGGTCGCATGGGAATGTGATCGATGCCAAGTCGGCACGGTGGGAGAACGCGCTGGCCTTGCCTTCGAACCTAGAGACGAGCTCGGACGTCTGTCTCGAGAGGTCTTCGGCTATTTCAGAAGACATGACTCACCGTGCGTATATGCTTCAATTGTTACGCGTCACCCCCAGAGTCTTAAAGCCTCGAGCCGCACTTGTTATTAACCCAATGAGGCTTCTGCGAAAGTAATGAAGCTCCTCCTCGAACACAAGCTCCCCAGGAGGCTGAGGTACGCCCGGTTCTACTTCCAGGCCGGTCCGACGTCTGTCCAGTTCTCGCTCGATGGTACTCGCGCCGACTGGCATGCCTCGATCGGTGGAAGGAAGAAGGCGGCGATGACCGACGCGGAGTATGCCCGGTTCAGGGCCGAGGTCCCCGCCGTGGAGCTGCTGGACGACGACGGCGACCGGGTGCTCATCAGGAACTCCGCCGGCTTCGAGGAGCTCTGGGAGAAGCCACGCTGGGTGCTGGAGCGGTCCCGCAAGCGACCAAGCTGAGGCAGGGCAGCGCTGTGGGCCGCGGTTTTGCAGTTAGCCCGTCGTTCAACACGTCGATGCTAAACACGTCTTAAATCCAAAAGCAAGCACATCAGGGGTCGCTTGGAGAGCCTCGTCTTGCTGCCTGTCAACGCGCTCGATGCCGCCACTCAGATCATAGACACTGCCGAGTCGAAGGGAGTGAGGCTCCGACTGTTCGGGGGGCTGGCGTTCAAGAAGCTCTGCCCTAGCTCGATGGACCCGCGGTATTTCAGGGAGAACAAGGACATCGACCTCATGGGGAAGAGGCAGGACTCCCGTAACATCATGAAAATCATGGAAACGCTCGGTTACAAGCCCAGGGAGCTGTTCAACAAGCTCAACATGGGCCAGCGCCTGATCTACTACGACATGGAGAACAGCCGCAGGGTAGACCTTTTCCTCGACGAGTTCGTCATGTGCCACAAGTTCAACTTCAAGGAGAGCATCCTGGCAGGGACGTACACTCTGCCGATGACACAGCTCGTCATGACCAAGCTGCAGGTGGTGGAGAAGACCGAGAAGGAGTACAAGGACCTCGTGGTGGCGTTCCATGACTTCGACGTTACCCCCGGGGGTGGCGGGATAAGAGGGGATGAAATCGCTGACCTCTGCTCGAAGGATTGGGGGGTCTATACCACCTTCTGGAAGAGCCTCGAGGCCCTCGAGTCCTGGTGCAGGGAGCGCGAGGTCCCTGGGAAGGAGGTGGTTATCCTGAGGGTCCAGAAGCTGAAGTCGATGATGGAGTCGGCACCGAAGTCGTTCGGCTGGAAGATGAGGGCCAGGGTTGGGGAAAAGAGCAGATGGTACGAGCTCCCCGAATCCGACGGCGACTCGATGCTCCGCTAGGCCCTGCGGAGGCGCAGGACCGCCCCACCTTCGCGGCCCACGGCGTAGTAGGCCTTCGGGTCAGAGACTCTGGGGTGCGCTCCCACGCCGCCGACGGCTAGGTCGACGACCTGGGTCGATTCACCCTCCAGGACCAGGGAAACCCTGGACCCCTTCCTGACGTGAAGGCGCGCCGCCATCTCCGGGGTCAGGAAGACCCCTTCGCCAGTGTCGTCGAACCCGAGGTCGACCCTCTTCCCTTCGTAGGTGGAACTCCCCACGAACCCTTCCTTGGTGAGGGCAGAGACGTCGATGACGAACACGATCTCGGCCGGCGGGGCCGACGCCTCGCTAGGTGTCTTCTTCGGGGCCCTCGTCTTCATCCAACTCTATCGGTATCTCTTCTTCCACGATCTTCTCGCCGTGCTCGCCGGTGAGGTCCTCGACGGGGTACCAGTGGTTGTGCCCATCTAGTTTGGGCATCTCGACTTCGCAGAACCCGACCAAGGTCCGCCCGGTCATCACCCCCGACTTCGTTCCGTCGCTGAGGGCGATCCTCTGGACGCCGACGGACTCGTCGCCGAAGACCGCTTCGCGCGACGCGTTGACCTTCACCTTGATCCCCTTCGCCGGCTTGAGGTCCATCGAGGGACGAGCAGCGTCGCCGGATACTTAAAGGCTCAAGGCCTGGATGTCGCGAAGTAACTTCCTGGTCTCCGCGGCCAGGTCGTCGAGCTTCGCCGGGTCCTTCCGCCTGGACGCGTAGGAGGCTGCGAGCAGCGCCACCCCAGGGACGGCAGTTATGGGATCAGGAGTCCCGACTATGAGCGCGACCCCCGCCTTTCTCATGGCAGAGCTCGGCGAGCCCGGCTTCGAGAGGTTCCTTACGTGGGGCCTCAGCCCGGCGGTGTCGACGCTCGCGGCCACGTTGGACTTCGCTTCTGCGACCCTGGCGAGAGAGCCGGCTACGGCCTGGAGAATCTTCTTTTCCTGCAACGCCCGCGCTCTCTCTACATTTCGGCCGGTAAACGTCCCCGGTCAATTGCAGTTGCCCTTTCACTAAATTATATACGAAACCGGACGTGATCCGGCCTTGTGCCAGCGCTGCTCAGCGACGCCGAAGTGGCCGCCAGGCTAAAGCACCTTGGCGGATGGAAGAAAGAGGGGAAGTTCATCGTGAAGGCCTTCGAGTTCAAGAGGTTCATGGATGCCATTGCCTTCGTCGATTCGGTCGCAAAGATAGCTGAGAAGGAGGAGCACCATCCGGACATCAACATCAGGTACACTGTCGTGAAGCTGTCTTTGCAGACCCACTCGGAGGGCGGGGTGACTGAATGGGACTTCGGCCTGGCAGAGAGTATCGAGCGCCACATTGAGAGGGGGCGGCGCGCCCCGTCCCCTCGCTAGGGGCGATGTCCCCGCGTAACGCTAATAAACCCCAATTGGTTGTATACCGATAAGTGACATCATGTCGACAACCGCTATTCCAGCCGTAACTTCGTCCGGACAGCCCGTCCTGATTCTCAGGGAAGGGTCGAGCCAGAGCAGGGGCAAGGAGGCCCAGAGGAACAACATCGCCGCGGCGAAGCTGATTTCTGAGGTCGTGAAGACCTCGATTGGCCCGCGGGGGATGGACAAGATGCTCGTCGACTCGCTCGGAGACGTGACCATAACCAACGACGGCGCCACCATGCTGAAAGAGATCGACGTCCAGCATCCCGCAGCCAAGATGCTCGTGGAGGTCTCCAAGACAACCGACAACGAGGTCGGCGACGGGACGACATCTGCGGTGGTGCTCGCAGGAGCCCTTCTGGAGAAGGCGGAGGAACTCCTCGACAAGGACGTCCACCCGACAGTGATTGTGGACGGCTACTCGAAGGCAGCGAAGAGGGCCATCGAGGCGCTCGAGGACGCCGCCGAGAAGGTCACCCCCGATGACCGCGGGTGGCTGGTCAAAGTGGCTCGGACAAGCATGCAGACGAAGCTTGTCTTCAAGGAGGCAGGGGAGCTCGCCGAACTGGTGGTCGACGCCACCCTCGCCGTGGCCGAGAAGGCCGACAAGGGGTTCAGGGTTGACATCGAGAACGTGAAGGTGGAGAAGAAGCCGGGTGGGTCGCTAAAGGACACCAAGCTGATCCAGGGCATAGTCCTAGACAAGGAGGTTGTCCACTCCGGGATGCCCAAGGTGGTCGAGAAGGCCAAGATCGCGCTGGTGAGCGCGCCCTTCGAGATTGAAAAGACCGAGTTCGACGCGAAGCTCAACATCAACGACCCCTCCATGATGAAGAAGTTCCTTGACGAGGAGACGAAGATGCTGAAGGGGATGGTCGACAAGGTGGTCGACGTCGGCGCCAACGTAGTCGTGTGCCAGAAGGGCATAGACGACATCGCCCAGCACTACCTGGCCAAGGCGGGAGTCCTGGCGGTGAGGCGCGCCAAGGAGTCCGACATGACAAAGCTAGCCAAGGCCACAGGTGGCCGGGTGGTCAACAACTTCGAGGACCTGTCACCGTCCGACTTGGGATACGCTGCCCGCGTCGAAGAGCGGAAGGTGGAGGAGGACAAGTGGGTCTTCGTCGAGGGATGCAAGAACCCGAAGGCAGTCACCATACTCGTCCGAGGCGGCACCCAGCGGATCGTGGATGAGGGGGAGAGGTCCCTGCACGACGCGCTGATGGTCACCAAGGACGTCATCGAGAAGCCCGCGATCGTGGCAGGGGGAGGCGCAGCCGAAGCCGAGGCCGCGTCCCGGGTCCTGAGCTGGGCGGACAAGCTTTCAGGGAGAGAGCAGCTGGCGGCGCAGAAGTTCGCCGAAGCCCTCGAGTCGATCCCGATCGCCCTCGCCCTCAACGCCGGGATGGACCCCATCGACGCGCAGGTCGAGTTCAGGGCAAAGCACGCCACCGAGGACGGCAAGTGGTTCGGCATCGAGGCATCCGACGGGAAGGTAAAGGACATGTACCAGCGCCAGGTCTTCGAGCCCCTCGCCGTGAAGGTCCAGATCATCAGGTCGGCCACCGAGGCCGCATCGATGATACTCCGAATCGACGACGTCATCGCCGCCGGCAAGTCGAAGGCGCCGGCCGGACCGCCAGGAGGCGCGGGCGGCATGGGCGGCGAAGGCGGCGGAGACTTCGACTAGGCGTCTGGGCTAAACAGAAAAAGGACACCTCTCGCCGAGGGCAGGCCATGTCGGGCTCGGGCCAGGCGGGGGGCGAGCGCAGGCTTGCGGCCATAATGTTTACCGACACCGTGGGCTTCACGGCCATGGCCCAGGAGGACGAGGCGAGGGCGCTGGAGATACTCGAGGAGCAGCGCAGGATCGTCAGGCCAATCCTTGCGAGGCACAACGGCAGGGAGGTCAAGACCATGGGAGACGCGTTCCTCGTCGAATTCGTGAGCGCCCTGGACGCCGTCAGGTGCGCGGGAGAGATTCAGGTTGCGGTGAGGGGGACGGACCCGGAAAGGGCCCGCGGTGGCAAGATGAAGATGAGAATCGGCATCCACCTGGGCGACGTGATCCACTCCGGAGGCGACGTCGCCGGGGACGCCGTGAACGTGGCGTCGAGGATAGAGCCCCTGGCGCCCCCTGGAGGCATATGCGTCACGGGGCAGGTCCGCGACAGTGTGCTCAACAAGGCTGACTTCAAATTCGAATCCATCGGGCGGCCGCTTCTGAAGAACGTCAGCCTCCCCATGGAGGTCTACCAGGTCGCCGGCTTTGGCGAGAGAATATCGTCTGCGGCGGAAAATCCGAAGACGGAACAGGCAGGGAGGATCGCGGTCCTCCCACTGAGGAACATATCGGCTGACGACAAGGAGGAGTACTTCGCAGACGGGCTGACGGAGGAGCTGATCTCCTCGGTTTCCAGGACCCAGGGGCTCAAGGTCATCGCCCGGACGTCAGTGATGAAATACAAGGGGACCTCCAAGCCGATCTCGGATATCGGCCGCGAGCTCGGAGTCGGGAACGTGCTTGAAGGGAGCGTGAGAAAGGCTGGCGGGAGGGTGCGGATCACGGTCCAGCTGGTTGACGCCTCGACCCAGGAGTCGAGGTGGTCCCAGCAGTACGACAGGGAGGTGAGCGACCTGTTCTCCATACAGTCGGATATCGCCCAGCGGGTGGCCGCCGAGCTCAAGCTGCAGGTACTGGGTGCGGGAGGGCAGCGGCCTGCGGCTAGCTTTGAGGCATACACAGACTACCTGAGGGGGAGGCAGAGCTGGAGCCGCAGGACCGAGGAGGGCCTCAGGCAGGCGATAGTGTTCTTCGAGAAGGCGCTTGCCGTGGACGACGGCTACGCGAAGGCGTACAGCGGGCTCGCCGACAGCTATTCCACCCTAGCCCTGCTCGAGTTCGCACCCCCCAACGAAGTCTTCCCCAGGGCGAAGGAGGCCGTGGGGAAGGCGCTTTCCCTGGACCCACAGCTGGCCGAAGCCCATACTTCGCTGGGGCTCATCAGGTTCCAGTACGACTGGGACTGGCAGGGTGCCGAGGAAGAGTTCCGCGAGGCCATAAGCATCAACCCGAGCTACGCCCCAGCGCACCACTACTTCGCCGACTTCCTAAAGGCCATGGGGCGGTTCGACGAAGCTCTCTCTGAGGTAGCCAGGGCCAAGGAGCTCGACCCCCTCAACCTTGCCATCAACACGGGGGAGGGGCACGTGCTCTACCTGTCACGCCAGTACGATAGGGCCATCGGCCAGTATAGGAGAGCGGTCGAACTGGACCCGACTTTCACTCTCACCCACATCTGGTTCGGCAGGCCCTACCTCGAGAAGGGGATGTTCTCCGAGGCGATCGGAGAGCTTGAAACGGCGGTGAGGCTCTCCGGGGATGGCACCCTTGCCCTGGCGATGCTCGGGCACGGGCTGGCGTCCGCCGGGAGGAGGGACCAGGCCCTAGAGGTCCTGGACAGGCTGCTCGAACGGTCCAAAGCGAAGTACGTCCCTTCATACTGGATTGCGGTGATTTACAACGGACTCAGAGACAGGGATTTGACGCTCGCGTGGCTCCAGAAAGCGTTCGAGGAGCGGTCGAGCTGGCTGGTCTGGTGCGATGTCGAGCCGAGGTTCGACTGGCTCAGGAAGGATACCAAGTTCTCCGGCATGATGAACTCAATGAAGTTCCCCTAGGCTTCAAGCGTTAAATACGCTGGAAGGCAGATTTCCCAAGGGATGCAGTCGCAGGAACAGCGGGCGACCGCCGAGAGGATACTCCAGGTAGCCTCGAAGATGTTCGCCGAGAGGGGGTTCGCCAACGTCTCCGTGAGGGACATCTGCAAGGAGACGGCGACGACGGCTCCTGTCATCTACTATTACTTTGGGAGCAAGAAAGGGCTCTTCGACGCAGTCGCCCGAAAGCAGATCTCGATGTCCGCCTTCATCGCGAACCTGGCGTCGGCCTCCAAGGCCGCTGACCCCAGGAAGGGGCTCGAGTCGTTCATCTCCACTTACCTCTCCACCTTCCCGGAGCATGCGTTCGACATCGGACTTTACATGAGGGACTCGGCGTCCCTCGACAAGCACAGCGCTCAGAGGGTGTCCGACGATCTGGAGAAGATCACAGGCATCGCCGAGGGCCTCGTGGAGAAGGCTATCTCGAAGGGGCTCTTCCGCAGGACCGAGGCGAACCTCGCCGTTGACTGCCTCCTGGGGATGCTCAACAGGGTGATCTTCCAGCACATACACTTCGCCAAGAGCTCGGACAGAGAGTCGTACAGCCGCTTCGTCGCTGACTTCTTTTTCAGGGCGATGAAGTAGCTCGGTCAGAGCGCCTGGATGATACGCTCCGGCACTATCTCAAGGGATACCCGCTCGGTCTTCCAGTACCTCTCCCTGGCCGCCTTTCTCCCCTTCTCCTCGCCGGTGTACCTTATCGCCAGTGTCTCGATGTCCTTCTTCGGGTCCCGCTCGGAGGCGACCCTCGCCTTCCCCTCGACCACGATGTAGGGGTAGCCGTCGTCGACCAGGAGCGCAACCCTTGGGTCCCGCTTGACGTTGTGAAACTTCACCCTCTGGGGGGTGGTGTTCACAATCAGCTTCCCGTCCACGTACATGTACCAGATGGGGGTGAGGTGCGGGGAGCCGCCCTTTCTGATCGTGGCGAGCCTGGCGAAGTGGACTCCGTTGAGGAACTCCTTCGCCTTCGGGTCGAACGGCGCCATGTTCCGTGGTCCTCCTGCCGCTACTTCAATTTCGCCGCGTAGGCCCGCAGCATCCTCATGTAGATGCTCTTGGGAGGGAAGCCGACGCTGCAGAGGTAGGTCGAGAACTTCACCCTCTTTCGCGGGTCCCCTATCCTCTTCTCTATGCTCCTGATCTCCTGCCCCGCGACCGCGTAGGTGGTGGCGTAGCCTGGGAAGATTCCTTCGTGGGCAGGGAAGAGCTGGAAATAGATGCTGCTCCGCTGCACCCCGGTATGGTCGTGTCCCCAGTCCAGGAACTCTAGGAGCGACTTCTTCCCCGTGTTGACCCAGACGTCGCCCAGAACCCTGAGGAACCTGATGATCCTCATCCGTCTCGTCATGAACTCCAGCTCGCGGTTGAACTGCTCGAGCCCGCCGTGCTTCTCCAGGAGCTTCACGTAGGCCTTCTCAGCCTTGGTCAGCCTCTTTTTCGACTCGAGCCCCTTGGAGACCTCCAGGAACTCCAGCTCCCTGTTGAAAGAGAGCCCCTCGGTTATCGGCGCGCCAGTCGGGGCCCCGGGCATCTTCTGCAGCATCGGGAGCTTCCCGACGAAATCCAGAGAGCTGTTGGAGTGATGGACGCAGTGCCCGTACTCCTCGTGAACCAGCAGGGAGACGAGGGCCGCCACCGACTTGTCGGGGTCTCTCTTTGGATCGGTGGTCTGGAAGAAGTACTGGAACGGCCTCTTGGTGTAAGTGTCGAAGAACTGCGCGGCCCCGGTGGGGATCGTCCCGGTAAGGTACGAAGGGGTCTCGATGACTTTGGTGTTGTACTTTGGGTTGATCATGCAAAGGTCTTCGTTGACGAGGTTCTGCACGACCCGCCTCACCTTCAGGGTGACCCTGACCAGCTCCTTGGAATCGAGCTTGTCCTTCTCGTTGATCTTTGACTCAACCTCCTCCGGCGTCGGCTTGCACTTGAGCTGCTTCGCGAGGCTCTCCGACACCCGCTTGAACTTCGGGAGCTCCTCGTCGATCCAGGCGAGCGCGACCTTTTCGAGCTCCTCTGGGGTCTCGTCGTAGTCGAACCCCTTCTTCAGGGCGATTGGGTAGAACTTCTGCCTTCGGAGGTCGGAGCCCTTCTCCTTGAATATCCTCTCCGCGTTGGGAAACTCCCCGTTCCCCCACCCCTCGAGCTCGAAGAGCTTGACGTAGTCGGCGACCCTGGCCTTGAGGCCGTCGCATGCCTGCTTGACCTCGAGGCTCTTGGTCTCCCCCTTCACGGTGTCCAGGATCTCAAGCGCGCCGCCGAGCCTGTAGAGCGCCAGGGCCTTGACCGCGACTGGGATGTCCCTCCCCGAGAACCGCCCGCGGCAGGCGTCGATGTCTTCCGCCGCGTTGCCTAGCAGCGTCAGCATGTGCGCGTCGTTGACCCCTTCCTTGACCAGGTGGGCGAATATCGTCCCCACTATGTCATCGAGGACAGGCTGGGGTTCGTCGAAGAGCAGTCCAGCTTCCATCGAGTCGAGCAGCTTCTTCTGCAACTCTGCCTTCGCCTTCGATCTGAGGCTGCGCACCTTCCCCAGGGCCGACTCGACGTTGGCCTGGGAGGCTATGAAGAGCTTCCCGGCGTACTCGTTGAACCCCACCAGATACGCCCCCGAGGGGTTGATCTCCTTCATCAGGTCCATGATCTCGGCGTCCAGGGGGTCTGGGGCCACGGCCGTAACGCCTGGCCCGGCCGGTATTTTTAGTTCGCTGTGTCGAGCGGCTTGAACTTCGCCACGGTCTCGGAGAGTTCCCTTCCCAGCCGCTTCTGCCACTCGCCGAACCCTGATGGGGACTCGGGGTAGTCCAAGTTGATGTCGACGAGGGCGGCGCTCTTCTTCACCGTGTATCTCAGGCCCCTTGCCAGTGGGAGCTGGCCCAGCACCCTGAACCACATTGCAGGGTTCATGAAGCGCGCCTGGTTGAATTCTGGGTGCTTGCGCTCGGTTATCGCCGTGACGTCGTCCTCCGAAAGGAAGTACTTCATCCCGTAGTTGATCTGGTCGTTGTCGACCGTCTGCAGGTATCGGCGCAGGACTTCGAAGCTCGCCATGGGATACCCGTGGGTGTTCATGTACTCCACGTTGTACTTCCAGAGCCCAGCTTCGCTGGTGTCCCCCGCCTCGAGGGCCTCGGCGACTACCTTCCCCAGGATCGTCCCGCCGTAGATGGAGGGGCTGATCCCTCCCGCGTCGATGGGCCGGGGCATCCAGGCGGAGTCTCCGACGACCGCGAAGCCGTTGGCCACCATACAGTCGTTGTGGCGCCTCACGGGCACCTGCCAGTTGCCCTTCGTGTTCCCGGAGTTGGCGTCGTCGCCGGGCTGGGAGTAGTTCTTGATCACAGGGTTGTCCGCCAGATACTTGTCGATGAGGCTCTGGAGGTTGTCGTTGAGCCCGAACCGCCTGTTCCTGCGGGCGAGGCCGGAGTGGGAGACGCCGAGGCCTATGTTCACCTTCTTCTTCCCCTTGGGGAAGACCCAGGCGTACCCAGCCGGGGCCAAGAACTGGTCGAGGTGGATGATGCAGTAGTCGGGGGAGAAGAACGCCGGGTCCTCCTTTGCAGGCTCAAAGTCAAGGATGTACCTCCCTGTCCCGACCACGTCGTCAGGGTCGATCTCCTTCTCGATCAGGGAGGCGATGGGGAGGAACCTCCTCAGGGTGGAAGACGATCCTGTGGCGTCGATGACGATTTTGGCGGTGACGCTGAAGGGGGTGCCGTCAGACTTCCTGCCGGTCACGCCGGTGATCTTTCCGTCTTCAGACAGGAGCCTCTCAGCGGTGGCTCCGAACATGAGCTCTGCGCCGGCCTTCCTGGCGTCGTTTACCTGGCGTCTGGGCGCGAGCTTGCGGTTGAAGAGGTACCCCTCGCCTTCGAACAGCACCTTGGTCTTCCTGTCTGGAGAGTAGACGTAGACCCCGCTGACCGGGTGCTCGAGTTCGGGGGAGCCGTACCTGATGCCGATGTGCTCCGCGAGGTAGTCTAGGGACCTCTTGCTGGTGGCGTCGCCGCAGGTCCAGCCGTTGTTGGTCTTCCTTCCAGGTTCGGCCTCCTTGTTCCTGTCGACGATGAGAACCCTGGCCTTCCCTTTCGAATGGTGTCCGATGGACGCCGCCGTGATGAGACCGGCCATCCCTCCCCCCGCGATGACGACGTCGTAGTCAGGTCCGGGCATTTATTGCGAACGCTACGAAAATGCTATATAAGTGCTTTGGCGATATTGCGAGTATGAACCGGGCTGACGTGGTCGAGCAGCTGAAAGACGTCGGGCTGACCAGCTACGAGGCCAAGGCCTACGTCGCCCTGGCGGGGCTGGGGCCGTCGGAGCCCAAGAAGGTGGCCAGCGAGTCCCAGATCCCGTACCCCAGCGCGTACACTGCGCTGAGGACCCTCGCCTCGAAGGGGTGGGTCGAGCAGGTGGTGAAGAAGCCGGTCACCTACCGCGCCAAGGAGCCGACCAGAGTCAGAGCCATGGTTTCATCGAGGCTCGAGGACACCTTCAAAGAGCTGGAGAGGATCTACAAGTCGGAACCGACCGAAGAGGCCGAGCTAGTGTATACCCTCCGCGGAAGGGGCAAGGTATTGGACAAGGTGTACGAGATGCTCAGGGGTGCGAAGCAGGGCGTGATCGTGGTTGCGCCCAGCATGGGATTCGAGGACGCCAAGATAATGGAGCTCCTCGCCGAATCGGTGGCGAGGGGGGTGGAGGTGAGGGCCATCTGCGACGACGAAGGGATCGGGCTCCTCCCGCCGGGGGTCGAGATCAGGACTGGAAACCACGTGGCGTTCGACCTCCTGGTGGACGACAGCGTCGCACTCATCGGGCTCCCAGACCACTCGGCGTGCGGCTGGGTCGACAGCCCGGCGGTGGCGAGCCACTTGAAGGAGTTCCTCGAGCTGCTCTGGAGCACTTCTTCTCCAGCCGGATAGCCTGAAGTCCCTGGCCTCCGCTCCTGGCTCCGGAGACAGAAAGAAAGGCCGCCCGGCTTTGGGCCGAGCTGCCTGGGGGTGTCTATTCGCTTGTGAAGATGGACTGACCCGCTGTGTTCGGCACTTCGGGGAGGGTCTCTGCCATGCGTTTCTCCGCGATGGCTGACGCCTCCGCCAGGATCTTGTTGGCCTCCTCGCTGTTCTCGGCCTGGTAGAAGGTCGTGCCAGTTATCTGGCCGACGTCCACCATGATCGAGTTGAGCTGGGCGCCGATCTCACCGAGTGCTCCCTGGGCGTCGGGCATCGCTTCGCCGAGGGTAGCGCGTACGTTCTTGATCACCCCGATGGCCGGGGCGATTGTGGACGCGAAGTCGCCGATGTCGGTGACCGTCTGAAGCCTGGTCGTGATCTGCTCTAGGGCGATCTTCGACTGGGTGACGATCTTCTCCATCTTGCGGACTTCGGCCAGCTCGTTGGAGTACGCCTTGCTGGATTCCTGGTCGTGCGCTTGGACTGCAGTCACAGTCTTCTTGAAGATGGAGTTCTCTCGTTGCTTCAGCCGGCCCATCGCCTGGTCCAGTCGGTTGATCTCCCCAGTCAGCTGCTGGGTAGCCTTCTGGATCTGGGGGCGCATCGGCTGTGGGCCGCGAACGGTGTCGCGGACCATCTTCCCGAAAGGCTCCGTCTCCTGGGTCTTCCATCCCTTCTCGAACTTGCTGCTCATCGTGATGTCCGTGCCGATATCCGGGGAATCGGACAATACCGACTGTGGCAATTAGCGTTGACAGTCTGCTTAACGATTTTCACTTGATACGGCCGAGAAAGAAGGGCGAGAGCCCCTATTCGAGTTTGTAGCGCTTGGCGATCTTGACTATGAGGAAGATGATGAGCGCGACGATGAGGAAGGTGATCACAGCGCCGATGAAGTCGCCTATCATGAACTTCTGTGCCGCGAAGGTGTAGTAGTAAGTGGTGAAGTTTCCCAGGCCGCTCAGCGGGATGCCGATGAGCGGGAGGATAAGGTCCTTGACAAGCGCCTGAACCAGCGCGCCCAGGTAGACACCCAGGATGAACGCCACCGCTAGTCCCAGCACCTTGTAGTTCTTCAGGAACGCTTTGAATTCTGCTGACAGCCCATTCGGTTCGGGGGCTGCAGGAGACGCTGGCTTGGGCGTGAGGAGCTCTCTTATTTTTCGTAGTTCGTCCAACACTTCGGCGTTGGCGGACACACCGAGTGGGAGGCGCGACCTGATTTAAGACTTCGACTCCATACCGGTAAGGGTTCACAGGTGACCGCCAGGTCAGAGACGACGAAGGGGTACATCCTCGCCATCGCCGGCTCCGTCTGCGCCGGGTCGGTCTCCACTCTCGCGAAGTTCTCCCTGAACGACAACTCCCCGATCGTGGTCACGGGACTTTCGATACTGCTTTCCGGCTTCGTGCTCCTGACTTACCAGCCGAAGAGGAAGCCCGACCAGGGCTCGTTCCGGTATCTGGTCTTCTTCGGGCTGGTGGGTGCCGGGTTGGCGCCGCTGATGTACTTCGAGGGGTTGAGCAGGACGACTGCGGTGAACGCGTCGCTGCTTGCGAATGGAGAAGTGCTGTTCACGACCGTCATCGCGTACTCGGCGTTCAAGGAGAGGCTCAGCAGGGGGATGGCTGCCCGAGCCCTGCTCATAGTCGCCGGGCTGCTCGTCGTGTCGACCAACCTGGACCTGTCGAACCTAGCCTTCTTCCAGGGCCTCACCGGGAACATCCTCGTCCTGGGGTCGACCGTGTTGTGGGGGGTGGAGAACAGCGTGATGGCCGTTGTCTCGAAGCGGCTCGACCCATCCCTCCTCGGCAAGTTCAGGAACCTGATCGGGGGAGGCGCCCTGACGGTCATTTTCGTCGCGGCCTTGGTCCCTCTGAGGTTCAGCGTCACGGACCTCGCAGCCATGGGGATGCTTGCCCTGGCCGTGGCCGGAGGGACTTACCTCTTCATCGCGGCCGTCAAGCGCCTGGGCGCAATACGGATGCTGCTCGTCTGGTCGAGTTCGACGATCTTCGGTGCCGTTTTCGCCCTTCTGTTCCTCGGAGAGCAGATAACGTCGGTCCAGCTGCTAGGAGGAGGATTGATCGTCGCCGGAATCTACGTCTTCCACAGGGGAGAGAGGCTCCCCGAGGCAGAGCCGTTCGCGCCGCCGACCGGGGGCGCCGAGTCACCTGCCTGACCTGTGCGGGCGGCACAGTCTACGCTCGTTGGGAAGGAGTCTGGTCCGGGCGGCGCTTCAGCGCAAGTGACGGCTACCGGTCTGCTTCGACGGGCCAGTAGTTGAGCCCCCAGTATATCGGGGGTATGTCGGCCACGTGCACGTTCCTGAGCAGCAGGGGGAGCACCCTGAGGTTCTTGGTAGATGGGACTCCGATCTTCAGCCTGTAGGGCCTCGGGGAACCGTCGCTTACTATGTAGTATGACATCTCGCCCCTGGCCGCCTCGGTGCGCGAGTACACCTCTCCAGCCGGGACCCTGGGCTGGGGGCCAAGCTTGAGGCGGACCGGACCCTGGGGGAGCTTCTTCAGAGCCTGCCTGATGATCTTGACCGATTCCCTCATGTCCAGGAGAGCGACGTAGGCCCTGGCGTAGACGTCCCCCTGGGTCATCACGGGGGTCTTGAACTCAAAGTCCTCGTAGGCGCTGTATGGCTCGTCCTTTCTCACGTCCACGGAAACCCCCGACGCCCTTGCCACGGTCCCCGTAGCCCCATAGGCTATCGCGTCCTCCCTGCTCAGGACCCCTATCCCGTCGGAGCGCTGGTGGACCATGGGGTTGCGGAAGAATATCTTCTCGTACTCATCCATCCTCTTGTCGAACCAGTCGCAGGTGTTGAGCCCCTTCTCGATCGCGTAGGCGGGGATGTCGTTCCTCACGCCCCCGGGGATGATGTAGGCGAAGGTGACCCGGGCTCCGCCTATGCGCTCGGCAAAGTCGATCCAAAAGTCGCGGTCCCCCATGCACCAGGTGATCATGGTCGTGTGGCCGAGAAAGAGGCCCTGGATCGCCAGGAAGTACATGTGGGAGATGATGCGGTTTGTCTCCGACATTATCACCCGAAGGTACTGTGCCCGCTGAGGCACCTTGTTGTTCATGAGCTCGTCTACGCCGAGGGCGTAAGGGAAGAGTATGTTCGAGCTGTCGAGTATGACTGGCCTTTCGAGGTGCGGGACGTTCTGGATGTAGTTTCTGTACTCCCCCATCTTCTCCTCGCCGCGGTGCACATAGCCTGCGTCCGGCTCCGACCGCACCACGTAGTCCCCGTCGAGCCAGAGCTTGATCCGGAAGTGGCCTGCGCCCGGGTGCTGGGGACCGAGCGACACAGACATGATCCTGTCGGCGTCGGGGGAGTATTCTGCCTCTTGAGTCATGACGTCATCTCCCCGGCGAGACGTAGTCCTTGCGAAGCGGCGGCAGCTCGTTCCAGTCCTCTGGCAGAAAGAGGTGGCTCTGGTCGGGGTGCCCCTGGAAGTTGATCCCGAACATCTCGTGGGTCTCCCGTTCGTGGTACTCCGCCCCCTTCCACACGTCCACCATGGTGGGGACGACGGGGTTGTCCCGGGCGATGCGCTCCGAGACGGCCAGGACGAAGTCCTCCTGTCCAGGGGTGGTGGAGCCGACGAAGTACACGACCTCCAGCTCGTTCTTCGCAATCCAGTCGACGCCGCTAACAGTGCCGATGTGGTCGAAGCCCAGCGTGCTCCTGGCGAACAACCCGACTTCCTTGATGCGCATCGCGTTGGTGGAGACCTTCAGCCGCCTCTCCTTCATCCAGTCGACTTTGACCTCTGGGAACTTCGCGGTCAGCTGTGCCGCCAGTGCCTTTGCCCGGATCGGCTCGGGCTTTGGGGCTGTGGCAGGGACAGGGGGAGGCGCAGGTGCCAGCGAAGCGGCGGGCCTAGGCGGAGGAGGAGCGGGGGTTGGTGCCTTGCTCATCTGGCCGTCACCGGCCGCTTAGGGACGGGGCTCTGCGGATCTTCTCTTGGAGCAGGACGAGGCCCTGGAGAAACGCCTCTGCCCTCGGAGGGCACCCGGGAACGTAGACATCTACTGGTATGATATCGTCGATCCCCCTTAGGACGTTGTATGAATCGAAGTACAGCCCTCCGGTTATGCTGCAGGCCCCCATGGCGATTACCCACTTGGGCTCTGCCATCTGGTCGTAGACTAGCTTGAGCCTGGGAGCGAGCTTGCGGGTCACGGTGCCCATGACAATCAGGAGGTCGCACTGCCTGAGGGACCCGAACGCCTCCAGCGCGCCGAACCTCTCCATGTCAAAGCGCGAGCCGGCGGCCGCCCCGATCTCCACCGAGCAGCAGGCGGTCTCCAAGTGGACCGGCCAGAGGGAGTAGAGGCGCCCCCAGTTGGCCAGGTAGCGCATGGGGTCGCCGATGGCGTACTGCAGGACGTCGTCGATCTTCCCGACCAGGACCTGGAAGGCGCCGCTCTTCTGCTGCTGCGCCACTACCAAAGCTCCCGCTTCCCTGCGAGGACGAGGGCGAACGCCATGGGGATGAACAGGAGGCCCATGAACAGGGTGACCATCCAGTCAGACGAGAGGCCGAGGCCCAGGGGCTCGTAGGCAGCGGCCCAGGCGTACAGGAACATAGCGAGGACATCGAAGACTATGAACATGAGAAGGTAGGCGTAGTATTGCATCATGAAGTGCATCTTGCCAGCTCCCTGGGGGACCTGGCCGCACTCGAAGGGTGCGTTCTTGATTGGGTTGGGGCGCCTCGGCGCGAAGAGCCGGGGGAGAATCACCACGGGGAGCGTGAACATCATACCGACTAGGCCCATCACGAAGACGGTCCCGATATCCCCGAAAAGAGCCATCTTCGAATTCGCGACCGTCTCACGCTATTTAAGATTGGTGGGGTTAGTCGACTCCGTGGACGTCTTCAGACTCGTCTCTGAGGAATGCCTGGAGGAGTTTGGCCTCGCGGAAGAAGTCGCGTATCGATATGACCCCGAACAGCGTGCCGTCGTCGTTCTCCACGATCAGGTGCCTTATCCCGTTATCCATCATGAGGCGGACGGCCTTGGACGGCCTGTCAGACCGTTTGACGCTGATGAGCTTCTTGGACGCGACGACCTCGAGCTGGGCGGTCAGAGGGGTCCCCTTCGCCACCGCTCTCACCACGTCCCTCTCTGAGATCACAGCCTGGGCCCTGACGGGGGTGACGGAAGACGCGACCACCAGGAGCCCTATCTTCTCGCGGGCGAACACCTCGGCTGCCTGACGGATGGTGGCGCCCGGGCTGATTGTCACCGGGCTCCGCTTGATCAGGGCCTCGACCCTCATGGCCTCACTCCCGACGACGCGCGCTTTTCGATGGGGACGTATGCGGTAAGCTGCGGGCCGACGTAGTCAGAGATGGGCCTGATTATCCTGTTGTCTGCGTACTGCTCTAGGACGTGAGCGAGCCAGCCGGGCGTGCGCCCGACAGCGAACACCGGGGTGAAGAGATAGCTCGGGACCCCGATGTGGTTCAACGCTAGGCCCGAGAACAGGTCGACGTTGGGGTGTAGGCTCTTCTCCTTGAGCAGGATCGCTTCGATTCGTTCGATGACTTCGAGCGACTGCTTCTCCTTCTCCGTCCGGACGAAGTGCTCAGCCATGTCTTTGAGGATCCTTGCCCTGGGGTCCATCGTCCTGTAGACCCTGTGGCCGAACCCGTTGATCTTCGCCTTGCTCGCCAGCTTGGCCCTGACGTAGGCGTCCGCCCTGTCCGGAGTCCCGATCTCATTGGTCATCTCGACCACCTTCTCGTTTGCCCCGCCGTGGAGCGGGCCCTTGAGGGCCCCGACGGCTCCGGTTATCGCGGAATAGATGTCTGAGAGGGTGGAAGCGATCACCCTCGCAGTGAAGGTCGAGGCGTTGAACTCGTGGTCGGCGTGGAGGATCAGCAGGACGTTCATCAGCCGGGCATCAGCGTCGGAAGGCACCTTTCCCGTTACCATGTAAAGGAAGTTGGAGGCGAACGACAGATCCTCTCTGGGGGGGATTACGTCCTGGTCGTGCTTGTGCCTGTGGATGGCCGCCACGACCGTGCCGATCTTGGACGCGATCGACATCGCTTTCTCCTGCTGGGAGTACATCGGGTCATCGAAGACCCCAAGCGCCGACACCCCGACCCTGAGTGCGTCCATGGTGTCACAGTTCTGCGGGAGGGTGGTGAGGATGGATACGAGCTCGCGAGGGATGGGGCGCTTCGAGGTAAGCTCCTCGGTGAAAGCCTTGAGTTCGAGCGAGGTCGGGAGCCGCCCGTTCCAAAGCAGGTACGTCGTCTCTTCATAGGTCGAAAGGGCTGCGAGGTCCGCGATGTCATACCCGCGGTAGAGCAGCCGGCCCTCGTGGCCGTCTATGTAGCAGATAGAGCTCTTGCCGGCGACCACGTCCTCGAGGCCCTTCGTCTGGGTGGTGAGGTGCTGGATGATCTGGTCCATGGTCTCTCCATACTTGCCGATGGCGGCGAGCTTCGCCTGGGTCTCCTTCGACAGCTTGACGGTGGTGAAATCGATGTCGGGGTTCTGAGGCCTTGGCATGGCTCATTATATTCAATATCCTACGTATATTAGGATTGCCTTCGCCTTCATGAGAGGAAGATGGTTAGGGCGACAGGTAAAAAGGGGGCCGGAAGGCAGGGAACAATGGGGGCTGAAGACTGGTGAAGATTGCGGTCGTGGGGACAGGAGTAGCCGGAGCCTATCTGCTGAACCGCCTCCCCTCCGGCGTCGAGGCGGAAGCCTTCGAAGCCAGGACAGAGAAGAACTGGTACACGGTCTGCGCCTGGGGGACGAGTCAGCCATTCATCTCCGACCTGGTCAAGGAGGCGGGCTTCAACTTCGACGACTACGTCCTGCACAAGGGGAAGAACATGGTCGTCGACCTGGGCGACGAGGAGATCAACATCCCGCTCAGAGGTCTCGTCACCTACGACAAGCACAGGCTCACCGAGGACATGCTGAAGGGAAAGAGGATCCACTGGGGCGCCCAAATCAAGGAGGTGGATGGGAACTTCAAGGACTTCGACGCCGTAGTCGACGCGACCGGGATGCACCGGTCGCTCCTCCCGAAGGCCAGCGAGGACCTCCTAATCCCTTCGCTCGAATATCAGGTGAAGTCGAAGGAGCTCCCCTACGACGACTTCGTGATCAAGCCCTATCCAGGCCTCACCGGGTACTGGTGGTACTTCCCCCTGGGTGACGGCATGGCGCACGTGGGCGCCGGCGACCTCCGCGGGAGGTATCGCTACGAACTCGACGAGTTCGCGAAAAAATACCACTGCGAGATCGTCAAGCGGATTGGGAGACCCGTGAGAGTCACCCCTCCGAAGTTCATGGAGCCGTTCTTCGATGGGAAGGTGACCGGAGTAGGGGAGTCCATCGGGACTGTGTACCCCATGCTCGGAGAGGGGATAATCCCGAGCATGCAGTGCGTCAACCTCTATGTGGACCACCTAGGCGACAACGAAGGGTACAGGCGCGCGGTGCTCGACCACTTCTCGGTGTACGCCAAGGTGTACGAGTTCATCAAGGCGAAGGTGGAGGACAGGTTCAGCCTGATGAGGATGCTCCCTACCCTGATGTCGATCTTCTTGTACATGCGGGGAAACGAGAGGCGCTACGGCCTTCAGACCAGGCTGGGCGACTTCTACAAGATCGCGACGAGGCTCTAGTTGAGCGACGAGGAGGTCCGGACCCATTCCGCCGTGCACGTGGTCAAAGGAGCGGCCCAGAAGGTGCTGGGAGCAAAGTGGACAGCCTCGGTGTACGCTTCCGGGAGCCACGGACGGCTGACAGTCCAGTTCGACCACAGGCCCACGGACCAAGAGCTCGCCAGCATAGAACAGGAGGCCAACCGGAAGGTATCCGAAGGGGCCGAGGTACTGGAGTTCCAGATGGAGAGGCAGGAGGCGGAGGGCCACTTTGGAGACGCGATCTACGACCTCTTCCCGGTCCCTGGCGAGGTGACGCTCCTCAAGATCGTACGGATCCCCGACTGGAACATCAACTGCTGCAATGAGAGGCACGTCGACAACACCGCTGAGATAGGAAGGATCAGGCTGGGAAAGCAGAGGTTCAGGAACTCGAAGAGGGAGCTGGAAATCGAGTTCGACCTTGTGGCGTGAGCGGGAACAGATAATATCCTAGTTCTTTTCCGGCCGTGGCTGGGCCCGTAGCGCAGATCTGTGAAGGAGCGAAATACGGACAGCGCGGCAGCCTCCTACGCGTCGCGTGGGGAGAGCTGTAGGTCGTGCGTTCAAATCGCACCGGGCCCGCTTCTCTCACCTAGCATCGGGAGTGTTCTCCTGAGACCGGCCGGCTTCCCTTCCCTCCGCCCAGTCCCATCTTAAATCGAAGCTTCGAAGACGAACCCTATTGGCCTCCAATTAGGGGAACACAAAGCCGGGGTCTCTCCGGAGACTCATTACAGTCAGGCACGCGGTCGCCCTCTACGGCCTCTTCATGCTCGGCCTGGTCGCCTACTACATAGCCGGGGTGGACGTCCAGTCCGCCTTCCTGGCCACCAGCGGTGCGGCGGTCATCGCCTACCCCGCGGGCGCCGCGGCGGGAGTGAAGCTTCCCAGGGGGAGGGGGACTTGGTCCACCATGGGTATCTGTCATCATATCGCTCGTCCTACTCCCGTTCATCGGCAGCCTGCTGCTGGCCAGCGTCCCCGTGGCTGTCCTCGGGTTCGCATGTGGCCGCCTGAGGCGCAGTGGGCCTGACCAACTCGGGGCCCCGCCCGCAGCGGGCGTGCAACCCTGATGAAAGCCCGTTCAATACAGTTGGATTAAGACCGCGCCGGCCTCGCCAACCGCGAAAATGGCAAAGGCATTAGTGCTAGCGTTGCTCGTGCTGCTAGGCACGATCGGATTCTCGGCGTACGCCTACACGGTGTACCTCCCGAGCCTTGCGACCGCGTCACCGGGCAGCGGGACTCTCAACATCTACCTCGCAGACCCGCCTCCGTCGAACCAGACCCTGAAGTACCTACTGGTCAACGTGACGAGCGTGACACTGAAGTACTCCTCCAACGTGACCGAGACTTCCACTACAAGCTCGTCGAGCAGTACAGGGACCAGCACCACATCAGCGACTTCGGCGATTGAGACCACGACCACAGCGAATGGCTCCGTGAACAGGTTCGTCTACAACGTCTCATCGAGCGTGGGGACGAACGTCAACCTGACGAAGTACCAGGGGAGCGCCCTCCTGCTCGGGTCGCCCAAGGTGCCAACCGGGAACGTCACTGGCATAGTCCTGAACATTTCGGGCGCCAGGGCGTTCTGGACGAACGGCACGTCGACTCAGCTGAAGGTCGTCGCCAACGGGAAGCTGATGGTGAACGTCCAGTTCACGATCGGGTCTGGCGACACCGCAGACATGAACATCAGCATCACCCCGTCGTCCGTCCACGTGAGCCAGGGCAACGTGCTGAGGCCGGTACTGCTGGTTAGCGTGACCCGCAGTCCCACGACCAGCTCCGCGTCCTCCACGTCCTCTGCGGCGTCGAGTTCAACGTCAAGCACTACATCGAGCACGACATCGAGCAGCTCGTCGAGCCAAAGCTCGACCTAGGTCAGAGGGTCGCGAGACCCTCGGTTCCCTTTTTTTTGACCTCGGCGGTTTCTGCCTAGAACCCTGCGGGCACGCCGTCCCCCCGGACGTCGCAGACAGCTTTCCTGTATCCGTCTGCCACCTCCACGGCCTGGCAGACTCCCGTCCTTCCTGGCATGGGTAGGTCTCGGACGTCGTAGTCGCCGCCCTTCGGAAGCTCATATCCATGCTCGACGAGCAGAGTCTTCCCGCCCCCCCAGAGGAACCTCGGGTGCGAAACGTTCTGCTCTGCCGGCATCGAATAGTCGACGGAGTTGGTGACGAAGAGGGCGTGCTGCATCGGCCTGTAGTCTCCCCCGCTCGCGCCGATGGCGAGATAGGGACGCCCTCCCCTTTCGAGGATGATCGATGACAGGGTGTGCAGCGGGCGCTTCCTGGGAGCCACCATGTTGGGCCCCGCGGTGCTGAACCCCGAAGCCCTGTTGTTCAGCGCGATCCCACACTCGGGGACGAAGACCCTGGAGCCGAAGTGATTGAACAGGCTCTGTATGCCTGAAACCATGTTCCCCTCGCCGTCGGCGACGGAGAAGGCCGTAGTGTCCCCGGACCTTATGGTGCTCTGGGGCGTGTAGTCTGAGACTTCGGGAGACATGAAAAGGTCGAGGTCGATCTTGCCGAAGCGCGGGTCCCCCAACATCTGGTCTCGGCGGAGGTAGGCCGCAAGGACGGCCCTCATCGTTGTCTCGATCCTCCCTCCCGAGAGCGGACCCATGGCGGAGAGGTTCGCCCCGGAAAGAAGCTTCAGGATCAGAAGGCTGGTAGCCCCCATGCTGTTGGGCGGGACCTCATACACCGTCGTCCCGCGGTAGTCGAGTGTAAGCGGCTGGACCCACTCTGGTTTGTATTCGGCGAAGTCCTCCGGCCGGCATGGCACCCCCAGCGAGTCCAGGGCTGAAGCGATTTTCTCTGCCGGCCAGCCGGCGTAGAATGCCCTCTCCCCTCCCTCGGCGACGTCCGAGATGACCTCTGCCAACCTCTCCTGCCGGATCTTCTCTCCGGGCACGGTTGGCTTTCCGCTGGGCGCGAAGATGCCCTTTGCCTCCCTTGGAAGTTCCTGGAACGCTCCCGCCACTGACCTGCAGATCCCCTCGCCCGCCGGGAAGCCTCCGGACGCGTACTCCAACGCGGGCGCCAGGAGCTCCTTGAATTCGAGGGTTCCAAGCCTCTTGTGCATGTCCGAGACTCCGGCCACGAAGCCCGGGACGACGCAGGTGAGCGGACCGAAAGTCGGGATCTTGCCTCCTCCCCTCTCCCGGACAAGTTCGAGGGTCAGCCCCGAAGGCGACCACCCGCTGGCGTTGAGGCAGTGGACCCTGCCGGTCTTCGCCTCGTAGAACATGCCGAAGAAGTCCCCGCCCAACCCACCCGCCGGATGGAATGTCACTGCGAGGGAATAGCTGACGGCTACGGCCGCGTCGAAGGCGTTCCCGCCCTTCCTCAGGACGTCGTACCCCGAGAGGGAGGCGAGAGGCTGCTCGCTGGCGACGGCTGCGCGCCGTCCGATGAGCGTCCGGCCGAGCCCCATCGGAGTCCCTCGGCCGGGGGCCGTTCTTAAAAATTCGCGAACCTAGATGCCCAAGGCGAAGTGGGCGCGCTTGGCGGGGTGTGCCCGCCGGGAATCTATTTATACATCGGAGCGAGCTAATGAGGGTCCACAGCGATTGAGCCAATCTGAACTTGACGCGGTGCTGGGGACCGTCGAGAACCCCATCAGACGCAGAATCATTTCGAAGATCAGCGAGGAGCCGAACTACCAGCTGCAGCTTTCGAAGGACCTGAAGATCAGCCAGCAGCTCGTGGCGAAGCACCTGTTTACCATGGAGAGGGCAGGGCTCGTCAGCAGCGTCTCGCAGGACAGCCCGAGGGGTCCGCAGAGGAAGGAGTATCTCCTGAAGAACAGCTTTTCCGTCACAGTAGATCTGGCGCCGAACCTGTTCAGGGCCCGCATCTTCTCTTTCGGAGCCCTTCCCGGGGTGGAAGAGTCAGACGAGCACGCGCAGATGATGACCCAGATCAGCGAGGTCCCGAGGTATCCGGATGGTGCTTCGAGGATCAGACCGCTCACGCGGGTGGTGGCCGAAGTGGACAAGAAGCTGACAGAGATGGAAGAGGAGAGGGCGGTGTTGCTCTACATCCGCAGCCTTGCGCTCCGTGAAGCTGCGCGGATCACCACGTCGCTCCCAGCCATGGACAGGAGGAGAGTCCTCCGCTACCTGATGCGGGAGGACGGGGACAACCTCGGAAGCATATGCTCGTCCCTGGGCGTCCAGAAGCAGGTCGTCGGGGACATCGTCGAGGAAATAGAGCGAGAGCTGGGCGGTTCGGACTAAAAAGGGAAAGAGGAGCCGTGCTCCTCTACATTCCTAGATTCGGAAAGCTCGCCTGAGGAACGCCAAGCTGCCCCTGGAGAGTCTTTATGCGCGTGGCATACTCTCTCATTCGGGCGTTGTCGCCCTGGACTTTGGCTATGCGGTAGCCCTTCCAGGCCTTGCGTAGGGCTCCCCAGACTTGCCCTTTCTGATATTCGGGCATGTGTTGTACCTGTGTCCTTACACTGCCCGCCCGGTATTTTGCGAGCGGAGTCTATGTTAGTTGATTCAGTAATCAATGGCGGCTACTCGCGGGCCCTCAGACAAGCGACCGCAGGAGGAGCCAGATGTTGCCGGGGTGCTCGCTTATCCTCCGCTTGGAGTACGCCCACCAGCTGTCGCCGTATGGAAGATACTCGTAGACTTTGTGACCCGACTCCGTGAGCTCGACCTTCAGGTCGTCCCTGATCCCCTTTAGGAGCTCGAAGTGGTACTGCGCCTTGCTACTCTCAGAGAGCGCCTTCGCTCGGTCCACGAGGGAACCGTCGTGCGTCGCTATGGCGAACCCGTTGCCCCTTCGGAAGAGTTCCTCCATGAGCTTCTCGAAGTTGGCGCGCACCTCGGCCTTCGTGGCAAATACTACCGCGGGGCTCTCTCTGTAGGCGCCCTTGACGAGCCGCACCTTCCCCCCAGCGTCGAGTACTCTGTTGAGGTCAGCCCAGCTCCGCCGCGCGTACGACTGGAGGGCCACCCCAACACCCGGGTGCTCCTTCAGGAGGGTCATGTAGGTCTCCAAGGTCCTGTCGGTGAAGGCAGAACCCTCCATGTCGATCCAGAGGAGCTGGGAGAGGCGCTCCGCGTTTGAGGCTATCTTCCGCAGGCGGGAGAGCATGCCTGCGTCGTCGGCCCCGAGCCCGAGCTGGGTGAGCTTCACGGAGACGTAGCCGTCGATATGGTTGTCGGAGATAGCCTGCTGCAGGCGCAGATACTCCTCTGCGGAGGCGTCCGCGGCCGCCGGGTCACGTATCTCTTCGCCCAGGAAGTTGACGACGACCCCCAGGCCCTTCGAGTTGGCCCCTTTGGCGTCCTGCACCGCCGCGTCGAGCCCCGCCCCGGCGATCCACCTCTTCGCCAGTGGTAGCACGGCCCGCTCCTTCAGACCCAAAGCAGGTCGCCGGTCGCGGTACCACATATTAACGATGCATGTGATACCCAAAGGCGAGAATGAGGTCAGAGGTCGATTACGTTGGTCGCCTCCGCAGGCTGAGAAAGGGGCTGGTGGCTGCAGGGCTGTCCGGCGTGACCGTGGTACCCGGCCCGAACATGAGGTACTTCACCGGAGTCAACTCGCTGATGCTCGAGCGGCCTTTCATGCTTCTGGTTCCGAGCGAGGGGGACGTCCACCTGGTGGCGCCGACCCTCGAGTCTGGCCCCTACAGGGGCTCGCCAGTGCCGGTTAACGTGCACGCGTGGACCGACTCGGAGGGCCCGGGGAGGGCGATCACGGCCGCCGCCAAGGGGGCGGGGATGAAAGGGAGTTGGGGGTTCGAGGGGAGGGTGCCCTTCCTGTATCTCGATAGGCTGATGAAGGGTGCCGCTGCGAAGGCGGTCGACGCCGAGGCCGTTCTCCAAGGCCTCCGGGAGATCAAAGACGAGGCTGAAGTCGGGCTCCTGAAGGAAGCAGGCGCCATCCTGAGCAGGGCGTTCGAGGGGTTCCCGGGGCTCATCAGAGAAGGAGCGTCGGAGCTGGAGGTGGCAAGGGCGGCCGCCGACGCGATATATGAGAAGGGAGCGACGAAGGTCGACGACATGCTCGTGCAGTCCGGCGCCATGGCCGCCGACCCCCATCACCTCCCCTCTCCAAGGAAGATCGCGCGAGGGGAGAGCGTCGTTATCGACGTCGGGGCGACCTACCAGGGATATTACGCTGACGTCACGCGGACGTTCTGCATCGGAGCCTCCGTGGAATTCGAGCGGGTCTATGACAAAGTGCTTGAGGCGGAGGAGGCCGGAGTGGAGGCGGCGGAAGCCGGGGTGGAGGTGGGGACGGTCGACGCGGCTGCCAGGGATGTCCTGAAGGGGGCCGGGATGGGCGAGAACTTCTTCCACAGGACCGGGCACGGGCTGGGCCTTGAAGTGCACGAGGCGCCGTACATAGTCGAGGGAGGGTCGGAGAAGCTGGGGGCGAATATGTGCTTCACCGTGGAGCCAGGGGCGTATTTCAGAGGGAAGCTCGGGGTCAGGATAGAGGACGACGTGCTGATCGAAGGAAGGAAAGGGGTCGCAATCACCGATACCCCGAAGGATTTCGGCTGGTGGAAGTAGCTACTTCGTCTTGGAGAACTGTGACACCATGGTGCTGGTGTCCTGCACGTGTCTGATCTTCACGACCTTGTCCAAGACGAGTCTGTAGACCTTCTCGTCGCTCGGCACCACAATCTCCTTCTGCGCACTGATCACTGCGATGACGTCCCAGTCCCCGGGGACGATGTGGGCTTCGGTGACTTCGGGTATCTTCATGAGAGCGTCGACTACGTCCTCGGTGTGGCCCGGCGCCACCTTGATGAGGACGAACGCCTTCTGAAAGACTGGCAACTACAGCTGGGCGGCTCGGACTGCTTTAAAACCTCTTAGCCCATGAAACGAAGGGATTGAGGAACAGCGAGGTGGCCCAGCTGCTGGACGAGCTGGGAGGGCTGGTGGAGGCGAACGGGGAGGACCGGTTCAAGGTCATCGCCTACCACAGGGCAGCCACCAGCGTCAGGAACCTTGACGAGGACGTCGAGCAGGCCTGGAGGGAGGAGCGACTGGAGGAGATCAAATATGTCGGAGAGGGGATCGCGAAGAAGATCGACGAGTATCTCCGGACTGGGAGGCTGAAGCTCTTGGAGGCGCTGAAGGAGAAGACCCCGGCCGGCGTCCCGCTCTTGATGAAAGTGCAGGGGATCGGTCCGAGGACAGCGTATCACCTCGCACATGACATGGGGATCGCCAGCGTAGAGGAGCTGAAGTCTGCGCTCGAGGGCGGAAGACTCGACGAAGAGTTCGGGCCGACGGTCAGGGAGGCCTTCCGCCTGGGGATAGAGAAGATGCAGACCTTCGAGAGGCGACTCCTGCTTCCGGAGGCGGAGGGTGAGTTCCAGAAGATGGCGTCGTACTTCGGGGCCCTCGGCATTACAGTGGGGATGGCAGGGAGCCTGCGGAGGGGGAAGAGCACGGTCGGCGACCTGGACCTCCTTTCCACCGACCCCAAAGTAGTGGACGCCATCCGAGGGTGCCCCGGCGTCGCCCAGGTCCTCGAAAGCGGGCCGAAAAGGACGAGCGTCAAGCTCGAAGACGGCGTGCAGGTCGACGTCAGGCTGTTTGCACCGGAAGAGTATGGGGCCGCACTGGTGTACTTCACCGGGTCAAAGGACCACAACATCGCTCTTCGGAACCTCGCCATCGGGAAGGAGTGGAAGCTGAACGAGTACGGTCTCTTCGACAAGTCTGGGACCCGCCTGTCTGGGGAGACCGAGGAGGGAGTCTACGGCAAGCTCGGGATGCAGTACGTACCACCCGAGATCCGCGAAGACAAGGGAGAGGTCGAAGCCGCCCTCGCGGACACCCTTCCCCGCCTCGTCGAGCTCGACGACATCAAGGGGGACCTGCAGATGCACACAACCTGGAGCGACGGCGCCCTCGAGCTCGGGGAGATGGCCGGCGCCGCCAGGAAGCGCGGATACGAATACATCGCCATAACGGATCACTCCAAGTCGGTCAGGGTCGCAAACGGCCTCACCGAAGAGCGCTTCAGGAGGCAGTGGAAGGAGATAGAGAAGTTCAACGACAGGCTTTCGCCGTTCAGGATACTCAGGGGGGTGGAGGTCGAAATCAGGACCGACGGCTCCCTCGACTTCGAAAAGAGCTTCCTGGACGAGTTCGACGTAGTGGGGGCGTCGCTGCACCAGAACTTCAGGCAGGACCCTGAGAAGCTCACCGAGAGGGTCCTGAAGGCCCTCGCCCACCCGTCCGTTGACTACCTCTGCCACCCGACCAACAGGCTCATCGGAAGGAGGGAGGGGAACCCGATCGACCTCGCGAAGGTGATCAGGTCTGCCAAGGACAACGGCAAGATGCTCGAGATCGACGGGCAGCCCAACCGGCTGGACCTGGACGAGGTCTGGGCGAGGAAGGCGATGGAGGAGGGGGTGCCCATCCTGGTGGACTCTGACGCTCACTCTGTGGGCGACTTGGACAACATCAGCTACGGGGTGACGGTGGCGAGAAGGGGGTGGCTTGAAGCGGAGGACGTCGCGAACACGAGGAGCCTGAAGGCGTTCTCGAGCCTGGTCGCCTGAGGTTCCAATGTTAATAACTGAAAGTTGTGTCGCGGCGTTCGCGGGGGTAGCTAAGCTTGGCTAAAAGCGTGGGACTTAAGCGGACGACCCGGGAGATCCCATCCCTTAGGGGTTCGTGGGTTCGAATCCCATCCCCCGCACTTCTGCCTCCCGGACGCGGCTCATTCCGAGTGGGCGTCTGAAGTCGACTTCGGCGTCACGACGTCCTCGGAGGATGGCTCTGCGCCTTCGTCTCCCCGAGTGCAAATCGGAACCTCACGGTGCTGGCGGCCGAGTACCACCGAGAGCTCTCTGTCTACAGGCTTCGCACGCGAGTCCCCACTGTCTTCGGCAACACCAAGGGTTGCACCCCGCGGCAGGTGCCGCCGACGCGGCGTCAGCCAATCTTAAATAATCGGCCCGTTGATTTTTGCCCCGAGGAATGGCGGCCGACTCACAGGCCGATATCTCCGAAGCCCAGATTGCGGTCCACTGGAAGGAAGAGCCGCTGATTCACCCCCCTGACAGTTTCAAGACACAGGCGAACGTCAGGGATTCCTCCGTCTTCGAGCGGTTCTCGGAGAAGAACTTCCCCAAGTGCTTCGAAGAGTACGCGAACATGCTGACCTGGGACACCAAATGGCACACGGTCCTCGACAGCAGCAAGCCGCCCTTCTGGAAGTGGTTCGTCGGCGGCAAACTGAACGCGTCATACAACTGCGTGGACAGGCACCTTGACAAGTACGGCAACAAGGCCGCCCTAATCTGGGTCCCGGAGCCCGAAGATGAAGCGCAGCAGGTGATCACCTACCGGGAGCTCTACAGGCGGGTCAACGAGTTCGCCCTGGTCCTGAAGGAGTTCGCCGGGCTGAAGACCGGCGACAGGGTGACCTTCCACCTTCCCATGGTCCCGGAGCTCCCGATATCCATGCTTGCGGCGGCGAGGCTAGGGATAATCCACAACCAGGTGTTCGGGGGTTTCAGCGCGAAGGCGTGCGCGGAGCGAATGGAAGACTCCAAGAGCACCGTGCTGGTGACCATCGACGGCTACTATCGGAACGGGGGCCTGATAGACAAGAAGAAGGAGGCAGACATCACGGTTGAGGAAGCGAAGAAGCTGGGCGTCGACGTCAAGAAGGTCCTCGTCTGGAGGCGGCACCCTGGCAGATACCTCTCCCAGTCCCCGATGGTCGAAGGCAGAGACTTCTTCGTCGACGAGGTGGTGAAGCCCTTCCGCAGCAAGACCATCGCCCCGGTGTCGATGGACGCAGAGTCCCCTCTCTTCCTGATGTACACGAGCGGCTCCACCGGGAGGCCGAAAGGAGCACAACATAGAACGGGCGGGTACCTCGCCTACGTCGCCGGGACTTCGAAGTTCGTCCAGGACATCCATCCGGAGGACGTCTACTGGTGCTTCGCGGACATCGGTTGGATCACTGGTCACTCTTACATCGTGTACGGCCCACTGGCTCTGGCAGCCACCTCCGTGATGTACGAGGGGGTCCCGCTTTACCCCGACGCAGGGCGCCCCTGGAGGATCGCCGAGAGGCTTGGCGTCAACATCTTCCACACGGCCCCCACCACCATCCGCATGCTCAGGAAGGCGGGCGCGGACGAACCTTCGAAGTATGACATCCATTTCAAAGCGATGACCACCGTAGGTGAGCCCATAGAGCCCGAAGCGTGGAGGTGGTACTACGACGCAGTCGGGAAGAAGCAGGCGGTCATCACAGACACCTGGTGGCAGACTGAGACCGGCGGGTTCCTTTGCACAACCATTCCCGCCCTGGCAGCCATGAAGGCAGGCAGCGCCGGCCCGGGCATGCCTGGTATCTATCCCATAATCTATGACGAGAACGGGGTCGAGGTCCCCGCTGGCCAGAACAAGGCAGGGAACATCTGCATCAGGAACCCCTGGCCTGGGATAATGCAGACGATCTGGGGCGACCCGGACCGGTTCGTCAAGGTGTACTACTCGAAGTACAACAGGAACAAGGACAGCAAGGACTGGCACGACTGGCCTTACTTCGCCGGAGACGGCGCGGTGCTGGCCGCTGACGGCTACTTCAGGATCCTCGGCAGGGTCGACGACGTGATCAAGGTAGCCGGGCACAGGCTGGGGACCAAGGAGTTGGAGAACGCGGTACTCACGACCCCTGAAGTTGCCGAAGCAGCTGCCATAGCGATGGTGGACGAGCTCAGAGGGCACGTGCCCGTGGTCTACGTCGCCCTGAAGCCTGGGAACGTCGCATCAAAAGAGCTGGAGGAGAAGGTCAAGGCCAACGTCGCGCTGGCGCTGGGCCCCATAGCCAGGCCGAGGTTCGTCTACATCGTCCCCGACCTCCCCAAGACCAGGTCAGGCAAGATAATGAGACGGGTCCTGGCGTCCATCTCTGACAGGAAGGACTACGGAGACGTCACGACGCTCGCCAACCCAGACGTGGTCGAGACCATCCGCAAGCAGGTACAGGCAGCCTAGGCGCCGCCGTCGGTCTTGGTCCTGAGAATCGTATTCGCGCCTTAAAGCCAGGGGCGGTTCCGTTTGCGCCTGAAGGCAAGTGCCGAGCTTCCGGTCGCAGCGGGACGCGGTGACGGCGGACCTCGAGATGAGGGATGGCACCAGCGTCCAGATCAGGGTCCTCCGGGAAAGCGACATCGCAGAGCTCGGGAGGTTCGTCGATGGGCTGTCTGAGGACTCGGTCTACTACCGGTTCCTCACTTCAGGGATGTCCAGAGAGGCGCTCCTGCGCGAAGTCTCTCCCAAGCCTGGGTGCGTTTCGCTCGTCGCAGCCGTCAAGGGGAGGATCGTTGGGCTGTCGTCCTACTGCCGCTCCGGGTCTGGGACCGCAGAGGTCGGCCTCCTGATCATCGACGAGTACCAGGGCAGGGGGTTGGGCGCGGGGCTGACGGAGCGGATTGCGAGAGCGGCCAACCAGGACGGCATCGCGATGTTTGAAGCGATCATCGACTGGAACAATACACGGATGATAGAGCTCGTCAGGAACCTGGGGTTCCCCACCTCTGAGAAGGTGGAACCTGAGCTGATCAGAATCAGGTTCCCGACGTCCATAGACGCAGTCACCCTGGCCGAGTTCCAGGACAGGTGGGTGTTCAGGGCGGGCTGATTGCTCAATAACCTGCCCGACGGCGGTAGGCGACGTGAGAGGGTGTAGGCTCGGAGTCACCTTCGGCCAGCAGTCGTTCCTCTATTCGTTCCCTGCAGGGAACCCGATGAACTCGTCGCGCCTCTCTGCCTTTGCGGAGTATGTCAACGGCAGCCAGAAGTCCAAGCCAGGATTCACCCTGCTCGCGCCGGTCTCAGCCAGCGAGCGAGACCTTCTCGTCTTCCACACACAGGAGTACATCGACCGCGTCAGAGATGTCTCGGTCACAGGCAGGGGGGAACTTGGGAGCGAAGACACGCCGGCATTCCAGGGGGTTTACGAAGCGTCCCTGTTCCCAGTCGGGAGCACCCTCAAGGGCCTCGAACTCGTGATGGAAGGGGAGTTCGACCATTTCTTCAACCCGGTCGGTGGGCTGCACCACTCTGCGCGCGCGGAGGCCAGGGGTTTCTGTGTCTTCAACGACGGCGTCATCGCGATGTCAAGGGCGCTCAACGAGTACAAGCTCAGGAGCGTGGCCTACGTCGACATCGACGCGCACCACGGGGACGGGGTCTACTACGAGTTCGAGCCTGACCCCAGGGTCATCATCGGAGACATCCATGAGCACGGCAGGTTCCTGTATCCGGGGACCGGCGACGACACAGAGACGGGGAAGGGGTTCGCCACGGGGACGAAGCTGAACATCGGGCTCCCCCCGGGCTCCGGGGACAGGGAGTTCTTCCAGGCATTCGACAGGGTCGAGGAGTTCGTGCGAAAGGCCAGGCCGGAGATGATCTTCTTCCAGTGCGGTGCGGACGGCCTCGCGGGAGACCCCATCACTGACCTGAACTACACCGGAGCCGCCCACGCCTACGCCACCAAGAAACTGCACAGGCTAGCGCACGAAGTCTGCGAAGGGAGGATACTGGCCATGGGAGGGGGCGGGTACTCACCCGTGAACATAGCGGCAGCCTGGAAGGAGGTCCTGCTCGAGCTCGCGACGCCGATCCAGGGAGAATCCTGAATACTGTTCGAGTTATAGCGCCTCAGCCTTATATAGAAAGTTGGGTTCACGGGTGCGAACATATTGAGCCAAAGCCAGCCGGTAAAGGCTGACGTGGTTCTCGCAAATCCAGCTCCGTTGGGACTCTTCGGATTCGGCATGACTACAATCCTCCTCAACCTCGCCAATGCAAACGTGTACGCGCTCGGCTCCACAGTCCTCGCAATGGGCGTATTCTTCGGTGGCTTCGCCCAGATCGTGGCAGGACTCCTAGAATACAGGAAGGGGAACACATTCGGAATGACCGCGTTCCTCGCCTACGGGTTCTTCTGGGAAACATTCGTCTTCATCTTCATCCTTCCAGGCATATCGGGCCTGTCAGCGTTCGCACCCACTAGCACAGCCCTTGGATACTATCTCTTCTTCTGGGGCGTGTTCACACTCCTGATGTTCATAGGGACACTTCGCATTAATGGCGCACTCATGGCGGTGTTCGGCACTCTGTGGATCCTGTTCTTCCTACTGGCTATAGGATTCTTGACAGGCGCCGCACCCACAAGCGGCCTGAGTATTGCCACTGGTTACGAAGGCGTCCTGTGTGGCCTATTAGCAATGTACACAGCGATTGCGAACGTCCTCAACGAAGTCTACGGGAAAAGCGTACTTCCACTCTGGCCAAGAAAGGCCTAGGAACATTCACTAGGATGATGGGCGCCGCGCGAGAAGCGCGGCTCCTTCCCATTTTGGGGCTGAAATCCGGAGAGTTACGCGCCCGGAGGTGAATACGGCTGTGCGCTGGGCCCCGGATTAGGCCCTTGCGGGATCGTCCAAAGCCATCATGTGTCCCCCGAAGCCTACTGACCAGACCAGCGCAGGATATACGACCATCCGCTCCATGCCTCCTGCCCCCAGACCCAGATATTCCCCCCCAATGTAGAGGACCAGCGCCCCGAGAGTGAATAGGCCCAGTATTATCGAGAAGTAGAACATGGGCTTCTTCTGGAACCTGGCGGTCACCAGGGCAGCCAGCCCCGCGAACAGGAACACGATCAGACTGAAGATGCTGTGCCATATCCCTGTGGTCTCAGGGAAGAGGCCCACCCCCATGGCGCCGAGCCCGGCAAGGGCGATCATCGCCGTGGCGGGTTTGTCGTGGAAGCTCCGCTGAAGGAAGAGCGCTCCAATGATGATCAGCAGCCCGAGAAGGACTATCGATGTGTTAAAGATCATCGAAGTCGGCTGGTTGATTATGCACCCGGTGGTGGAAGACCCAGGACAGGTCGCCCCGAGGTCGCTCACGAAGTTCGTCGACACATTATACCCCGGGTAGTATATCTCCGCCAGAATCAGCGCGAGGCTGAACTGAGCCGCGCCAACGAAGATGGCTACGCCCGCTTTGGACGCGTTCGAAAGTGCCAACGCGTGCATTCGGCCGGGGTCAACCTAAAAGGATGAGCCTTGTCGAGACGGGTCTTGGTTCAGAACCGTTAAAATCGGCCTGAGGCCCGAAGGGGGCGTGCTGAAGGTCCTAGTCCTCTCGCCGATGCCAGAGGGACTGATACGCCTCTTCTTCGCCGAGAGCCTGGAGAAGTATTCTCTGGAGGCCGACTTCAAGACGGTGAATGAGCAAGGTCCGGCCCTCGACAGCGCCCTGGAAGACGCGGACATCATCATCGGAGACTACACGTTCAAGATCCCGATAACCGAAGACATGGTCGCCAAGATGGGCAGGACGAAGTTCATCGCCCAGCCCTCCACGGGATACGACCACATCGACCTGGACGCCTGCAAGAAGAAAGGGATCCCGGTATCGAACATCGGAGGGGCGAATGCGATTTCAGTGGCCGAGCACACGCTGACGGTGGCCCTGATGCTCATGAAGAGGATCGGATACGCGAACCGGAGGATGGTCGAAGGCGCCTGGGTGCAGGAAGAGCTGCTCAACTTGGCAGCGGAAGTCCATGGGAAAACATGGGGAGTGATAGGGCTGGGAAGGATCGGCAGGGAGGTCGCCTGGAGGGCGAGGGCCATGGGTGCGAACGTGGTCTACACCGACCTGGTCAGGCTGCCCGAGCCGGAAGAGCAGAAGCTCGGCGTCTCCTACCTCTCCCTCGAGCGCGTCCTGGCTGAAAGCGACGTGGTGAGCATCCATGTGCCTCTTACGGAGAAGACCAGGAAGATGATGGGGGAGAGGCAGTTTCGCCTGATGAAGTCCTACGCCGTGTTCGTCAACGTCTCTCGCGGAGAGCTCAACGACGAGGCAGCCCTGGCCAGGGCAGTGACGCAGGGTTGGATCGGAGGGGCCAGCGTCGACGTGTACAGCCCTGAGCCTCCCGGGGCGGAGAACCCCCTCGTCACAGCTGCAAGGGACGGTGCGAACGTCGTCCTGACGCCGCACATCGCGGGAGCGACCAACGACGCCAGGCTCAGGATAATCCAGGCGACGGTAGAGAACGTTATTCGTGTGGCACTCGGCCAGCGCCCGCTCAATGTCGTGAATCCATGAAGGTATCCGAAGTCCTGGTAAGGTCTCTCGAAAGCTACGGCGTGAAGAGGGGCTACGGCCTCGTGGGGACCTCGGTCCTGGAGCTGATGGACGCTCTCACTACCAGTCAGATCAGATACGTCTCGACGAGACATGAGCAGGTGGCGGTAAGCATGGCGGACGCCGAAGGGCGGGTCACGGGCCGTCCGGGGGTGGCCTTTGTCCATGGGGGGCCGGGCTTCCTCAACTCTATCGTGAGCGTCACTAACGCATGGAAGGACGGGTCGCCTATGCTGCTGGTCGCCGGGGCGGTGAAGAAGCGTATGGTGGGGATGGACTCCTGGCTGGAGGTCCCGCAGTCGGCGATGATTTCGAGCGTCGTGAAGAAGGCGTGGCGAGTCGAGAGGGGGCAGGACGCCGCCCGGGTGTTCTCTGAAGCATACTCGCTGGCGATGTCCCCGCCCTTCGGCCCGGTCTTCGTCGAGGTGCCCGAGGATGTCTGGGGGCAGGAGGCTGGGAGAGACACGGTCCCGCCTTCGGCTTCGCCTGCCAGGAGGGCAGGGCAGGATGAAGTGCAAAGGGTCGCTGACGCGCTCGCGAAGGCGGCCATGCCACTGGTCGTCGCGGGGGGAGGGATCAACAGCCCGTCGGGAGCGGCTGCGCTCGCCTCCCTGCTGAAGAGGTACAAGGTCCCGGTGGTCGTGACTGGGAACGGGCGCGGGGCGGTCCCGGACGACGACCCCCTCGTGCTGGGGAGGATAGGATTCGGGGGTGGGAACACCGTGGCGGATGGGGCGCTCGCGAAGGCGGACGTCGTCCTCTGCCTGGGGTGCGGCCTTTCTGACGTCTCCACCTATGGTTTCAACCTGACCCCAAGAGGCGAAGTGTACGTGGTAGACCTGGACCCTCTATGGGACAGGAAACCTGCGCCGTGCTCCATGCATGTGGGGTGCGACGCGCCTGACTTCGCTGCGAGGCTGGCCCCCATCCTGCCGCAGAGGCCGCTCGGAGGCGCGTGGGAGGCACAGATCGAGGAGTGGAGGAGGGCCTGGGGGGCGATGTTGGATGCTGGGTCTCGGACAAGTTCGGGCTTCGTGAGCGCAGGCAAGTTCCTCACGGCCCTCGACGGCGCCCTTCCTGCGGATTCGGTCCTGGCTGCCGGGCAGGGGCTGCATGTCCTGTACGCCTACGCCTTCATGAGAGTGAGGTCGAGCCGCTCATTCCTCGCAGCGACCAACATGGGGTCGATGGGGTTCGTCTTCCCTGCGGCGCTGGGTGCGAAGATGACCTTCCCCGAGCGGGAGGTGGTCGCGGTACTGGGAGACGGGGAGTTCCTGATGACTCTCCAGGACTTGGAAACCGCGGTGAGGGAGAGGGTCGGGGTCAAGCTCGTCATCGTCAACGACAACTCGTACAGGGTGCTGCTCATGAGGCAGAAGATCCAGAAGATGGGAAGGGTGTTCGGCACCACTCATTCGAACCCGGACTTCGTCAGGATGGCAGAAGCCTTCGGGGCCCAGGGCATCTCGGTCGGCTCGGACCAGGAGACAGAGGACGCTGTGAAGTTCATCACGAAGAAGTCAGACGTGCCGCTGATAGTCGACCTGAGAATCGACCCCGAGGACCTCCCTCCCCTGAACATACAAGGGTCCCTGATGTTCTAGCGGTTGAGACCTTTTTAGGAGCGGAGCCGTGGCCAGGGCCATGGATTTCCTTTCCGAAGCTAAGCGGATAGAGCCCGAGATTGTAAAGACGAGGAGGGCATTCCACCTTCACCCGGAACTGGCCTACCATGAGCAGGCGACTGCGAAGCTGGTCGCGGAGAAGCTAGAGGCGATGGGGATTGAGACGAAGAGGGGCGTCGGAGGGACGGGGGTCCTGGGGACGCTGAAGGGGGCGAAGAAGGGGCGCGTGGTGGCCCTCAGGGCCGACATGGACGGCCTCCCAGTCCAGGAGATGGCCGACGTCGACTTCAGGTCCAAGGCGGATGGAGTCATGCACGCCTGTGGGCACGACACCCACATGGCTATGCTCCTGGGGGCGGCGAGGATACTCGCGGAGAACAGGCGCGAGCTCTCCGGGACGGTGAAGTTCCTCTTCCAGCCGGCTGAGGAGCACGGCGGCAGGGGAGGGGCGATGCCGATGATAGAGGACGGCGTGATGAAGGACCCGAAGGTGGACTACGTGTTCGGCCTCCACATTTTAAACAACCAGAAGTCGGGCGAGATCGGAGTGAGGGGGGGCTCCTTGATGGCCGCCCCTGACACCTTCAAGGTGAAGATCCTCGGGAGAGGTGGGCACGGCTCGCAGCCACACCAGACGGTGGACCCGGTATACGTCGCAGCCCACGTGATCCTGGCCCTCCAGGGCATATCGGCGAGGATGATCGACCCCGTACGCCCCTTCGTGATAACCGTGGGCTCCGTCCACTCGGGGACGAAGGCGAACATCATCCCCGACGAGGCACGCCTAGAGGGTACGATTAGGACCCTCGACGAGGGGACGCGCAAGCGCGCGAAGACCAAGGTCGAAGAGGTGGCGAAGGGGGTGTGCAAGTCGTTTGGAGCGAAGGCCGAGGTGGAGTTCGAGGAAGACGCCTACCCGGTCACGGTGAACGACCCCCGGGTGACCAAAGACGTGGCGAGGGTACTCAAGGCGATCCCCCACCTCAGGGTGAAAGAGATCGACCCGGTAATGGGGGGAGAGGACTTCTCCCGTTTCCTTCAGAAGGCCCCGGGGACCTTCTACTTCCTTGGGACCAACAACCCCGCCAAGGGGTGTGTGTACCCCAACCACAGCTCCAGGTTCAAGGCTGACGAGGACGTGCTGAAGCTCGGGGCGGCGTCACTGGCGCTGCTTGCCTTCGAATACGGCAAGCCGAAGGGACCGGGCTAGGAGCCTCAACTTGTATGCGAGAAAGGTCTCTGACCGAGTGTACCTGCTCGACACCTATGCGCTGGGCCAGCGAGGGACCGTCGGGGCGTACCTCGTCAAGGGGCCGAAGCCGGCCCTCATAGACTGCGGATACGCTTCGTCATATCAGAACGTCCTGGAGGGGCTAGCCGAGGCTGGGGTGATGCCGACCGACGTCAGGTACCTTATACCCACCCACGTGCACCTCGACCATGCTGGGGCTGCGGGCCGCCTCCTCAGAGTGATGCCCAACGCTGAAGTGATAGCCCATGAGAGGAGTACGCCCCACCTCGTCGACCCTACGAGGCTCGTCGAGTCGTCCGCCATGGTCTTTGGCAAGGCGATCGTGGAACTTTACGGGGCGCCGGAGCCGGTCCCGGCGCAAAGGATCACCTCGGTGGGGGAAGAGCATCACGTCGACCTTGGGGACGGTATGACAGCCTTGCTGATGCACGTTCCGGGCCACGCCCCGCACCAGATCTCCGTCCTGCTCGAGAAGAGCGGCGCCCTGCTCACCGCGGATGCGGTCGGCATAGTCTACCCCGGCATCAACGCGCTCATCCCGACCACCCCACCCCCCAGCTTCAAACCCGACGAGCTGGCTGCGAGCATTGGCAAAATCCGGCAGACCTCCCCTGCCGAGCTCCTCGTTCCTCACTTCGGGACCAGGTCGGACGCAGAGTGGGTCTTCGACAGGACGGTCGAGCTCGTGAAGTCGTGGGTGGCAATTGTGAAGGAAGAGTGGCGGAAGAAGGCTACCCTGGACGAAATCGCAGAGAAGATGGAACAGGAGGTCCAGCGCGACGCCCAGACGACCGACCTTCCAATCTACGCCCAGGTGTCGGTCAGGACGTCGGTGATGGGCATCATGCATTACCTAGAGAAGAACGCTTGAATATCCTCGGCGGCTAGATGCGGACCGTGCCGCTGGTCTATGCGTGCATCGCACCCCATGGCGACGAGGTAGTCCCCGCGCTTGCCGGGAGAAGACGCCGACTCTTCGCGCCGACCCGCCAGGCAATGAGGAAGCTCGGCGTCGAAATGAAGGCAGCGAGACCAGACACCATCGTCATATCGACCCCACACAACCTGAGGCTGCGGAAGCACATCGGCGTCGTCGCTTCGCAGTTTTCGTCGGGGAGCGTAACCGGAGGGAGGAGGTCGATAAAGCTCCGGGCTGTCTGTGACTTGGGCTTCGCGGCGAGAGTGGTTGGGGCGGCGGAGTCGGAAGGCCTCCCAGTGGTAGAGGCGAACTACGGGGCGCTGGAGGGCCCGCTTTCTGACCTGGCGATGGACTGGGGGACGCTGATCCCGATGTGGTTTCTGCTTAAGGGGGCTGGCCTGAGGAGCAAGGTCGTAATAGTGACCCCGTCCAGAGGGATTCCCATCCGGCAGAACTTCGACTTCGGGAGGGCCGTGGCCGCGGCCGCATCTGCCGAGAAGAAGCGGATCGCGTTCGTAGCCAGCGCAGACCAGGCCCATGCCCACAAGAAGAGCGGCCCGTATGGTTTCGATCGGAGGGCAGCGGAATACGATCGGCTAGTCATGGAAGCCGTCCGGGATGGATCGTTGGAAGGCCTCATGAGCCTCGAGCCAGACTTCGTCGAGGGGGCCAAGCCTGACAGCCTCTGGCAGATTGCCATGCTGGCGGGGGTGCTGTCAATGGTGCCCATGAAGGGCGAACTGCTGTCGTACCAGGTGCCGACGTACTTCGGCATGCTCTGCGCCAGCTACCACCCGTAACGCTCTGTTTGGGGTGTGAGGGCGGCCGCCTAGAGGTGGGCGTAGATCTGCCCGAGGTTCGATATGGTAGGGCAGTCGGCATCGCCGCCGGTTCCGGTCCTGTCGATCAGGAGCCCCTTCATTCCTGCGTTCCTCGCCCCGACCACGTCGGCCTCATACAGGTCTCCCACGTGCACGCTTTCCTCAGGCTTGGCTCCCGCTCGTCTCAATGCGATGTTGAAGATCTCAGGGTGAGGTTTCGTGTAGCCTACGACCCCGGAGAACACGAAGTTGGACATGTACCGGTCCAGTCCCAAGGGCCCGACAATCCTCTCCGTGTCAGCTGGAGCGTTGGAGATCAGGCCCAGGGCATACCCCCTGCGCTTGAGCTCCCCGAGCGTCGGCTCGACGTCCTGGTACAGTTCGAGTGGGACGTTCTTCTCAAGCACTGGCCAACGCTCACGGACGCGCCTGGAGACCCTCAGTGCCTCCGCCTGGTCTGCGTCCGGGAAGAGCGAACTGAAGACCTTCTCGTAGAGGCGCCTGTAGGCCTCGTCCGTCTCCCCCGGCGTCATCGGTACAGCCGCGTAGGTGGAGAGCCACCACCCCTCCAACCCCATGTATGCGCCATCTATCACGTGGAGGGGGGCGTCCCGCCCCGCCTCGTTGATCACTGCCCGGAATATCCGGCTCCTCCGCATGACGAGCAGGGTTCCCCCCAAATCGAAGAACACCGCCCTGGTAACCAAGTGGCCCGGTCGTCCCGCTTGCCGTAATTAAGATTGGCCGGCGGGGGCGCTATGCGTGGAACCCCGGGATGTAAGGGGTGACGAGCATGCTGAACAGAAGGAGGGCGAGGACCACCCCTGTGATCAGGACGTACTGCCGGTCCCCCTCGGCGTCGAAGAGCAGGACAGAGATCAGCACTCTGGAGACGGGCGTCGCGATCAGGAGGATCACGCCCACCTCGATTATGGAGAGGGGGTTGAACGCCGCAAGCCCGCTGATGATGCCGGCGAAGCTCACGTCGAAGTTGCCGTGCGGGACGTTCGGATTGTAGGTCAGGAGGCTTGCGACATCCGAGTATTTTCCCGACAGCGCCAGGATGGCGACCCCCAGGGTGATGACCGCGGCGGATATCAGGACGCCGTATCTCAGGACCATCCCTATGACGTTGTTCATCGAGTCGGGGTCCTTCAGATTCATACCGCTATCCCCAGGGAGCTGAGCACCATCTCGACCGCGGTGATGGCGAGGACGATCACGAAGATGATCCTGACCGTCGGGTTGCGCGACCTCAGCAGCATGCGCGCACCGATGGCCGCGCCGATGAGTATGCCGATGGCCACCGGGGCGACGATTATCGGGTTTACGTCGCCCCTCTCGAAGTAAATGCCTGCGCTGGCCGCGGCGGTCACCCCGATCATGAAGTTTGACGTGGTGGTCGAGACCTTCATCGGGAGCTTCATCGCCAGGTCCATGGAGAGCACCTTGAACGCGCCGCCCCCGATGCCCAGGAGCCCCGAGAGGACCCCTGCGCACCAGGTGCCCGCGAGCCCTGCCACGGGCCTCTCCGTGTTGTACTCGATCACGGTACCGTCCTTTTCGGGGTAGCTCCCCTTCAGAGCGAGGCGCTTGGAGAGCCCCTTCAGCTCCGGAGACTTCGGGATGTCCTCGCCGACTTTCATCAGTGTGGGGATGAGGGTAACGAGAAGTATGCCGCCGAATATCAGCTCAAGGATGGCGGAGTTGGCGTAGGCAGCCACGGCTGCCCCAATTATGGCGCCGGAGGTGCTGGCGAGCTCAAGGAACATGCCGACCCTCAGGTTCGTCACCTTGTCTTTGACGTATGTGGAGGCGGCGCCGCTCGACGTGCCGATGATCGCGACGATGCTGGCGCCGATGGCGAAGTGGATGTCCACTCCGAGAAACAGGGTGAGCACTGGGACTATCACTATGCCACCGCCGAGCCCCACGATTGAACCGAAGATCCCTGCGAAGATTGAAACCAGGAAGAGTATGAGGAGGAACTCTAGTACAAACAACGAGGATGCCCCCGCGCTGGTGGATACTTAGATATTCCCGGGAGCCTGTCTTCCAGGGTTCACCGAGGGCTGGCGTGCCCGTCCAGGGCTGCCACGATCCGCTCGTGGCTCCTCTGAATCCCCTCGACGCCCGTGTTGAGGATTATACAGGGGACCTTCCAGTCTTTGAACATCATCCTGAAGAACTTCACCTGCGCTTCGTTGTCGAGCTCAAGGAGGTACGGGTTGTACCACGGCTCATGGGAGGTCGTCCCCCACTTCTCTTTCGGCCCTGCGCCTGGAAGCACCATGTATTCGCCCATGCGGAGTATTTCTATGGCCTCCTCCGGGGATAGCTTCACCTCTGCGGGACTGTGGTCGTCCCGCCTGAGAAGCACGACGAGGTTGACCGGTACCTCGTCCACCACCTTCTCCGGACCGAGGATCTCCTCCCTCTTCACGAGCACCCTCGAGTTGCCGAAGGCGTAGTAGCACCACCCCATGCCGTCGTTGAAGACACATTTGCCGTGGGTCAGGGCGCACCCGGCCGCGCCCTCTATGTGCTCGCACTCTTCCTTCTTTTCCGTCACGTTCTCGTTGAAGGACGTGTCGAACACGCCCCTCAGCCACCCCTGGTCCTTCTGGGACTCGGACCTCATGTAGAGCGCCCTCTCTGGCTGCCGGGCCACCAGGGGCTGCCCCGGGTCGGGTCCCTTGGATGTCGGGAACCTGACGTATGCCCAATCGTCGCCGCAGATCTTCCCATCGTCGTTCATGAATATCCGGAAGGACTGTGTGGTCTTTCCCGTCCCTGTCGGTGCGACGATCACCACTCCCTTCCCCTTGTAGAGGGCGGTAGCACCGTGAATCGAAAGCGTGTTCGCCTCCTTCTCGAGGATCGCGGCGGCCATCCCGAGCGCCCAGGACTTGCACTGGCCGTAATACTCCGTGTTGAGGAAAAGGGCGGAGTGGAGCTCCGGGCAATAGTAGGCGGACGGGTCGACCCCGTCGACCCCCGTCGCCGAGCAGATGGACGCCTGGACCGGGGCGTCGTCCCTGGCCATCCACCAGTTCGTGGACCAGAACTCCGCCTGGTGGGGGCTGTTCGTGGTCAGCTCGATGACCACTCCGTTGATGTCGGCCTTCAGCGACTTGGAGTCTGTGCTCGAGAGCCTCGCTCTCGCCAGTGAAAGCAGCCTTTGGAACTCCTGGACCGGGGTGTTCTTGTTTCCCCTGACCCTGGACCGCGACTGGGTCACATAGTTGTGGAGCGCCGCCTTGGTCATGGGGAAGCCGCGGCGATTTTGGACCCCTTAAAACCATTGACGGAGTCCGGGTCAATTTCCTGATTGTCGAACCAGGGAGGAACAGAAGGGCACCAGCCCCGGAGCCGGAGCCCCGCCTTACCTTGCAGCCACCAGTGAAGGGGCCCGGTGGCGATTTGATGCCGACATGCCGTACCTCTCGGCAGCGTCGATGTCGAGACCGCCCTTCATGCAGATGTTCCTGACCATCCTGAACATCGTCCACCCCCCGAGCCCGATCATCCCTCCGGTGAGGTACCTGGACCTGAACCCAGCCTCGCTCGAGGCCCTGGTGGCGTTCCTGGCGGCCACCTTCGCAAGGTGCCTGTAGGCTGCATAGTAGACGGCCAGCTGGGAGACGTCGAGCTTCAACGAGGAGAAGTCGCGGCTCTTCAGCAGGCCAAGGGGGACGTGCTGCATCGGGGTGATCGTGAACTCGAAGGGCCGGCCGCTTCTGAGGGTGGAGCTGCTCATCTGGTTGATCAACGCCACCGTCGCCCAGTTGTCCTCCGCATTCTCGTCTGCCTGTCCCACCTGGACGGTGAAGGCCGGACGCCAGTAGTAGGTGTTCATCACGTATGTCCCCCGCCAGACGATCTCCCCCCAGGTACCGTCTGGCCCGACCCTGAGCGGCAGGGTCTTGTTGGGCATGTGTATCTGCGCGAGCCTGTCGCTCCCCGTCTCGACTCCGACTTGGAGGCCGATCCAATTGGTCGGCCCAGCCCTCATCTCCTTGGCTAACTTCATCATGAAGTCAGGATAGGCGGCGGGGATGGAGATGCGTCCGTGGGTGGGATTGGCGTGCCCTATGCCCGGGGTCGACATGACCGCGGTGACAAGTTCGAGTAGCCTCTCTTCGTTGGGAACGAAGTTCCTCCCATGTTCGTAGGCAAAGATTTCGTCGCTGTGCAGCCACGCGTTCCGCATGCCTGCGCGCACGTTCACGTCGAGTTCCCGCTTCACCTTCTCTGGGGGGTAGTAGCGGAGGGGCCTGAGCGTCACCTCGCAGAAGTCGCACCCGACGCCGCACCCCCGCATCACCTCCACCATCCCCTTCACAGACGGGCCCACTATCTCAGGGATGTCGTCCAGTGAAGGAAACTGTCTCGAAAACTGATGCCGGCTGATGAACTTGGGGTTGGGCGCCCACTCCTTGTGGAAGTCAGGGGTGAAAGTCTGGTATCCCCTGAAGAACTCTGCCCTCTCGCCGGACTCCTCGGCCACGTATCGGAAGAGGTCCACGGCTATGTCGTCCGCCTCTCCCTGGAACGCGTAGTCGATGCCGTTCTTTTCCAACTCGTCGGGGCGGACCGTGAACTCCCAGACCCCTGGCCCGCCGACCATCAGCTTCGCCTTCTTTCCCGAGCGCGCCCTATTGACGCGGGCGATGAGGTCCTCGAAGTCTCTCTGGACATAGGCGGGGGCTTGGGTCTCAAAGAAGACAGCGTATGACATCGTGAGAGGGCCGAGTCCGAGCGGGTCCATGGTCGAGACCCCTATGACCTCGGTGTCTTCGTCGACGAAGTCCGCGACGTGACTCTCCTGGGCGACGACGACCTCGTCCCTCGGCAGGCCCTTCAGAAGGGCTGCCTCCAGCTTGCGTGTGGCGTAGGGCGCCAGGACCGCCCGCCCACCGGAGGCTGGGGGTGGAGGGCCCCTCAGAAATGAGTAGACCGGCTTGGGGAGGGCGTCGGTCGGCGCGCTGGCGAGGAAATCGAGAAGCGGGACACCCCTGTAGTTTCGGGATAGGGTGGTGTCGGATACGAGGACGTATCGCGCCAACTTTTCACGCGAGAAAAGGGGTTGTGGTTCCTAAAAAATCCAGCACCTGAGCATCCATGCTCATGAGGGGCCGGCGCCTTGTGCGGTTTGGGCGATCTGTGAGAGCGTGCGGTTGGTCTCCGCAGATAGGTCGTAGTCGTTGGCGTCGTATCCCGCCCTACAGAAGCTGTCCCTGTGCTTGACCAGGAGCCACGCCTCTCTCGTTCCTCCGAGTCCCTTCGTCCTCACCAGCGCGAAGGAGCCCTGCAGCTTGGCGCCGTAGAGGGCGAACTTCAGGTTCCCGTCTCTGAGCCCTGCCTCTGCCGCCTCCTCGGCCTCGGCCCGCGCTTTCAATTCGCGGCGGGCGCCCTTCGAGACCTCCGCCTCCATGGCGTAGGTCCCCTGGTCCCATATCATCACCGCCCCGGCACCATAGCTGCCTCCTGGGATGGTGCCTTCGAAGTGCCTGTATTCCAGGTCATGCGGACCTGTAGGCATCGCAAGGCGTCTCACCGTGGGGTCGAGCGTGGGACCCTTGGGAATAGACCATGAAGGCATCACCCCTCCGATTTCGAGCCTGAAGTCGTAGTGGAGCGCTGTAGCTTTGTGCTTCTGGACGACATAGACGTGCGTCCCCTCTGGCATGCAGGAGCGGGCGGATTTGCGACCTATAGGGTTGACTCGGAGTCGCTGAGCGCGTCCATGCGGGCAGACGTCGGACGCTGATTCTGGAGGTTGGGCTCCGACGCGTCGGCGGAGACTTCCACTGCGGTCGCTTCCCTCTTGTGGCTGAGTGCGACGAATACAAAGGCTATGATCAGCAAAGCCACTGAAATCTCGAAGGCGAAACTCTGGCCGGAGAGATAGGAGTTGGCGAGCGCTGGGGGGAGCTTGCTGGTAAGGTTCCCGATGAAGAGCTGGTAGACCACGCGAGGGGGTATCACCGAGGTCGCCGCAGTCAAAGAGAGCGCGAAGCTGAGTATCATGCCAGTGTTCCTGAAGGTGTTCATGGTGCCCGACCCCACCCCGTACTTTGCCGGCGGCGTAGCCGCCATTATGGCCGAAGTGTTGGACGGCCAGAAGAAGGCGAGCCCGACCCCGGAGATAGCCTCTATGATCCCGATTTCGAGCAGTGTGGTCCCTGTGGTCAGTTGGCTGAAGAGGAAGAGGGAGAGCGCAGTGACCGCCACGCCGAGCATCGACGTCTTCCTGAACCCGAACCGGTCCGACGCCATCCCGCCCACCGGCCCGAGAGCCGCCGTGGCCAGGGCGAACGGGATGATGAGGTACGCCGAAGTGAGGGCAGACAGCCCCGCTATCCCCTCAAGGTAGAAGATCAGGAGGAAGTTGACGCTGAACACGGCGAGGAACTGGAACAGGGACGCTATGATGGAGAAGGTGAAGGCCCTGTTCCTGAAGAAGCCGAAGTCGAGGATGGGGTCCTTGCTGTACTTCCACTCCCAGACAGCGAAGCCTCCGAAGAAGAGCGGCGAGAGCAGGAGCGCGCCCAGGGTCGTCGAGTTCCACCAGGAGTAGAGGAGCCCCCAGGTGATCCCCAGCAGGAGTGACAGAAGGCCAAGGGTGAACGACACGGCCGCGGGGATGTCGAAAGACCCCCGCTGACCGGGGGGCTTGACGGCCCGGAGGACCTTGTAGGCCCAGGTCGTGCCGAAGATTCCCACGGGGATGTTGATCAGGAAGATCCAGCGCCATGACGTGTAAGTGATTATGACTCCCCCGAGGACAATCCCGAGTATGTTCCCCAGGCCCCATACTATCGACTGGATGCCGAAGGCCCTCCCCGTCTCGCCGCGGGGGAATGCCTCGGAGAGGATGGCGAAGGAGTTGGAGGTTAGGAGGGCCGCACCCGTCCCCTGGATCACCCTGAAGGCGACGAGAGAGAGCCCCGTGGGGGCGAAGCCGCAGAGGGCCGACCCGATGGTGAAGATGACGAAGCCGATGTTGTAGAGGAGCTTTCTCCCGTACATGTCGGCGAGCCTCCCCAGGCTCAGGACCAGGGCCGTGTTCACGACGAGGTACGCGATGATCACCCAGATCATGGTCACGAAGTCGGAGTGCAGGTCTTCGGCCATGGGGAAGAGGGCGAGGAGGACCACGGTGCTGTCGACGGCCGCCATCAGGGCGCCGGTCGACGTAACCGACAGTGCTTTCCATTTGTAGTCCAAGGTAGTCACAAGAGCCTCGAGAAGGTTCGGACGAGGCCGCTGTGGCCAGTATTTGAAACTGACTCGACAGGGGCCATTCGAGCCTCGGCCATCCTTCCCTGATCTGGAAGTCGACCGCTCGGTAAGCAGGGTCAAAGCGGGGTTTGACCCGGGCACCCATGCAGGTGCCCGCGTGATTGGTTCGAGTCCGCCGTTCTGACTACTAGGTGTAAATGAAAGCGTCGGGCCCAGGCGATTATGCACCCCGGAAGTAGGCAGGCGCTGTACGTTGCCGTGGCCGCGGTGGCGCTGGTCAGCCTAGTCGCGCCTGTCGCTTACGTGAGCGGCGGAGGACAACTCTTCCTCTTTGGAGTGCCAGTTACCCCCGGTCCGACCGGCGAGTGCGCCACTTTTGGGTGCCACTGCGTGGTCAGGGGATCCATCCTGGGCACCTTAATCGGGATAGGATATCGTCAGTCCCTAGGGTGCCCCTGAAACGGATAGCTGATTCCCAGTTCGAGTGCTGCCAAAGGTACCTACAAGCTGTTTTGCATGCGTGCAAATTATGCCCCGGCCGAGATCCGAGCCTGCAGATGCGGGTCTAAGCGCCACCGAACCGGGTCAGATAAAATCGCGACACCAGCTGGGTCGTCCGCACAGACTTGGTCTCCTGCTGCGGCTTCACTTGAGGGCTTCGACTGTTGACATCAAGTCGAGGAGGATGGAGCTCCTCGGAGGTTCCTCGTACTGTCCCCTGCAGAGAGCGTCCACGGATACGACGTAGACGGTCGAGGTAGCCGCGTTCAGCATCACTTGGACTGAATCTGGCTGGGTCACCCATTCGTTCTTCTTTACGGCCTTTGAGACCTCGGACAAGAACCTACCCGGCTCTATCGTAGAAGGGACTTCGTATTTCGTTCTGACCCACCTTTCACTTAGGTCATGCGATACAATCGCCGCCTGCGCCATCACATTGTTGGGGACCTTGATCATCGGTCCATCGTCGAGCCTGATTTCTGTGTAGGCGAGGCCAATGTCTCTGACGATGCCGCTGTACCCTGGCGTAAGCAGATCATTCGAGTAGAACTTCGGCGGATATATCGGCGCGATCACTCCGAATTGCCACGTGGTGAAAGTGATTCTGTCGTCGATTTCATAGGGGCGCGTGAACAGTATCATCACGCCAGCTACTATGTTAGCCAGCACAGTTTGGCCCGCCAGGCCGAGCACGAGGCCTGCGAAGGTGCCTCCCGCCAGGAGTTCCGTCCCGCTAACTCCCACCAGCGCGAGGAGGGAGAGGGCCAACGCGATGTAAGCGATGAACCGGTAGACAGAGTAGACCATGCTCCCCCTCCTTTCCCCGAAGAGCCTGACTGCGACTTTGGTTATCTCGCGCCCCAGAACCGTGATTATGACGAAACCCAGCCCGGCTGCTGCGATGAGCTCAACGGTGGAAACGGCAGAAAACGGAATCACCTTGAGTACAAACAGGACATAGTACAGGCCCGCGCCGATCGCCACGAGCAGAACTACGAATAGAGCAGAGTATTCCACAAGCCTACCGTACTTCGTGCCTTCCGTAGCCACGGGACAACCTCTAGCCTGGCGCATATTTGCTTGTCGATTGACCAGTAGGTGCGGGTGAAGCGTTCGGTGTTGTAGAGGAGGGAGTCGAAGGGCCGCTCGTGCTTGCCGGTGGGTCGCTCCGTTCCAGCGAGCCCAAAAACCCGCACGGATTCGGCGCCCCCGGCGTGAAGCGCCGAAACGCCGGCCGTTGCCTCCTGGATGATATCGTCTGCCGCCTCCCTTTTCATATTCCCTGAACTGGCGACCAGCTGCCAGTGTCCCGGCCGTACCCGCGGGCCGGTGGCAAGAGGATGCAAATATGACTGGCCCTTGACTTCGGTTCATAGCGCCCGTATGACAGCCCCAGGGAGCCGGTCCCTGGTCATGGAGAGTGAACGGAGCGACCAGGGCAAGCCAAACCCCTGGTACGCCGGCATTATGCTGGCGGCCTTGCGCCGGTCACCATGGTTACACTGATCAGCGTGCCTGACCTGATTACTCCGAGGTCGACAGTTTGACCTGCGGTGGTGTTCTGGACGAGGTAGGTAGATAGCGCGTCTTGGTTGATAATCTTGGTGCCGTTTACAGACACGATGATGTCGCCTCCTACGAGGTACTGGGTGCCTTCTATGGTGACCGTGGTCGTCCCTGCCCGCAGGCCTGCCTTTGCCGCTGGTCCGCCGGGGACCACGCTCTCAATCAGAACCCCATACGTCACATTGGTGTGGGACGCAACAGCGAGTTGGTAGCTCATGTCCACCGTGGTGATGCCGATGTAGGAGTACTCGGAATATGTGCCGGTCTTGACCAGGGAAGGCAGGTCTCTCAGGATTGTGCTCGAGGGTATGGCGAACCCGATTCCCTGCGAGCTGCTCACAGTAGCCGTCGTTATCCCGACTACCTTGCCGTTGGCGTCAAGCAGAGGGCCGCCAGAGTTTCCCGGATTGATGGGGGCGCTGAACTGAATAACCCCCGCCACAGAGAAGTTCCCGGCGACAGGGTCTTGTATCGTTCTCCCTAGCTGGCTGATTATCCCGGGAGTCATCGAACCTGAAAGGCCATACGGGTTTCCTATGGCATATACCGCTTGGCCCACGCTCAGGTCGGTCGACGGGACTAGCTGGAGGGAGACGAACTCGGATCCGGGGGCGGAGCTCACCTTTAGGACAGCCAAGTCGCTGTAGGGGTCAGTCCCCACTATCTGGGCCGGGTACGCGTTGCCATCCGGGAAGGTCACGGTGAGATTGCTGTCCCCGGCGACAACATGATAGTTGGTGGCTATGTAGAACGAGTTCTGGTAGCTGATCACGAAGCCCGAGCCCAGGACTGGGGTTATGGTGGTTTGAGGTCCGAAAAAGGAGGAGACGGTCGTGCTCTGGTCTCCTTGCACCGTCACTACGCTCGGGGATGAGACTGCGTAGATCTGTTGGGCAGTGAAAGCGGTACCGGGCGTTGTTTGGGATGATGAGCTGCTGTTGAGAGCGGTAAGCTGGGCCTGGAGCGCCGCGTTGCTGTTCTCAAGGGATGCAACCTTGCTCTGCAGGCTTGCTGTGGAGGGGTTCGACGCCGTTTGCGCGTTCGCTAAGCCGAAGTACGCGAAGGTCAAGCCAGAGCCTGCGATCAGCGCGATGACTGCGACTGCGAAAAGGACGTTTCGTCCTCCGGACCTCTCAGGAGTCACGAGCCTCGCGGGGGTCGTTATCTAATAATCCGTTGTGGTGCAATCATCTATTCTTCCGGGTCCACGACCTGGATCACTAGCGCCGTAGTTGACCCCAGTCTGGCAGGTCCTTTGGTATTCTCCACCAATCAGCCGGAGTATGAGCCAGACTTCACGATGATTTCCCCGCCCATCCAAGGATGTATGGTACAGCGATAGTAGTATGTCCCTGCGACGGTGAACTGCTGTGTCACGCTCCCTCCGGCCGCGAGCTGAAGGTTGAACGTGGAAGCGCCAGACGGGACTGAGGTCGATGTCACTGTGTGCGCAACCGAGTTCGGATTCTGCCATGTGACGGAGTTGTTGACTCCGATCACCAGCGTTATGTTGTCCGGATTGAAAAACAAGTCAGAGACCTCGGCCCCGTCCGTGCGGTTGCTGTTCGCACTCCAGCCCGAGGGTGGGGTGGGGGCGTCGGTGGGCACGGTCACGGTCACGCTTTTGAGGGAGGCGGAAGAAGATGTGGTCGAAGAAGGGGCGCCCGAACTGGCGGAGAAGTAGTAGAAAGCCACGGCGCCGATTACCATGATCGCGACTATTCCGACCGCGGCCGAAGTCGAGATACCGGTACGGGGCGAGGAGAAAGTCAATTCGTAATTTGCTGGATTTCGTAACTTGCCCTCACTATTACTCGGTTGTGGTGCAAGTGTCTAATGCTGGTACGCAGAGACGTCCTATGTCGCCCCGGGCCGTTTGGAGCATGAGGACGGGAGATCGAGTCCTAAGCAGGCTTGGGAGGCCGCGACTCGACCTGCGGTTCCGATGTGGTGCGCGGACCGACCGGCATGGCAGAGGCAGGACGGTGCACCAGGGGCACGCGACTCTGGGCTGTTTGGCAGTGTACAAACTGGATCACGCTGCGCTCCTCTCTGCTCGATGCCTCCTCGGCTCGCAGCGCTTCCTGATGGCCATCTTCTCGTCCCTGTTTCTGCGGTCTGGAACTCGTCCTGTGAGCGCTCTCGTTGACCCCTCCATTTTGATCTAGCCGAACCCCTTGAGTATCGCCATGTCGATACCGACAAACACAGACACCACGAGGAGAAGCAGAGCCAGCCCCAGGTACATGTTGACATTCCTCGGCTTGGTCGACTGCCTCCCGGTGAGATAGGCGAGGTAGACACCTGCGCCCCCGACGGCTATTACGAAGAAGTCCACGACGGCCTCGGGGATGGTCTCGGCCGTACCGTTCGGGTACGGTATGTAGCTCTGGTTCGGGACCGGGAACACAACGGCACCGACGAACCCCGCCATGAACGCAACCATGGCTATTACGTAGAAGGCTTCAATCCATCCCTCTCTCTTTGTCACCGACGAACCGGCGCTTGTGACGGCGTTCCCCAGCACGCCAATGGTCCTCGCGCGCATAGACTCCAAAGCCTCTCTGAGCATTCAGCAACCCCGCCTGCTCTTGGACAGCTATGTCGGCAAGCCCAATCTGGGCCCGAGGAGCGCCATGAGCCACTTGTACCTGTTCCTGACGGTTACCTCGGTGACCTCGGCCGCCTCGGCGATCTCCTTCTGGGTCCTCTTCTCGCCTTCCAGCACCCCCGCCAAGTAGAGCGAACTCGCAGCCAGGCCCATGGGCGCCTTGCCTGCGGAAATCTCCATCTCCTCGGTCATCCTGACTATCTCTATCGCCTTCCTGACGACCCTCTCGGGCATCCCGACCTTCGAGGCGATCCTCGTGACGTTCCTTGCGGCGTCCGCCACGGGCATGACGAGATCCATCTCGCGCAGCAACATCCTGTAGTCCCTCGAGATGTCCTTCGCTGCGAGGTTGCACACGGCAGCGATGTCCTTTATCGTCCTGGGCGCCTCCATGTCTCTGAACGCCGCGTAGAGCGAGGCCGCGGCAATGCCCCGGATCGACCTCCCTCTCACCAGCCCCCGCTCCAAAGCCTTCCTGTAGGTGTAGGCCGCCCTCTCCTTCACCGCCTGCGAAACAACCAGTTTGTCGCCGATTTTCTCGATCTCTGCCATGGCCAGCTCCAAGTCCTTCTCCACCGAGCCCAGGGCCGAGGCGCGGCTGTCCCACAGTCTGAGCCTGTCAATGGCGCTTCTCGTGGGCGGGGCCAACGCCCTGCCGTAGGCGTCTCTGTTGGACCTGCCTATGACTGTGGCTAGCCCCATGTCGCGCTTGGTAATCGATATCCAAGCACCGGTTCTGACTCTATCTGCTTCAGAGAAGGTCTGCCATTCTTGCCTGTCAGCGATCGACCTCTCGCCTGCGACGAACCCACAGTTCCGGCAGACCAGCTCGCCAGTACTAGTATCGGCCGCTATCGATCGGGTGCCGCACTTGGGACATCTGGCGTCTGAGTATTGAAGACCCTCCATTCTTGGGAAATTCATGTTGTTCGGTCGAAAGGCGAACTCGATTCTATAATTGTCATGTGGTGCGGACGTCTAACCTTCCGGTCTACGCCTCGCCTTGGCGCCCTCGTCCCAAAGATTCATGAGACATCTGCCGTCAGAAGGGCGGTTCTACTAGTCTCTAACCACAGCAAAGAAGAAGAGCAGGAGCGTCGCAAGGTCGAGAGCGCCCCTGAGCAGATCTACCACATCCAGAGAGAGGGATGGGAGCAACAGCGTCAGATTCTCGACGACGAGAACCCTCACAAGGAAGACGCTAAACGCACCTGAAACGAACAACAGCCGTGTCGACTTGTTCCTCCTGTATGCCGTCAGGGAAATGACGAGCAGCACGAAAGCGAATCCCGCGACTACCAGCCTTACTCCTTCTAGGAGGCCGGTAGAGCCGACCATTTCGAGAATCTGGAGGGGCAAAGAAAGAAGATCAGACATGTCATTCCTCCGATGTCGCCCTCTGGGCTTTGGAGTCGAGCATCAGCGTTACGTCGTGCATCCTGCTGGCCCACTTCTCCCAAATTGTCGGATGGTATCGGACGATGAAGTTGAGCAGGTCTTCACGCTTTGCAATCACTTCGTATGAGACGGACTTCCCCTCCTTCTTTCGTCCCACCACCCCCAGACGAAGGAGCCTATCCATGTGCCACCATATCGTCGGCGCGGAAAGCTTCAGTTCCTCTGCAAGCTCCTTCTGTCCTATGCCGGGATGCCTCATGATGGATAGTAGGATTTCACGTGGGGTCTCCTGAGTAAGCAACCCTAGAAGGACCTCCTGTTTCTCTCCGAAGAGATTCGAAGGAAAGATGAACTTGGTCCCGTTCCCCCAACTCGTTATCAAGTCTGCCCTCGAAAGCTTGTTCAGATGATATCGCAAATCTCCCGTCGCTATGCCCAATTCCTTCTCAATTTCGCGCTCGTGCGTGCCAGGGTGGGACTTGATGTAGTCGTAGATCCCCCGTCTGGTTCCACCCAGGCTGATTTCTTCGACGCTCCTATCTAGAAATGACAAGGTCTTGCGCTACTCTGGTTGGGCCGGGCGAAGACATATTTTGATTTATTGATATTGGCGCAATAATCTAAGCGTGACATACCAAGTGGCCTCACGCATTGCCCATGACCTTGTTGCGCGTTCTTGGCTCGCAAACGCTACACGATGAATCTGGAAAAAAGGGGAAAGGGCCTACCGCCAGGTGGGCTGGTAGGCGAGCAGGGTTTCGCTTGTCCGTACCCCTTCCGCTTCCGCCACCTTCGAAACCTGGGAAAGAACCTCTTCATGGTTCTTGCCGCTCACGGTTGCGATGATGTCGAATTCGCCGGGTACGGCGTATGCGTTGCGGACTTGTGGCTGCTGCTCTAGGAACCGCAGGATTTTCTCTGACCGCCCCTCGACCTGCAGCATCGCAAGCGCAAGGGAATCGGTTGCGTGGGTACCCTTGTGTTCTCTCGCGAAGCCCGCTCGGGGGATATATGTCCTTGTTGACTTGATGCCGTCTATGGCCCGGATCTTTTCAACGAGCTCATGGACTCGTTCAGGTTCCGCCGCCTTCAATTCGATGGCCAGGTTGAACCTGCCCACGAGCGGCGAGAAGTAGGTTATTCCTTCGATGTTCTCAAGTTGCTCTGTCACTTGGCTGAACGCCTTTGGTTGGACTGTTGCGACGATGGTCGTCGGATTCATTTCGGTTTGTGTTTCAGTTTGTGTCATTTTTCTTCGAGAAGAGGCAGGCCGTCATTCTATAACTCACTTGTGGTGCAGATGTCTAAGAGAAACGGGAGCGACAGAGGAAAGCAACGAGGACCTCCCCGAGTGACTCGCGGCAGAGGATGCCCTTGTCTACCAGGCGGTTGGTGCCGGAACAGTTCTGTCTCTATTCAAGCGATGCGAGAGGCTCCCTCCCGCGCTGTC
>JAKAPI010000024.1:9690-10154 GCA_021807225.1 archaeon | reverse complement strand
TTACGTCATGGCGATGGCGGACTTGCACGGATGGGATGGTCTCTATGCGAGCTTAGAGTAAAGACATAGCTCCTGCGTATCCCGCTCCTTTGGAAAAATAATTGGTCCAATCCGGTCGGCAAACCGATGGAGGGACGATCCAGTCGAAGCTTGCAAGACTTTTCAAAACCCTAATGAAAGCTCCAGGGACACAGTCCCTGTGGCCTTTTATCACGGTCTTCGACATCACTTGTTCCGTCAAGCTAATTCGGTCATCACCCACAAGCCCTGAACGCCTGGCTCAACATTAAAGGATTCCAGGGCGGCACTCCCACCGTTGAGGTTCCTGGTCAGGCTGAGAGCCACGAAGGTCCCCCGCGACCGCCTGCTGGAGACCGCCAGGACCGTCGCCCGGACCCTCGGCTTGGACCCGCGGAACCCCAAGTGGACTTCTTACGGCGCACTGGAGCTTGACGTCTTCTGCC
>JAKAPI010000024.1:0-9680 GCA_021807225.1 archaeon | reverse complement strand
CTGCCCTACGACGTCAGACTTCGACCTCTTCGTAGCCGCCCTCAGGCCCCTCGCCGAGTTCGAGTTCACCAAGGACCTCAGCGCGCCCCCCCGGCACAAGAGCGACGAGGCCCTCTTCGAAGAGGCCAGGTCTCTCTTCAACGCCGAACGCTACTGGGAATGCCATGAAGTCCTCGAGGGAGTCTGGCGACAGAGACAGGGGGAGGAGAAGCGCCTTCTCCAGGGGGTGATCCTAGTCTGCGCAGCTTTCGTTCACCACCAGAAGCAGGAAGAGGGGGTCGCCCTGGGGGTGCTCAGGCGCTCCCTGCCGCTCCTTGGCTCCTCACGGGAAGAGGTGGCCGGCATCCATCTGCCAGGTTTCAGACGCCACGTGCAGGAAGCCATCGGGAGCGGGAAATTCGTGAACTTCAGGGTCTAGCCGAACACTGGCAGGTTCATGGGGTTCGCCTGCTCTCCCAGTTGGCCCCTGTGCCGGAAGGCGAGGAAGTCGAGGACCACCGAAGCGAGCGAGAGCACGACGAGGCCCGCCCATGCCCCCAACCCTGCCCCACCCGACCAGTCGAGCGCAGTCGCGGCTGCGACGACCGCCGAGAGCACCCCTCCTACGACGAAGGCGCTTCTAAGACCGACGAAGCAGACGAGTGCATCCAGGACGAGGAGGATTCCTACGACCGGGTCCGCCCCCTGGAGGAAGGGGACGGGGCACCCCCCGCTGGGGCACGCATACGCAGGTCCGAACCCCCATGCGACCGCTACCGCCCAAAGCCCGGCGACCAGGTTGGCGGCGGTCGCGGCCCTCTGGACCAGCGCCACCCTACTTCACCATCGTCAGCCTGTAGTACCCTGCCTCGATGTTCTTGTTGACGTTGTCCTTGACCAGGTACAGCCTGTGTATCGGGTTGGCCGTGCTCGGCGACAGGGTGTAGTCCTTCCCGACCACGAACTCCAGCACCTGACCGTCGCGGCAGGCGTGGGTGATCTTCTTGCCCGGCTTGGCCCCGAGGCTGTTCATCTGGACGTCCTTCATGGTGGTGCAGGTGAGGACCGCCCACTCCTCGTCCTCAGGGATGGTCTCGAACCCGACGCTCGCCTTCAGCGGCTCCCCGTACCTCTTGTCGTCGCAGAAGAGCTCCTTGCACCCTCTGCACCTCCATACGTCGACCACCCCCTGAAGGTAGTTGTCGCGGTTGACATTGACCATGCCAACGAATACGATCTCATGCTCATGGTTCCCCTGTGCCAAGGCTTACCCGCCCCCCGCTTCGGTGCTTTTCTCCCTTGCGGCCTCGTAGACGGGTATGAGTTCCAGTATCAGCTTGTCCACTCGCATCCTCCTCTCGTTGATCTCCCTCACCATCGCCTCCCTCCAGGTCCTGTAGTGGTTGGCGATCCCCAGCCTCGGGTGCACGGGGATCACCCGCTTCCCGTCCCCTGAAACGATGGCCATCCCCCTGTCAAGGAGCACCGACGCCTTCGCCGCATCGGAGACCGGGAGCTGCCCGTCGCGGAGGAGCCTCAGGTAGAGGACCGCGTCGCCGCGTGAGAGCCCCGCCTCCGTCCCCAGCCTGGCGACCACATCCTCCTCGCCCCTGGGCCCCGCCCTGGCTCCAGGGCTCAAGCCCTGGTGGTCCCCGTCGACTCCCACAGGAACTCGAAGTAGTCCTTCGCGAAGCTGGCCAGGCCGTGGTGTGACGCCCAGATGGCCAGCGGCAGCCCCCCCTGCTCCCCCCCGCCCAGCAGAAGCACCACTTCCCTCGAATCAGAGATGAGCCCGCCCCCGTACATCGTCTTCCTCATCCTGACCTCGGCGTACTTCGCCAGCGAGCCGGAAGCTTCCTTGGGGAAGTCGGTCGAAGTCAGGATCAGGCACTTCACCCCCTTCTCCTTCAGCGCTGCCATCAGCGGCTCGATCTTGTCTGTGAAGAGGGCCAGCTGGGAAGGGAGCGCTATCAGAAGCTCCGTCCTGCAGTTCAGCAGCAGGTTCTTCACGCGGGAGAGTATCTCGTTGGTCCCCCTCATGATCCAGATGTCCGGCTTCTCCTGCTCGCCCCTGCTCACATAGATGCCCATCAGCTCCTCCAGGGCCACCTGCTCCTTCTCCTTCCGCTCGGTCTCCTGCCTGACCCGGAGCTCCTCGAGGGCGCTGTCCGGCGGCTTCGCCGTGTATACTATCGGCCTGCTCTTCTGCTCCTCCACCAGCCCCCACCGGTGAAGTGACTCGAGGGCGTCGTACACCTTCGAGTATGGGATACGCGCCTCCCTGCTGACGTCGCTGGCCGTCATGGTCCCGCCCCTCAGCAGGGCGACGTAGGCCTTCACTTCGCTCCCGGTCAGCCCCAGCCCCTCGAGGGACGACGCGGCCCGCTCGCTCAGGCTCACCTGGAGCCCTCCAAAGGTCTAAATCGAGTCCGCGGTGGCTCCGGGTCGTGTCCCCCTGCAAGCACGAGTCGCTCGAGTCCATGGGGGAGCAGAAGACCGACGACGGGGTCAACTCCTACTACCGTTGCAGGGCCTGCGGGTCCCTCCTCGTAATGACCCCCACCAGGAAGGTAATCGGGATACCAGGAGTCCAATCCGACCATCTCACAGGGGATGGGGCAGGCACATCTTAACTTTTTACCCTCTGTAAAGTTAAAATCCTTATATCCGCTGGGAGCCAGGGAGAACCTAAGCGACCCGCTGATGGCCCAAATCGCAGACGTAAGCCTAGAACTCAGGAAGGAAGTCTCCAAGGGGAACTTCATCCGCCAGACGCAGTCCATCTGTCCCGACTGCAACCGGATCCTGCCCGCCATCGTCTTCGAGCGGGACAGCAAGGTCTGGATGACGAAGACCTGCCCCGAGCACGGCGAGACTGAGGAGCTCTACTTCGGCTCCTATGAGATGTACAGCAAGTTCTCACGCTACTGGAAGGACGGCAAGGGCACCCACGCAGCCAACGTCCCCATGGACGTCTGCTCCTGCCCCGCGAACTGCGGTCTCTGCTCGAACCACCTTTCGCACACCGGCCTGTCAAACATCATAGTGACGAACAGGTGCGACCTGACCTGCTGGTACTGCTTCTTCTACGTCAAGAAGGGGCTGGAGGGCGCCTACGTCTACGAGCCGACGCTCGACCAGATCAGAGAGATGGGCCGCTCCCTGAAGGCGGAGAGGCCGGTCGCAGGGAACTCGGTCCAGATCACAGGCGGGGAGCCGACGATCCGCGAGGACCTGCCCACGATCATCAAGATACTCAAGGAGGAAGGGGTAGACCACATCCAGCTGAACACCAACGGCATCAACCTGGCGCTCAACCCGGGGCTCGCCAAGCGGCTGAAGGACGCGGGGGTCTCCAACCTCTACATGAGCTTCGACGGCGTTTCGCCAAAGACCAACCCGAAGAACCACTGGGAGGCGCCCTACGCCATCGACGCCTGCCGGAAGGTGGGGGTCGGCGTCGTACTGGTCCCGACCGTGATAAAGTCGATCAACGACCACGAGCTCGGGGACATCATCCGCTTCGGGCAGAAGAACATAGACACGGTCCACGCGGTGAACTTCCAGCCGGTGTCCCTCACGGGCCGTCTGACGAAGACGGAGAGGGCGAAGTACAGGATCACGATCCCTGACTGCATAGAGCGCATCGAGGAGCAGACGAACGGGATGATATCGAAGGACGGCTGGTTCCCTGTCCCGTCCTGCTCGCCCGTGACAGGCTTCATCGAGGCCTTCACGAAGAAGGAGCAGTACGAGCTCTCGATACACTTCGCCTGCGGCGCAGGCACCTACGTCTTCAACGACCCCGACAAGAACAGGCTCGTCCCGCTCCCAGAGTTCGTCGACATCCCAGGGATGATCGAATATCTGGACGAGAAGCAGGAAGAGATATACTCGGGAACCAACCGCTACATCGTAGCCGCCAAGGTACTCACCAAGATCTCCTCCTTCGTGAACAAGGAGAAGCAGCCCAAGAGTCTGAGCTTCGCAAAGCTGCTCACCGACGCCCTGGTCAAGCACGACTACGCCGCGGTGGGCCAGTTCCACCTGAAGAGCATGTTCCTCGGGATGATGCATTTTCAGGATAAGTACAATCAGGATGAAGAGAGGCTCCAGCGCTGCGACATCCACTACCTGACCCCCGACCTGAGGATAATCCCCTTCTGCAGCTTCAACGTGATCCCTGAATGGTACAGGGACAGGATCCAGCAGAAGTACGGCATGCCCATCGAGGCGTGGGAGGCGAAGACAGGCAGGAAGCTGGAGGACGGCCTCTACCGCGGAACTCTGAGGCGCGGGGGCCACGTCCAAGGTTGCGGCTGCGCGGCGGGCGAGCACGGCGAGCCCCTGCCAATCCAGCCTATCACCGGAACCTAAGGACGCCCGGAGCCGGTCTCACACCTTATCTACCCTCTGAGAGGCTCTTCCGCAGCCTTGGCCATCAAAGCTAACCTCCGCGCCCGGCAGAGGCGGAGGCGTATTCTGTGGGTCTCGATACTCGCCGTCCTCGTCGGCCTTCTTGTCCTGGTCTACTTCGTCGCCGCCATGGGTACCAGCCAGTACGACAAGTACATCGGCCAGCCCGTCTCTGGCACCCTCCAGCAGCAGATCACCGGGGTGAGCGACTCCACCCTCGCCGCAGTCGGCGCGCCGACGGGGGTCAGTCCCCCTGTCAAGATCTCAGGCACCCCGCTCACGTCGGGAGGGAAGCCCGAGGTCCTCTACATCGGAGGGGAGTTCTGCCCCTACTGCGCCATCGAGCGCTGGAGCCTGATCGTCGCCCTCTCCCGCTTCGGGACCTTCCAGGGCCTCGAGTACATGCTCTCTTCCAGCACCGACCTGAACGCCAACACCCCCACCTTCACCTTCGCCAACGCCACCTACACCAGCAGCTACGTCACCTTCGTCCCGGTCGAAAAGTTCGGGAGGCAAGGGCAACAGCAGGTCATCCAGCCTCTCACCTCGGAGCAGCAGTCGCTCGTGTCGCAGTTTGACGTCTGCTCCACCAACAACCAGGCCGGCGGCATCCCCTTCGTCGACATCGCCAACCAGTACGCCGTGAACTGCGGAGCCCAGTTCGTCCTCCCGGACCAGCAGCAGTACCTGGCATCCTCCTCGCAGCCCAACATCATCGGCATGAACTGGACGCAGATCGCGTCCCAGCTGGACAACCCGAACAGCGGGGTCGCCCAGATGATCGATGGGGCGGCGAACACCCTGATCACGGCCATCTGCAAGGTCACCAACAACACGCCGAGCGCCGTCTGCACCCAGAGCTACGCCAACCAGACGCTGTCCTTCGTCTCTATGCCCCCTGCAGGCTCGCAGGCTCTCCTAGCCGTCCCCGCCCGCGCCATTGACCAACATTGGACAGACTGAGCAAGGCCTTCGTGGCGCTGGCCGCCATTGGGTTCATCATCGCGATATACCACGGCTACGACGAGGCTACGGCCTTCACGGGCCCCGGCTCGAACGCATGCAGCCTGTTCACCGGCGTCAACCCCTTCCTATCCTGCTCCTCCGTCTTCGCCAGCGGCTACGCCACACTCCCGCCCAACACCAACGGCCTCCCCCTGTACGTCCTCGGGCTGGTCTGGTTCCCGCTGCTGATGGGACTGGGCGTCTGGTTCTCCAGGAAGAGGGGCTCCCTCGACCCCGAAGTCATGGTGCCCCTGCTCATGGTGGGGAACATCTTCACTCTCTACCTCTGGTACATCGAGCTCGGGGTGATCCACGCGCTCTGCCCCATCTGCGTGGGGATGTACCTCGTCAACTACGCCCTGACTGCGCTAGCGGTCAGGGGCCTGCTCGCGTCCTGACCCCGCCCCTACCCCACCGACTTGCGCAGGTAGATTATCACAGGCTCCCCTATCTTCGCCAGCAGCTCCCCCTTCTTGGAGAGGGAGTACCTGACCTTGGCGGGCCTGGCGCGGATCACCTCTCTTTGCACGAAACCGAGCCCCTCCAGGTCCCTGAGCTTCCTGGAGAGCACCTGGGACGTGATCCCCGGGAGCAGCCTCCTCAGGTCCCCGAACCCCGCTGACTTCAGGGAGTAGATGGTGAGGATGATCTCGACGGACCACTTGCTGAAGACCTTCTTGGCGATGCTGACGTTGTCCTTGACCGACCGCTGCTCCCCTCGGTAGGAAAGCGCCCCCCTGGCGCTCGTCCGCCTCACGAATGCGGTCGCAGACTCCGCGTACTCCTGAAACTGGCTCTCCAGCAGTCCGTCTCCTTCCTGCGCCGGGGCGTCCGGGGGTGTCTTCTCGCCCTCGCGGTGCAACAAGTCGCACGACTTCGCTGCCGCTTATAAAAGAAGGGAGCCGGAGACGCACGGCCAGGCTTCTGGCGCCGCGCCCCGAATCCTCGTTCCATCGCCGTTCCAAACCGTTCGGGAACGCCCGTTCCCCGGGGTTCCTAATCTCCCCCGGCCGGCGAACACCCCCCGATGAAGAAAACATACGTCGCTTCAGTAGCGATCGCAGTGGCCCTAGTGATGGTACTGGCGGCCGCGGTCGCACTAACCAACCCAAGTCAGGCGAAGTCAGGGACTTTGGCGATCATGGGCACGGACCCGGCAGTCGCCTCGTCCGGGGTCAGTGACGCCACGGTGGCCTACAGCTCGGTCTACGCCCACCAGTCCGGCCAGGACATGGCAAGCGGGTGGACGCAGGTCAGCGGCTCGGGGACCATGGACTTGATGGCCTCCCAGGGCACCGCCCAGACACTCGCCACCTCCCAAGTCAGTGCAGCCAGCTATGATGCCTTCAGGTTCAACGTCGACTCCTGCAAGGTGGTCTATCAGGGGCAGACCTACGCGGCAACCGTAGCGTCGAGCACCCTGACGGCCCAGTCGCAGAGCAAAGTCAACGTCAACGCCAGCTCATCGGCAGCTGCGCTGGTGGACCTCAGGACCTTCATAGAGAACACGGCGACCACTTCGAGCCCCCAGTTCGTCTTCAGCGCGACCGCGGTGGCCACCACCGTGCCGCCGCAGACCACCGCATCCCTCGCCCTCCAGGTCGGGGCCACCCTCGACCTCTCAAGCCAGGCGTGGTGGAGCACCTTCATGTCCCAGACGAGCACCAACCTGAACGTCCAGGCCATAATCTCAGGCAACACCATGTCCCTCACCCTGCAGAACGCGGGGAGCGCCGACGCCCAAGTCCAGGAGATCATCGTGACTCCCGTGTCTGGCACGGCCTTCCTCTCGGCAAGCCTCCCGGCTTCGCTGAGCGGCTCCGCAGTCTTCACGGTCACAAGCTCAGGTGCGGTCCAGCAAGCCTCCTCCCTCCAGGCCTCGGCACTCCTCAACGGGGGCGCCACGGTCTCTTCGGGGAGCTCGGCGAACCTCGACTACACCGGGAGCGCCATAACGGGCGCCCAGCTGACCGGGATCCTTACGGGGGAGCAGTACGTGGTCACCTGCATCGGCGCCAACACATACGCCAGTACCACAGTGGTGGCCTCCTAGGCCACCCCCCGTTTTTGGTGATCCGTCTTGATGGTCCCCGGCGACAGCCCTGCGGTGACCCTGGTCGAAGTCCCATGGGGGGCCCTGCCCGAATCTTCGAGGGCCCTCCGGGAGTCACACCTCCGGCTCCTGCTGAAGGAGAGGGAGGCTACCGTGGCCAAGCTGGTGGACCTCGACTACGCCATCTGGGCGCTCGAGGAGTGTTTCAGAGGGGAACCATGAATCCCCGAGCGTTGGAACGCGCGTTCCAGAGGGTTCCTTATCCTACCCTCGGAGGTGACCTCAAGGCATGACCGCGACCGCAGGAACGAAGCGGATGGCAGCCACCATGGTCTGCCTCCTCCTCGCCGGCCTCGCCACCCCCATCTTCCTGGCCGCGGGCTCCGGCGCCTCCGTCCAGACCCCTGCCCAGCTTTCGGTTCTGATCTCGGCGGGCCAGGGTTCGGCGGTGTACGCGAAGTCAGTCGTGGACTTCGCCGCGTCTCACGGCCTGGCCGTGTCGCAGGCCAAGTCGTTCCTCAGCGAGGGAGACACCCTCCTGGCGGCTGCCCAGGCGGACGCCCTGGCAGGGACTGACATCTCCGGGGGCATCCAGTCGGTCCAGGCTGCGATGAAGGACTACACCGCAGCAGCGGCCTCGGCGAGCGTCGCGATCGGGGACGCCGGGCTCTCCGTCGGGTTCGACGCCGCCACCGTGGAGCAGGCGATAACACAGGTGAACGCAAGCGTCGCGGTGGTGGTCTCCGCCGCCGCTGCCGTCTGCGCCCAGGCGTCCGGGTCCTCCACGGGGACGGCCACGCTGGCCCAGGCGTGCGCGCAGCTGGACGCCCAGGTCGCTTCCGCCGCCCTCAGCCTCTCTCAGGCTGCTTCCCTCTCCGCCGCGGCCCAGGGGCAGGCTGGGGCGAGCGCAGACCTCTCGCAAGCCATGGCCCTCGTGGAGGCCGCAAGGGCCAGCTTGAACTCCACGCAGTCGGCGCTCCAGGCCATCGCTTCCTACGGCTACGTGCAGAGGTCTGACGCGTACGTGAACTCGGTCGTCGTCCCGCTCATGGCCCAGGCCAATTCGACCATGGCGGCTGAGGGCTCGGTCAACGCGAGCTACGCGGAGTTCCAGCACGCCTACTCCTCATTCACTCAGGCGCAGGCGTCATCGGAGGGCCAGGTGGCCTCCGGCGCGTCCGCGCTTGCAGGAGCGATCGCAGCCGTCGACATGGGCTCCGTCAGCTCGACGGCTTCAGCGGCCGTCTCGGTCGCCTCGCAGGTCGGCTCGAACCTATCGGCGCTGCTGGGGCTCCCAGGCATCACGCCCCTGCAGGGGGTCGTCTCAGACATCCAGGGGTGCCAGTCCGCCACGACCTCGTTCATAGCGGACGCCGACGCCGCCTCCTCAGACGGCTCCGCCTACTCTCAGACGAAGCTCTCCGCTTTCCAGGCCTACGCGGCAGCCACCTCGCAGGACGCGTCGAGCGTGCAGACGAGCGGGAGCGCCTACGTGGCCGCCTATCAGAAGGTCCTCTCTGACCTCTCTGCCCTCACCAGCGTCCCGGGGGTCTCGGCGATCTATGCCAACCTCGCGGGCCTCCAGGTCTCGGGGAGCGTGGACGGGATCACGGGGTCGCTGAGCCAGGCGGCCACGGCGACCGCGACGGTCCAGGGAGACATCACGGCGTTCGAGAACGTGGTCGTCGGCCAGGCGCCACAGATCACCGTGCCTTCGAGCCTCCTCGGCGCGGCGGCCTCGCAGACCGTGGCCGCCCAGGCCTATCTGAACGCCACCGGTTCCGCCGCCATGTCACAGGCTTCGTCGTCGGTCCAGGCGCTCTCGCAGGCGGCCTCCCTCTTCGCGGCCGAGGCGAACTCCAGCGAAGGGGGAACAGTAGGTGCCTTCGCCACCAGTGCGAGCGGGCTCACGGCCGACGGCTCCGCGCTGGTCGCCCAGGCCGCAGCCTCCGTGAGAACGACCTCGACCGCGGGTGCCTACCTCGGTTCCGACCTCGGCTCCAGGATCGCGGACAGGCTTTCTGCCCAGGCCGAACTGAGCGCCGCAGTCGGGTTCTTTTCGGGCCTTGACATAGCGGACGGGGTCACGGCCATCGCACAGGCTTCTCTGGAGCTTCAGGCCGCCGCATCAGTGGGCGGCCAGTAGCCTAGCCCTCCGTCCTTCTTTCCTTCAGCGCCTCGATCTGGTTCAGGGAGCCGACCTTGGTGACTTTCACATAGCCCATCC
>JAKAPI010000023.1 GCA_021807225.1 archaeon | reverse complement strand
CCCGCGCCTGAGCTGCGGCTGCTCGACGGGGCTCCAGATCACGACCCGCGTCTCCTTCCCCCCATCGCGGGCGACCCCGAATTGGAAGAGCGAGCCTTCCGACCCGTCGCCCCTGACGAACTCGCTGTAGCGGGGCTCGGAGCTCACGACGCCTTCCACCGCGACGAACGGCTCTTCCTTGGTCAGGGCTGGGAGCTTCTGAACCAGAGTCGTGATGGAGGGGAGCTTCGCGACGAGCTTCTCGTCGGCGAGGAGCTCCACCCGCCCCCGCTTCCCCAGGTTCAGGTTAGGCTTCCCGTCCAGGCCCTGCTTGACATAAGCGTTGGCCACCCTCACGGGGGTGTCGACCCCGAGGCCGAGCTTCGCAAGCGGTTCCAATCCCTCCTCCCATACGGTGAGCCTGACTGAGTTCCTGCCGTCGAAGAGGACGAGCCGCCTGTACTTCCCCTTGCCTCCGTCTTTCTTGTTGTAACTCGACTCGGGGTAGATGGCGAGGACCCTCGCCACCACCGTGACATCATTCGCTCCGATGTAGATGTCTTTGACCGTCAGGTCCGACGACATTTCCTCCTTGCGGAGTGAGACACCCATCTCGCCCGCGACGAGGAAGAGCGCTCCCTGCTCGGTAAGATAGCCCGCGCCCACCGTCTTCTTCTTCTCGTCGATGCGGCGCAGCACGTCTTCTCTTTTCAGTTCAGGTTTTTGCTGGAGCAGTTCCCCGAGCAGCGCTTCGAAGTCGTACATGCCTAGGCTTTCTTAGTAGCCGCGTTGACCGCCGCGATACCCTCTTCCATTATGTCCAGCCCCTCGTCCATCACGTCTTCGGCGATGTTGAGCGGGGGCACGAAGCGGAGGGTGTTGCGGCCTGCCATGATCACCAGGGCGCCGTGTTGGAAGCAGTAGTCGATGATTTTGTGAGCCTCTTCCTCTCCCCTCGCTTTGCTCTTCTTGTCCTTCACGATTTCGACGCCAAGGAAGAGCCCCATCCCTCTGACGTCGCCGACGATCTCGTATTTCTCCTTCATTTCAAAGAACCGTTTCTTCGCCTTGGCGCCCATGCGCTTCGCGTTCTCAATCAGCCTCTCCGTCTTGATCACATCAAGAGTCGCCAGGGCTGCCTGCACGGCAACGGGGTTGGCGCCGAACGTCGACGCGTGTTGGCCGGGCTTCCAGCTCTCCATTATCTCCGCTTTGGCGACCGTGGCGCCAAGGGGGAGACCCGACGCGATGCCCTTGGCCAGCGTGACGACGTCGGGGACGACGCCTTCGTAGTGCTCTATCCCGAGGAACTTGCCTGTCCGCCCGACGCCCGTCTGGATTTCATCGTCGACGAAGAGGACCCCTTCCTTGCGTAGGAACTCCATCTTCTTGAAGTAGTCTGGAGGCGCGGGCACATAGCCGCCTTCGCCCTGTATGGGCTCGAAGAAGTACGCGGCGACTTCGTCGACCGGGACGAACTTGTCCAGGTACTGCTCTTTGAAGTAGTCGACGCAGTAGTAGTCGCACTCGGGGAAGGTCTGCTTCCACGGGCATCGGTAGCAGTACGGGAACGGGAAGTGGACCACATCGGGGATCAGCGGCAGCGCCCCCCTCCTTTGCATCGGCTTGCTGGCCGTGAGGCTGAGGGCCCCCATGGTCCTCCCGTGGAAGGCGCCGGAGTGCGCCAGGAACGTCGTCCTCTTGGTGTGGTTCCTCGTGAGCTTCATCGCGGCCTCGATGGCCTCGGCACCGCTGTTGCCGTAGTACACCATTTTCCTCCCGCCGGGGATAAGCGGGAAGAGCTTCTCCGAAAGCTCGACCAGGTTGCTGTAGTAGAAGTCGGTGTAGGAGAAGTGGACGAACTTGTCGGCCTGGCTCTTTATCGCCTGGACGACGCGAGGGTGAGTCGAGCCGGTGCTGAGCACCGCAATGCCCGCCGCGAAGTCGATGAACTGGTTCCCATCCACGTCCTTGACGAGGGAGCCGTGCGCCGACTCCACCACCAGGGGGTAGAAGCGCGCGAACGAAGGCGCTATGTCCTTGGCCGAGCCTTTGACCACGGCGCTGGCCTTGGGGCCCGGGAGCTTGCCCTCGACCCTTGCGAACTTTCTCGATTTCAAAGGAACCTGGTTCTCGGTCGAGATTTGGGGCTAAAATCCTTTACCCGAATTCGAGAAGCCGGGCCGTCCCCGGCGCAGAAACTGTCGCTAGACCGGTATGGAGAGTTCTATCTCGAGGACAGGAAGGTTCAGCTGCCTCCCGTCTCTGGAGGTGACGCTCTCGCCGTCTATGGTTATGTTGGAGATCTGGACGTTGCTCATGAAGCGCTTCCTGAGCACCTGTGCTACCTCCACCGACATGTTGATGGCTTCTCCTCTGGCCCTGAGGACCACCTTCCTAGCGCCGCCATTGAACATGGTGATGCAGGCAGTCACATAGTTCAAGAGGGGCTTGCTCTGGCCGACGATTACCGTCTTCGTCTCCTCAGACAATAGGAGCAACGCCCCCGCTTTGGCTTATAAATGGTCGCCCTAGATTCCGCCTTTCTTCTCATCGCCGCAGCACCCTGGGGAGCAGCAGCAACAACACGCCATCGGACTCACCTCGCCATAGTAGAGCAGCGCCGGGTAGTTATTGACCGACCTGTCTGTATTTGCCTTCGACCTTCTCGACCGCGCGGTAGTTGAGGAGGCGCCTGAGTATCCGCGAGACGACCTCTTGGTGGAACCCGACCGCTTCCTTGATGGCTGAAAACGCCACTGGTTCGGGGCTACTGCAGATCGTCGCGCACACCTGGGTCTCTCGCTCGGTGAGTTGGAGGCAGCCGGGGCTGTTGCAGGTGGGGACGGCGCAACAGGACACGGTGGCACGAGAGCGCCTCCAGGCTATTTATTGACCTGCCCCAAGCGCCTCGGATAGGATATAAACGGAGGCCGGCGGAGCCGCGAAACAGGGGTCGTCGGCTAGTCTGGTCTAGGCTTCAAGCCTCGGGCGCTTGAGATCGCTGGTTCAAATCCGGCCGACCCCACTCAATTAACTGGTTCACTCGCTGTTGTCCCAGCTATTTCAAATCGGATTCCTAGTCTCTGCCCCCACTAATTCTTCTCAACTTCAAGTGACATTCGACATCATAAGTATGAAGTTTGAGGAGGGTCATCCCCGTCTCTGATTCGCGAGACCGCCTGCGATCGGATAAGACTGCCACGTAAGCCGATAATCGGTTTCCCCAGCCAAAACCGAGGTAAGTTCTAGCCCGGTACGCCATTCGGCGGCGACCGTCGCCGCCAGTAATAGCTCAGAATGACTTCGATCAACTAGATAGACTCGATTCGGGCTCATGGCAGAAACGATATTCGAATATCTGCTCCTCCGTTTGACACAGTGTGCAAGGTGTCAATTGGGTGCTAGACTGGGCCGAGCAAGAGCGTAGACGACTGATCTATACCGGAGGAGTCTCGGAGATTTCCAATCCGGGATATCTTGCCTGGAGAGCGTCGAGGAACTCTCTGGCGTCGAAGGCCTCCCCTGCGGCCAGAACACCGACGCCCTTCGTCCTTCCGTCGACGATTCGTTGGACAGCTTCCACCGCGATTGGCGCGGTCACTGCGTAGATGTCACGTCCGCGGGCCACCGTCCGTCGTTGTTGACTACCATTCCTCACGACGACATCCATGACGAAAATCTGGGACGATCTACCGAACTCGTCGGAGGGCGTGGGCGCAGGGGTGGTTGGATCGAGTAGGTCATTCATCGGCGCCTGGTTGATGAATCCACGAACCTCAGGGACGCGGAGATGATGGGAGATGAGTATCGCCTCCGAGAGGGCGAGTCCCACAACCTGCTGGCTCCCGAACGGCTGGGGAAAGGTCCATGGCGGACCAGACGGCGGGTCCATCAGCTCCAACGCCCCATGGGTGAGTACGAATCGTGCTCCTGGGTTACGCTCTCCGGTCCGTCGCGTCCCACGAGTGGGGCGCCAGCTGTCGAGTGCGACCGCGATCGAGATACCATCGGCTTTGTCCCAGTCGCCCATTGCGGCCGTCGCGAGCAAATCACCGAGGGCTCCGTAGAAGCCCAGGGCCGGGGTCACTACGACCTTGGCCTGTCTCGCAGTTTCGGAGAATCTCTTGAAGACATTGAACACTGACTGCTGTTCCGCTGCGATGTCCACATAAGAGATACCAGCACGGATTGCGGCTTCAACCAGTGGAGCCGCCGTGTCGATGAAGGGGCCGGCGCAGTTGATTAGCGCCGATGCGCCCGAAATGGCCGAATCTACTTCCCCTGGATTCCCCACGGATGCGGCACGCACCTCAGCTCGCTGCCCGGCGGGTCCCTCGGTTTCTTTGGTCCCGTCTCGGGCCGAAAGGATTGTCGGGATGCCTCGACGGTAGAGTTCCTTCACGACGAACCGGCCCGTGTGACCGTGCGCACCGTAGACGGCAACCGCCGATTTCACGCCTGTCGCCTCTGGATTTCGTCGCTTCTATTCAGACTATTTAGTTCCTGCTTCTCTGCGTCATTTGACACCATGTGCATGATGATGAACGTGCAGCGTGGCGCTTTAATACAAACCAGAAGATACTGAAATCGAGTGGTCAGACGATGGGCAAAGACGAGGCTCCAAAAGCCTCTCTGACCCCGTCAAAAGTGAAGTGGGCAGATCCGGCCGACCCCACCCAATTAACTGGTTCAGTCGCTGTTGTCCCAGCTATTTCAGGCCCTACACCGGGCATCTGCCCCCGCTAATCCTTCTCAACTTCGGACGCGGTTTGACATCATAAGCATACTGTACTTCCGATGCGGCAGCCAGGATTTCAGACCAGGTTCGTTTCCTCCGCTCATTCAACACCACGTGCAAACTGGCGGACGAGGCGCACGCCGCGCGAGATATTGCCGGCGGGCGCAGGTCGTGTCAGATTCCTAGCATCTTCCTCTTTAGGCCGCAGTCACACTTCGAACGATAGTACGATTGAGTTCTTGGTGGTCTCGAACTTTGGAATCACATGGGCGATGGTCCTGAGCGCCTGATCACACCAGGTCCCGAGGAACAGGGAGTATCTCTCCCCGAGGGCATGATGGAGTGTAATCGAGCACTGCTTTCCGTTCCTCTCCATTTCATACTCGGCTATCTTCGCATACCTGCACTGCAAAGAGAGCCAGGAGAGGAAAGACTCCAAGTCGACCCTCTTGAACCAGAAGAGCGACGCCTCTCTTGGATTTCTTGACCCGATTTCCTTGGCCATCTTGATGAGCCCCTCGTCACCCAAGGCTTCGTGCATCGCCTGGAAGCCATCTCTCTGGATTGAAACGAAACCGTACCTTTCGGCGAACCTGTCCCACTCGACGAACTTCTGGAAGATCTGGGATACTAGGGCGTTGACGCTCAGCCCCCTGGCCGCCGCTTCCTTCTGCAGGATTTCGTCTGCCTCCCTGCTTATTCTGAAGCTCCTCAGTGCGGTCTTTCTGGGAGGCCCCGGCACGCTCTTGTATTACATTGTGATACCTATAAGTGTACGTCCGGCTTAATACCGAACTGAGCACGCAGGGAGCCCATGTCTCGGGTCAGCGTTCCGTCGGTAACCGTCATCCATTACGTCGACCCTCTCTGCCCATGGAGCCTCGGGCTTGAGGAGCCGTTGAGGAGGTTGAAAGACTCCTATCGCGACAGGCTGCATGTCGAATACAGGACAGGGGTGGCCGTCTCAGAAATCAAAGGATGGATGAAGGAATATGGATTTGACTATGACAGCGTCGCCAAATTCCACGACCAGGTCGCAAGACAGACGGGGACAGACTTCGACCATGATTTCCTGAGGAAGACCGGCCTGAAGAACTCGCTCCCCGCTTGCCTCGCCTTCAAGGCTGCCCAGCTGCAGAGTGAAGAAGCAGCAGGGAAGTACCTTAGCCAGATGATGGACGCATTCCTGGTCAAGGCCCAGCCGTTCACCGAGGACGCTCTGGTCAGGCTGGCCCGCAGAGCGGGACTGGACGAGAAGCGCCTGGCCAGGGAGATGCGTTCCAAGGGCGTCAAGGAGAGGGTCGAGGCTGATTCAAAGGCAATGGGGAGGGACGGTGCGAGCTTCCTAGACCTGGTCGTCGTTACCTCAGATGGCCACGTTGAGAAGCTTCCGGAGGCCTTCGACGCTGGCGCGGTCGAGAGCACCATAGACAGGTTGGTCCCCGGATTGCCCAAATATGCCGCACCCGGTAGGTTGAGGCCGTAGCCCTTGCTGGCATCCCAACTGAAGGGTAAGATCAAGGGAGACGTGATTCTGCCGGGAGATTCCGGTTATGACGAAGCAAGAAGAGTCTGGAACGGGATGATTGACAAGCACCCCGTCGCCGTTGCCCGCCCTCTAGACGAGGACGACATTGTCACCGCGGTGAGGTTCGCCCGCGAAAACGGGATGCTGTTGGCGGTCAGAGGGGGCGGACACAACGTCGCCGGATTCGGAACATGCGACGGCGGCTTGGTGATCGACTTGTCCAATATGAAGAGAATCGACGTTGACACAAAGTCGAAGTCGGCAAGAGCACAGCCAGGGTTGACTTGGGGAGAGTTCGACAAGGCCACTCAGGAGCAAGGGCTCGCAACGACCGGGGGCTTGGTCAGCACCACCGGGATAGCAGGCTTCACCCTCGGCGGGGGCATCGGATGGCTGGTGCGCAAATACGGCCTGACCGTAGACAACCTCCTTTCCGTTAGGATGGTGACTGCCGCGGGCGACAAGGTGAGGGCGAGCCACACCGATAACCCCGACCTCTTCTGGGGCGTGAGAGGGGGAGGCGGGAACTTCGGAATCGTGACGGAATTTGAGTTTCAACTCCATGATGTCGGACCTATGATCTTCGGCGGGGCCGCCTTCTACCCGCTCGAAAGGGCGAAGGAGGTTATGAAAGCGATTGTCAGCGAGGATCGGAGCATGCCGGATGATTACACGCCACTGGTCGTGTTGCTCACCGCCCCTCCAGCGCCCTTCATCCCTGGACCTCTTCAGGGGACCAAAATGGTCGCACTGGCCCTCTGCTATACGGGCAAAGAGGAAGACGGCAAGAGACTGGTCGCCCCTTTCAGGGAGCTAAAGCCAGCAGTCGACCTCCTCGGTCCCATGCCCTATGTCGCACTTCAGGGAATGTTCGACGCGGCGGCCCCGAGGGGGATAAACGCATACTGGAAAACTTCATACCTTCAAGAGCTCGACGACCGGGCCATCGACGTTCTAGTCAACCAAGCATCAAAGTTCCAGTCCCCCTTTTCGCAGCTCCATATCCATCACCTCGAGGGAGCGGTCAAGCGGGCCGGCAAAGACGCCGGCGCCTTCCCGCACCGAGACTCTCCATACGTTCTGAATGTCATAGGGTTCTGGATGGAACCCACGGGAGCCGAGAGGAATATCACATGGGTTCGAGAGACCTGGGAAGCGGTCAGGCCCTACTCCACCGGAGTCCCTTACCTGAACTTCCTTGGCGCCGAGGGGGCGGATCAGGTGAGGACGGCCTATGGGGATAACTACCCCCGGCTCGTCGAGTTGAAGAAGAAGTACGACCCGACGAACCTGTTCAGGGTTAACCAGAACATAAGGCCGGGCTAGTATATTTCTACACAACGAAAACGCTACGCTGGCATAGCAGTTAGCCGGATAAGAAGACGGATGCGGTCGCCGGGACGACCCACCCAGGGTCTAGTGACTGGAGCGGCGCTTTAATACAAACCAAAAGATACTGAAATCGAGTGGTCAGACGTTGGGTAAGAAAGAGGCCGCAAGAGTCTCTCTGCCCCCGTCAAAAGTGAGGTGGGCAAATCCGGCCGACCCCACTCAATTACTACCGAAGAGCCGATTTCGCCGCCGACTCGCGGGCAGGACTTCAAGTGCTGACCACGTGGTAGTTCGGATTCCTGGCGTACGCCTGACACGAGCAGCCTGCTACGGTGCATCTCCCCCGCTTCGTCGCATATATCGTCTGGAACAGCACCTCGTGGGCCTCCGCCAGGTGCCTGCAGTCGCATACCCCCATCCCGGTCTTCTCGCGGATTCTGCCCAATGGAAACCGACGCAGCGGGCATCACCTCTCCTATGAAACCTTACCTCGCCGCGACGTCTCATACACCAGTACGGCACTGCCGATCCCGGGCCGGCATCCGCCGGCTCTAATCCTATATCCATGGGCCGAGCCGGCCTCGTCAATGACCTTCGACGACGAAGTGCAAAAGATCAATCAGAAGAAGTACGAAGAGATGCTCAGGCAGCAGTCCAAGCCGGCTGCGCCCCCCGCCCCGTCAGGGACGCCCGTCGAGCTGACCGACGCGAACTTCAGCAACGTGATTGCGAGCCATCCCCTTGTCGTGGTCGACTTCTGGGCTCCCTGGTGCGGACCGTGCAGAGCGGTGTCCCCTGTCCTCGAGGAGCTGGCGGGAGAGCTTGCTGGCAAGGCGACCTTCGGGAAGCTCAACGTCGACGACAACCCCGCGACGTCACAGCAGTTCGGAATCCAGGGGATCCCGACGATAATGGTCTTCAAGGACGGGGAGCCGGTGGACGGGCTCGTGGGAGCTGCGCCCAAGCAGATGATAGAGGCAAGGATAAGGCCCCACATCGGCTCGACCAAGCCGTCGCCCTATCAGTGAGCTCTTAGTCTTCGCCCTTCGAAGTCACATAGGCGAGCCTGGCGTAGGGCCTGACCGCCTGGAGTATCTTGAGCTCGGCTTTGCGGAGATGCTCCTCGAAGGTGGACCGCTTCATCCTCTGCTTGGCCGCGATCTCATCTATGGTCGCCCCCTTCGGCATCTCGTAGTAGCCGGACTGCATGGCCGCCGTGAACGCCGCGAGCTGCTTCTTCGTCAGGGTGCTCAGGAACTCGTCGACGGGAACGGTGATGGCTCCCCTCGCAGACTCCCGCGACACTACGGCCTTGCTCTCAATCTCGAGCTTCGAGACCTTCGACAGGCCGGCGATGGCGGAGTCGAACGCCTCCTTGGTGAACGCCAGCAGCCTGCAGTACTCGAGCCCGCCACGGTAGTTGACCGGCATCACAGGTATGCACCCAGCCCATTCGATCATGGCGACAGTGGAATTGTCGACGGCGCACCTGCACCCGACGACGGCTTCCAGGTTCTTCGAAGAATACCGGTTGAACCTGATGAGTCGGGCGCCGAGCCCCTTCACCATCTTCCTGAGGGCCGGTTCGACCATCATCACGTCTTCCTCCCTTGGCACCTGGATCTCCAGGATGTCCACCTCCAGGTTGCACCACCGTTGGATGCTGGCGGAAGGGAAGAGCTTCGACAGCCCGCAGAAGGGGAGCGAGTGGTCCAGCTTCAGCGAGACGTCGAACACGCCCGCGCTCTGTGCCCCTCCTGCCTAAATTGCTTCGCCATGATGCCGGCGCCTGCCGGTAGAATTCCTTTACACCGACCAGGGTGCCTGACGACCGTGAACACGAAGACATTCGTCGTGCAACACGAGTGGGACAGCGCGAAGACGGACCAGGTGGTCCCGGTGGTCTCGAAGATCATCGAGAGTGCCCGCTCCGGGAAGCTCCCTGCGGGGTTCAACCTGCTGGGCGTGATGCTGTCGAAGGAGGCCCCAAAGGCGTACTGCCTGTGGCAGTCAGAGAGCAAGGCTTCGCTCGAAGGGCTCCTCTCATCCGTCAATCCTCCGACAAAGCATACGGTCTCTGAATTCGACAGGATATACACACAGACAATCTAGGTCCCACTCCCGCCCCCTTTTTCGACGATGGTCTCGTCCTCGATCTTCCGCCTCAGGGCCCGGACCAGGTCCCCCCGGGAGAGGTAACCCACGACTTCTCCGCCCTCCCCTGTCACGACGATGAACGACGCGTCGCGCAACGTCATCCGCCTCAGGGCGTCGTAGGCGAACTCCTCCTGACGCATGGACTCGAACTTCTTCGAGCAGGCCTCCCCGGCGGTCATCTCGCTGTTCGCGCTCGCAGCACCCGCGAACACCTGGTCTCTGCCTATGACGCCGACTGCCTTGCCTGCGCTCGTCACGATCAACCTCTTCCTCAGGTTGAACGGGTGGTCATGACTGGTCATCTGCTTGTAGATCTCGACCACAGGCTGGCCGACGTCGACGCTCGCCACGGGCGCCGACATGATCGAGCCAACCCTGATCTGTCTGAGCGGGTTGTACTCGTAGATGTTCCTGACCCTGAGCCCCCGCCTGCTGAGCCTCTCCGTCATGATCGAGTCCTCCATCAGGGCTTCGCCGACGAGCTCTGCGATGACCACCGTGACTATGATGGGAAGCACTC
>JAKAPI010000022.1 GCA_021807225.1 archaeon | reverse complement strand
CGGAGCCTTTGCCGCGCTGCTTCGCGACCCGCCTGCCGATCTCAGAGGGATGGCAAAGGCGGATTCCGTCGCTCTTGACCCTCACAAGTGGCTATACGCGCCTCTGGAGGCCGGATGTGTCCTCGTCAGGCGTGAGAAGCTCCTCAAAGAGACGTTCAGCCATCACCCCGCATACTACCGGTTCGGGAAGCTTGGTGAAGAGGAGCCCATAAACTACTACGAGTATGGGCCTCAGAACTCGCGGGGTTTCAGGGCACTGAAGGTCTGGCTCGCCCTGCGGCAGGTCGGCCTGGAGGGGTACAGGAAGATGATCTCGGACGACGCCGAGCTGGCGCGGTATCTCTTCGAGGTCGTAAGCAAGAACGAAGAGCTCGAGGCCCTGACGAACAGCCTCAGCATCACCACCTTCCGTTACGTTCCGCCCGACCTCAATGTAGGTTCGAAACGGACAGAGAAGTATCTCAACAAATTGAACGCGACGTTGCTCGAGAAGCTTCAAGCCGGCGGGGAGATCTTCCCTTCGAACGCGGTCGTAGGGGGAAAGTTCGCGCTAAGGTGCTGCATAGTCAACTTTAGAACTTCGCGAAAGGACATAGAGGCGGTACCCGAGGTGGTCGTGAGAGTTGGAAGACAGACCGATTTGGAACTACGGAAAAAGCGTGGATTCTCGTTGTAGTTGTTGGCGTGTGGGTCTTGTGGGCCGCCGAGTTCTCAGAAGGGTCTCGAAGGGAGTTTGACTTGGGATAGTCACGGCCGTTTTTGGTACTAGTTTGGTCATCGGTACCAGTTCAGGAATTTTCTGCACTAACCACTGCATAGCGCAGCATGGGCCGGGTTCTACTGAGAGAAGGCTCACGACCGACCATCCCGTCCAGCAGGGGTTCGTGGGTTAATCCTACCCCCCGCACTGAACCTAAAGCTCAGGTCGACGCGTTCTGCCTTTCGCAGGGGCCCTGTCCCATCCTCGTTTGAGGATGTCTGGAAGGGGGCCTTGGAGTGGCCGGGTTCAAAACGCAGGTTTCAAAGGTTGTTCCGATGCTGTAACTCTACCAGGAGGCGATGACGTTGGCTTCGACCGGCGACCCCACGCCTGTGGTCGCATCGTATCCTGCAGTTGCGTAGTAGTAGCCATTGTTCCCGCTTGTGATGTCGTGGACTGCGGTGGAACCTATGAGAGAATAGGCCTGCGTGTGCACTGAGGAACCACTGATGCTGTCGCCCGCTGATTTGGCGTCAGCGATGATCGCGGACCACTGCGGGGCTCCGGCGCTGGTCCCGCCGACCTGCACCCAACCGCTGAATCCTGATGTGTCGTACACCCAGTAGCCAGTCAGCACGTCCGCGTTGTAAGCAACATCAGGGACTGCCCTGGTTGAGGGGTAGAGGGAACCCGACGATGTTGTTACCTCGATGCTAGAAGAAGATTGGTACGTCGGCTCTGAAAAGCAAGCGCTGACTCCGCCGCCGCTAGCCCCATACTGGTCGTTCCAGACCACCTCGCTGCTCCAGGTGTTGGACGGGGTTAGCGTGAGGGTGGTGCCGCCCACACCAAGGACGCTGGGGTCGGAGGCTGGATAGTTCACAGTTGGAGAAGACGTCCCATCGTTGGCGCCACTGTCGCCGGACGCTGCAACTGGAACCGCACCCGCTGACACAGCGTTGGCGAAGTATGATGATTCGGAAGTCCAAGTGGAGCAGCTGCTGCCGCTCTCGGCAGCCCCCCAGCTCATCGAAATCACGTTGGCCCCATTCTGCACCGCGTAGGGGACCGCGTCGTTGACCAGGTACTGCAAGCTGGCGCTCGGGGTGACTATCAGGAGTAATTTGGCGGCCGGGGCCATGGCGTGGGCCCACTCGACGTCAAGCGACGTCTCCAGTCCCCAATTGCTGTTGCTACCGTGGGTCTTGCCGAAGGGTTGGACCACCTGAAGGTTCGCTGGTGGGAGGCCGAACTGGGAGTCGAAACAGTTGAGGTCGCTCGTCAGTGTAGGGCTTCCGTAAGCATCGATGATCGCTATGGTCTCCCCCGCGCCGGTCGCAGCTGTATTGAAGCCGTAGGCGGCCTCAATCTGGCTTGGCGTATAGGAAACACCCGTAGGAGCGGGCAAAGTCGTCACGCAGGAGCCGCCCCCTCCATGTCCTCCGCCCCCGGGCTTGCCGTTCGGGTGGGTGATGTATTCGAGGGGGAGGACGGCGTTGGGGAGGCGCAACTCCGACGAAGACGCCATCACCACGGGGAGCACGGAGAGTCCAAGAATGAAAAGCGAAATCACGGTAGCAGCTGCGAGCTGGTTAACCCGGCGGCGGGTGAAATTGTGATCTAGGGCCTCCAATTATATGATTGCAGAATCCAAATTACTGACCGCATATTTAAGTGTCGTGTGAGCCGATGATTTTACGGCTCCCGGTGACCGTGATGTGCTGCGTACGACAATGACGACTCTGAGAGAGCGCGGATGAGGCGAACGTCTTTCACACATCTGCCTGGTCGCCCGTGGAGACCCCGGCGTCGTGCCTCGGCATCGCGTCCGTCCTGCTGATGTCGTGCCCCCAGTCCGAGGGATAGAGCGGGAGGCACTTCGGTGGTCGCGCTCGGCCCCTGGATCTCGATAGTCCCGCCTTCGGCTAGGCCGTCGGCCCCTTCGGCCCCGACGGACTCGTGTCTGAGGGAACCCAAGTCATTCGGGTGGAAGAGGAGTGGGGAAACGGATTCACAAGGCCTCGCCAGATTCCTGGTCACCTCCCCTGTGGAGATGCCCGGGCTCTCCTTCACTACACTCATGGTTTCTGCGTAGAGGGCCCTCTTCCCGTACCAGGAGTTGCGATTTCGGGGCACGATGGCCAGACAATCTCCTTCACGTAGAACCAACGAGAGGTCCCGAGCATCCCCCCCAGTCATGGTCTCCTGTGCCAAGGGTTGGGGCTGGAAATATGACGAAGTGAAGCGGACGGGCCGGAAGGGATTCGAACCATTAAGGGTGCAACTCCCCGTTACCGGGCCAACCTCATGAAACAGTGAGTGTCGCGCCGATCAGACGTCTCGCAGCCCTGGGGGAAGACAGTACATCCCGAAGTCCGCGGCGAACTTGTCGGGGGCGCTCATTCTGGTCGCAATGCTGCCCCTTGTGATTGGCAAGCAGGATTTCCTCGTGAACTTAACCGACTTCATTGTGCTGATCAGCCTCGCCGACGCGTGAAGGTTAAGACAGAGCCTCAACAACCCACTACCGCGAGGATGGCGCGTAACCAAGAGTGAGTGCACGAACTGGGGCAATTGAAGGCGAACTTTGGAGTCAGGAGGCCGCCGACTGGGCATGCATCCAGGAGGCGACTGGACGCCCAGCCTGGGAACTCGCCCTCCGCTTGGTTCGTGTTGGCCCTGGAACCCGATTTTTGGACGTGGGTTGCGGGGCAGGGGGCGCCGCGATGATTGCCCTTCGATACCACGCCCGCATCACCGGGATCGATGCGGCATCCGCTCTCATCGCGGTCGCACAGGAGAGAATTCCTTCGGCCAAGTTCCAAGTGGGCGAGCTGGAGGAGTTGCCGTACCCAGACGCCAGCTTCGACGTCGTATTCTCATCTAACTCGCTGCAGTACGCCGCTCATCCGCCGGCCGCGCTGAGCGAATTCGTCAGGGTCATGGACAACGGAGGGAGAATCGTAATCGTAACCTGGGGGCGCCCTGAGGACTGTGAGATGGATTCGGCGGTGTTCCCTGCGGTGCGGAAATCGTTGCCTCTCCCTCCGGCTGGGACTCCCCAGCCTCTAGCCCTTTCCGACCCGAATGTGCTGGACCAGCTGCTCCACCAGGTGAAACTCACCGTGGTTGCGAGCGAATTCGTCGACGTCCCGATGGAGTACGCCAACATGGAAGACGCCTGGCGCGCCCAGAAGTCGGCCGGGCCCATCCAAAGGGGTATACGCGTGGTAGGGGAAGACGTAGTCAGGAAGGCGGTGGTCGAAGCGATGCGACCTTACACGAGCCCCAGCGGCATCATCAGGATGCGGAACAAGTTTCGCATCGTAATTGCTGCTCGCGAGTAATGTGACCCTGAAGATCGACCCGCTCTGGGCGTTGATTAGGGGGAACGATAAGGCGTGGTCAGCTCTGATCAAATTGTTTCATGGGCCGGAAGGGATTCGTCAAGTTTCCACGACCAAAAACCAGGCTCAAACCTGTGGCCTGAAGGCGCTTGCCACTTGAACCTCGGCTGAGACACTTTCAGGCATCTCTGTCGCTCAACCGATTCCAGATTGGGAGGGGCTTTTGTACGGGTGCTAGGTTTAAGTTGCAGAAGTGATTCAGAGATGGCAGGCGTGGTAGAAGGGTTGGTTTCTGACCTTGTGGAGAAGGGCGTCGAGAGGATAGCCTCCAGAAAGAAGCTCACTTCTCAAGATCTCACTGTCCTGCTGCTGCACCAGCAGAGCGGGAGCATGGCTAGAATGGAGAAGGGGGTGGAGGAAATAGCCAACGAGCTGGCAGAGATGAGGAGGGAAATTATACCTCTTCTTAATCAGGGTAGAGACATAGCAGAGATCAAGTCACGAATGGAACGTATAGAAGCCAAAGTAACCTAGCCGATACAAACAGGTGGGCCGGAAGGGATTCGAACCCTTGGCCTCCCGATTATCAGTCGGGTGCTCTAGCCAAGCTGCTCCTCCATGAAGGAGTCTGAGCTACCAGCCCAGCGCGCGGGGCGCCCTGCATGCTCTTTAAGCGTGAAAGGCGCGGATTGTAGCTGTCCTTCGTCTTACGTTTAAAACGACCGTGCGAGGCGTTCGGCCGAGTGGGCCGGTAGTTCAGCGGTACGAACGTCCGCCTTGCACGCGGAAGGTCGGGGGTTCAATTCCCCCCCGGTCCATTTTAGTCTCAAATCCTATATGGAGCCTGCAAACGTCGATATGCCATGAATCAGGAGGAGAAGACGGTCAAGATGGTCATGTCGAAGACGGTCATGGCGATCGAGCCGAACGTCAGCGCCAAAGACTGCGCCAAAGCGATGGCCAAGAGGGGGGTCAGCTGCGCGGTGATAACTCAGGGAGGGTCTGCCGTCGGCATCGTCACTGAGAGGGACCTCGTGTCCAAGGTCCTTGCCGAGTCCATTGACGCGAAGAACGTCCTTGTCAGGGACATAATGTCGACGCCCCTGATCACGGTCGCGCCCGACGCACCACTCACTGGGGCGGCTGAGCTGATGGCCAGGTACCGGATAAGACGGCTGGTAGTGGTCGGCACGGACGGAGCAATGGCCGGGCTCGTCACGACGGGGGACATCGCCCGGACCCTCGCAGAGAAGCAGGGGTACCGAGAAGCCACCCTGAACGCCATGGCGAGGTACAGCGAGGGGGGTCCGGGGAACGGGCCCTACCAGTAGCTAGTCCACGCGGAGCTTGACCCCGCCCTTTCCGGCGGACTTCAGGGGCACGGTCACTTCGAGGATCCCATTGTTGTAGGCGGATTTCGCTCCCTTTGGGTCAACGGCGGCCGGGAGTTCCAGCTCCTTATGGTATCCTCTATCGCCGCTGTCCACCGAGATGACCATCGTCCTCTCATCCACCGTGACGTTGATGTCCTCCTTCTTCACCCCAGGCATCTCAACGATCACCCTGACCTCCTTGCCGGAGCTGACCACGTCGACCAGGGGCTCCCGCTTGTCCTGGATCGCCTTCCAGGGCTTCCCCTCTCCGCTTCGGACGTTCCCGAACTCTCTCACGACGGGCTTGCCGTCGGGCCCGATGGTGACCGAGTACCCGTAGACTATCGGGCCGATCTCCTTCTTCGTGCTCCCGTCGGGCGACTTCGACTCCCTGACGAGGCTCTTGGGGAGCTCCTTCTCCAGGTCCTTGAACTGGTCCGAGAACGCCCTCTCCATCTCTCTCATCATCTCGTCGATGTCGGGGAACCCCCAGGGCCCGAACGGAGACCCCCTACGTCTTCGGGAACGCCACTCGTCGCCGTCATCGTCGTCCATCCCTGGCATCTCGTTCGAGTAGTGGCCTCTCCGTGGATTTATGTTTTCGTCCGAAGAGGCTCCGCGAGTCTCCGACTTCCGGGAAAGCCTTTTACACGTGGAAGAGCGGGTGAAAATCTGATGTCCGCTACGATCTATGCGAAGATGACCCTCCTGTTCTTCGTTCTCACGGGGCTCCTGATGGTCATAGGGTACATCGTGGGGTGGTACTTCTTCGGCGACCCGCTCACGTTCGTGGGCCTCGCGCTGGTGCTGGCAGCGGTGATCAACTTCGTTTCATACTACTACAGCGATTCGTTGGTGCTGCGGATGAGCAAGGCCAAGATCATCCAGGAGAGCGAGAACCCTGTCCTTTTCAGGGCGGTACGCAACGTCGCCCAGAAGGCGAACATCCCCATGCCGAAGGTAGGCATCGTGGACTCGCCTCAGCCCAACGCCTTCGCAACGGGGAGGGGGCCGAACAAAGCGGTGGTCTGCGCCACCTCAAGCATCCTCCAGACCTTGAACCCGGAAGAGCTCGAAGCTGTGATTGGGCATGAGATAGGGCACGTCGTCCACCGCGACGTTCTCATGTCGAGCGTGGCCGCGACCCTTGCAGGGGCGATATCATTCATAGGCCAGATGGCGATGTTCTCAATCTGGTTCGGGGGAAGCAACAGGAACAGGAACGGAGGCTCCCCGCTGCTCATCCTGGCGGTCATCTTGGTGCCCCTCGGGGCGACCTTCGTCAGGCTCGGCATAAGCAGGGACGATGAGTACACCGCAGACGAGTACGGCGCCAAGCTCACCAGGAACCCGGGCGGGCTCGTAAGCGCGCTGCAGAAGATAAGCGCCAAGGCCCAGACGAGGCCGATCGCGACGCAGCCGAGCCACGCGCCGTCCCCGGCAACCGCGTCGCTGTGGATAGTCAACCCATTCAGAGGGAGCACGATGGTGGAGCTGTTTTCGACGCACCCGTCCCTGGCGCACAGGGTCGAGAGGCTCAGACAGATCGGGCGCGAGATGAACGTCTACGTGCCCTAGCCGACGAAAAGCCTGAGGAGCGCCAGCAGAGCGCCGGTCTCGATCAGCTCGTCTCGCTCTGCCGCCTTGGCAGGAGCTTCGGATGCAGGCTGTGGCTGCGCGGTAGCCGAGAGAGACAAAGACGGGAACATCGAGTTCGGGAAGAGGGCCAGGGAGTAGGACACGTATGGGCTCGGCTCGGAGATGGGCACCGCCACGGCGGGCTGCGAAGCCGGGGGCTGAACCTGTGCCGGCATCGGCTGGGGCTTCGGCGCTATTCTCTTGGGCTCTTCCTTTGCAGAGGTAGGAAGACGAGAGACTGGGCGCGAAGGCGCCATCAAAGCAGGTATCAGGATAAGGAGCCCGAAGAGCGATATGAGGTAGTAGCCAACGCCTGCGCCAAGCACGATCAGGAAGGCGCCGAAGATGACCAGGTTCTTGTTCAAGCAGGCCGAATCGGGCGGCTGCGAGTATTAAGGATTGGTGGGCCGGGGCGGAGTTGAACCGCCGACCTTGGCGCGTCTGCTGTTTCGCCGTCTTCTGCTAGCAAGTGTCAGAGCCTGACGGGCATGACCTGACGTCCTAACCATGCTAGACGACCGGCCCGTGTGGTGCCCGCCTTCGAACCCGCCTTTTATCTTTAGTCAGGGAGGGCAGTCTCGCCGGGCCCGGCCGTTCGCCGATTGACGAGACGAGAGAAGCGAAGTTCGATTGATTAAATAGCCAACCGCAGCCACGAGCTCGAGTGCAATGACTGACAGCGAGATGCCCGGCCTCTACAAGCTCTCGGTGCCGGAGAGGTTGAAGGAGATAGCCAAGGCGGCGGGGCTCTCCGAGGAGGAGATGAAGACCCTCGCCAACACTGGCGGGCTCCCTCAGGACGTAGCCGACAGGATGATTGAGAATGTGGTCGGCGGGCTCACGATGCCTCTGGGCGTCGCGACGAACTTCAGGATCAACGGCAGGGACTACCTGGTCCCCATGGCGCTTGAGGAGCCGTCGGTCGTCGCGGGGGCGAGCAAGGCTGCGAAGATCGCGCGCGAAAAGGGAGGGTTCACGGTCTCCAATACCGGCCCTGTCATGATAGGTCAGATACAGGTAATCAAGGTCCCATCCCCAGAGAAGGCGAAGGCCGCCCTGCTGGCCAGGAAAGCGGACATCCTGAAGAAGGCGAACGACCAGGATCCGATGCTCGTCTCACTCGGGGGCGGCGCCAAGGACCTCAACGTGAAAGTTCTGTCCAGTATCACCGGACCCATGGTGGTCGCGGAGCTCATAGTGAACACCGGGGATGCCATGGGGGCGAACGCCGTGAACACCATGGCCGAGGCCGTCGCGCCGATGGTCGAGGAGGTCACAGGCGGGGAAGTGCTATTGAGGATAATCTCGAACCTCGCGGACAGGCGGCTCGTAAGGGCGACTGCTGTGTTCGCAAAGGAGGAGATGGGGGGCGAGGAGGTCGTCGATGGGGTCGTGAACGCCTACGCGTTCGCGGACGCCGACCCATACAGGTGCGCCACCCACAACAAAGGGATCATGAACGGTGTGGTCGCCGTCGGGATCGCCTGCGGCCAGGACATACGGGCCCTCGAGGCGGGGGCGCACAGCTACGCGTCGCGGTCTGGAAAGTACAAGCCGCTGACGACCTGGGAGAAGGACAAGGGCGGCAACCTGGTCGGGAAGCTCGAGATGCCCATGGCGGTCGGGCTGGTGGGAGGTGCGGCGCGGACGCACCCTGCGGCCAGGGCTTCCATCAAGATCCTCGGGGCGAAGACAGCGACAGAGCTAGCAGAGGTGATGGGAGCTGTCGGCCTTGCGCAGAACTTCGCCGCCCTGCGGGCCCTCGCCAGCGAAGGGATACAGAAGGGGCACATGAAACTCCACTCCCGCAACGTAGCCGTCTCGGCCGGGGCCACGGGGGAGCTGATAGACCTGGTCGCGCAGAAGATGGTCGAGGAGAAGAAGATACGCTTCGACAGGGCCAAGGAGCTCGTTGAAGAGCTCTCGAAGGGCAGGAAGAGCTGAGGTCCGAGCCGGTTCAGGTCTGGAACTCCTATAAGGGCACCACAGACGCGGAAGCCAAATTGCAGCCGACAGCGGAATCGGTCGTCCCCCGGAGCAGGTACCTCCTGGTCATCGCCGTCGCGACCTTCGTCGTGGGAGCCCTCCAGGCCGCAGACTTCATCGAGCTCCCCTTCGGAGCGTGGTTCTCGGCGGTCAGCGGGTCGTTGTTCTCATCGGCCTTCCTGAACGGGTTCATGACCCAGTGGGGATACCTCAGCCTCTTCGCGCTCATGGCTCTGGAGAGCGCATCGCTTCCGGTCCCGAGCGAGGTTGTCCTTCCCCTTGCGGGCTACTTCGTGTACGTCGGGACCATGAACTTCTGGGCGGTGGTTGCCGTCAGCACAGCGGCGAGCATCATCGGCGCGCTGGTAGACTACTATCTTGCAATATGGCTGGGCAGGCCGTTCGTGGTGGGACTCCTCAGGCTCTTCAGGCTCCACAGGGGCGCCCTGGACAGGGCGGAGGCGTGGTTCGAGAAGTCCGGGCAGTGGACGGTGTTCGCAGCTAGGTTCGTGCCCGGGCTGAGGACCATCATCTCTCTGCCAGCGGGGCTGTTCCAGCTGAACATCTGGCGCTTCGTGGTGATGACCCTGGCGGGCTGCTTCGCCTGGTCGGTGGTCCTCGTGTACGCGGGTTTTCTCGCGGGCTCGAGCCAAGGCGCCCTGAACGCGTTCGCGTCGTCGACGGTGATCATCGACTATCTTTCCGCCGCCGTGGCCGCGATGTCGGCAGCCTATGTCGCATACTACTTCCTGGCGGGCGCCAGGAAGCCTACTCCATCATCGGTATCTTGACGCCTTTCGCTTTCGCTGTCCGTATCGCTTCCTCGTAGCCCGCGTCCACGTGCCTGGCGACCCCGATCCCCGGGTCGTTGGTGAGGGCCGTCGCGATCCTAGCCTCAGCTTCCGGGGTGCCGTCCGCGAGGACCGCCAGCCCAGCGTGTATCGAATAGCCGATCCCCACCCCGCCGCCGTGGTGTACAGAGACCCACGAAGCCCCCGATACGGCGTTCAGGAGGGCGTTGAGGACGGGCCAGTCGGCGATGGCGTCCGAGCCGTCCTTCATCCCCTCGGTTTCACGGTAGGGAGAGGCGACGGACCCCGCGTCGAGATGGTCCCTGCCGATTATGACAGGCGCCGAGATCTTCCCTTCCCTTACCATGTCGTTGATGATCTTTCCGAACCTCGCCCTCTCGCCGTAGCCGAGCCAGCAGACCCTGGAAGGGAGCCCCTGGAACCTGACCTTCTCGTGCGCCTTTTTGA
>JAKAPI010000021.1 GCA_021807225.1 archaeon | reverse complement strand
ATCTACGCGTGCGCCATGCGTCCGCCCGGGTGCTGATAGTACTCTGGCCCCACAGCCTGACCAACACGTTGTTCGACATTATGTGCAAATCGATGGATGACGAAGAGGGCGAGAGGGCCAAGAGAATCGGCGTACAAGAATTTGGGTTTGACCCCACTTCACGGTCTAGACCAGACGAAGGGGCATGAGGGCCAAAGTCAGCCCCTCCAAGGGGGCTGCTCCAGCGCCTTCTCGAACCCCGCCCGGTCATGAACAGGCTCGCTGTCACAGTGGGATATGATCACCCTCTCGAAGGGGAGTTCGAGCATGGCGTGGAGGGCCGGGAGCGCTCGCTTTTGGTGCCAAGGCGAATCCCAAACGCGGAGCTCACCACCTCGCTCGGTGAGGGCGTCACCGAACACGATTGTCTTCTGCTCCGGTAGCCACATCGGAGTTTCAAGCCGTCCACGTCCATCGTAAAGAGCGACCAACCCTCCGGGGAGTCTGGTATCGCTTTCAATCATCTCGAGCTTGGTCTTCGGGACGTCGTCGGCCCAGTAAAGTCGCGGACCGAACGCACGGACCCCATAGCGCTGCGCAAACAAGTCGATGTCCCTCACGTGGTCCGGGATCAAAACCGCGGCCATGGTCGGAGGGTTCTTGTCCAGCCTTTCCCACAGGCCGATGGAATCAAGGGTCGGAGAAAGCGGGTCCAGCACGAACCTTTCGCCTCCCGACTCCACATACGTGGAGGTGACCACCGGTTGCCAGTCGGCACCCTTAGTCCAGAAGGGGTGCCTTGCACGCCAAATCCAGAGGTTCGGGGCCAGGTCTCGTATGCCAATTTGTGGTACCAAAGCGCTCAGGGCAAAGAGCTTGTGCGTCACGGACAATAAAAGAGTTCATGTCCGTGTCACTCGACCAGGTCTCGCATCATGGCGCTGTTTTGCCGGAAGGGGGGCAGGATGAGTCGTGAAGAACCACCAGATCCGGCAGAGTCTCCACCGTCAGCTGTCTTGTTGAGTTTGCCGTGAGCATCGCAACCGTCCCTGCATCGGGGCACAAATGCAACTCTTAAGCCCCCCGGAGGCGGACCTGCGCATCATCCGGCAAGGTGTTATCTTGAATCCGATCCCCCGCTTCAACATGGAGGTCCCTGCGGCTGCGGTCGCAGGCGCCCTCGAATCCCTGCTGTGCCTGGTCAAGGCATCTCCCACTGGGAAGGGACAGCCGGTAGGCGCGCCAACGTTGCACAGGAAAGCACCCGGGGGTGAGCCCTGATGTTCAAGGACCTCAGTGAACTGCGCCATCTGAGGGCATTCCGCAGGGCGATCCTCCCCGTCTCCTCGGCCTTCTTCATCTACACCTTCGGCTGGGGCGTAACCACCCCGGTCTTCTCCATCTACGTGAACAATGTCACCGGCAACGCGTTCCTCACTGGGGTCGTCCTTTCCATCACGACAATGGCAGGGGTCTTTCTGAACATCCCGTTCGGCATAATCGAAGACAGGATGAACATGAAAAGGGTTCTCCAGGTCGTGCTTCTCTTCTACGCTGGGCTGGCCGTGCTCTACCCCCAGGCTGGTAGCTTTGCGTCGCTTCTGCTCCTGAGCGTAGGGCGCGGGGTGGCCTCATCCTTCCTCTGGCTGACCTCCTGGGCATACATCTTCAGCTATGCGGAGAAGTCGGTCAGGGGAAAAGAGACAGGCTTCTTCTCCGACATGAACGACCTTGCTTCGGCCCTCTCACCGGTTGTCGGAGGCGCAATCTCCATTCTGTCCTTCTTCTTGCCCTTCTACGTCCTGAGCGCAACGAGCGTCGGGGCCTTCCTGGTTGTCACGTTCTTTCTCAAGGAGAGTCCGAGGCCTGAGAGAGCGTCCCTCGGCGTTCAGTTAAAGAAACTCAGGGAGAAGATGAAGGAGTCGAAGTTCCTCAAGACAATTTTCCTGGTCGTGGTCTTCTACGCCCTGATCAACGTCTACTACTCCTTCCTCTCGATCTTCCTCAACGCCGAAGGGATCTCCATCCCGCTAATCGGGATCATCCTTACCGTCGCCCTCATCCCTGCGGTCAGCCTGGAGGTCCCCATTGGCCACCTCATGGACAGCAGAGGGGTCAGGAAGACCCTCCCTATCGCGGTTGTCCTGACGGCCCTCACAGCGACCCTAATCCCCCTGTCCTCCAACTTTGTCTACAGCTTGGGCGTCGTGACCGCGTTCACGGTCTCCTACACGATGATCTTCATAGCTCTCTACTCCAGGATGTCCGACGTCATGGCCGAGGATAAGGTAGCCATGACCGGCGTCATAGCCACCTTCAAGGACCTGGGCTACACGATAGGGCCCCTTCTCGCTGGCTTCTTCATCGAGTCGACTGGTCTGTCGACTACCTTTTTCGCGATGGGAGCGGCCTTCATAGTACTCCTCCCTGTCTCCCTCCTGCTGCACGACTGACTCCGTCCCCGCGGGCGGTATCTCCGGAGCGGCTCTAGGAGTCCATGCAGGTTCTTGGAGGATGTCCGCTGCACTTCTGTCGCGGATCCCACCTGGCGTAGTTTGGGATTCCCTGGGAAGTACTCTGGTAGGTGGGTAGGCTCAGGTTTCTTTCATGTGCCTCATTGAAAATACAGGCCCCACTTTCCATCCGCATCTGAGCAGATTGGCTGGCGAGGCATCAGCGAGGTGGGCGGACGCCAGACTAGTTCATTACGCCGTGCTTTACATCCAGCCTGCTTTGCTTTTCCAGTTTCTCCGATATCACGCGGACCGTAATCGTGAGGTCACGAGCCCCGTCGGCCACCGTGTCCAAGTTGCCGAGAACGTCGGTCAGCCAAAGCCGCTTCTCTATCTCGTACCCCTTCCTTGATGAAAGCCTGGTGTAGTGCCCCATAATCTGGTCGACCGTCTTCTCGCGCTCGACGACTACTGCGCACCCTCTCTCCACGGACTCCTTGTTTTTGCCAAGGTTCTCCATGCACCCCGAAATGTCTTCTGCGAGCTGCCGCACCTGCGATGCGGCGCTTTCCAGCAGCTCGGACTCCTCTTCGTTCAGGCTGTGTCTCCACTCCAGAAGAAGGCAGGTGCGCTCGATCAGGTCAGACATCCTGTCCAGTTCTCTCGCTATCTGGAGGAAGTAGTCAGGGTTGACTGGGAATATTTCCAGCCCCATGATCAGTGTCGCAGATTCGTCGAAGGCTGCGTCGACCTCTCCTTCCGTGGCCTGAATGGCCTTCAGCCTCCTCTGAACTTCATCGTCTGGAGTCGTGCGAAGCGAGTTGACGAGTGCCAACATCTCTCCCGCCAATCTGGATATCCCATCGGACATCGCCCGAAGGCCTGCGGTCACCGAATCGACGTCGCTCAGAAGGCGTTGACCTCTTCGAGCGTGATAAGGCCGTTGGTCCCGACCATCGTCTTGACCGATGCCAAGACTCCCTGGACTTTTTCGTACTCACCAACCGTCTCTATGATTATGGGGAGGTTCACCGACAGGCCGAGCACGTCGAACTTCGCCGCGCCGCGAACCCCGTAGCCCTTGATCCCCTGGACCACCGTGGCCCCACCTATCCCCTGCTTCGCATACAGTTCAAGCAGGGAGTCGGCGAGGCTTCTACCCCTGAACTGGTCGTGGGAGCGCGCCCTGACGGTGAGCCTCAGCATCCTTTTCATCGGGGGCCTGGACGATGACAACGCTTAGCCGCCTCCCGCAACCAGGAAGACCAGCGCCCTACCTACGAAGATCACCGCCAGCGAGAGTCCCATGTTCAACCCTATGTCAGCGGCGGCCGTGATGAACATTCCTGCGTCCATCAGGTTCGCCGACTCGAACGCGAGCGATGACATCGTGGTGAAGGCCCCGCAGAACCCGATGCCGAGAAAGAGGACGAAGTCGCTTCCCAGGCCTAGCCTCTGGACCGCTGCCATTGAGATGCCTAGGATGAGGCTGCCAACTATGTTCACCGTGAGGACGGAGAGAGGGAGGCTCCCCCAGAAGATGCTCCTGCTCGTGATGAAATAGCGCAGAGTCGCTCCTAGGACGGCTCCCACTGCCACGTACAACAGGTCGTATCTCACTTTCAACCGCTCGCTTGATGTTTTGGTAGAAGCTATTGGCTCGTTTAGCACGAGCGGTTATGGCGAGCTTCACCGCCGAAATGGCCAGCGTGCATCGGCACTTTAAGTGTTCGCCCGTGCGTACATGCGCAGAGATGGGCATGGGAACCCACGAGACACAGCGCCTAGAGCCCTTCGAAACCTGAAACCGGAGACGCACGATCAAAAACAGAGGAGATGGTCGGACTTTGACCGACCAACTCGTTCCCGACGACCCGGGCCACCGAACTACTTTGCTGGCGAACCAGTTTAGGAGGATGCCGCAGCTGGACCTTCCACGACCTGTCCAGAAGCGAACCTCTCGGAGACCTGGGTGACCTTTATCCTCACATTCTGGCCAACCTTCGTGCCAGGGACAAAGACGATGAACCCCTCGACCTTGGCAATGCCTTCTCCTCGCCTGCTGGTGTCGGAGATGCTGACATCATACTCCTTACCGACCTCAACCGGCTTCTTGAAGGACCCAGAACTCCGTCCGTATCCTCCCCTGTCGCCATAACCTCCTCGTCGACCGAAACTCAATTCAACTCACCCATCCCACCGTTATTCCGCCCGATGGAAGAACGCTCTTGTGCGCCTTATTAAACGGGACGGATGGGAAAGTCGAGACAGGAAACCGCCTGGAACCGCGAGCCAAGGGGCCCGCTCTTCTTGCACCGTCAGTGCACCGAACGCCGCGTCAGGGGCAGGGATCGGAGCGGTCAGCGGCCGAGACGGGCCCCGACCGCCGTCTGGGACTCCCGAGTCGGCGCGTTCGCGCCTCTAGCGCCTGCGGGAACGTCTCCGGAGAGACTCCTGGTTGCTCATCTGGGCACAGACTGGACAGGCGAGCGTCGAGGACGTTTCACCAGGCTGGAGCCTGATACGGTGTGTCACGCACACTTCCGGCTGGGTCTGATTCACGACTTTCATCGTTCCGGGGCCCTATTAAACTGGCTTCCAAACACTATTAGCCTAGCTCCGCCGGTCAACGGTGACTTGGAGCCAGGGGGCGGCGACGGCAGGCTGGCAGACATTTTCGCCGCCTTCAACGAGGCATGGATGAAATACTGGGCGTCCTACACGAAACTGCAGGACCAGCTTTACGAAAGCCTGCGCGCCGGAAGAGAGGTTTCATGGCTCGCCGCGACCGACCAGGAGAAACTCAGCGAGATCAACCAGGTGCAGCGGGGGCTATTCTCCGAGATGCCAAGGCGGCTTGACTACGCCCCGCTGGGCGAAGTCACTCAGGGGATGCAAAGCGCGCCTGGGAAGATCGTCGACCTGCTGGAAGCGCTCGCCAGAGAGGAGGAAGGGTGCAAAGAGCTGGAGTCAGCGATCGCGCTGATGAAGGAGAAGGTCGATGTCATGAAGAAAGCGATGCTCGCCGGTGAAGGCTGACCCGTTCATACCCGGGCAGACTCCCACACAAAGACGCGCTGCGACCCCATGCAGCCTTCAGAGGGGCGGGTCAGTCGTCCTCGATGAGTCGCGCTTTCTCGCCATGCAGCTAGCTTCGAGTCCATAAGATGGGTCCGATCCCGATGGGTGGTCTCCCGCTCACGGAGTCACTAGCTGGGGCCGCGGCGACGCCTCAGCCCACTGCCTTCTTTATGAGCGCCCCTACCCTCGCCTCTTCGGCAGGGGTAAGGTCCTTCAGCGCGAAGGAGCTAGGCCACATCCGGCCCTCGTCGAGGTGCGCCTTGTCACTGAAGCCGAGGGTCGAGTACCTTGACTTGAACTTGTGGGCGGGCTGGAAGAAGCAGACGACTTTGCCGCCTTTGGAGTACGCGGGCATGCCGTACCACAGCCTCGGCGCGAGACCAGGGGCGCTCGCCTTCACTATCGCGTGGACCCGTTCCGCCAGCGCACGGTCGGGCTGGGGCATCCCTCCGATCTTCGCGAGCACGGCGCTCTCCCCTTCCCCAGCGCCTGCATTCAGCTCCCTTACGCGCTCCCTCATCGCGGCGCGCTCTTCGTCGGTGAACCCGGCGGCCCTCTTGCCTTTCGAAGCAGGCTTCCGCGCTGGCTTTGCACTCATCAATTTGGTACTCGCACCCCCCGCACTTGAAGGTTTGGCCGGGCACAGCACTCGCCCAGCGAAGGAGGACGGCGGCTGGGGCGGGGTTGCAGCGCGACCAGGCGGCAGCCCGCGGGACGTCAGAAGTCCACCGTGATACCCCGGACGCAGGGCGACCCTCCCTCCGAGCGGAGCTACGCCTACGCTGTGATGATCAGGTTGGACACCAGCAGGATCATCAGGGCGAGATACCCCACCGCCAGCCACCCTGCGTTGGCCTCCCGTGCTTCGCGCCTTGACCTGTAGATGTAGGAGATCATGGCGAATGCCAGCAGGTCAAGGCTCAGGTAGAGCGCGAAGGTGTCCGTCGCGACCTGCGTCACCGGGTTGAGGAGCCACAGCACCACCAGGGTCGCGACCTGCAGCGCGATCAGGAAGATGACCTGCAACGTTATCAGGTTCGCCCGCATCTCACTCCCTCCAGCCGAGCTCCAGGGCCTTCACGCGCCTCTTGACCGTTCCCGTCCTCAGATCGAGCCGGTAGACCAGGAACACGCTCCCGACTAGGTCGAGGGCGAGCAACGCCGTCGACCCCGCCACCGTCGCCAGCGAGCCGAAGGAGTAGTCTCCGATGGCCACACCGACGGCCCCGTTCACGAGCATGCCTATCGAAAAGGCGCCGAGGGCGACCAGCCCGGTGAAGGCCAGCCCGCTCCGGAGCTCCGAGTGCGGGATCTCATTCTGGGGGGCGGTGGTCAGCCTCCCCTTCGCCCGCCTGTACATCGCGCCGTAGATGAGCGCAGACCCTGCTACGATCAGGAGGGCCGTCCCGCCGACGACGAGGGCGGCCTGCTCGGCAGGGATCGTCTGACCCGGGGTGACAAGCCCCCAGTACGAGAGCACCGCCAGCTCCCCGACGAGCAGAAGGCCAAGCGTGGTGTAGAAGGGCCTCCGCGAGACGCGCCTCTCGCGTCCCCTGTCGATGAATGGGAGGAGGACGAGGACTACGAAGATCAGCGTGATGAGGGTCAGTGCGATCGGCAGCCCGAACTGCTTGAGCGGGCCGTTCGCCTCGAAGAACGACATCTTCAGCACCTGGTAGATCCAGAGGAAGTACCAGTCTGGCTGGGGGACGTACTGGGACGCCGCGGCTGCGGAGTACTCTGGGGGGAGGTTCAGGGGGAAGATCGCGGAGATCAGGAGCATCCCCGCTCCGAACAGGAGGGAGAGCTCGAAGAGGTACATGGTCACATCAGGGAAGATGGGCGAGGTCCTGGGCTTGGGCTCGGCCGGCTTGCCCCCGGTCGGGTCGGCCACCCCGTGGGACTCGAGCATGTACATCTTCACCACGAGGAGGATCAGAAGCACGGCCGGCAGGATGACGACGTGGAGGTCGAAGAACCTGAGAATCTCAGCCGAGTCCCCGCCGCCCCCCACGATCAGGAAGGTGAGGAGGGACGAGACGGGCTGAGGGAGTGCGCTGACCATCCCGACCCCGACGTCGGTGGCCGACTTCGAGACCACGGTCCACGGGAGGAGGTACCCGGTGAATCCGAACCCCAGGGTGACGAACCCCATCAGCATCCCGACCACCCACATGACTTCCCTCGGCTTCTTGTGCACAGAGACGAAGTACCCCCTCATCATGTGCATGAAGGCGAGCATTATCATGGCGTAGGCGGTGTATAGATGGATCGTCTCCAAGAACCGTCCGTTGTAGACGCTCTGGAAGATGTAGAGGGTCGACGCGTAGGCCTGGGTCGGGCTGGGGACGTAGTAGAGCATCATTATCATCCCGGTGACCCCCTGTATCACGAAGGCTACCACGGCCAGGGCGCCGAGCCAGTAGAACGGGTTCAGGGCGTACCGGGGGACCGGACGGAGCAGGGGGTAGCTCAGACCAAGCCTTGAGTCGATCCACCCCGCGAGCCGCTGAAGCGCCCCTTCGCTCTCTCCCACTCGCTCTCACCTAGGTCGACGTCACCAGGCTGCCGCCCTGGAGGTCGTTGATCACGTCGCTCGAGCCGGTGCCGTGGCCGAAGATCGCCGGCGGGCCCATGCCGACCGCGTAGATGTTTCCTGAGCCGTCGACGTCCAGCTGGACCTGCGGCTGTGGCCTCGGCGATGGCCCTCCGATGACCTTCGCCCCCTCGGCGAGGTCGTAGACGCTGCCGTGGCAGGGGCAATAGCCAGAGGGCTGGGCTGCGACGTACGAAGGGTTGACCGAAGGAGAGCTCCCCGGAGCCACGTACCCCCAGATGCACCCGAGGTGCTGGCAGATCTGGCTGAAGGCGACTATGTCCCCGTCGGGCCCGACTCCCCCGGACGCGGCCTGCCCCAGCTTCACGAGGATGTTGGGCTCGTTGTCGAGCGGATAGTTGAAGATCACGACCTTCCCTGTGGACAGCTCGCCCAGGCTCGACACCTTCACCCTGGGAAAGCCGGTCTGCGTCGGGCCCGGGACCGAGGGGATCACCACCGACTTCATGACGGAGGCGATGCCTGCGACGGCCAGCACCCCCGAGATGGCTGCGGCGGTCTTCAGGAAATCACGGCGGGACTCGTCTTTGTCGTCCCCTCCAGTGCCTTCGCCCCCCGCCAAAGTCAAGCACCTGCCCCCTCCAACAGCGATGGGGGCGTCAGTTTATCAGCTCGCCACCAGGTCGCCGGTCATCCAGCCAGGGGTCTCCATCGCCCCCAGCGTGCCGTTGGGGCCGAACCCGCAGGTCGTTTCGCAGTACCAGAAGTAGGTGCCGGCCTTGGTGATGGTGAAGTAGGCGACGACGGTCGAAGACACCGGGACCGGGATGTTCAGGTTGAGGGCGGGGATGGTGAATGTGTGGGAGACGTTGTCGGCGGGGATTGACGCGACCTTCTCTCCGCCGGTGGGGACGATCCCTGACGCCCCCTGGCTGGCGTTGATGTTGGCGTTGGAGGCGACGAACACGCTCCCGCCCACCGTCCCAGAGACCACGTTGTCGTTGGGGACGGCAAGGGAAGCGGCGCCGTCGTCGTAGTTCACTATCACGAGTTCAATCAGGCGGTTGGCCGGGAGGGTGAGGTTTGCAGTCGACTCCAGGCCGTTTGGCCCGAGGAGGAAGAAGCCCGGCTGGTCCCCCACGGTCGAGTTGAAGATGCTCCCGGTGGCTATGACCAGGTTGACAACGTACGGCGAAGCCGACGACGAGTTGGTCGTGGTGGTCACGACCGTGGTGGTGACGGTCTTCACCCCTGCCCCTCCTACGGCGACCGCGCCTCCGTAGCCGGCGAGAATCAGCGCGACGGCGAGGACTGCGACGACAAGTCCCCCCGTTACGGTGGTCTTCGAACTCAAACAACTAATTCCGTCCGACCAGCGGATATAAGCCGAAGATACGATTCTCAGTAGTGAAAACGAGTCGCGCCCGAAGTCTTGTCTCAGCGGAATACGCTTAAACGACCGCCCGCGAAGTTGAGCCCCATGCGTGCGTCCCAGATCAACGAGCGCGGCATCGTCGCCCGTTTCGAGGCCAGGACGCGAAAGTCGGCTGAGCTCTACAGCAGGGCGCTCGAAGTCACGCCGGGCGGGGTCATGGCGGGCATCAAGCACTTCGAGCCGTACCCCCTTTTCATGAAGAGGGCGAATGGGTCGCACCTCTGGGACCTGGACGGCAACAAGTACGTCGACTACCTGCTCAGCTACGGCGCCATCATCCTCGGGCACGGCAGCAGGGTCGTGAAGGAGTCGGTGGAGTCGGTCTTCGGCACGTTCGGGACCACTGTCATGGGGACGCCGACCGAGCTCGAGTCGGAATATGGCGGGGCGCTCAGAGACATCTACCACCCCGACGGGATGATCAGGTTCACAAACTCCGGGCTCGAGGCGACCCTGCTCGCGGCCAGGCTCGCGAAGGGGCACACTGGGCGAAGGAAGGTCGCGAAGTTCGAGGGCCACTACCACGGAGCCGTCGACCGTTTTCTCTTCAGCTACGCCCCGGATGTCGAGAGGGCCGGGAGCCAAGAGTCCCCGACCCCGATAGGCGACAGCGTCGACGTGGACGGCGCCTTGCTGTCGGCGTCGGTAGCGCTCCCCTTCAACAACTGGAAGGCGACAGAGAGGATCATCGAAGCCAACTCGAAGGAGCTCGCCTGCGTGATAATGGAGCCCTTCGAGGAGGGGGTGATCCCCGCTGACCGAGGGTTCATGCGCAACCTCCGGGGCCTGACGAGGGACCACGGCATCCCCCTCGTCTTCGACGAAGTGAAGACGGGGTTCAGGGTGCGGCCAGGGGGCGCTGCCGAGTTCTACTCAGTCACCCCTGACCTGACTTGCCTCGGGAAGATAATCGGCGGCGGGCTCCCCGTCGGGGCTGTCGTGGGCGAGACCGAGATGATGAAGCAGCTCGACCCGAGGAAGGGGAACAGGAGGAAGGTCTTTCACTCCGGGACGTTCAATGGTAACCCCCTCTCACTTTCGGTGGGCATGGCCACGGTCAGGGAGTTGACCCGCAGAGGGAGGTTCGACGGGCTGCTCCGGAAGACCGAGTCGTTGAAGCGGATGGTGGCCGGGGAGCTCGCGGGCCACTCGCTCCCGCACGACCTCGAAGGCGAGGGCGCCATGTTCAACTTCTATCTGACGGACAGGAAGGTGAGGAACTACCGCGACGCAAGGGCGTCGGACCTGAGGCTCCGCAGGCTCATCGACCTGGAACTGCTCGCGCGCGGCGTCTACCTGAAGCCGGAGAACAGGTACTGCCTCTCCCTCGCACATTCCAACGACGACATCAGACTGACCGGGGAGAGCTTCGGCGACGCGCTGGACTCGCTGGCTTCCTGATCGCTCAGACCCTCGGAGGAAAATTTTTTTTCCGAGCCGCGTGAATTTCGCGAGACAACGA
>JAKAPI010000020.1 GCA_021807225.1 archaeon | reverse complement strand
CCCTCCGTCCCCGGGATGGTGTCCCTCCACTGGAGGTTCCCCCGGGCGATGTGGCCCACGACCGTCCCGCGCTCGCCGTCGCCCCTGTCGACCAGCATCGGAACGTGCGAAGCCGAGGCTCCTTTTCCGGTCGTGGTCACCAGGGTCCCAAATGAGATCCTGTCGATGGCGTCGAAGATCACCTCCTCCCTCTCCTCGCGATACCACTTCGGGACGTACATGCGTCCCCGGTCCCGCCTGGCGGATAATAGGGGCTTCGGGGCGCCCAGCCTGGGTCGCCGGTCGAGACAGGCCGCACGCGCTCCAGGGGGACCGAGATGCTCCTCCTGATGGACGGTATCCCGTCGATGCCGTGGATCTCGAAGACCAGCTGGTCCCCAGCTATCCTGACTGTGCCAGACATGCTACCGCCGCCTGACGCCGTTCCCGTAGCGCCGTCGCAAATCCTTTCTTGGGGAGACGATGTGAACTCACCCGCCGACTGAGCGGTCGAGCCCGCGTCGAGGCGGTCTGACAGCCGACCCCGGCAAGCGGGGACCGTTCCGGTGATGGCGTGGGCCGATAGACGGGGGTGGCAGGAGTATCCCAAGCCTGGCTGCCAGGAGCCCACTCTGCCGACAGCGGGTCCTTCTTCGCCATAGCGTACCGCCTTGGGAGCTTCCGGAGGCACCTCGGGAAAATCCTCTCCCATTCGCTGGCCCCCATCTCCCGAAGCTCGGTCACAGCCACCTTCTTGCCCCGGTCCGAAAGGACGTAGCCCCGCATGAAGCCGACGATCGGGTAGACGCGCCTGCTGGACTCGCGCCTGGGCTGGGAGATGAACCGGAAGAGGAACGTGTATGCCCTCCAGGCCATGTCGGTCCTGGGCCTGTTGCACGGAGCGTCGAACGTGCTCGGCTTGTATCCCACCGCGCAGCAGGGGAAGTCGTTCCCCTGCACGGAAGGGGCAAGGTCGACCGTGAAGCGCTTCTCGACGCCGTCGCCGTGGATGTGCGACACCGCCTGGGCCCAACCGAACATGGCTTCGTGGCCTTTGCCGCTGAAAGTGACCGCTGCCCTCATCACGGGGAACCCCTTCACCATTTCGTCGGTGAACTCTCGCCCGATGGCCGTGAAACCCGAGTCTTCGACGCCTCGGTTGGCCGAGTAGCGGACGGTCGCTTCGCCTTTGTACGGACCCAGCATGAAGGGCATCGACGGCGTCTTCGGCGACAAAGCGCCCTTGTTCAACTCGCTCATCACCGAGCCTGCTGGCCGGCGACATAAGGCCGACTCACTTTCGGTGTTCGCATATCGTGACCTCTGATTCCCAAAGTCGCTCAACCGCATGAGCATACAGGCAAAGACGCGTCCTGCCCTTGTTCTTGTAAGCATGACTCTATGCTGCGGCCCAAGAGTTGATTCTGCCCGATGTCCGCGTGATGAGAACGGGTGTCCCACCTTGGGCGATGCATGCCCTTCCAACCGTCCCCGTAGTAAAGTGCTACTCGAATAGTCGCCCCGCAAGGCGTAACTACTTGGCTCACGGTCACAAGGCGACTATGAGGATGACCAGCGCGATGCCAGCGGCTGTGTTCCTGTCGTCAGGGCTGTTTGCTATTGCAGTAGCCGTGCCGGTGACGCTTTCCGGTGTAGGCAACTTCGGCTTCCCATTAGTTGCCTCACCCTGTTGCTCCGCACACATTGTCACTCCGGCAGGTACCATCGCTGTCCTGCATTATGGGGCGGCCGTCCTCTTCTTTGAACCCGCATTCTTTGCAGGAGTCGGCTTGCTGATTTTGGGGGTCTACCTTCTGAGAAAGGGAATCACAACTCTCGGTTTCAGGGGGAGCACGAGGATATCCTCTCGCCCAGACCTGCACCGGTGACGGCGCGCAGGGTCCTCCTCACCCCCCTCGGCGAGCACTCCGAGACAACGAACTTCTTCATCAAGCACCGGCAAGAGGCCGAGGAGCCGGTGGAGAACAGGTTCGCGGCGGAGGCGCTCTCAGGGACGCCTGTCGTGGACGGGGATTTCGTGGTTGTGGACTACCACGAATACAGGCTGTTCTTCCTTGTGCTCGAGAAGGAACCGCCAGCGGGTGTCTCGGTGGTGGGGAGGGAGACGAAGGTCGGCCTGGTCCCCTGGCTCACTGCCTCAGCATGAGGCGGGAAACGGTCTTCCACTTGGCGCCGCGTTCCTCTGCCCACGTCCCGCATCTAGACCGTCTTCCTGCTAGATGCCGTGCTTGCTCGCATCCGCCGCGGGTGATGCGCTCCCCGTCAGGCTTTTAGCGGGCAGGTGGGCCAGAAGGGGGACCTGCCAAACTTGAGTCTGAGAGTTCTCCTCGTCTTTCTCGCGGTCGCGATTCTCCTGTGCTCGGTCCCTGCCTCGTTCGCCTACAGCGGGAAGGCCCTGACTCTGAGGGTATACGCCGACGGCTATGTCGACGTGACGCAGACCCTGGCGACGGGCTCAAGGTCGACGTCCGTCGTGGTCCCGTTGCTGTCGGAAGTGGTGTCCAACCTGGTGGCGACCGACCAAAACGGCTCCCCACTTTCCTACAGCTTCGGTCCTGGGAACGCCAACATAACCGTCTACACGTTGGGGGCTACTTCCGTCACGCTCCGGTACGATACCGACGCCCTGACCTCGAAGAATGGGACTGTATGGACCCTGACATACGCCACGGAATACAACTCCACCGTGGTGCTCCCCCCGCTCTCTACCCTGAGCTTCGTATCAGGGGCTCCCTATCCATCTCCTTACTCCATCAACGAGACTAACGCGGCCCCAGAGCTCGACGTCCCTGCAGGGACCTGGACGATAAGCTACGGGGCCCCCATCGCCGGCCTGACCACCACAAGCAGCCCCGGGCCCGGAGGAGGGGCGAGCGGATTCCTGGGGCTGTCAGCTCGGGAGGCAGAGGAGGCAGGGGCTGCGGCGGCCGCGCTGGCTGCAGCGGGGCTCTCAATCTTGCTGTGGAGGAGGCGCGGCCCCGGGCCCACAGGCGGGGGGCTGAGGCCAGATGACGTCCAAGTGCTCAGCTTCATACGCGAGAATGGCGGCAAAGTGCTCGAGCCTGAGATCAGGGCGAAATTCGCTCTTCCCAAGACTTCGGGCTGGCGGCAAATCAAACGGCTAGAAAGGCTGGGCTACGTCAGAGTGCGAAAGATCGGCACACAAAACCAGATCGAGGTAGTGAAGGACAGGGGCGCCAGTCCGCAGGGCTAGACGCTGACGGCGGACGCTGTCTGGAACTCCAGGGATGCCTGGACCATGGCAGATATGCCCGCAGTTATGTCCTGGCTAGAGAAGAACCGAAGGGCCTGAGACACCTCGGCGCGGCCCGACGCCGCACCTGCTATCCTCGCCTGTATCGAGCCGCCCACATAGGCGACGGCCGTGGCAGTGGCGCCTGCGGACGCCCCAGTGGTTGAGGACAGCGAAGCGCCTGCGCCGGAGAGCCCCCTCTCGTCGGACGGGTACGCTCCCAGGGTCGCCTGCGTGGACTGGTAGGCCGCGCCGTCGAAGGCGGCAGCTGCCTTGGCCACCGCCTGAACCGAGGCTGACACTTGGGCGGTCGCGGCTGCTGCGGTGGCGTTGAGATACACCGACGACTGCGCTGCCGCCGAGGCTGCCATCGAGAGAAGGGCGCCGCTCACAGGGACGTCTGATTGGGCCGTCGTGACGCTTGAGCTGAAGCGTGACGCGTCGGTCCCCCCGCTTGTCATCTGGGCGGCCTGCTGTGACATTGACGAGGCGGCTGCACCTACGGTGGCCGAGACGGAGAGGCCGAGGACTGCCTGCACCTGCGGCAGGCTCAGAAACGGCTGAAGGTCGCTGACGACCTTGTCATAGGACGACACGTAGGCGGAGCCGTTCGACCGAGCCGAGCTCCCGTCCGAGTTCACGGCCCCGAGGTAGCTCCCGTAGGACGGCAGCTGGACCTTGGAGAAGCCGTTGAGCTCAGCCTGAAGCGCGGAAAGGGAGGCATTGTATGAAGCGCCGTCTGACATGCATGCCTGGATGTCGGCGACGATGCCAGGTTGGGCGGCTATGACTGATAGGCCGGGCAGCGCCTGCAGGTCGGCGTGGAGCTGCGACTCCGTCGACTGGGCGGCGCTGATGGAGGACGAAACGTTGCCCGAATAGCCATCGACCTTCGAGATGGCGGCCGCGAGAATCGAGGCCGACGAAGCGACGTTCGCTGCCGCCGAGCCTTGCAGTCTCGCGTAGGCCGCATATTGGGCCTGGAAGCTGGTCAGGTTGGCGTAGGCGGACTGCTCCGCTTGGATCGTGGCGTTGGCCTCGGAGGAGAGGGACCGGATGTAGGCGCTCACATATGCGTCGGCTCGCTGCGCGTAGGAGTACGAAGCGATCGTCACCAGATAGGACTGAGTCGCGTTGACCTCCGACCTTGCCTGGGCAACCTGAGTGAGGACCTGGGACAGGCTTACGGTGGCGTTGGCCTCTCCGTTGGCCCGGGCGAGCAGGGAGGCTGCCTGGCTGAGGTGGGCATCGGCCGCCTGGACCTGAGCGTTGACCTGGGCGCATGCCTCGGCAAGGCCGCTGCTCCCTGAGGTCGAGACGTCAGTCTGAGCGCAGGCGTGGGCGGCAGCGGCGGCAATGACGGACACGGTGGCGTTGACCTCTGCGGCGGCCCCCGCTGCAGCGGAGTAGTCGACCGAGGTGGTGAGCCCCGCGCCGCTCAGCGCGAGGCTGGCCGACGCCGAGGCCGCCGTGTAGTCGCTCATCGCCGCCTGGGCTGACTCGACCGCGGCCGCCGAGGCCCCTGACTGCGCGTCGGCCTGGGCGGTCGCCAAGAGCGCATCCCCCTGGCTGAGCTTCGACTGGGCCGAACTGACTGCCAGGCCATGAGCCGATGCCATGCCGACAACCTGCTGGGCGTAGGCCCTCGACGAGAGGGTCGCGTTGATGACGTCGTTGAGCTGGCCCTGGGACTGCGTCGAGGGGCCCGCAAGGCCGACGGCGACCAGCGGGGTGAAGACTCCCGCGAGGATCACGATGGCAACCGCCGCCGAGAGCAGCGGTCTTGCGCGAACGGCGCTCATGCCGTGAGGTATCCCTCCCTGGGGGGATAAGGAACCCCGTGGAACGGCCGTTCCAAGCCGCAGGAGAGGGCTTTCATGACGCGGGGGTCCCTCCCCCGGATGGCTCCTCCGGGACCCGGATCGTATGACTGGGCTCGGGGACTTGCACCGCGTCCTCCCCTCTGACCCATGAGACGCCCCGGCCGGGCTTCCTCGAACTGCCTGGACGCTTCGGGATGGGTCTCTTCGGTCGCGGCTTCGAAAGCGTCGGCCAGTTGCATTCTATTCAATATGAACTCTCACCTAAAAGAAAAGGGAGGTGGCCTAGGAGGCCACCACGGTGGTACTGGCGTATGTGTTGGCTCCGATGCAGGTGATGATGTACTGTTGGCCTGCGACGATTCCGGTGGGCTGCAAGCCCCCGCTCATCGCTATGTCCCCGGTGTAGTCAATGGTGCTCGACGCCCCCTGGGCCACGGTGGCCCCAGAACTGGTGAAGGTGGACGCCTGCAGGGAAGATGCCTGCTGCACCGACCCGGACCCGCTGACCGTGAAGACGGCAGAGCCGCTCAACGAAGAGGGGAGCGAGGCCGAGGCGAAGACCGAAGCCGAGGCGGGCGTGATGATGACCTCTTGGACTTGGCCGCTGGCGCCCCCGCTGTTCCGGAGGTCGATGCTGAGCGCCCCGCTCGCGACCGTGGCCGAGACTATGGTCACATTCGCGCCGGTCTGGGTCTCGAACGAGCTGAACCACGCCTGCCCCGTTAGGTCCAAGGTGGCGCCAAGCTTCAGGGAGACCGCAGCCGATGCCTGCGAGGGGACTTCCGTCGCCATGGCTGTTGCGCTGAAGACGAACTGCGGGTTTGACGTTGTTGCTGTGTTCTGGATGAACGTCCTGACGTCTACGAGGGCCGCTGCCGACGAGCCAGAGCTGACCTGGACCTGGCTCTGGGAGGCCGCTGTGACCGAGGTAGATGCCACGGTGGCTGCATAGGTCTGGCCATTGTAGACGACGCTGATGGAGTTCACGTCGAACCTGAAGGCGTCGTAGGTTGTTGCGTTGACTTTGGAGGTTGCGAGCACCTGGGCGGTCCCGTTGGCCATGAGATTCATGGACCCGGATCCGGCAACCCTGACCCACCCGCTCGACATGTCAGAGCCTGCGGTGTGGGCGCTGACGGAGCTGTAGGACATGGTGGCAGAGCTGATGCCGGTCGAGGTGACAGGGGGATCCGTCCCCATGACCGCCAAAGTCCCGGACTTCGCCTGGGCTGGCTGATTGATTGGTGCGATCGCGGCCGCCAGTACTATCACTAGAGCCGCTGTGATCGCGACTGTCGCGACATATGTTTTCTTCATCGATGCCCCCTTGGAGGCTGGGGGAGATTAGGAACCCCGAGGAACACCCGTTCCCGAACGGGTTGGAACGGAGTTGGAACACGGCAGCGGATTGGTCTGAATGCCCTCTCAGGGTCTGCGCTCCTGCCTGGCCGATAACAGGGGGCTTCGGGGGCCCGCCGGAGGGTCGGCCGCCCTAACCGTTTCGGAACAACAAAGTCAAGCGGCCCCCGGGACGAATCCAGGCGTGGGTCGAGCGCCTGCGCCCGGCGGGCCGAGAAGGGACCGATGCCGCGCGGGGACGCCGGTCAGATGAAGAAGCGGATGGCCGCGAGGCTCGCATGTCCCGCCTGCCATGGCAAGCTGGGATACGCGGGCACGACGGCCGGCGGGCGCCTCGTCGACGGCGAGTTCACGTGCCCCTTCGGGCACCTCTTCCAGGTGAAGGGCGAAGTCCCCCTCCTGAAGGAGGCCAGGCTGAGCGGAGGCGAGTTCTCATGGAAGGTGAATATACCAGACGTGGCGAAGTACGACCGGATTCGCAGGAGGTACGCATCTTACCTCCCCGACGGGCTCGTCGAAGCCGACGGGCGGCTGGTCCGGTCTCTCGCGGCGCTGGGCTCCGAGTCAGAGTGGGCGGTGGACGTGGCGTCTGGGATGGGCACCCTGGTGCTGGTCATGGCCAAGCGCCTGAGGGCGGGCGGCATCCTGGCCACCGACGTGGACGAGGCGCCGCTCAGGGGGGCCATGCAGAAGCTGAGGGCTGACGGCTCCTACGGCCGTGTGTCCCTCTGCGTGATGGACGCCAAGCACATGGCCGTGGCGACTGGGGTCGCGCCGCTGGCGACGTCTTACTTCGGGTTCGACAACGTCCCCGACGCCGGGGCGGCCTTCGCCGAAGCGCGCCGCATCCTCCTCCCACGGGGGAAGCTGCTCTTCTCGGCTACCTTCCTACGACGCGGCTCGAGGAGCCTCAGGAAGGCTAGGGAGCTCGGCCTGGGAGACACCCTGTCCAGGGCGAGTCTCATGGGGACGTTGGAGAGGGCGGGGTTCGCCGCTGATGAGGTCGAGGAGTTCTACGAAGGGAGGTGGACCCGCAACCCCATGGACCTGCTCCCGTTCGAAGGCGACTGGTTCACCCATGCGCTGGTCAGCGCCCACAAAAGGCCATAGACGAGCCGCCGTCCTCGCCGACGGACGCTGGGCCGGGGGGCTGACGGAGTTCGTCACGCGGGGGTGGACCCGAGGGCAGAAACCAGCCGGCGGTAGCGAGGTCTAGGCGTCCTGCCACATGCAGGTGCGGGGGAGCCGACCGCCGCCCCCTCTGGCTGGCGGAAACACCAGTTCAGTCCAGATCGAGCGAGAAGAAGACAGCGATATCGTGCGACGACTTTGGACGGTTAGACAACATGGGCAATAGTATCAAACAGCGCGTAGCTCGCTTTCAGGTTAATCCGCCGCCGGTGAAGGAGGATTCCGTGTTCGCCTCTGTGGCGCCCACAACTCCATGATGTTGCCCGCAGGGTCCGAGAAGTATGTGCTCCATGCCCGTTGAGAGCCGTGCCAGCCTCTCGAGTTTTCGTTCTTGGGACTGCACTTTACACCCTTGCGTTTCAGGAATCGAATGCACTCGTCTAACTTGTCAGGTTGGACTTCGAACGCCATGTGCAGAGGGACCTTGACCATTTCGTCCCCATGCCCGCTCATGAATCCTCTGTCTTCGTGGGCAAAGCCGAAATATTGTTCGCCTACGTCAGCGAAGTGAATGTGTTTCTTGTTCGGACGAACCGGAAAATCGAGCCCGATTTTTCGATAGAATTTGGCGCATTCCTCAGTCCTTGCGGTGAGGAATGCTATTTCGGCGACCCGCACCAGTGGTAGTTTCTTCATTCGAAGCGCCATTGCCTCACGGCTCCAGGCTTAATGGTTTGGCTCTTTCGCACGCCGTAATCGCGCGTTATCCGTCGGATTCCCAACTGGCCCGCTACCAATCAAACGTCGCCGGGGTTTCGAGGCTGGTCGAGAGATTGAAGATGGTTCTCGGCGAGAGTAGGACGCTCATCGAAGGTCACTGGCGCACAAACTCGACTCCCTGACGCACCCCTGCCTCAGGCGGCGAAGCCGAGATTCCTCGTCCATCCCTTCACCCAAAAGGATGGAAGACCGAACCGAGGCTTGCCTTCACGGCTCTGAGGTTGACTGTCTTGCCATACGACACCAACGCCTCCTTGCTCCCCAAGATTGCGCCCAAGGTCTCCTTCGTCAGAGCTTCCAAGCCTCTGGCCTTCGCGATCTGCCTGAGCTGTCCATAGTCCATCTTATCTCCGACGAGCCCGCCCCTCCCTCTCGGGTCCAACAGGGCGATTATGTCAGTGGCATCCTTCGCGACCTTCGTCCGGAGCCACACGAGCCGCTCCGGATTCATGGTCGCCCCCTTCGACCTTATGTCGTAGGACCTGTCCCTGTAGGCCTTGACCTTGAACATGGTCAGCAAGGCCTTGCTCGGGGCGTAGCAGACGCAGTCGCGCGCTATCTTCACCTCTCGCTTGTTGCCAGGTTCGTTGCACAGGGAGTATGGGAGCGTGAGGGAGCGATCCTCGTGGAATTCGCCCGCTCCCGGCTGCTCGAAGCTGCAGGCGTCAATCTCCATGTCTCCCACCTTCTTTCCTTCGGAGATGATCGGTTTGGACGCGATGGCTTCGACCCCAAACAAATCGGTCGGAGCGGTCTGATATCCGTGGGTGTGCTCGTATTCCTCGATGATTCGATAGAATTCTCCCTTGTAGCTTGGGCCGACGACGTCTATGTCGATCGACCCGAAGTATGGGTTGTAGAACCACACGGCCCACCCTCCGATTATCGTTGGAGTGCCGTGGTGGCGATAATGACGGATGAACGAGACGAGCTCGTCGTAAGACGCCTTGACGAGCGGCGAGCCCTGGATCTTCATGCCTAGCTCTTTCCTTCTGTGATCTGATGGTAGAGCTTGAGCGCGCCATCGCGGCCAGGCCCGCCCAGGCAGAACAAGTCGATCACGGCCTGAATCGGCTCGACGACGCGAACTCCTTCAAGTTCCCTTGCGTTGTGAAGTATCGCCTCGGAGTCGGGGCGCAGCACGTCTACCGCCACGTCCCCTCTTCCCGGTCTGATCCCCTTTGCGATGTCGCCTGGACGATCCGCGTAGACATGAATCGTCGGATACGTGATGTAGTATTGCGTGTACCTTGCGAGCGCCGAGAAGGCGGTGAGGGCGTAATCGCCAGCTGATCGCCCGTCCGCCATCGCGCGTTCCACGACGTGGACGTCGGACTGCTCTGTACGGATTCTGGCTAGCAGCAGTTTCGAGAGGGGCCGTTCGACCGAAAGAGCCTCGAGCAGCCTGAGGGGGTCTTTGAGCTCCAGGTGCCCGCGCGACTTCTGTTCGACGATGCCGGGGAATTCCAGTTCCTTCGTCACGTGGTTGACCAGATCCGCCGACGTGTTCAGTTCCCTTGCGATCTCAATCTGGGACGTGTCCGGGTGCGCCAACAGATAGGAGATCACCCTGTAGGTCTGTGGCGCAGTTAGCCTGACCAGTCGGTTACACCCACACGATGTTTGCGGGTGGCTATATAAATAATCCGATGTTTGTCGGATAATCCGATTGATATCAGATTACGTATGACGGCTCAAAACGGCAGCTTGAGGATCGCCCTGTCGTCGGAGAGAGAGGCCACGTACTCCCACCCATGCTGGATGTATCGCTCCACCTCCCCCGTGTGGATGACCTTCTGCCTCGACCCGTTGTTCGCCATGGCCCCGAGCAGCTTCTCTCGCACCATCTTCTGAAAGTCCTCGTCCTTGATGCTCGACAGGTCCAACTTGTCGACGTCCTTCACCCTGAGAGTGAGAAACTCTCCCACCCTCATCCCGCTCGATGCCAGCATGGTGACGAGGGCCTTTCCGCGCACGTCCGTGTGCGTGAGGACGCTCCTGAGCTCCTCCTGCGTAGGGACCCTGTCGGTGGTGACCGCGTGATACCGGGGGAGGTCCACCTTGACCCTCATCTTAGCGTTGTCAAGCTCGAAGTCATTTATGGCGAGGAACTGCTTCACGGCCGAGAGCCGGTTCCTGAGGGAGTTTGGCGCGAACTTGTCCTTGAGCATCCAGGCGACGTATCCGTCGAGGACCTTGTAGACGTCGTTCTTCCTCATGTGGGCAAGGGCGTCGTTGGGGAGCATCTCGAGGTAGCTGCAAAAGTCCATCATCCCGCCCGTGGCGTTCTCGACGCTCTTCTCGGAGCCGCGCCTCCCCCCTTCTCCAGGTAGAGCTTGAGCTGAGCGAGGACCTCGGCGCGGTGGTCCCTCCTCCACTCGTAGGCCTTGCGGTTTAGGACCTTCATGCAGGGCGGGAGGCTGGTCCCAACCCGCATTCAAGCCTTGACAGGTAGAAGTTAACTTCTAGATGTCGAAGTAGAGGTTGAACTCGTGGGGGTGCGGCCGCGCGGCCACGCTACGGTACGCCTCCATCTCGAGTTCGGTCATCACCTCGACCAGGTCCTTCGGGAAGATCCCGTCCAGGAAAGCAGAGTCGCTCTCGAGGCTCTCCACCGCCTCC
>JAKAPI010000001.1 GCA_021807225.1 archaeon | reverse complement strand
AGGCAGAGCCCCCCTCCCCCGGCCTGCCAGTCCTTCCTCGTCTCGTGGTTCAGCATCCCCTCGTTTGCCTTCCAGGTGTCCCCTCCGTCCTCGGACTTGAAGAGGCACGCCGGCTCTATCCCCGCGTACACGACCCCCTCCTGCTTCTCCGACCCTGGGGTGATCTGCCATATCCTCGACACAGAGAGCCCTGAACTCTTCGGGAACTTCGGCGGGGTCTTGGAGACCTTCCACGTCTTCCCGAGGTCCTTGCTCTTAGCGATGGTCGGGCCCCAGTGCCCGCTGCTCAGCGCAGCCAGGATGGACCCGTCGCGCTTGTCGTACGCCATGCTGTAGACGTCGTTCCCCTTCAGCACGGGTCCGGTCATCTTCCAGTTCTTCCTACCCCTGTCAGCGGTGAAAACGAAAGCGCCTTTCCTCGTTCCGACCATCAGGCAGACCTTGTCAGAGCGGGCAGTCATGCTCGTCCGCCTATCCTCCGGACACCGCCGGTAAAATGTGTACCGTGTCTCCGTCCCTCAGTTTCGCCTTCTCCATCCCCAGCTCTCTCGAGTTCTCCAGGTTGACGAAGACGTTTACGTGCTCCCTGATCTTGTCCTGGTCGTCCACTATCCGCTGGCCAAGCCCAGGAAAGGTCGCGTCGAGCTTCCTGACCGCCGATAGGATGTCCGAGGCGCCGTCCACTTCCACCCGCGACAGCCCCCGCGTCCAGTCTCTCAGCTGCCCTGAAAGCTGCACGTGGATCAACGAAACAGCGAACTCCGTGGGCGTATTTATGGGCTCGCAGTCCATGTGGAGGAAGCGATCCTGGCACAGGCCTCGGACCCGGAGCCGAGGGACCGTCCCTTGCACTGTTTTTATGAGCCGGAAGAAGCGACGTGAGCCCATGCCTGCGACGAGAGAGACTCCCCTGTCAAGAGCTGAGATCGAGAGATACAGCAGACAGCTCGTCCTCCCCGAAGTCGGCCCCGAGGGGCAGAGGAGGCTCAAGGCGTCGAGCGCTCTGGTAGTCGGGGCAGGAGGGCTTGGCATCCCTGCGTCCGTCTACCTGACGGCGGCCGGCGTCGGCCGCATCGGAATAGTCGACCACGACACGATCGCGAGGAGCAACCTGCACAGGCAGACCATCTACACCGAAGCCGACATCGGGAAGAGAAAGGTCGAAGTGGCCGCGAAGAGGCTGCGCGAGACCAACCCGCTCGTCACCGTTGAAGCCTACGACATGATGCTCGACTCGTCGAACGCGACCAAGGTCATCTCAGGCTATGACGTCGTCCTCGACTGCACAGACAACTTCCCCGCGCGCTACCTGGTCAACGACGCGTGTGTCATCAGCGGGAAGCCTGACGTCTATGCGAGCGTGTTCAGGTTCGACGGGCAGGCGGCTGTCTTCGACTCCCGCAAGGGTCCCTGCTACCGGTGCCTGTTCCCGACCCCGCCGCCTCCCGAGTCGGTCCAGGACTGCGCGGTTGCGGGCGTCCTGGGGGTCCTCCCTGGGATAATGGGGAGCATCCAGGCGGTTCAGGCGGTCAACATCCTCCTCGCGAAGGGGGAGCCCCTCGTCGGGAGGCTCGTCCTGTTCAACGCGACGGACATGACGTTCAGCGAGCTGCGCTTCCGGAAGAACCCCGAGTGCCCCGTCTGCGGCGAGCACCCCACTGTCACCAAGCTCATCGACTACGAGCGGTTCTGTGGGTTGAGGAAGCCGGTCTCGGGGTCGGAGGTCACCCCAGCACAGCTGAAGAAGATGATGGACGACGGAGAGAAGGTGGTCCTCCTCGACGTCCGCGAGCCGTTCGAACACGAGTTCGGAAGCCTGCGCGGCTCAAGGCTCATCCCCCTGGGCGAACTCCAGAATAGGGTCGGAGAGCTCGACAAGGACGCGCCCATCGTCGCATACTGCCTCGTCGGGAACAGGAGCGCGGTGGCAGTAGACATCCTCGCTTCCAAGGGCTTCAGGGCCAGGAACCTCGTCGGGGGACTCAGGGCATGGGCAGACGCCGTCGACCCGAGCGTACCTGTGTTCTGAAGCGGCATCGTGTTTTATCCGGCCGCCACGGAGGCGAGGGGTGGGGACGTCGCTCCGCTTCATGGCGGCCGCCTCGGCGATAGGGAGCATCATCGAGTGGTACGACCTCTTCGTCTACGGCTCGCTCGTCGTCGTGCTGTCGCGCGTCTTCTTTCCCACCCCCAACCCTTCGCTTTCGGTCCTCCTCTCTCTTGCAGCGTTCGTGGCCGGTGCCGCGGTCAGGCCCCTGGGAGGAGCGCTGTTCGGAAGGATCGGGGACATGGCCGGGCGCAAGCGGGCGTTCCTCCTGACCGTCGTCGTCATGGGGTTCGGGGCGGTCATGACGGGCCTGCTCCCGACCTACGCCGCCATCGGCGTCGCGGCGCCTGTTCTCCTTCTCACCCTCCGCCTAGTCCAGGGACTGGCTCTGGGAGGGGAGTTCGGTGGGGCGACGGTCTATCTCGCCGAGCACGCTCCTCAGTCGTCCAGGGGGTTCTGGACGTCCCTCGTGCAGGCTTCCGGGACGCTCGGGCTGCTCTTCGCGTCTGGCGCAGTGCTCGCGACTACGGCCGTCGTCGGCGAGGCTGCGTTCGTCCAGTGGGGGTGGAGGATTCCGTTCCTGTTCTCTCTGGTGCTAGTGGTCGTCGCCCTAGCGATGAGGCTGAAGCTGACCGAGACCCCGCTCTTCACGGAGCTGGCGGAAAAGAAGATGACCTCGGACGCTCCGGTGAGGGAGAGCTTCGGCAACAGGGTCAACCTGAAGTCCCTTGCCGTAGCCATGGCGGTCGTCGCCGGGTCATCGGTCATCTGGCACACGGCCCAGTTCTACTCGTCTGTGTTCATGCAGGCGACCCTGAAGATCAGCCTCTCCGACTCCACGCTAGTGACGTTCGCCGCCCTCGCGCTAGGCTCTCCCTTCTTCGTCCTCTTCGGTCGGCTGTCGGACCGGTTCGGCCGAAAGAAGCTGATCCTCTTCGGTAACCTGCTCGGCGCCCTGCTAATACTCCCGATCTACGTAGCGATGAGCTTCAGCGCCCATCCTCCTGCGCTCCCCGTCCTCGCAGCGCTCTCCTTCAGCCTGGTGCTCGTCTCGGCGATGGTCTACGGGCCACTCGGCGCGTATCTCGTCGAGTCGTTCCCCACCAGGCTGAGATACACGTCATTCGCCATCGCCTACGGAGTGGGGAGCGGAGACATCGGGGACGGGACCCTGCTCATCGCGCCCGCACTTGCCTTCGTCACCGGGAACATCTTCGCAGGCCTGGCGTGGTCCGTGTCCGTCCCCCTTCTGACCCTCGCGGTGGGGGCCCTGTTCATGAGAGAGACCCGCGGGACCGCGCTCGGCTAGGACTTCGCTATGTGGGCGATGTGAGAGAGCTCCCCCGCCGTCGCCTTCAACGCGGTCTTCACCGCCCCCGGGGAACCGGGCAGGCACATGATCAGCTTCCCCTTAGCGACCCCGAGAGTCGCCCTGCTCAGGATCGCAGCCATCCCCACCTCGTCGTAGCTCAGCCTTCTGAATAGCTCTCCAAAGCCGTCCAGCTCCTTCTGGAAGAACGGTCGAACAGTCTCTACCGTGATGTCCCTGCTCGATACCCCCGTCCCGCCGGTCAGCAGGAGCAGGTCGTCGTGGCTGCCGAGGAACGCCCTGACCTCGCGGCGGATCATACGAGCATCGTCAGAAATAAGCGACCTGGAAGCGACTGAGTGTCCTGCCGCAAGGATTCCAGCTTCGGCTGTGTCCCCGCCCACGTCGTCGAACTTCTCCCCTGCCGCCTTCTTCGCGTACCTGCTGCTGCTCACGGTGACCACCCTCACTCGGAGCTTTTCATGGGCATGAGCGCGGTGCTCTTCGTGCGGCTTCACTGCGCCTTCTTCACCTTCCTGATGACATGTATCGATTCGATGGCGGTACCGGGATACTGCCCGTCAGAGTCTTTCTCGTAGGCCTTCGTCACGTCCCAGATGTTCAGGAGCGCCGCGGCGACAGCGGTGAGCGCTTCCATCTCGACCCCCGTCTTTTCGTGCGCCACGACCTTGACCGTCACCTCCACCCAGCCGTCCCCCACCTTCACGGACGGCTTGACCTCCTCTATCTTGAGCGGATGGCATAATGCGATGAGGTCGGGGGTCTTCTTGGCACCGGTGATGGCCGCCACGGCGGCCAGCGCCACCGCGTCCCCCTTCTCCAGCTTCCCTTTCCTGACCTTCTCGATGGTGGCGGGCTTGAGCCTTATCCTTCCGGCGGCGACCGCTTCGCGGTACACCACGAGCTTCTTGGAGACGTCCACCTGGTGGAAGGTCACGCCATCTAATCCTGCCTCCACCCGTTATAGCTTCTCCCTGCCGGTCAGGAACGTTTTTACCTGAAGCGGGGCCTTCGGCGCTTCTCCTTGTCTGAAAGGAAGCTCATCGACAGGAAGGGGAGGATCGCGAAGAAGCTCAGGATCTCCGTGACCGACAGGTGCAACTTCGCATGCCTCTTCTGCATGCCGGAGAAGGACAAGATCAGCTGGATCGAACAGGAGGAGATACTGACCTTCGAGGAGATAGGCAGGGTAGCGAGGATACTCGCGGGGCTCGGCATCGAGAAGATCAGGGTGACCGGAGGAGAGCCTCTGCTCAGGCCTGGCCTGGAGTCCCTTGTGGGAGACCTCTGCAGGATAGAAGGGGTCAGAAGCGTGGACATGACCACGAACGGCTGGTTCCTCGAGCAGAAAGCCGAGTCCCTCCGCCGAGCCGGGCTCCGGGGGGTGACCGTTAGCCTTCACAGCCTGAGGAGCGACAGGTTCAAGCAGATCTCAGGGGTCGACGCGCTCCCGCGAGTGCTGAAGGGGATCGACCGGGCGCTCGACGTGGGCCTGAGGCCGGTCAAAGTAAACTCCGTCGCGATAAGGGGGTTCAACAGCGACGAGCTGCTGGAGCTGGTAGAGTATGCGAGGGAGAGGAGGATGGCCATCCGGTTCATCGAGTTCATGCCCCTGGACGGGCTGGGGATCTGGAGCGGCGACAGGGTCGTGAGCGGCAAGGAGATCATCGAAAGGGTGTCTGCCAGGTATCCCACGTTCTCGAAGGGGCGGGGGAGCGCAGAGACGTCCTCGCTCTGGGAGTTCGAGGACGGCAAGGGGGAGATCGGCCTCATAACGCCGATGAGCGACCCGTTCTGCGACGACTGCGACAGGCTGAGGCTCACAGCTGACGGGAAGCTCCTGTCGTGCCTCTTCGACACGGAATATCACGACATCAGGAGCCTCGTCAGAGGCGGCGCGAGCGACGCAGAGGTGGCAGACCTGATCCTGAAGGCGGTCTGGAAGAAGCCCGACGGGGTAGGCTACATGCCCTGGGTGAAGGACGGATGGGCGAAGCCGCGTAACATGAACGCCATAGGAGGATAGGGGTGTGATGAAAGTCAGGGCGCTCTATTTCGCATCTGCGAGGGATCTTGCGGCGACCCCCGCTGAAACGCTGTCGCTTCCCGAAGGGGCGTCCGTGGAGGACCTTGTGCAGGCTGCGCTGAAGCTCCATCCCAAGCTCAAGGCGGTCATGGGCTCGTCCAAGCTTTCAGTCAACGTGGAAGTAGTCCCCGCTGGGACGAGGCTGCGCGACGGGGACAAGGTGGGATTCCTCCCGCCGGTGGCCGGAGGGTGAAGATGGCGACCAAGAGCAGGATCACCACCGCGCCGATAGACCCGGCCCGAGTCCTCGCATCCGTCACCGACCCGGCGGCCGGTGGGACCGTGCTCTTCCTGGGGACGGTCAGGAACAGCAACGAAGGGAGGCCTGTCAGGGGACTGGAGTATCAGGTCTACAGGGAGATGGCGGAGAAGAGGATGGTCCAGATAGAAGGCGAGGTGAAAGCGAAGTGGCCTGTGAGGAAGATATCGATGGTCCATCGCTACGGCAAGCTCGGCATAGGGGACATCAGCGTCGCAGTCGCCGTCTCAGCGCCGCACAGGGCGGAAGCTTTCGAGGCGTGCAGATACGCGATCGACACCGTGAAGCGCTCGCTCCCGCTTTGGAAAAAGGAGGCTTACGTCAGCGGGAAGGGTGCGTGGGTCAAAGGAGATCCCATCAGGGGCTAGGCGAAAGAGAACCCAGGAAACAGCTTCACTGACACGAGGTCCCCTTTGGACATGTGGGTCACGCTCTCTGGGACTATCACATAGCCGTCGGCCTCGGCGAGGACCCTGAACGACTCGGTCTCTCCGAGCAGCGGCTCGGCCGAAGCCGGAGACCCTCTGCTCAGCCTGACGTAAACCACCTTCCTGAAGTCCGAGAAACGCCCCCTCGCGTCCCATTCCCCTCCGAGGACGCAAGCCACGTCCTTTGCCCGCTCTTCGACAGCACCCGACAGCCAGCCTACCACCGGCGCGCCCAACAGGATCAGAGCGTTCATCGCTCCTTGGACCGGCCCGGGCATCATGAGCACGGGCCTGCCGCCGACGACCGCGACCCCCGCGACCCTCCCCCTGTCCATCTTGATCCCGTGCACCAGCACGTCGGGGTTGAGGGAGGTCAGAGCTGATTCGACGACGTCGGCCTTGCCCACGGAGGTTCCGCCGAGGGTGACCACGAAGTCAGCCCGCGCGAGCCCCTTTCGGAGCGCGGCGCCGACAAGCTTCGGGTCGTCTTTCACGATGCCGAGCCCCATCGTGTCGCATCCGAGCACGCTGAACAGAGAACGGAAGTATGGCGAGTGGCTGTCCCGGATCTTCCCAGGTTTTGGGTCCGTGGCTTCGGTCAGCTCGCTCCCCGTGGCCACGATCGCGACCCTGGGCCTCGCCCTCACCCTTACCTTCGTGATCCCCAGCCCGAGCAAGAACCCCGTGTGCTGGGCGCGTATCACCTGACCTTCCCTGACGAGTACCTCTCCCTTCGTCATCTCCTCCCCTTTCCGGTACACGTGCCGCCCGGGGACGGCAGCAGAGCTCACATGCAGGAGGTCACCGTCGTGGCGCACGTGTTCCACAGGTAGGACCGCGTCTGCCCCTAAGGGGATCGCTCCTCCCGTCGAGACCTGGAACGCTTCGCCGTTCCTTATCCTTCTGCGCGGAGCGTCGCCGAGATTGAGCTTTCCTGCGACCTTGAGAGCCACCGGGCTCGCCTCCGAAGCCTCGCTCAGGTCCCCTGCGACGACGGCGAACCCGTCCATATGCGAGGAGGCGAAGGGCGGGACGTCCCTCGGTGCGGACAGGGTGGCCGCTGAGACCCTGCCAAGAGCGCTGGAAGTTGGTATGACCTCGCTCCTCATCCTGAGCTTCATCTTGCTGCGGACAGCCGCGAGAGCGTCGTCGACCGCGGTGTATTCTTCTATCCTCGTGGCCATTTGCCTGACCTCCGTCCCAGTTGGCGTGTTCTTTTGGTCTTTCCGGGGCGCTAATCTGAAAGCTGGAGGATGACCGACACGTACCCTGTCGCCCCGTTGGGGAACGTCCCCTCCACTGAGGACACCTGAAGCGCACCCGTCCCGTCTGTCGCCCTTGCTATCACCTTGTATTCTCCAGCGCCCGGCGGGACCCACTCGTAGGCCCAGAGGACCCATGTCAGCGCCGATAGCGCCGGCTTGAGCGTGGCGTCCTGCCACGTCTTGCCGTTGTCAAGGCTGACCTCCACCTTCGATATGCCCCTTTCTCCCGCGAACGCGAACCCCGCGATGACGATGGAGCCTCCGCTCTGCGATATGCTCAGCGACGACGCAGACGGGAGGACTATGAACGCCTCGGTGTATACGGCCGCGTTGCTCGTCCACCCCCTCGTCTGCCAGTACCCGTCATAGGGCGCCCCCACCACAGAGATGCGGTCGATCCATTTGGCGCTCATCATCCCATAGAGCCCCGGTATCAGACCCCTCAGGGGATACCCGTGGTCGGCGGGCAACGGCAGGTCGTTCATGCTGTATGCGAGGAGGCTGTCGGGCATCATCGCCTTCGCCAGCGGGATGCTTACCGAATAGCCGTCCACCGAATAGAAGACGACGTAGCTGGCCCCTGATATCGTCCCTCCTGCGCTCCCGAGGACGTCTGATATCTTGGTCCCGCCCCACTTCGCGTTGCCTATCAGGCTCCCGTTGAGCTCGTTGCTGACGCACTCCATGGTCGCATACTGGGTCACTTCCGGGAAGGACTCGACGTCCTGGAGCGAGAAACTCTTCGGCGATCTGACAAGGCCGTCCACCATCAGCGACCACCCCGACGCGTCGATCGTCGGCGCGATCAGGTCGATGTCGACCCTGTAGAACGCGGGGTCTGGGGTGAGCTCAGAGCCGACGAGGGTCGCCAGTCTAGGGTCGCTGAAGATCGCTGGCGCGCCTGCGAGGTCGATGGGCTGGCTCCCGCCTGCGACCTGCAGTTGGGAGGGGAAGAGCTGCCCAAGGCCGAGGATTCCCATGACCACCCCCGCCAGAGCGACGATCCCGATCGCTCCTTTCTCGATGAACTCCCTGCGGTTCAGGTCCTGCTTGGGCGCCCCAGGCGCCTGCTGGACGGGCGGGAGAGAATATCGGGCTGACGCGATCCACGCGAACACCCCCTGGACCAGGAGGAGGGCCAGGGGAAACACCAGAGTGGAAGCGGGTGTCGCAAACGGGGAGGCGACGCCGAAAGCAGAGTCGCCGTCTATCGGAAAGAGCGCCAGTCCGAAGACAAGCCAGGGGACGGCCCCCATCACGAGGAGCGTCTCGAGCTTGGTCAGTCCGTGCCCGGCGACCCTGGAGGCCGCGAACTTGTCGTACAGCGTGAATGTCGCCCCGTACACAAGCCCCGCGATGAGCGTAGCCACGAGCAGCCCCAGCTTCCCCGCAAGGTCCCCGAACTCCTGCACCATGGGCTCCTCGATGGACGCGGGTACCACCCTCAGGAAGGCGTAGAGCGCCGACTCCGGAGGAAAGGCCGCTATCCCGCCCAGCCGGAAGAGGAAGTTGACCCCCAGCGCGGCCAGCCCGGCGACGGTCCCCCAGATGAAGAGAGAGACGGAACGCCTCACGTCAGCCCATGCACCGGATGGACTTCTCACACCTGCCCGTATTTGAGGTCGCTCCGCCCTCCCGGCTTTATAGCGACGGCCCAGCCTGTAGGATTCCTTGGTCGTTGCTGTCGTCCTGGCAGCAGGGTCGTCAGTCAGGATGGGAAAACCGAAGCTCATGATGAAGGTGGACGGCAAGCCGATGCTCGAAAGGGTCCTGGACACTCTCCGACGGACCAGGGTCTCAGGCGTTGTCGTGGTGTTGGGTGAAGACGCGCAGGAGATCCAGAAGGAAGTCGCGCTCCGGAGAGAGACGGTTGTCGTGAACCGCAAGCACCGAGAAGGCATGAGCAGTTCGCTGAAGCTTGGCATCGAATCCGCTCCGGCGGGGACGGAGGCTGTGATGGTGGTCCTGGCGGACATGCCGCTCCTCGCCCCCAAGACGGTCGACGCCCTCGTCGACGGCTACGCGAAGGCGAAGCCGAAGGTGGTCGTGCCGGTCTTCTCCGGGAGGAGAGGGAACCCGGTGATCCTGGACAGGAGCCTCTTTCCTGCGGTGATGAAGCTTCATGGGGACGTTGGCGCCAAGTCGGTCGTAGCCGCCTGCGAAGGGGCGGTTCTGGAAGTCCCGGTCGAAGACGGAGGAGTGTTGTTCGACGTGGACGACCCTGCCGGGTATCAGAGCCTGCTCCGACGCTTACCAGAAGGCACGCCTTGAGCCTGTCCTCCTAGGCTCCCCCAAGACGTTTACATCGGCGCGTCCTGACCCACAGGCGAAAGAAGCGTGCACTTCGAGGGGACCAGCGCCATCAAAGCGGAGCCATCAGAGCTGTACGGCGCCCTTCTCGATCCCAAGCAGCTCTCTGGGTGCATGCCCGGCCTCCAGAAGATAGAGACGACGTCGCAGGACGAGTTCACCGTCGTCGTCAAGGCAGGGGTCTCCTTCATCAGGGGAGACTTCACCATCAGGTTCCACGTGGCGGAAAAGCGGGAGCCTTCCCACGCGAAGCTGGTCGGCAGAGGGACGGGGATGGGGAGCGCCCTGGACATCGAAGCCACCATGGACATCGCTCCCCAAGACGGCGGGAGCTCGATGAAGTGGGCCGCTGACGCGAAGGTGGCGGGAAAGATAGCCTCGCTCGGTCAGAGACTCCTCGAGGGGCAGGCGGAGAAGATCATCCGGGACATGTTCGACTGCATCCAGAAGAGGTTCGGCTGACAGCTCACTTGTGTGCGTTCTTGATCTTGGCTGCGTAGCGGACCGAATCTATGATCTTGGTGTAACCGGTGCACCTGCACAGGTTCCCCGAGATCCCATCCCTGATCTCTTCGTCAGTCGGGTCGGGGTTGTTCTGAAGCAGCGCGTGCGCGGCGATCAACATCCCAGGCGTGCAGTACCCGCACTGAAGCCCGTGCTTCGCGATGAAGGCCCGCTGGACCGCGCTCAGCTCTTCTCCTTCTGCGAGCCCCTCCACAGTCAGCACCTCCGCCCCGTCCGCCTGCACAGCGAGGACGGTGCACGACTTCACTGCCTTGCCGTTCAACATGACCGTGCACGCTCCGCAGTGCGTGGTGTCGCAGCCCACGTGCGTCCCGGTGAGCCCGAGGTCTTCCCGAAGGAGGTGTACCAGAAGACGCCTCGGCTGCACGTTTGCCTCCCTCTCCTTCCCGTTGACTGTCAGAGAGATGTGAATCTTGCCGGCCAATCTACTCCTTCCCTCCAGCCCTTTCCGATGCCCGCTTCAATCCTCTGGCGACCAGCAACCGAACCAGCCTCTTCTTGTATTCGGCCGTCCCTCTGATGTCAGATGTGGGCGTAGCGGCGTCCGCTGCCAGCGCGGCGGCCTCGGCGACGGCTACGCGGTCGGTGACTTGCTTCCCCAACATCGCCTCTTCGGCCTTCTTCGCTTTGACCGCGGTGGGCCCGACCGCCGTGAGCCCTATCCCGACCTTGGTGCACATGGAAGCGCGGTCAACGCTGAGCTGGACCGCGACGCCTGCGGAGGCGAAGTCCCCCACCTTCTGCTCGACCTTGAGATACGCTCCTCCGCTCCGCGGGAGCGGCACTGGAACACGGACCTCCGTGAGGATCTCGTCGTGCGCGAGGGCCGTGGTAAAGGTGTCCGTGAAGAAGTCCTCAGCTTTGATGACCCTGTTTCCGCCAGACCCGGTCGCCGCCATCTCGCCCTCCGATGCCAGCATGACGGCGGGGAGGTCGTTGGCCGGGTCACCGTGTGAGATGTTTCCGCCAACTGTCCCGAGGTTCCGGACGAGAGGGTCAGCGATGACCCCCGAGGCGTCGTGGATGGCGGGGTACTTCTTCTTCAGGAGCGCCGACCTGTTGAGGTCTGCGACCCTGACCATGGCTCCCATCCTAAGGTGCCCGTCAGATTCGGCGAGGTAGTCGAGGCCAGGGACCTTGCCTATGTCTACTAAAAGCGCAGGAGATGCGAGCCTGAGCTTCAGCAGCGGGATCAGGCTCTGTCCGCCCGCGAGGACTTTGGCCCACTCTCCCCTTACCTTGAGAAGGTCTACCGCTTCCTGAACTGTCTTCGGCGCGACGTATTCGAACTCCGGTGGGTTCATGCTGCTCTGCTCACTCTTTCGGGAGTTCGACGGCCCAGAGCTTTTCCTGCTCGATCGGGAGATATGAGAACCTGCGCCCGAGGGCAACCTCCAGTGCCCTGGTCGCTGCAGGAGGGACCCCTATGGTGGGGCTCTCGCCCAGTCCCTTCGCTCCGTGCTTGAGCGATGACCTGTGCGTCCCCGTCATCGCAACTACCTTCGGCATCTCGGTCGAATGGATCAACCCCGCGTCGGCGATCGATGGTGTGAGGAGCTGTCCGTCCTCGCTGTACAGGACCTGCTCGTACATCACTTCGCCCAGTCCCTGGGCGGTCCCGCCCTCTATCTGCGACTCGACCATGTATGGGGTCAGAGGGGTACCGACGTCATAGTAGGAGACGACCTCGTCTATCGTCCCCATGCCAACCTTCGTGATCCGTGCAGATGCCATGTTCGCCCCAAGCGAGTTCAGGAAATCTTTGGGCTTGAAGAACGCTTCTGCTTCGTACTCCCCTTCGAGAAGGCGAGCCTTCGAATAGCGCTTCCCTAGTTTCTTCTTCGCCGCGGCCTTCAGCTTCCTGCTCGCCTCGACGACGGCCCCTCCGCCCAGCATCGCGGTCCTGCTCCCCCAGCTCCCCACCCCGCTGGAGAGCGCGCTGGTGTCCGTGTGTTGGAAGTCGATCAGGTTCTCCGGCACCCCGAGCTCCTTGCTCGCCAGCATCTTTGCGAACAGGCCGTGCCCCTGGCCGTGGGAGTTCCCCCCCATCCAGACCTTCACCCTCCCTCCCTTCACAGCCACCTTCGCAGACTCTCCTCCGGACGAGGCAGGTACGAGCACGAAAAGCGAAAGCCCGAGCTTCTCCTTCTTCTTCCGGCTGGAATATTTGAACGCCCTGAGCGCCTCCTTGAAGAACGGCTTGGACGGAGGGGTCTTCCTGCCCAGCGGGGTCGTCCATCCCTTGGTGGTCGTGTTCCTCATCCTCACCTCGGCTTGGTCCAGCCCTGTCTCGTCGGCGACCTTGTCCATCATCCGCTCCATGAAGAACGCCGCCTCGGGCCTCCCGGCGCCGCGATAGGGACCGAGGTTCACCTTGTTGGTGAGCACAGCCCTCGACGTGGCGTACGCTTTCGGAATGTAGTACGGTCCGATCAGTTGCGATGAAATCCATGACGCGACCCACCCCCCTCCGCCCACGGGGTATGCGCCGGCGTCGATCAGCAGGTCGGCCTTCAGTCCCTTCACCTTGCCGTTCCTTTCGGCATAGACCTTCATCTTCGCCCGGACGCCCCTGCCCTGGTCTGTCGTCATCAGGTGCTCGTACCTGTTCTCTATCCACTTCACAGGACGCTTCGTCTTCATGGCCGCGTGGGCGGCCACCACGTACTCCGGATAGATCCCTCCTTTGGAGCCGAAGGCCCCGCCCGTGTCCATCTGCACTACCCTGATCTTGTCCTCGGGCATCCCGAGGGACCCTGCGAGCCCCTCCCGCCATGAGAACACAGACTGGGTCGAGGCGTAGACCGTGAGCATCGAGCCATCGTAGGCCGCGACCAACCCCCTCGGCTCCAGAGGATTGGGGGACATGCGGGCCATCCTGAGCGTGTCTTCAAGCTCGATCGGCGCGTTCGCCTTGAAGTCCTTCCCGAGGACGCTCTCGGCCACGAGGTTGTCCTTCATCTGCCGGTGGATGGGGCCAGACTCGAGGGACCTCTCAGGGTCCATCACCGGGGTAAGCGGCTCGTACTGGACGTCCACTTCGTCTGCTCTGTCTTCGGCTTCATACCGGTCGTCTCCGAGCACAGCGGCGACAGGCTGCCCGACATAGTTGACCGTCTCCGTCGCGAGAACTGGGAAGCTCACAGACGTGTTCTCCTCCCCGCCTGCGTCCTCTCCCACCGCCTCCATGCTCGCCCTGAGCTCGTTCCCGGTTATTCCGCCGCTGACGGAAATGACCCTGGCTCTGGCGTATGGGCTCCTGACGACGTGAAGGTGGAGCATCCCTTCGAGCTTGATGTCGTCTACGTACCTCCCCTTTCCCCTCACGAAGAAACGCTCAGGGTCTTCAGAGTCGATCTCGACGGCCAACCGCTTCGCCTTCGCTCGGCTCTGTTTTTACTTCCGAATTAAGCATTCGGACGCGCCGTTAGGTCGAAGGCGACTATCGACGCGGCTATCGCGATGGCGGCCACCGCTACGATGCCTACCAACAAAGGGGATAGCCCGGGGAGGACTATCTCTGGCGACAGAGAGACACCGACCAGAGAGAGGATCAACCCCGCCCCCGCCGCTTCAACGATCGCCGCCCCCCTGCTCTTCAACAGCCGGAGCCGGGCCGAGTCCTGCTCGAAGTCGACGACCTCGTTCCCGCTTCTCGTGTAGACCATGGCAGCGGAGTGCTGGAAGTCGGCCATGGCGACGACGGCGACTCCGGTGGCCATCCCCAGCCATAGAGAGCCTTCGGCGGAGCCAGCTTCGGAAAGCAAAGTAGCCGTCCCGAGGATAAACCACGCGAGGACCTCAGCGTCAGGTCTCCTAGACCATATCCCGGCAGCCAGCACCACGTAGCTGACCGCCACCCCTAGCTGAACGAAGTGGGCCAAGCCGGCTTCGGTGGTGACGGCGAAGTCGAGGACGGAAACGATGAAGAAGACCGCAACCCCGACGAGCCTTGCCCCAAGCGCGGCTATGCCCGTCTTCTGGCTCTCCAATCCTCCCTCAATCCCTCCAAGGCATCCCCCAGGGGCAACGTGGGATTCCAGTCGACGACCCTTGCGTACTTCCGCAAAGACGCTATCTTCTGGTCGCGGTCGATCTCTGCCAGCTCCTTCGCGAGCCTGACTGTCCGCGGGTCGTGACCCCTTGGCTGATCAAGGCCGACGACGGAGGGTGAGACCACAATCACATCATAGCCTTTCCGCGCCAGGTTGACCGTCAGGTAGAGCGGCCTCCTGTCAGCGAGCGGAGTGACCAGGACCAGCTGGACCATCCTCGAATAGTAGAGCGCGATATAGTACGGCACCATGTCGAGGCCCCAGTCCTCATCGCTGACTTCAGACGAGACCAGCCCGGCCAGTATCTTCTCAAACTGACGTCGCCCGAAACCTGGGGGGACACGGGTGAGGTACTTGCCTATCCCCATGAGCCCCACCCTGTTTCTGTCTCTGAGGAGGCGGTAAGACAGCGTCGCCGCGGCCCTCACAGAATGGGCTGCGACCGTGTCGGGAGGAGTCCCTACCCTCGATGTGGACCGCAGGTCCAGCACGATGACCGTCTCCCCTCCTGTTTCATTCATGAACTGGTTGAGCATCAGCCGGCCTGTCCGACCGGAAGCCTTCCAGTTCACCCTCCGGAGCGGGTCCCCGGACAGATGCTCCCGGATCCCGTAGAACTCGAGCCCCTGGCCCGCACGCCTCGACGTGGTCTCGCCCGGCCAGCTTCGGGGGCGCCTGTAGCTTAGGCTGACCCCCTTGATGTAGTCGACCCTCGGATACACCCTCAGCGTGCCCGTGAGTTTCTCGACCTTCTCCTCGTACCTCATGGAGGCCCGGTCAGAAGCCCTCAGGCGGATGGGACCGAACGTGTAGGCTCCAAAGAGCTGTGGAGAGAACGCATAGGTGAAGTCGCGGCTCTCTCCATTGCTTAGTCGCGCGAATATGTGGTTGCTCCCCCCTGAGACTGCGATCCCCGGAGGCAGCTCGTCGACGAGTTCGAGGTCGACGCTCGGCCCGTCGTTCCTGACGCGCAGGAGCACCTTGGCTTCATCGCCCTCGTGCGTCTGGGTCGGAGGCATCGTCCTGGTGACGGTCACCCCGATGTGGGGGCGCGAACCGAGCAGCATGACGGCAAGATACAGCACCACTGGGACCGAGGCCAGCAGCACGGTAGGGCTCCCCAACGCGAGCCCGAGGACGAAGGTCCACAGCCCGAAGGCGGCTATCAGACCGGCCTTTCGAGTAAGCAAACCCGACTAGTCGACCTTGGGAACGGGGACGGAAAGGAGGATCTCGCTTATGACTTCCTCGGGCCTGTTCCCTTTCATCCACCCCTCGGCTTTCAGGATCAGCCGGTGGCTCAGGGCCGGCAGGGCGATAGCCTTCACGTCGTCAGGTATCACGTAGCCCCTCCCCTCGAGGAAAGCCCTCCCCCTTGAGAGCTTCATCAGGGCCAGGGTCCCCCTCGGGCTGGCGCCGACGTCGACGTCCTTGTGGCTCCGGGTGCTCCTGACCACCTGGACAATGTACTGCTCTACCGCTTCGTCTATGTGGACGCGCTCGATCTCGCGCCTCATCACCTGTAGCTCGTCAGGGGTCGCAACGACGTCTAACGCGAGTTCGTCAGTCATCGCTTCCTCCCGCTTCCTGAGGATCTCTCGCTCTTCCTGGGCGTCAGGATATCCCACCCTGACCTTCATCAGGAACCTGTCCAACTGAGCTTCAGGGAGCGGATACGTCCCCTCGTATTCGATGGGGTTCTGGGTAGCTACGACCGTGAACGGCTCCTCCATCTTCAGGGTCTCCCCTTCGATCGTCACCTGCTTCTCCTGCATCGCCTCGAGAAGCGCCGACTGGGTTCTGGGCGGTGCCCTGTTGATCTCGTCAGCCAGCAGCAGGTTGGTGAATATCGGGCCTTTCCTGAGCTCGAACTTGGAAGTCTTGGTGTTGAGCATGTAGCTCCCTGTCACGTCGGCGGGAAGGAGGTCCGGGGTGAACTGCACGCGCTTGAACCCCAGCCCGAGGACGGAAGCCATGGACTTCGCCATGAGGGTCTTGGCCAGCCCCGGATAGTCTTCGATGAGGACGTGGCCCCCAGAAACTATCGACAGGAGCAGGAGGTCCAGCACCTCGCTCTTGCCCACTATCGCCTTGGAGACCTCGGCCAGCACCCTCTTACGGACCGCGTTGGCCTTCGCCAGGGACTCTTCAGACACCTTTCAGCACCCTGATCGTGTTCTCGAGCTCTGTCATGTATCTTCCCCGCTTCAGCCTGCGTCCCTCCTCTGGAGGTTTCATGATCTGGTCTGAAAGCCCCGCCTTCGGGCCCAACCCCCGGAGTATAACCGCTATCTCAGACTGGGAATAATACGAGCCGCGCCTCGCGTCCTTGATGGTCACCGCCAGAGAAGAGACAGGGCCCTTCTTGGAGCCAGATGGCGTCCTGTGGGCGACCCATTGACGGACGGGCGCCCCGGCGATGACAGAGCGCGCCCCGAGGGCGAGCCCAAGGAGGACGGCTGAAACCACAGCTCCCTCGTATGAAAAGAGTAGCGAGGCCACTACGGCGGCTGCGCCAAGGACCACCGCTAGGTATCCGAGAACCGCGGAGATTTTCAACCCACAGACGCACCCGCCATCTCGACCCTGAATTCGGAGAGGACCGCCTCCGCTTCGCCGGCCTCTCCTGGTCCGATGTCCTCGTCGCTGTATCTTGCCCTTTCAAAGAGGGATGTGAGCCTGTGGATCGCCTCGTGACTGACCGGAAGGAGAGACCTGCCCGCGGACTCGAACTCCCTGGCGGTCATGGAAGGAGACCCCTCCACCCCCTTGTTCTGGAGGAGCTCGCAAAGCGAGCGGTAGCATGCGAGTATGACGCTTCTGGGGTCGCTCCCGGTGTGAAGCGAGTAGATCGCTCCATCGACTACGGCGGCTGCTTCGGCACGGCGAGGTGCCGCCTGGGGCGTGGCGGGGAGCGTCATGTCTGGCCTCTGCCATTTCCAGAAGAAGACCAGAACAGCAGCGCACAAGATCAGTGCCAGTGGGACGTAGGCCAACCATCCGATCGACGAAGCTCCGGCACCGTAGCTCGTGACTGGGAAAGATCCGTAGATCCTCGCGAGCGTCAGCAGGCCGTAGGTGGCCGCAAGGATGATTACCATGGACCATAGGTTCCATCCGCGGTCCCGTTTTCCTTTCTGCCAGGCTACGATGGTAGAGACCGCGAACAGCGCGGCGGCCAGGACGAGCACGAGCTGGAACCACAGAGGGCTCACCTCAGTCTGAGGGGTGGTGACGAACGAGGAAGAGGGGCAGTGGGATGTGCATGGGGCGTTCTGGGGGATGAACGCGACGCCTGGGCTGACCTGCAAGTTTGCGGCTACAGTAACCGCCAGCAACGGAAACGCGACAGCAGTCAGGGCAAGCAGTCCTAGTCCGGTCGACCGTCGCACACAGAACATAGCGCCTGTGATTTATTAAAACTGAAGACCGGATCGTGGCGCGGCGCCTAAGCCACAGACTTGGAGTCGATGAGCCGCTTGATCTCGCCCTTCGAGTAACCCGCTTCCTTCAAGATCTCCGCCGTGTGCTCGCCCAATGTCGGCGGAGCCCGCTCCACCCTGAACTTGTGTCCGCCCATCTTGAATGGCATGCTGATCTGCTTGATCTTCCCTGCCTTGCTGTGAGTGGCTTCGAGCACCACGTCCCTGGCCAGCACCTGCGGGTCTGTGAAGACCTGACTGAGGGGGTTTATCGCGCCGCAGGGGACTCCGGCTTTCCTCAGCCTAGTGAGCCAGTCAGATGCGCTCGCTTCGGAGAAGACCCCAGAAAGGATCCTCTCGAGTTCCAACCTGTTCTTGACCCTGTCGGGGTTTTTCGCAAAGCGCTGGTCTCCTTCGAGCTCCTCCCTCCCGATCGCCCCGCAGAATTCATGCCAGAGCTCGTCGTTGCCGACCGCTATGACGAAATAGCCGTCGCTTGCCTTGAAGGCCTGGTAAGGGGCGATGGTCGGATGGGCTGAGCCGAGCCGCGCAGGGTCTTTCCCGGTCGCGAAGTAGTTTCCCGCCTGATAGGTCAGCCAAGAAATCTGCCCCTCGAACAGGCTCACATCGATGTACTCCCCATCCCCTGACTTCCCCCGCGCGAAGAGAGACGAGGCCACGGCGAAAGCGGCGTACATCCCGGCTCCGATGTCCGACACCGCCACACCTGCCTTTACAGGAGGGCGGCCCTGTTCCCCCGTGATGCTCATCTGTCCGCTCTCGGCGAATATCACGAGGTCGTAGCCTGCTCTGTCTTTGTACGGGCCGGTCTGGCCGAAGCCGGAGATGGAGCAGTAGACGATCTTCGGGTTCAGTTTCTTGATCGACGCGTAACCGACGCCCAGCTTCTCCATGGTGCCCGGCCTGAAGTTCTCGACCAGGACGTCTGCCCTCTTGGCCAACTTCCTCAGGGTCTCCTTTCCCGCGTCGGTCTTCAGGTCGATTACTATGCTCCGTTTGTTCCTGTTGACGCTCATGAAGTAAGCGCTCTCTCCGTTCACGAACGGCGGCCCCCAGGCCCTCGTTTCGTCGCCGCGCCCCGGCGGCTCTACCTTCACGACATCAGCGCCCAGATCGGCGAGCATCATCGTGCAGAACGGCCCTGCTAGAGCTCTGGACAGGTCGAGGACCTTGATGCCCGACATCGGGCCCGTCCCCGTCTTGCCTATCTTTCTTCGAGCAGCCATGGACAACTCTCCTAGCTATCGGACCCAGCCCTATGGGATCCTCGAGACCGCGTCGGCGATCAAGCCCGCTAACTCTGCTCTTTCCTTCGCCGATTGGTTCTTCGTTATCCTCTCGTCGTCCAGCCCCCTCAGCCTGGCCTCCATCGAATCCAGCTGAGCCCAGTCCTCGGCGAATTTGGAGCCAGGAGCGTGGGCGTCGATGCTCTTTAGCAGCTCTTTCTGCTCTGCTATCTCTGTTGACAGGGAAGACAGCCTTGACTGGAGCTCATCGATCCTGCTCTCCGGTCTTGTTGGCTGGACCTTGCCTCTGCCGAACAGGCGACTGAAGAACGAGTCGGCTGCCTGGATCTTGGTGACGGCGGCGAGGCGGCTTCGCTCCTGCTCGAGTTCGTTCGAGCACTTCGCTTCTTCGGCTTTGAGCTCCTCGATCTTCAAGGTCGCCGTGGACCGTCCATCCTCTATCTTCTTTTCGATCTGGGACATCTCCTTCCTAAGCTCGACTATCTCCTCGTCCGTCTGCGCGACGGACATGGTTCCGGAAAGCCGGGCGTCAAGTTCCCGTCGTCTTCCCAGATATTCTGTGGAGAGCCTGGCCGTGCCTGCTTTCTCTTCAAACTCGTCCAAGAGGACGTTCACTCCCTTGACCCAGTTTTCAAGGGTGTATCCTCCAGGTTCGGTCGACAACCTCTGTTGCCCTAGCTTGTCCAGGGTGCTGATAGTCCGGGACTTTAGCTGGTCGAAGTCCAGTTTAGGAGCCTCGTAGATTCTGATCTTGTGCGGGTGGAAGGACTGGTTCTTCACGGCCCTTCCTTCCTGTCGGGGGCTTGGTCCACGCCGTGCTCTCTTCGAATCTGATTAAAGCGGTTTTGGGAGGACGACCCGGACAACGCCCGTCAAGTCCCGGTGAAGTTCGGATCTCTCTTTTGCCTGAACGCCAGTGCGCCCTCCTTCTGGTCGCTGGTCCTGAAACAGCTTGCGTAGAGCTCTATCTCCTCCTCATCAGCGCTCTTCGAGGTCGAGTTCGCCACCAGCAGCTTCTTGCCCAGCGCGAACGCGGCGGGGGTACGTTTCAATATCTCGTGTACCTGTCTGACGGTCCCCTGAAGGAAATCAGACGCAGGCAGCACCGAATAGGCGATTCCTATGGCCTTCGCTTCCTCCGCGCCGATGATCGTCCCAGTGAAAATCATCGATTTCGCCTTTGAAACCCCCACTCTGTCGATCAACCGGCTCATCCCCCCGAAGGGCGTTATCACTCCCACTCTGAGCGAAGGCAACCCGAACCTTGCGCTCTGTGAAGCGAAGCAAAGGTCGCAGGCAAGCGCAAGATCGCACCCCGCGCCGAGCGCCAGGCCGTTGACAGCAGAGACGACCGGCTTCCCGGTCCCTTCGATCGCGTCTACAAGCTTGTGCGCTGCGACGGCGAACTCTCTGGCCGCCCTGTAGTCCATGGCCTCCATCTCTTTGATGTCACCGCCAGCACAGAACGCCGCGTCTCCGGCGCCCGTGAGCACGAGCGCTTTCAGGTCGGGCTTTCTAGCGAACGTGGTTATGGCGTCCAAAAGTTCAGCGGCCATCTTGCCGCCGATCGCGTTCTTCGCTTCCGGCCTGTTCATCTTGACTATCCGTATGCCGTCTCGGTCCTCTTCTATGATGTCCGAGTAAGGCATGCTAGTTCGCTCTGTTTATCCAGTTATGGCAGGCAGCAAAGTGCTCCTCTGTCTTCGGCTCCAGCGGAGGGTCAGCCTCGGCGCAGACGCTCGTGGCGTATTTGCACCTGGGCCTGAACACGCACCCCTTGGTCACCTTCTCGCTCTTTTCCATCGGCGCCACCTCGCCGGCAGCCGCGTCTTCTTTCATACGCGGAGAGGCAGCGAGCAGAAGTTCCGCATATGGGTGGTGCGGCTCCGAGAGTATGTCGGCCGTCGGGCCCAGCTCGACGAGCTTCCCGAGGTACATGACGGCGGTCCTCCCGCCCATCACCTTGGCCGTGGCAAGGTCGTGAGTGATGAGAAGTATCGACATGTTGTGCTCCTTCATCAGCCTGTTGAAGAGGCTCAGGAAGTTCAGTCTGAGTGAAGCGTCCAGCATGCTCACCGGCTCGTCCGCTATCAACACCTTGGGGTGCGAGGCAAGAGCCCTCCCTATGCTGATCCGCTGCCTCTCCCCGCCGCTGAGCTGATGCGGGAGCTTGTTGAGGACGTCTTCCTGTAGCCCCACGTCCTGGAGCAGAGCGACGCAAGCTTCGCGGAGCTTCTTCCTGTCCTTCTCCCCCGTCAGTTTGATCATGGGCATAGACAGGATTGTGTAGATGTCCTCCCTCGGGTTGAGCGACGCGAAGGGGTCCTGGAATACCATCTGGACGTCTTTCCTGTAACCGCGGAGCTGCGCTCCTCTCATCTTAGTCACATCGGTCCCCCGATAGAGCACGTTCCCCGAGGTCGGACGGGTCAGCGCCGCGATAGTTCGTCCCAGGGTCGTCTTCCCCGAGCCGCTCTCACCCACTACGCAGAGGACGTCGAGCTCCCCGAGCTGGAGATTGACGCCGTCGACCGCCTTCGTGGTCCTCCCGACCCTGTCGAGGAAGCCCAGCGACTTTGAGAAATGCACGGAGAGATTCTTGACTTCGAGCAGGGGAGGAGCCATGGGGTCTACGCTCAAGAGGGTTTGTCGTATTTGTGGCATGCGACCATGACCTGGCCCTGGCTCTTCGGCTTCGGGCTCTCGTGGGCGCATCTGTCAAAGGCATACTTGCACCTGAACCTGTACTTGCACCCATGCTCCGCGACCGGAGCGAAGATGCTCGCCTTCGCCTCTGACATCTTCACGTCAGAGTCCAGGGTGAGGAGAGAAGAGATGAGCTGCTCCGTGTAAGGGTGCATGGGTTCCTTCAATATCTTCGTGATCGGGCCCTTCTCGACGACCTCGCCGGCGAACATCACCGCCACGTCGTCCACGAGACCCCAGAGGAGAGGGATGTCGTGGGTGATGAAGACCATCGAAAGCCCCAGTCGGGATACTTCGCGTTTGAGAAGCTGCAGTATCTGTTTCTGCACCACGACGTCGAGCGCCGACGTAGGCTCGTCAGCGATGAGCGCCTTCGGGGAGAGAGACAGCGCCATCGCGATCATAGCCCTTTGCTTCATCCCGCCGCTCATCTCGTGCGGGAAGTCGTCGGCATGGTCGCTCTGGATGCCGACCTCCGAGAGGAGGCTGAGCGCCCGCTCTCGCGCCTCGGACTTCGAGGCTTCCGTCCTTTCGACGATCACTTCGGTGATGTGGTCTGACGCTCGCTTCACCGGGCTGAAGGCGTTCATGGCCGATTGGAACACCATGGCGACTTCCTTCCACCTGAACTCCCTGGCGCTCTTTTCAGGAAGCTCGAAGACGTTCTTCCCGTCATACTCCATCCTGCCACCGACTATCCGGCCTGGGGATTCGATCAAGTTCATCATGGTCAGGCCCAGGGTGGTCTTGCCGCTCCCTGACTCCCCCACGACGCCCAGCTTGTAGCCCGAAGGCTTCACGTCCAGTGAAACGCCGTCCAGCGCCCTCGTGACTCTGCTGCCGATGCGGTACTCTACGGCCACGTCCGTGGCCCTGATCATGGGCTGGTCGCTCATACCCTCAGCCTCGGATTCATGACCTCTTCCACGGAATATCCTATCATCGCGAGCCCCACCGTGAACAGCGTTATGACCGCGCCCGGCGCCAATATCCACCACCAGGCACCGGAGTAGAAGCCGAACTGCTGGGCCCAGTAGATCATGCTCCCCCAACTCACGATGTCAGGGTTTCCCACACCGAGGAACTCCAGCCCCGTGACGAGGACGACGCATGCCGCCACGGTCAGGACGAAGTATGCGAAGATTATGGCCGCCACGGCGGGGAAGATCACCTTGTAGACGATCTCGATGTCCCTCATCCCGCTCATCTTGGCGACCTCGACGTAGGGCAACGACTTGACCGATAGGACCTGCGACCTGATGGAGCGCGCGACAGGCGGCCAGAGGACTACGCTGAGGATCACGATCAGATATGTGGTGTTCACGGGGCGGAGAGTCCCCAGCAGCACGATGAGCGGGACGGCGGGGAAGATCATTATGATGTCCGTGAAGCCTGTGAGGAGGCCCTCGAGCCTCCTGAAGTAACCTGCGAACATGCCGATCAGCGCGCCGATGAGCACCGCTCCAAGCGCGCCTCCGACCCCCACCAGGAGAGAGCTCTGTGCCCCCCAGACTAGCTGACTGAGGATGTCACGCCCTTGATACTCGGTGCCCAGAGGATGGGCGAGGCTGGGGGGAGAGTTGACGAGGCTGAAGTTGGACTGATACGGCCCGTAGGGGACTACGAACGGCCCGATGATGACGAGGAGCAGGATGGCGCCGATTATGATGATGCCGGCCTTCGCCGCCTTCCGCCGCAGAAACGTCCTCCATGCCGACTCCCGAACTGGCGTTACCAGGGCCATCTACGACACCTTCAACCTCGGGTCGAGCCGCACCAATAGGATGTCCCCTATGACGGAGAAGATGATGACGAGGACGGCGACGTAGAAGAAGCCAGCTTCGAGAATCGAGTAGTCCCTCTGGAGTATCCCGTCTACGAGCAGGTCCCCGATCCCGTTGTAACCGAACACGAACTCGACGAACACGGCGGTGCTCAGCATGAAGGAGACCGTGTATCCGAGGAGAGAGATGAGCGGGAGCATCGAGTTCCTCATGACGTAGCCTGTCGCGATGAGGCGGTCGCGGAGGCCCCTTGCTTTGGCGGCGAGGATGAAGTCGCTCTTCAACACTTCCTGGTAGGTGCCTCTCAGGACCAGATACTGGAACCCGAAGGTGGCCGCGGCCAGGGTGATGACCGGCAGCAACAGATGTATTCCTACAGACTGGTAGTAGGCGAGGGCCGAAGTCGAGGTGAAGGCAGAAGTGCCTCCTACCGGGAGCCAGTTCAGTATCACCCCAAACAGCCAGATCAGAAGTATGCCCATCCAGAATGGAGGAAGCGCCCAGAAGATGATGGAGAGATACATGCTCCCGAACTCGAACTTGCCTCCCCTCCTGACGGCGCTGAACATGGCGAGGACATAGCTGACGATGGTAGAGAGCAGGAATGCGGCGGCCATGAGCGCGAGAGTGAAGGGGAGTCTTATCCAGACCAGGTAGGTCGCGGTGTAAGGGAAGAAAGTGGAGGAGACCCCGAAGTATGGGGGCCACTGCGTGAAGATCCCCTGCATGTACAGGCTGTACTGCACCCAGAGGGGCTTGCCTAGGCCCAGCCTCGCGATGATCGACTTCACCACTTCCTGAGGGACCCCGCTGTAGCCGACCGCCAGGACGTCGGCTGCGTTTCCAGGGACCAGCCTAGGCAGGAAGAAGATGAGGTTGATGACTACGAAGAAGGCTATGATGGACTTCAGAATCTGTCTAAAAATGAACCTCATGGACTCTGACCAACTCTATGTGAGAGATTCGCTCCCTGTAAGGCCTTGTTCGAACGTCTCCCCAGCCACCACGGTGCTACCGGGGCAGAGTTGGGGGACGAACCGAGAATCTTCTAGCCACTATGTACGCCGATACGACGAGGAGAGCGAATATCCCGGTTATCGCGGCCTGGAATGGGAACTCGGGCACGCCGCTGGCCGTCGAGCTGCTTGCCGCTCCGGTGGTCGTGGTGGTCGGAATCGTCTGCACCGGGGTGAGAGACTCCCATGCGGTCATGTTGGGCACCTCAGCAAGGCCCTCATCCATGTGGCCGGTTGTCGGGTTGGGCCAGTTGGTCCAGTTCTGAGTGCTGTATCCCCAGAGGAAGTCTGGGTAGGCGAGAATTATCGCTGGAAGGTTGGTCGCTTCCATCGACTGGATGTTCCAGAGGTAGGTAGCCTCCTGGGTCGGGTTGGCGGTGCTGAGCACCCCGGTCAGGTTCGACATGTATTGGGCCTGGACCGCGGGGTCGTTGAACCACACGTGGCTGCAGACTGGCGGGAGGAACTCTACGTCGCAACCAGGCAGTCCGTCCACCAAGGCGTTCGGTGGGTTCAGCACATAGCCTGAGAACAGGATTATTCCGCTTCTGATTCCGTTCGTGTTCGCCGAATAGTCGCCCGCTATGTTGGCCTGGGAAGTCGTGGTCAGGGTGACATGGAAGCCCAGGTTCTGAAGGTCGGTCTGGACCACCGCTGCCCCCGCCGTGTCCTCTGTGTTGTCAGTGTCGGTCCAGAGGTTTAGAGTCACTGCGGTACCGTTCGCATAGTGCAGGTATCCGTCCGATCCCTTGGTTATCCCGTCGGTCGCGAGGAGCTGGAGCGCCTTTGTGGTGCTGAAGTTGTACACCGGAAGATGTGGATTGAAGAAAATTCCAGCGCTGGAAGGAGTCGAAGTCTCTGCGTTGTACGCGGTCTGTGCGTAGCCCGAGAACGCAGACTGGATATACGCGGTCTGGTTTATCGCTTCGACTATCGCCTGTCTGAATGCAAGGCTGTTGTAGGGGGCGATGGAGTCGTTGTACTCGAGACTGGCCGCTCCCACAGCCTTCTCATCGAGGACATGGAGGTATGGGTGGCTGGCAACCAAGGCCGCTGCTGTAGATGGGTCGATGGGTCCGAGGTCCGCCGTCCCTGCTTCAAGTCTCTCCGTGGTCAAAGACAGCGTATCGACGAAGCTCACCTGGATTTCGCAGATCTGTGGGTTCGGGAACACTTTGCCCCAGTATGGATTGCGGTACATCACCATCTGAGTGCTACCGGCGGTGTAGTTGTAGACATAGAACGGCCCCATCGAAATGTCGGTGCCCAAGTTAGGGGTCGCAGCCCCATACTGATTGATCAAACTGGCAGGCAGGATCGGTGTCCCGCCGGCGCCGTCAAGCGCGAACTGGTTCAGCAGGTAGGCGTCAGGCGTGTTCAGGTTGAACTGGACCGTGCTCGAGTTGAGCGCCTTCTCACTCGTCACTTCTTGCAAAAGGCCTTCGTAGTTGTAGGTCTGGTTGAATGCGAAGGTCGGGCCCTCGGACGTCAAGATGTCGGAGGTGCTGACCGGAACACCGTTCGACCACGTCAACCCAGGCGTGATTGTGAGGTTCCACGAAGTGTAGGTTGGATTGTGTGTCGCCACGCTGAAGAGATAGCTGACGGTGCTCCCGTTCCAGAGGTACTCGTTTCCTCCCGGATACTCGAACTCCCAGTTGTAAGCCGTCCCTGTGACAAAAGTCAGCGGGTTAAGGCTCGTAGGCGTTCCGGGGAGGACCCACCTGAAAATCTCGTTGGCGGGGCAAGAAGGCGCGCCCGTTGTAGATTGCGCGTTCGCGGTGAACGCGACCGTACCCATTATTCCTGACACCACGAGGAGGAACATGACGCCGGCGGTTCGCAGGACGTGCTGCAAGCCTAACAGGTAAGGGAATGTGGGGCGATATAAGGGTATGCGACCTCGGCGAGAAGAGTTCGCAGTCTTGCAATGTTTTATCTGGAAACATGCTGGAAGCGTGACAGGGACTCTGGCGTGGGCAAACTTCGAACCGTTGTCAGCCGCGGCCGCAACCCTGTCAAGAACCTCGCACGGGAAGACGAACTCTTCGGACTTGCGGAGAGGGTTGACCAGGAACTCGTCCGTCTATGGATTGACACAGAGTGTCTAGTGAGGGGGAAAGCGAAGAGCCCTAGGTATGGCTGGTATGACGAGCGGCTGGCGCGTAGATGGGGGGTGAAGGTAATCGAAAGGAAGACAGGGGGAGGCGTGGTTTACCACGACGAAGGGAATCTGAACTGGAGTTTTTTCCTGAAGAACTCCGGGAGGCTGCTTTCTCCGACCCAGATGTTCGAGGAGGCGTCTAGGCACGTTATCCGTGCACTGGGTGAGCTGGGGGTCACCGCCCAGTTTGCCCCGCCGAACCGAATCGACGTCCAAGGGCGCAAGGTCTCAGGCATGGCCGCGAGGTCCACCCCCAGGTACCGGCTTGTCCACGGCACGCTGCTCATCGACTCTGATCTGGGAAGGCTGAACAGGCTCTGCATCCCGCCTGAAGGCTGTCCCCCTGTCGCAAACGTCAGAGAGTTTGCGAGTCGGATCGAAGTCCCAGACGTAGTAAGGGCGTTCGTAAAGTCAGTCGGAGCGTAGTCCGCACAGATCCTGCGCCGCGTCTGCTATCGCTGGCAAACGTCGTTGTCTTTGGCACGGCGCCGCGGACCGCATGCTTTTGTGTCATCGCCAACACCCACGGGACGGGTTGACCGGGCATTTATCGATGAAGAGCTTCTTCGAGCCGAAGAGCGTCGCAGTCGCAGGGGTCTCCACCGACCCAGACAAGCTCGGGTCGATAATATTCGAGAACCTCGAGGCCAACAGGAAGAAGGGGTTGCTCAGGGCCACGGTGTACGCTCTGAACCCTGCGCACGCGTCCATCAGAGGCAATGACGCATACCCATCGATAGGCTCTCTGCCCGCTGTCCCAGATCTGCTGATAGTCGCCGTCCCAGAGTCGCAGACAGAAGCTCTGATCACAGATGCGGCTGACGCCGGGGTCAAGGCGGCCATCATCGTCACCAGTGGCTATGCCGAGACAGGGAAGAAAGATGTGGAGGAGAGGATCGCAGGCATCTCGGAGGAAAGCGGGATGAGGATCATCGGTCCCAACACGATAGGCGTCGTTGACATGAAGTCCGGAGTAGACTCCCTCTTTCTGCGTTCCACGAAGCAGCTCCTTGACGGAAGGGAGGTCCCCTCCCTTCTGCGACCACTGAAAGGGAACATAGTGGTCATCACTCAGAGCGGTCACCTCGGCCAGGCCGTAGTGGAGGAGCTCGCCGCCAACGAAGTTGGCATCAGAGCCCTGGTAGGCACGGGCAACCAGGTCGACGTCTCGGCAGAAGATGTGCTGGAGTACTTCGCGGATGACCCGGAGACGAAAGCGATCGCCATGTATGTCGAGGGCGTGCGCGATGGCAGGAAGTTCATGGAGGTGGCGCGGCGCGTTTCGAGGACCAAACCTGTCGTCGCCCTAAAAGTCGGCAGGACAGGCAGCGGTGCGAGAGCCGCTCTGACACATACAGCGTCCATGGTTGGCGACTACGACGTCTACCGGACGGCGCTCAGACAGGCAGGGGTCATCGAGGCGAGGGGCTTCCAGGAATTGGTCGACTTCGCCATCGCGCTCTCGATGCTGCCCAGGCCCCACGGCAACAAGCTCGCAGTCATCACGAACGCCGGCGGAGTAGGAGCGCTCGCATCGGACGAAGCCCAAGATGCTGGATTGGCCGTCGTACCGCCGAACCCTCGCGTCGTTGCGAAACTCCGTTCGAGGTTCAGGGGTTCGGGTTTCGTCCCCAACGCTTCTCTGGTCAACCCCTTCGATGTGACCGCAACCGCCAGTACTGACGAACTCGTTGGGGTCGTCGAAGAGGTATCCGCGTCCAAAGAATACGACATGCTGCTTGTCATCCCGACCCACCAGGCCCCTGCCATCGGGCCCGAAGTCTCTCAGAAGCTCGTTGACGCGGTCCGGGGCACCGAGACGCCCGTCTGCATGTGCGTGGTTGGGCGGGCCGACCTTGCAATGGAAATCCAGCGGAACTTCATGCGGAGCGTAATCCCTAGCTTCCCCACACCTGAGAGGGCGGTCCGGGCGCTGGCCGCACGCTGGCTCCATTCCGAGATAACCGGGCAGGGGGACGCTCACCGGGCGGCCGTCGTCAGGCCACGGCGCAAGAAGTGGAAGCCAGGGCAACTGACCCACCAAGAAGCAGCAGGCCTGTTGAAAGATTATGGTCTTGCGGAGCCGAGGTCTGTGACCCTCCGGTCGCCCGAGGACTTCAGCCTGCTCGAGCTACTAAGCTACCCCGTAGCTTGCAAGCTCCTGTCAAAGGACCTGCCCCACAAGACGGACGTCGGTGGAGTGGCTCTAGGGGTGGAAGCCCCTGGTCAGGCCAGAAATTCATTCGCACTGATGAAGAAGCTCGCAGAAAGAAAGGGCGCGCGCTTCGACGGAGTGTTGGTCCAAGAGATGGTTGGCCGAGGGATAGAATTGATCCTCGGTGGGAAGAGAGACCCGGTCTTCGGTCCGGTGGTCGCCCTCGGTCTCGGGGGGACGTACGTCGAGCTCTCTAAGGAAGTCTCGCTTGCGATAGCCCCTGTCACTCCTGCGGAGTTCAGATTCGTCCTGAAGGGGACAAAACTTGAGAATGTAATCCAAGGTTACAGGGGAGGACCCCGAGCGCAGATAGGCAGGCTCTGCAAAACGGTGTCGGCCTTTTCAAAGATGATAGCTGAGAACCCCGCCCTTCAAGAGGTTGAGGTAAATCCGTTGATAGCGACGATGGATGCGGTTGTGGCTGTGGATATCAGGGCTTTGGCGTTGGGCTAGAGCATAAGTGGACCAGCCAATATAGAACCTGTTGGTCAATATATCGTTCATAGGGTCTCCTGAAATACAGAGCGGCAGGAGATACGTTCATGTGCTACACTACCGAAGAAGAAAGGGAGGTGGGTTAGGTGGAGCTCTATCTCCTCAGGCACGGCGAGGCGGGAACTAGGGTACCTACGGCGAGGGATTCAGAGCGGGCACTGACAGCGTCAGGGAAGGAAGAGATCGAGAAGGTCGCCAAGTCCCTGGCCAGCCAGAAATATGTGTTCGACGTCGTCGCGTCAAGCCCGCTCAAGAGGGCGAAGGACACCGCGTCCATCGTCAACAAAGCTCTGAAGAGAAAAGGAGACGTGGAGGAATGGCACGAGCTCAGCCCCGAAGGGAGCAAGGCAGCCTTCTTCAAGAGGCTGAGCAAGCTCAGGCCCACAGCCGCGGTCCTTTGCGTGGGACATGAGCCGTACCTTACGACCACGATTGGAGAGGTCGTCGGCATGGGAGGCGAAAGGCTTCCGGGCTCGAGAATCGTCCTAAGGAAGGGCGGGATGGCAAAGCTGGTAGTGGTGAGGTTCACCCCTAAAGTGTCGGGAGAGCTCCGTTGGCTCTTAACGCCGAAGCAACTCAAGAGGCTGGCCTAGCTGCACCAGTGCGCTTCAACTATTAAGAAACCAGCTGGGGCCACCGTGGGAAGATGAAGGTCGCCGTCATCGATGTCGGGTTCAACTCCCTGAAGATGGTCAAGTACAGGGTCGAGCCCGATGGGACGGCGAAGTCATACGGGCAGTTGGGAGTCATGGCCAAGCTCGGCGAGGGCCTCGAGAGCACCGGGTATCTGGGAATCGAACCGATTTCCCGTACGATAGATGCGCTCAGACTCTGCAGGGAGACAGCATCCCTAGAATCGATCAAGCACGTACTGCTCGTCGGTACCAGCCCAGTCCGGGAGGCAGCCAACAGGGGGGAGTTCATGGAGAGAGTGGAGAAGGAGACAGGAATGAAGATGAGGGTCCTGAGCGGGAGCGACGAAGCATTGTACGGCCTCCTCGGCGCTGCCAGGGCCGTAGACGCTTCTAACATCTTGTACTTCGACTTGGGCGGTGGAAGTTTAGAGGTCGCGTATGCAGAAAGGTCCAGGGTCAGGCGTACGCTGTCACTCCCCCTTGGCGCACTCAAGCTCACTTCGTTATACTCTGGTAAGGATGGGAAGTTCTCCCGCAAGGACAGGGCAAAAATGGCCGAACGTGTGCTGGAGCTGCTGCCTTCGAGACGCGAGCTTGGTTTGGCCAGGGATACGACGCTTGTGGGCACGGGAGGGACGGTAAGGGGGATGGCGCGATACGATCTTGATGAGAACAACTACCCTTTGGATAAGGTGCACAACTACACCGTAAACGCGGAATCCGTCCAGAAGATGAGCAGGGAATTCTTCAAACTGAAGGTCACTGAAATGAACAAGATCGACGCCATAGGCGAAGGGAGGTCTGAGACCATGGCGGCCGGGACGCTGGTGGTCAAGATGTTGATGAAGAGACTTGGGTTCAGGTCGATGACGGTAAGCACGCATGGGCTTAGAGACGGGGTTCTCGTGGAGTTCCTTGAAAGAAGCGCCCGTCCCTCCGACCTCGCACAAAGAGAAGACATCGAGCGCCTGCTGGCCAAGCCTCGTCCCTCAGGGCTCGGAGATGACGAGGAGCTTCTCAACTGCATGATGAGGAACGGAATCATCGACGAACGGCAGCGGAGAATCATCCTTGCGGCGGCGAGAAGAGGACGCTCTCCAGATTCGGCCGAAGCCGATGCAAACGCAGTGTTTGGTATCTTGATGAGTGAAGACCTGCCTATGAGTCACGAGGACCAGCTTCTGATGGCTGTCTCTGTCGTCCGCTCGCGGAAACCGAGGGCCTCGAACTGGATCGCCCATCAGTATCGCGATATGATCTACGACGATGCCAAGGTGATGAAGAAGATGGGAGCATGCCTGAGGCTGCTCGAGATACTCGATAAGTCCAGGGCTCAGTTCAGGGTCGCGTATTCAAACGGACTGAGGATCAGCGTGATTGGGAGCGAGGGACCGTTCCCGCTGGAGTTGGCGAGGACGGCCGCGCTAGCCCTAGCGACGGCCGCCAAGAAACCCGTGACGATTTTCGTGGGAGTGAAGGAAAGGGAAAGGCATGCAGGGCTGGTCAGGGTGGGCAGATAGGGGCATGAAGAGGTCGGCCGGCAACTCCGTTGGAAGGGCCCGCGGCAGGCTCATCGTCGTCGAAGGGATAGATGGTTCTGGTAAATCCACTCAGTTGCACCTCTTGGACAAATGGCTGAGGAGTCTCGGACTGAACGTGTTCTTCACCGAGTGGAACTCGTCCGACGTGGTAAAGGAGATTACTTCGAAGGGGAAGAAGAAGGCGCTGCTCACCCCGACGACGTTCAGCCTGCTTCATGCGACAGACTTCGCGGACAGATATGAGAGGAACATCTCTCCGCTGCTCGAGGCGGACTACTTCGTCCTTGCCGACCGGTACATCTACACCGCCTACGCAAGAGACGTGGTCAGGGGATGCACACCATCCTGGGTGAGGAAGATCTATTCTTTCGCGAAGGTCCCTGATGCCACGTTCTACTTCCGGTTGCCCCCCGAGGTCGCCATGGACAGGATATTGGAGGGACGGCCGAAGCTGAAGTACTATGAGGCAGGGATGGACCTCAATCTGAGTAACGACGAGTACGAGAGCTACAGGATCTTTCAATCGAAGATCGTCGAACAGTACGACGGTATGATCAAAAGAGACGGCTTCGCGGTCATCGATGCGACTCTCGACATCGAAGAGCAGCAGAGCCAGATGCGCCAACATGTGAGAAGGTTCTTGCCTGCACGGTTTGCTACGGTCATGCCAGAACCTAACGGGGATAGCACAAAGTGACCCAGCAACTCACCTCAAGGCCGCTGAGGTTCTTCGGCGAAGGCATCTCCTACATGAAGCAGACCGAGTCCAAGGGCAGCCTGATAGTCATAGAAGGCCCGGACGGCTCCGGAAGGAGTAGTCAGATTGATTTGATTACGAGCTACCTTGAAGCAGCGGGCCATGCGGTAGTGACCACCGGGCTGAAGAGGTCGGAGTTGATCGGAGCAGGGATCCTCGAGGCGAAGCATAAGCTCCCGCTGGGCAAAAAGACGCTCGCGCTGTTCTATGCGGCAGACTTCGCGGACCAGCTCGAGCACAAAATCATACCTGCCCTTCACGCAGGATACGTGGTCCTCGCAGACCGGTACATCTATACCCTTATGGCAAGAAGTACGGTCAGAGGCATAGGAAGGGTGTGGTCGCACAACCTCTTCGGCTTCGCTGTCACGCCTGACATGGTATTCTACCTCGACGTGCCTCCGGAAGAGTTGTTCCACAGGGTGTTCCAGAAGTACGGCTCGCTCGACTATTACGAGTCCGGCGCTGATCTCGGGCTCTCCGACAACCTCTACGAGTCGTTTGTCCTCTATCAGAGAAGGATTGCCAGGGAGTTCACCATGATGGAGGCGAAGTATGGAATTGTAAGAGTGGACGGCGGCAGGACGATTTCAGAAGTGAACGCTGATCTGCAGCAGCGGATAGACGTCTATCTGAAGAGCAGAAGCTGACCTCTACTGCTGGAGGTTTGAATCCACGCGGTGACCGGCGAAGTTCAACGAGGCCGCCACCGTGCATCTCTGACCTCAGCGAATGCAGTTTACCTGCCGTTAGGACGCGACACTTTCTCACCCACACGAGATACATATCAGCAGAATTAATACATGGCAACCCGAGAGACGTTCTATGCTCAGCATAGGCAGCAAGATCCCAAGCTTCGCGCTATACGATACCAACCTCGAGCTGAAGAAGACAAAAGACTTCTTAGCGAAGGGGAAGAAGACAATCTTAGCTTTCTACCCGGGAGCGTTCACAGGTGTATGCACTAAGGAGATGTGTGCTTTCAGAGACATGCACGACGAGCTTCAGAAGCTGGATGCCACTGTGGTGGGCATTTCTGTCGACCCGCCTTTCGCCAACAAGGCGTTCGCGGAGAAGCACGGGCTCACCTTCGCTCTGCTTAGCGATTTCAAGAGAGACGCGATCAAGAAGTACGGAGTGGTATGGAAGGACCTCGGCGGGATGAAAGGCTATGACGGGGCGAATAGGGCGATCTTCGTCGCCGACGGCTCCGGAAAGCTCGTCTACAAGTGGGTGGGTGAGAACCCGGGGAAGTATCCCGACTTCGAAGCCATCAAGAAAGCGCTCTAGCCGAAGAGAACGACTTAAGACATAAAGGCGGTCGAGCGGCCCGCCGCACTTCGTGGCCCTGGTGGTGCAGCTTGGTTAGCATAGGAGGCTGTGGACCTCTCGATCGTGGGTTCAAATCCCACCCAGGGCCCCTATATCTGGGCTCTAGTCATTGGGCGTTAAATGCCCGGGCTCTATAATAGCCCAGAGCCCGGATGACCCTGAAGTTCCGCAAACCGCCGCCAACTGAAGAATCCGTGCAGAGGCTGCTGGGCTCGGCCAGGCTCTCTGACGCGACCAAGAAGGGGTACCTTGGAAGGATCCAGCAATACCTCCGTGAGGCTCAGATGACCCCTGACGAGCTCGTCGCGGCAGCGAGGTCGCACCCCAGGGAGTTCGAGGAGCGCTTCATCGGGTTCATCCAGGAGACGGGGAAGTCGAGCACGTCCACGACCACCGCGTTCAGGGACTCGGTGAAGAAGTTCCTTGAGATCAATAGGGTGGAGGAGGTGAAGTGGGGGTACGTCAACGAGTTCGTCCCGGGCGCGAAGAAGGCGGGGCAGGACAGGGCGCCTACCCTGGAGGAGGTCCGCAGGGTGGTCGATGTCGCCGACCTGAGGATGAAGTGCCTGGTGCTCTTCCTCTGCTCCTCCGGATCCAGGATAGGGTCGGTACAGTGGCTGAGGTGGAAGGACGTGGAGGAGGTCGAGATTGGGGGGGAGAAGTTCGCCAAGCTGACCATCTACAGAGGAGAGCTGCGAGGCGTCGGGATAACGATCAGCAAGAGATCCGTCTCACGAATCTTAAAATCGCTCGTCGAGAAGGGATTCCTGACGATGGTCGGCAACGGCTACGAGCCGACCGATTTGGCCAGGGCTCGGCCCAAGCAGGGGACGCTCTGAGCATTAGTGCGATTTCCAAGAGTCCGAGTCTTGACGTTCCATCTTATTACCGGTCCCGACCGTGGCGGCCAGAGTGTGCTACAGATGCCGGGGCAACCGCAAGTGCAGGTGCGGCAAGGGCTGCGAAAGAATCATTGAAGGGGTCTGTCCTGACTGCAAGCACCCGGTAGGCGTTGGAGCAGCGCCCTAGGTTCAAGAACCCCAGACCTTACGTCGAAGCAGCCCCCCAAAACTCCCCTTGGCTCTTCCAGAGCCGGAGTACCCGATTTGGGCGACAAGTTGTCAGGTTGCCTTGCTTACACCCGTTTCTTCAGGAATGAGCATTGGCGCCCCACATTTTGGCAACATTAGATTTCATGAACCTCAGGGTTTCTTTCAATGTTGGAAGCGAATCGGAACAGGATTTGCCCGACATCGACAACGCAGCTACTGCGTTCCCGAAGAGCAGCATTTTAGTCGGATTCCACGCATGCAAGAGAGCATAGACTATTCCAGATGTGAACGCGTCTCCAGCGCCAATTGTCTTCGCCGGATTGATGCTGAAGGCGGGGACCGTCGTCCTCTTCCCCTCAGCTATGTATTCCGAGCCTTTGCCTGCTTCGGTCACGATGTAAGTCTTGCCAGATAGCAAACTCATTTCGACCAGTCGATCGATCGACCCGAGCCCCGCCGCGTCTACAAACTCGGTTTCGTTTCCTACTATCGTGTCCGCTAGGTTCATCGCTCTCTTGTAATACGTAGTCCTCATTTTCTTGCTGACTCCCACCCAGCGAGCTGGCCGCCAATCGAGGTTAAGGACGCAAATCCCTGCTTCCTCCCTCACTGTGCGCATGGCAAGTAGTGCAGCCCTCCTCGATGAAGCCCTTGCAAGGTTGGTTGCATCTGTGACGAGAGCTTTGGTTGATCGGATTCCGTCGTTTATTATGTCATTCTCGCTGATTTGCAAATCGGGAGAACTTTCCCAGTAGGAGACATACCGACTTTCTTCCCCTGGAATCGACTCGATAAAGTCAATCCGCATTTTGCTCCCGGGCTTCGTACTCAGGTAGGTCGTTTCAATGCCGTACTTCGCTAGTTGGTCCTGGATATATTGCCCAAATTGGTCGTCGCTAATGGCACTAACGATTGTGCTCTTCAGCCCAAGACGTGAGGTTCCAATTGAGACATTGCCGGCAGGTCCCCCAAGGTACTTCGCAAAACTCGAGGCATTCCATAGGCGAGCTTTGTTCCCAATCGGAAAGAAATCGATGCCGATTCTCCCCAAGGTGGTGACATCGTACATTATGTCGCAGCACCAAGGTACATAGATGGGGTGGTAAAAGCATCTCTTTCACAGAGCGAAGGTCTCGACTGTTCGTGCTAAGACTAATTTCTCTTCTTTATTGGGCCCTCCGGGTCTTGCGAGGCGCTGTGCGAGAACCCTGAGCGCGTTGGTCAAATCGCTTCCATAGTTTGCCACTCTTTCAATATGTTTTGTCAGTTTGGTGACTCCCGAAACTGTCTCCTTGGCGTGCCCTTGTTCTGCACCCTCAAAAGTCGTTTCATTGGTCAGGGCTAGCAGACAATCGATAGCTAAGGTCGCGATCGCTAAACGGTCATCGTCCTTTCTGTACCCTCGGGCCTTGTTAAGTTCTCTCGCGGCTCCAGCAATATCTCCTGAAGCCAGATTTGCCATGGCATAGCACTGATGACTTCGTGATAGCCTCGATTCTTGGAATTCTGGCTCGGAGGCTCTTGCTGCTTCCTCGAAGGCGACTGCGGCCTCAAGCCAATGGGCCTTGGACTCTGGGGGTGAGAGACTTTTTGCTTCACATACTTCAGCCCAGGCAGCCCAGGCAAGCTGCATGTCGGTCTCTTCTTCTAACCCGGAGGTATCTCGGAAATATTCGCTCGCTTTTGCGTAGGCTAGTCGTGAAAGGTCTCGCAAAGATGCGATGGAAAGCACGTCACCAGCTTCCTTGAGGAAATCTGCGGACTGGCCTGTTGAAACCGGGCCCTCAATAGATTTGTAATGATCTGCGGCCAATCTCTCATATGTGTAGTAGCTTCTAAAATCACCAATCATCCTGTAACATAGGGCTATCTTGTGATTGAACTCTGCTTCATCTGTCGGGTTGGGAGCGAGTACGATCGCCTCCTTGTAGCTCGCTATTGCCTTCTCAAACTCTTTCGCCTTAAGGGCCTTGTCGCCCGTCGTCTCGAGCACAGTATGCCGCGGCGCATCAGATGACGTTCTTTCTCCACTCCTTAAGCAAGTTTGTGATATCAGTCGGACCAACATACAAGATACCTGGAATACCAGTGGGGCTGGCCTGAACGCTTAGAGCCACCTTTGTCACCTTAAGGTCGGCAATCACCATGTCATTCCCTCCCTCATGGAACTCATCTCCGAAATAGATAACCTTACTTTCAGGGACGTGCAATGTGCTCATCAGGTCGACCAATGCCCGTTTCTTATCGGTTCCCGCTCGAATGACTTCGACCTGGGATTTACCGCTTCGTCTTATTTGGTAGCTCTCCTTCGTTCTCGCCCTTGCAATGAGCTTGCTCATGGTTGAAATCAACTTGTCGCGGTTTCGTCCTTCCACGGGTGCTATGACTAACTGGACGTTCTTTCTAGTAGTAATTTCCAGACCTTTCCTGTCAGAGAGGAGCGGGAGTGCCTCGCGAACAGCCCTATCTGCGACCGACTTCATGAGACGAATATCGGTGAGAGGGATTAGCGCCTGGCGCCTGAATCCAAGATTCTCCATTAACCTGCCCTGTTTGTCCAAATTGAATTTCCTACCTGCGCCATCGGAGTAGATTGTCAAGCCGGTCATTAGACCAATTTGCCTTGAGCTTTGCAGTTCCCTCTTCAAAGGAAGAACCAGCTTCCCGTGGATCGCATCTATTGGACCAGTTGTTAGTATCGCCAAGTTGCAACCCAGCTTCAAGAGTGCCGCGAATTCAGGAGCCCCGCTGAACGCTGTATCGCCCTTGTGTACCAAAGTCCCATCGAAGTCGAACGCCATTATTCCTCTGCGCAGTTCCGCGAAATCGGGAAGTACATGGAGAGGCTGGGTAGACCACTCCTCGATCTTGGGAATCCACAGCTCCACGAGCTCACGCTTTCGAGTGTCCAACTTTTCAACCAGGTTCAACAGCTCATCTCTTAGCTTGGTTGAAACATCTCCGCCGTCCATTGATAGAAACCTAATTCTCTCCCGTACAGTGGAGACCACCCCACGAAGCGGGGGAGTCACCTTTAGGTAATCAATGAGTTGCCACAATGTCTTGGCCTTTGATACCTCGGACGATGCGACCTCGTCAAACTTCGACAACACGTCAAGCTCGAGCGCTCTTCGAGTTTCCTCTGAGCTCGCTTCTGTGTAAATTCTGCAAATAGGCTCCGTCCCAGAGGCACGTATAATCAATCTCGCAATGATTTTCTGCGGCGTTCCGAATTGGATTTCCGTGAAGTCGTGCCTAATTCCTCCTACGTACTTGGGTGCAAGACCTCCAATCGCGCGTGTAGGATTGTCATAATAGTAGTTGACCAGTGCGCTCTTCATTTCGTCAGTTCCGTCAACGTCTATTCGTCCGAAATGAGGGACCCAGCCCAATCGCCTCGTCAGATCGCTCCAGATTTCTCTTAATTGCTTTCGATTGAAAGCCATCAAGTCAAGCACTAGCAAATCTGCCCATAGACCGTCCTTGTCAGAAATGTGACCTTTTGATGTCATCCCACCGCTCTCTTCTGCGGATAGAATGAACGACTGCCTGAAGTTGGGATTGGATGTGACTTTGTACTGCCGGTCCATTGTCATAGCTTCGGCCTGGTACTTCACCCCTACCATTGTAACGAACGTCGGAAGCCCAGCGAGCATCTCACGCTGCCCGAGACTAACCCCATAGAACGGGTGCAACGCGTACGGAGGCACGAGAGCTTGATTGGGTTTCTCAACGTTAGTCCCAAATCCCGATTTCTCTATCACTTCTGCGATGGCTGGAGTAGTCGTGAAAGAGTGAATGATCTTACCTTTCATCATCCTGTCTCGCAATAGGTGGTCAATCATCATCATTATCACCTGGCTGGCGGAGAAGAAGGTACCATCATCATCGATTGCTCCGAATCTGTCCGCATCTGCGTCCATGGCCAACCCCACTGCCGCCCTCGTCTTTCGTACGAGATGCTGAAGTTGGGAGACAAAGGGCTCTTCGGGGTTTGCGTAAGCTAGGTCACCAAAGGTGGGGTCCCTCGTGCCGTGAGAAACGATGAAGTTTAGCCCCAAGCTGTCAATGATTCCTCCTAGATATCCCCGGCCTGCTCCATGCATTTCGTCAATCGCAATTGTTTTGTCTTGGAACCATTCCTTTATCGCCGTGAGGTTCACGCCGACCCCTTCGGCTTTTGACAGGACCCAGTTTTGATACTCTTTTGCCGGGTCGAAGACCGAAAGCGTTCCAAAATTTGAGGCTGCCGCAAGGTCTGCTGAAGAACTCGGACTGTTCATTATCATGTGTAAGTTCGTGCGTGCCCCAATCCAATCGGTCACCGAGGTGGGTGCGGGAACGCCACTCCGCAAGGAAAACTTCACTCCATGCCATTCAGGGGGATTATGGCTGGCTGTGCAGACCACTATCCCAGCGACTTCTTGTTTCAGATGCTCCGTCGCCCAGAAGTTGACTACAGGGGTGGGCGTATCGCGCCTTGTGAGCGAGACCGTGAAGTGATTTGCAAGGAAGGTTCCTGCTACCCATCTTGCAAGCTCGTCGGCGTGGAGTCGGCTGTCATAGCCAAGGATTATGTTTCTGTTCCTTGATTCGGTCCTGTCCATATACTCACAAATTGCTTGGACTACGAATTCCACACGTTTCCTGGTAATGTCACGCCCCCAAATCCCCCGTATGCCCGAAGTCCCAAATCGTGGATACTTCAGTCCATAAATTCCTTCAAGCACTCTCTTGGTCCTGGTGTCGTGCGTCCTCGAGGTCATGTCGAAAAGTCTCTCGGCCGCGACCCCAGCAAGAATTACGCGGTACGGATAGTACCTATTGGCGCACTCGGACAGCAATGGAACGACTTCGTCGTTTACGTCTTGGCTAATGGAATCAAATATCCTTGTAGCCAATAGATGTGAAAGAGCGAAGCTTGTTTCTTGTCTTAATGCTACGAACTTCGGGTCGTTAGCGACGACCTCCTGCCGATATTGCCCTACTTCAACAAGGAGACTGGCTAAAATCCCAAAAGCCAGAGGAACCTGATCGTCCGGGATACGCTTGCTCAGTGTCGTATCAAATCCTCGGATAAATTCATGCACCATTTGCAGGGTTTCGTCGATGTGCCGATCGTAGATTTCTGTTATCAAACGATGGTCCAAGTAGTAGAATGCCGCCTTGAGCCCCTCGGAAAAATCGGGCTGTTCCAACCACCTCTCGAAGGCTGGCCTGCTGAGCTCTTCTTTCGTCTCCACCAATGAAGTGAATCTATCGGTCCTCTTCACGGACATTCAATTCACTCCCAAGTTAATAAGAAGAATCAAGGCGACGCGGGATGATACTCCGTGGAAAGCTCCCAAACCCTCTCAAATTCCTTTCTGTAGATTTCAAACAACCCCGACCTCCTGCCGGTCACCTGGAACGTAGGCGCGTGAGTGCCAGTTAAGTGCGTCATATACGGAGACACAAGCATCTTGTCGTCAGCTCTTAGAATGTAGAAGTACATGAAGTGGTTCTCCAAGAGTCTGACCTGCAAGTGGGGGCGCTTCTTGTCATCGTGCTTAATAATCGGGTCAAGCTTACTCAGACTAAGTCCAATCAGGGTCCTCAGTCTATCTAAGTCACCTTCTGTGTTGCCGGTTAGCTGAGTGACGATGTTGCTTGGGTCTGCACTATACGTTACTATCCTGTACCGCCTTTTCCTCGACTTGACGCCTTCCTCAAGCATCTCCAGGAACTTGGCTTCTTGAAGCTGGAAGCGATATCCAGTGTGAGCAAGAATATCGACCTCGCTTGCATTCTTCATGTAATTCAGCCATTCGTTTTGAAAGTCGACGTCTGATCTCGTTTGGTAGAACCTTTGAAGGCCCAATCCTTCCAATCGCATTGTATCTTGCATTTCCCTTATAATAGCCTGGGCTGGCTCTCCACCGACAATCAGCCACAATATTTGGATCATAGGTATCGCCAAGGTAACAGTTCCGAGAGAGATGAGAACGTTGAACAACAGAGCCTGCCCGCTGAAGACGTACGCGAATACGATCAGCAGCGTCCCGAGCAAGAGGAAAATTAGGTATCCAAGTCTCTTCAGTACCCCTGTCCTAGAGGCTTCCCGGCTAGAGTGTTTCAATGGTCCGGAGCGTGGCATTCTTCATATGGGCGGATAAGGGTTATCGGAAGGTTCGTTCTAATTTCACCAATTCAGGCCGCCAATGAACAGTAAGGTGTGGGGTTTCCCCCGACCCGCGCCGGATTTGCACGGTAAACCCATCGAATCGGGACAAATAGACCATGGCGAATGCGAAGACGACGAGATCTAGGTTCTCACTTCTTCCGTCGCTTTCAAGAATCGGCCCAAGACATCCAAGCCTGTGGATGTGAGCCCGTATCGTCTCTTCCCGCCCTCTGCGTTGGCCCGGACGGAGCCCTTGGCCATTAGGTGCCGTGACATCACTTGGCAGGCGAACCAGCTTAGGTCCGCTCTGTACATTATGCGGGTAGGTCCTCCCTTCCCCCGTGAACGGTAACGAGGACGTCGACCATCTCGGGCATCATACCTCACACGGACACAGTTATGGATTCCGCCTCGGACATGGGAGTAAGTGAACCCGTGGGTTTGATGCCCTGTTGGGAATTTGACGCGATACGCGCAGAGTTCGACGGCCCCTCTGCCCGTGCGCGTTCTTGTACCTGGTAGCATAACTTTGGAGTTTATTCCAAAGTCCTAAGTAGCGGCCTAGGCTTGGGTAGGAAGGTGAGTGGCGAGTGAAGGTGAGGTACGAAACCTCGGGGCCGCTGTCGTCAGTCTTCAGTAGTCCCGAGGCGAGGGTCCTTGATCAGGCTTTCCTAGTCGGTAGCATGAAACAAACGATTCCGATGCTCGAAGAATCGACCGGTCTGAGCTTCAAGACCGTCCAGAAGGTCCTTCAGAGGCTCTCAGCAAAGGGCTTCGTAGCCCCCGAAGGGAAGATTGGGAACGCTCAGGCCTACCAGTTCAAAGTCAAGAACGAGCTACGTGAATTGATTGAATGGGCGACGAAATACCAGTTCACTAGGACTGACTAGGCTCCATTTCATCTGAAATCGGTTGGTCCTGCCTATGGTGTGCTGCGGTCCTCACCGTTTTGTCGCGGAAGTTGCCTCCTCTGGAGGCCCCTCGACCCGCTGGGCTGTCACTGAACCGCGGCCGATCATTCCTGGACGAGGTAATTAATCCAGTATCTGGTGTCAGTCTCCAAGGAATGCCCTTCGTACGCCCTCTCATTCCCGACTTCTGCCCCATTTCATCGGTGCACAAATATGGTGCGTCTAGGTGGTGTGGCATGGCTCGGTGGGTGCAGTCAAAACGCAGGACTCGAACCGGATTCGGGTCCACTTCTGGCATGGTACACCGGGCGGCGATGACCGCACTCGAACCTATCGACGCCAACGGGCAGGAACGCGACCCTAGGCTTTAGGACCGGCCTGCGGTGCTTGGGAGGCGGTTTGTGAAGAATTTGAGCCCATATATCTGGACTCAGATCCCACCCAGGGCCCCTCATCGTCTAGGTCATACCAGCGAACTTGAAGCCTGCAGATTCGAGGACGTCCTCGTGGGACCTCGCTATCTCAGACTTCTTTGTCCTGCTTACATCGACGAAGGAAAGCTCTTTCCAAGCCGTCACCGTCGGAAGCTCCCGCCTGGGCAGAACGCCGCGGAAGATGAACTCCAGGTCCCAGTGGCTCGGAAGGTCTGGAAATCTCTTTGGCGCGTAGACTTCAGACACGACCTTAGGCTCTGAGAGCGCGACGTCCTTGAGCCCGAGCTGCTCGTCCAAAACACGCCTGGCTGCTTCCTGCGGAGACTCCTTCAGCAGTAGATGGCAAGAAGGAATCATCCACCCGTTGGAGTGCGCCGTGACCCTTTCTGAATCGAGCCCGCCGATGTGATCCCAGTTGGCGTTACTGTTCAGGTGTCCGAGGAGGACATGGTTGGGGCTGCCTGCCTCCGTGAGCACCACGAACGCCGAGAGGCACATTCCCCCCTCCGGCACCACATGAGTGGCGAGTGGGCCTGACGTATCTCTCGCATTGAAACGGGCGAACCGTCGATCGGTGGTCATCCTAGCGCGAGTAGAGCAGACTAGGAGATTAATCTTCTCCGAAGCAGGTTTCCGCGCGTGTGCCCGTTGCCCGCAGAAGCTTGACCAGTATCTCTCTTCGGCCTAGGCCTAGGTTCCCTTGTAGCAAAAGTACGGGTACCCGCCGTTCACCATCCCCACGGCCATGTCCACTATCTTTTCCGAGACCTCTTTCCACCTGGTGTCCCAGTCGATGCCCTCGACCACCAACTCCTTCTCGTCGCCTCCCGCCTTCGCGGGAATCTGTTTCCACAGAGCCTGCCCGTGGAACGGCTTCACTATGCGAACGTGCCATTTTTCGCATGACGTCTTCCTTCCTTCGGACCTGAAGTAATGACAGGAATTGCAGTAGTTGGAAAGCCAGATTATCTCCTTCGTCGGTTTGACCAGCTTCCCTATCTCGTCGAGGAGGCGCTCCGACTCCTTGCGGATCATGTCTGCGAGTTCCTTCTGTCCTTGTTCCGTGTTGGTGTAGTACTCAGGGTCTCTGGATAGGGCCAGCCACCAGCTTGCGTACTCCTCCCTTTCGTCGCTCAAGGTGTTCGGACGAGGCTCATGTCGTTAATAAAACCGAACGGGCGCCTTCTTGGCCCGGGAACGAATAAATACAGAAACACGCAGAAAGTTCTCGGTCTGGCACGCAGCGTGCTACGACGGGCGATCTGGACTGGTCCTCAAGACCGGGATGATGACCCTATTGCTGTGTGCCGACTATCACTTTGATGACGGCCCGCGATGTCGTGAGCGACGCACCCGCCCTCTTCATTTCCTCGATCGCCGCCGACGTGTCGCCGGGATGGATCTCGAGCCCTTTGATGCAGTCGGACAAAACGGCCACCCGGAGCCCTTCCCGCAAGGCGTCCTCCGTGGTGGTCCTCACGCAGTACTCGGCGGTGAGCCCCCCTACGTACACGCTCGTCACCCCGATCCTCCTTAGCCGCGCCGCAAGGTCAGTCCCCTGGAACCCCGAATAAGCCTCCGCGTCCTTCCTGTCACCCTTGCTGATCACGGTCGAACCCGGGGGAAGGTCGAGGGACGGATGGAATGCGGCGCCGGTCGTCCCCTGCACGCAGTGTGGCGGCCATGTCCCTCCCTGAGCCTTGAACGAACAGTGGTTCGGTGGGTGCCAGTCCCTGGTGAAGAAGACAGGCAATCCCGCGCGGACGAAGGCGGAGGTGGCCATGTTCAGGCCCGGGATGACCGAGTCTCCACCGGGAACCGGGAGCGCACCCCCAGGGCAGAAGTCGTTTTGCACGTCAACCACTAACAGCGCGGCCCTGGGCATGGCTCACCTCCACGAAATCTTCGGCTGGGATGCGCCAATCTCCTTGAGTTGCCTTCGCACTCGCGATCTTATCGAGTCCAGCCCTTCATATCTCCTGACGATACGTCCCTTTTCCAGCAAGGGTTTGAGCAGGGCCTCGCCTGGCGCGTCTCCCTTCTCCAAGGTGACGACGTCGTTGAACCCTTTCCTGCGATAGACCTGCTTCCTACCGCCGAGGCCGCCCCGCTTCGCCCTGAACTCTGTCCCTCCTGGACCACTGACTTCGACGATCTTCGCGCTTAGGTCGATCGCTGGAGGGTAGGCGACTGCCGTCCCCACCCCGAAGCCATCCACGAGGTCGCATAGGCCGGTAACCGCGTCTTCGTCAAGCCTTCCCGAGGCGATAATCTTGACGTCCTTGCCACCGCGTATGTCCAGCTCCCAACGGACCTCCTCGACTATCTGTCTGAAGTTTCCCCGTCGTGATGCCGGGGTGTCGATGCGTACCCCCCAGAGTCTCTTCCCCAAGACCTCGAACGCTCTGACCGCCTCCGTCTTCTCGTCCCAGAAGGTGTCGACGAGGGCAATCCGGGGCGCCTCCTTCGGCGCGTCTCTGTCGAATAGCTTCCACGCCTTCTCTGGGTCCCCGACTATCTGGACCAGCGCGTGAGGCATGGTTCCTGCGGGAGCGACATGCAAGAGCTCCGCTCCAAGCACGTTGGAGACGCCGTCGAACCCTGCGACGTAGCACGCCCGCTCGACTAGCGCGGAGAGAGCAGGGTGGACCCTTCGCGTCCCGAAGCTGAGCAACGTCTTGGCCCCCGCTGCACGCCTGAACCTTGCGGCCCTGGTCGAGACGCTTGTCGAAGACCCCAGGAGTCCGAGGATCGCTGTTTCGTACCAGAGGAAGTCGAGATAGCGCCCCTCTATGGTGAGGAGGGGTTCATACATGGCAGTGGTTGAGTCAGCCAGGAAGACTGTCCCTTCATCCATGGCCGAAACGCTGACGCGGGTGCCTTCCAGGAGCTTCGCCACTTCGTACACGCCTGTGAGGAGCCCCCAGTTCTGCGGGTATGGCACGTCACGAGCGTAGATCTCCATGACGACCCGCGGATTGTATCCACCCTTGCGGAGGACTTGCTCGGTGTGTCGGAAGTAGACGTCGGTCGTGTCTCCGTTCTTGATTTCAGCCTCGTTCGCCAGCCAGAATCTCCGGTCATCCAGGTCGAAGCCAGCCATCGAGCCCCTTCGTGTGACCGGGGGTTGAAAAGGTATTTCTGGCCCTCACGAACCGATCTTCGGGTTGCCCCGAAGCGAGATTGACATCATGGCCGCGAGAGAGAGGATTGTCAGATTCATCAAGGACAGGGCTGAACGAGCTCATGTCGACGGCGCTGTACTTGGATTGAGCGGCGGCATCGACTCGGCCGTGACAGCCTATCTCACAGTGGAGGCGCTGGGGAACAAACGTGTGACCTGTCTGATAATGCCCGACAAGCGCGTCACGCCTGAAGTGGACATTGAGGATGCGTCGTCCATAGCCGAAGAGCTCTGCGCGGATACGAAGGTCGTCGATATCGCTCCCATCCACAGGGCGTTCCTGAAAGGACTGCAACGGGACAGGCTGGCCGAGGGGAACCTGAGGGCGAGAATCAGGATGTCTCTGCTCTATTACCACGCCAATCTGTCGAACAAGATCGTCGTCGGCACGGGAGACAGGTCTGAGGCTCTCGTGGGGTACTTTACCAAGTATGGAGATGGCGGAGTAGACATCCTTCCAATCGGAGACCTGTACAAGACCGAGGTGAGGAAGCTAGGGGAGATACTCGGCATCAGCAGGAGGGTCATCTCGAAACGGAGCAGCCCAAGGCTTTGGCCCGGTCAGACGGCAGAGGGCGAGCTAGGGATGAGCTACAACATCATCGACGGGGTCCTTAGACTGCACGTCGACCAGAAGAAGGGGGTCGAAGAAACGGCTGCCAAGCTAAGAATGAAACCGGACGTGGTGAAGGCTTTGGTGGACCGTTACGAGCGGTCGTCGCATAAGCGACGCGCGCCGGAAGTCTGCAGGGTCCACTAACTCTTATACGAGCTACGCGACGAGGCCGAAAACAAGGGCCGGTAGTTCAGCGGTACGAACGCCCGCCTCGCACGCGGGAGGTCGGGGGTTCAATTCCCCCCCGGTCCACTTCTTTCTAGTAGCTTACATTCCTCAGCTCTTTGAAGACGAAATACAGCACCGCGGTGGCCACCATCACTGCAACCCCCGACACCGTGATGACTGCGCCGATGGAGTAGATTCCTGCCAGGACGCCCGATAAGACCGCTGCTATGGGCTGGGCCGCCGTCAAGGACGCGCTGAGCACGGTTCCGGCGCGGCCCAGCATCTCCTTGGGCACCTTCGTCTGAAAGAGGGTGTTGAGTGGGACGTTCACGACCGCCAGGATGACTCCTACTGCAGAGAAAGCTGCAAGCGCGGGCGGGATGCTCCGGATTAGACCGAGCAGGATGAGGATGCCGCCGGAAGCGATGACCCCGAAGAAAAGGAGCTTGCCTACGTAAGCCCTGAAGTTGACCTTCCCAATCAATACGGACCCGACGATGGTGCCCAGAGCAAAGGCTGCAGAGAGGAAACCGTAAGTCGATGAGCCCCCGTGCACCCAGACTTCCGAGTAAGGCGCGAGGATGGCGAACACAGCCGTGGCGAAGAAGTTGACCACGACTCCTAGGAACATCAACTCCAGAAAGAACCTGCTCTGCCTGACGTAGCTCAGGCCTTCGCGGAAATCCTTCGTGAAGGAACTCGCACCGTCGGGGCTGCCCGAAGGCCTAGCCTGGCCGTGCCCCTTCGCTATCAATAGCACTAGGAAGGCGGCCGCGAAGAAGGTCAGGCTGTCGTAGGTGATGGGGACTGCGAGGCCCAAGACGCCTATGATCACCCCTCCGAGGGTGTATCCCATCAGTTGGTTGGCAGACTGGGTCAGCGAGAAGAGACCGTTGGCGGCCCCGATGTTCTCTCTGCTGACAATGCTGGGGACGATGGCGTTACTCGCCGCCCTGTAGAATTGGGCACAGCTGTAGAGAAGCAGGACCAGGACGATGAGGACGGAGAAGTCTAGGGCGCTAAGCACGTAAAGGACGGAGACCCCGGCCGTGACGATCCCCTGGGCCACGTTGCTCAGGACGATCAAGTTCCTCCTGTTGGTCCTGTCCGCGTAGACCCCTGCGAAGGGGGAAACAAGAACAGCTGGGACGAGCACTGCAGCCTGGGTCAGCCCCACGAGCGCAGTAGACTGCGTGGTCACCCAGACGAGCCAGAGTAGGGCGATGTCGAACACTGCGTCTCCGGACTGTGAGACGAGTTGGCCGATCCAGAGAAATGAAAAGGACCTGTTCTTCAGGAGGGAAGAATAGCTGGGGCCAGACTTCGGGGAGCTCTCAGCCACGCCTTCCCTTCTGTTGGGAAGCTATCTAAACGGTGGGAACGTTCTGGACGACGGCAATCCCAGTTGGTTGCTCTTCGTCTAGCCCGAGCTGCTTGCCGATGTCAGCCCTCAGTCCCTTGTACCTGTTCCTGACCGTCACCTCGGTGACTCCCGCAGCTTCTGCTATCTCCTTCTGAGTTTTGACCTCTCCTTCGATAACCCCCGCAAGATAGAGAGATGCTGCGGCAAGCCCCATTGGAGACTTGCCGGCTGATATCTCCTTCTCTTCGGTTATCCTCACGATCTCGATGGCCTTACGGGCCACCTTCTCAGAGAGGCCGACGCTCGAAGCTATCCTGTTCACGTTCCTTGCTGCGTCTGCGACAGGCATCGTCAAATCCATCTCCTTGACCAGGATCCTGTAGTCCCGCGCCACAGCCTTCTTCTCGAGGTTGTTGGCAGCCGCGATGTCTTTCAGCGTCCTCGGGGTCTCCGTGTCCCTCATCGCCGCGTAGAGCGAAGCTGCAGATATGCCGATGATGGAACGCCCTCGTAGGAGCCCGCGCTCCAAGGCCTTTCTGTAGATGTAAGCTGCGCGCTCCCTCACAGCCTGCGACACGCCGAGCTTGTCGGACATCTTCTCTAGTTCTCGCAGAGCGATGCTGAGATTCTTCTCCTGGTTGCCGAAGGCCGGAGAGCGGTTGTCCCACTTCCTGAGCCTGTCGATGCTGCTGCGCATCGTGGAACCGAACGCCCGTCCTGAGGCGTCCCTGTTGTACTTCCCTATCATGGTGGAGAGACCCATGTCTCTGTAGGTGATCGACGTAGGAGCGCCGGTGCGCGCCTTGTCCTCGCCTTTCTCGTCGCTGAATGACCGCCATTCTGGGCCGCGATCGATCGCTCGTTCGGTCACCACGAAGCCGCAGCTGTTGCACGTGAGCTCGCCCGTGTTCGCGTCCTCGACCAGTGACCTCTTGCCGCACTGGGGGCACCTGTCTGAAACCTGCAAAACCGATGTTCTAGGGTATCTCAATTTCTACTCACTTTCAGTAAACAACCAGTCGTATATAAGTGCAGTAGTATCTTTGGTATTAGTAGCAAAACCTGAGCGTACCAATGAAAGATGTTTCTATTGGGATGTGAGGCGAGTAGGGGGTCCCCTCATGTGGGGAAGAGTCGCTCGCCGGTCACTGCGTCCTCGAGGACTATCGCCCTGTAAGGGCATGACTGGGCCGCCCGGAATATCTCCTCGGCCTTGGCGTTCTCGTCATCGTGCACCTCTAACGGCGCAGGGTCGAACCTGGACTTCTTCTTGCTCCAGTCGAGCCTGAACATCCCGGGAGCAAGCTCTGTGCAGCTCCCCGCACCCATGCAGAGATTCCAATCTGTTCTGACTTTGACCCTCCTGTCCTGAAGTATCGCCCTGGTCCACCAGCCGTCAGGCTCCTTGGAGAACTGAGTGAGCTTGTATGCTGTGACGAGCAATGCGGCTCCACCGACTGCGAAAGCAGGTACTGTCCAGTCCAAATGCGGCTCTCCTTGGGGAGCTTCTCCGATATATACGAACCTGGACGGTTTCCCGCGTTCAGCTGCTCGATGCTTTCCTGACGAGCTGGGTGCCGCACACAGGGCAGACGGTCAGCTTCGGGTTGGTGTAGGTCTTCCCACACCCCCGGCAATAGATCTTCCAGGTGATGTTCCTCCACTCGCCGCCCTTCAACGAAGTCTGCGCCAGCGGGATCGAAAGGACTTCGGCGACGTTGCGGACGGCAAAATCATCGGTGACCAGGCTCGCTCCCCCTTCGCTGTTCATGAGGTCAAGGCTCAACGCGAGCAGCGAGAGATCGGTCTGAGACAGCGCCCCGATGTCCCCGGTCTTCGTAGCCGTGCCCCTCACCCTGGTGAGAGACTCGGGAGACGGCTCGGTCACCTGGACGCGGCTGTGTATGAGAGAGGCGCCGACGTTGTGGTGCTTGACCTCCTCGAGGACCAGATAAGTCGTGTAATAGCGTCCGCTCCCCTGGTATGGAATCCCGGCATAGAACGCCGTGGAGTCGAGGATGTATGCCGGCTCAGACAATAGGGGATGCCTTCAAAGATTCAATCTTGCCTTGCCGAAAAAGCCGACGTCAGACGCAACTCCATTTGCCCGGACGAACGGTCAGCCGATGAGACGTTTATTTAGCTTGTTCGGCGAGCCAGGCCCGTTACAATTTGAGTAGGCCAGCCGAACTTGGCAGCGTAAAAGAAGGGAGCTACATCATCATCGACGACGAACCGTGTAAGGTCGTGAGCCGCGAACACTTCAAGCCGGGGAAACACGGGAGCGCGAAGGTAAGGCTGGTGGCCCTATCGCTCTTCACCGGGTCGAAGAAGAGTTACGTGGCGCCTGCCGAGTCTAGGGTCGACATCCCCATGATAGACAAGAGGTCAGGGCAGGTCACCTCTATCATGGACAACACCGTTCAGATCATGGATCTTGCCACGTTTGAAGTCCTTGAGACGCCGAAACCCACAGCAGAAGAGATGGCCGAGCTGACCGGGAACCTGGCACCGGGCGCAGAAGTGGAGTATTGGGCAATGATGGGCCGCAACCGCATAATGAGGATCAAAGGCGGAAGCTGAAGCCTGCGACCGCGCACCTCTTCTATCTAGCCAGATCAAAGCCGAAGGGCGCCGTCTTTGTGAATATCACGCTGCCAAACCGATGAAGAGCCATCCAGCGCTCTCCGTTTTTTCTTTAGAGCACAGTAAAGCACAGAAAGTAATTCGGAGCATTTCATAACCAAGGCGCTTGTCGCCAAGACCATGTTGTCGTGTAGCGCATGCATGTCAGGGGTTCACGAGTTCTGCGGGAATGGCCCGTACTCGTCGCTTTGCTGCTGCAGAAGGTCTAGTGGGGTCGATCTCTTTCAGCGAGTCACTTTGCCGAGATTCTGACCTACAGATCCCTAGACGCTCTATCGACGGTTTGGCTCTTCATCGGTAATCTCAGACGGCTCTTCCCGAAACCCCTTCATCTAGAGCATCCATGTTTGGCGCCGCTTCACGATATAGGCTTTGTGAATCTCAAAAGTCACGCTGATATTCGTGACTAGCGCCTTCGATGATGCCCGGCGCGACAAGCAGTGTCTGCACCCGGTCCAGGAAGCCCTGGCCTTCGTTCGTCAGAGCATAGAGCACCCTCCCCTCTTCGGTTACTGGCTGTAGATAGCCAGCGTCGGCGAGGAACTCGGCGTATTCCTTGGTGCGCTTGTGGTTTAGTCTCGCGTAGAAAGCGACCTCAAAGGGGGTCATCGGGCCGCTTTTCATGAGCTCCAGCATCTCCACGTATATTTCGAACTTCGACCGCCTTTGAAAGAAATCCCACCATATCTTGGGAACAGCGGCGGTGACTGAGGATACCGACGATGGGACGACCATCCCCTCCCCCATGAACCCTGCCCTGACCGCGGACCCGTCCGGGAGCCACGTTCCTGAGGGCCCGAAGCCCTGCCCCGGTGATGAACCTAGCCCGAACCCGGTTTCATGAATCCGGATGGAGCCGTTTCCGAAGGCTGGCTCCGCCACGATGACCAGCGCCCCAGTCCCTCCCGCGACTGGCTGATTGGAGGGCGCCCCATTCTCGTCCGCGTGGTTCGAGCCTTCGGATTGAGGCGGCGCCACCACGAAAACAGTCGCGACGCCGTCGAGCACCGCGTTTCCATGGATTTGGCCCGGAGGCTGCACGACTAGCACCGTGACCCTTGGCATCGTCCCTGGCCCGGGACCTGCGGATGTTGCGACGGCTCCGTAAGACACCAGTGGTATCGTAAGCGCAGAGCCGACAAGCAATAGGACCGCAACGGCGACCCCGAAGCGCCTCCGCTGAGGTTTGGATTCAGGGGCGGACAAATCCTGCAAAAAGACCGGTTTTCTGTATTTTAGGATTGTGTACCAATGAGGCGCCGAGGCCAACGCGCGGACGGGCGAGCGTCTGAGGATGTAGCCGAAGTACACCAAAGATAAGAAGACCCAAGGGATGATTCGTTCCGAAGCTAATGAACGGAGGAGTCTAAGTTGGAGGTGGCGCCGCAGTCGCCCCAACGGTCACGCGGCGGCCCGCTTGTGGCTGTAGTCGTCGTCCTGCTCATAGTCTCGGCGTCTCTCGCAGCGTTGTACTACTCGCAATACGCTCAGGCCAACCAGAACATCGCGTCCCTCAACAGCTCTGTCGAGTCGCTCCAGCAGCAAAGGTCCGCTTTGCTCCAGCTCCTTTCCGCGAACTCCAGCTCTACGCTCGGAGCACAGTCAGGAAACTATTCGGGAATAGACACGACGTTGATCTACCAATACGCCAACATGAGCATCGTCACTATCCAGGGGATGCAGCAGACGACCACCGTGTTCGGTGCCGCATACCAGGGCGTAGAAGGCTCAGGGTTCGTAGTGCAGGAAGGCGGCAACTACTACGTTATCTCGAACTATCACGTAGTGCAGAACGACGTCAACATATCGGTCACGTTCCAGGATGGAAATGCGTACCAGGGGAAGGTCGTAGGTTCCGACCCATACAGCGACCTGGCGGTGCTGACGGTGGTGGGGGCTCCAGCCAGCGAGTTCTTCCCGCTCACGTTCGCCTCTTCATCGTCTCTGCGAGTGGGCCAGCCTGTTGTCGCAATCGGGAACCCCTACGGGCTTTCGGGCTCGCTGACCGAAGGGCTGGTGAGCCAGCTCGGGAGGACCATACAGGACGAGACCTCAGGGAACTTCTCCATCGCCGATGTCATCCAGATCAGCACGCCAATCAACCCCGGCAACTCGGGAGGCCCGCTCCTGAATGCGCAGGGCGAAGTCGTTGGGATAACCACCGCAATCGTAAGCGGAGCGCAGGGAATCGGGTTCGCCATCCCTTCTGACACCATCGTCAAGGAACTGCCTTCTCTGATCGCCACCGGATCCTACAACCTCCACCCGTACATCGGCATAACTGAGGCAGACATGAATTACTACCTTGCGAAGGCCAGCGGGACCAACTACACCTACGGAGTGCTCATCGAAAGCGTGGTGCAGGGCGGACCAGCGGCACAGGCTGGGCTGAAGGCAGGGACCACGGTGGAGACGGTCGACGGAGCGCAGTACTACATAGGCGGAGACATCATAGTTTCAATCAACGGCACCCGGATAGCGAATGGGAATGCGCTGTCCACTTGGCTGCAGGAGCATGCGGTTTCAGGTCAGGTTGTTAACCTGGGAATAATCAGGGCCGGCGTCCCTATGACTGTCTCCTTGACCCTAGGGACAAGGCCGCCTCCTTAGCCGTGTTTCTTAGCTACCAGCCTGGCATCGGTTATCTCCAGATAACCCGAATCTCCTCTCCAGTGTTTCGCTGATGCCAGCACTTCTATGCGCTTTGAGAACGATGGTGCGTCCAGGACGAAAGTCTCCCCTTCGCCTCCTTCCAGTCCTGCGTGGAACCTGTATTTCTTCCCGAGGGCGACAAGTTCGCCTATGCTTTTTTCATCCAAGAGCCTCCCGAGCCATTCTTGGTCAAGCCCAAGGGCAGACACGCTCACGATAATCACCGAGAAACCGTCGATGACCAGCTTCCGCAGATAAGACTCGGGTTCCAACCCCCAGAGGGGAGAGACGCATTTGAGACCGAGGTCGGAGCATACCTTCTCCACCCTCGTCTTCTGGTAGACGCTTGCCAGAGCCCCCGTATACAGACCTTCGATGCCAAACCTTGATTTCGCCTCGCCCAGAGCCTTTCTCAGGTCTCCGAGCTCTTCTTCCTTGACGCCTTCGGTAACGGCAGCGACTTGCGGAACCCCCATCGCCTCTGACTGTAGCCTGGTCCACCCGAGGTTCGGAAAGTGGAACATGTATGACGTCTCTGACTTTGGAAGAAGGGTCACCAGGCAGGCCAGCTCATCTTCCTTGGTGGCCAGCCAGGCTGCGTAGGCTGAGTCCTTGCCCCCCGAGAAGAGGGCAGCTACCTTCGTTTCACGTCACCGGTCCCGTTTCCACCTTTGAGGTATTAAATAGACGGAGGTGGTTCGCCGGATTTCGATGCTCGACTCGCTCCGTGAGGGTTTGCAGAACGCGATCTCCAAGATCGTGAAGTCGAACGTCGTCGACGAAAAGAGCGTCAAAGAGTTCGTGAAGGACCTGCAGCGCGCTCTTATCCAGTCTGATGTCAACGTCAGGATCGCCCTGGAGGTGACCGATAGGGTGCAGAAGCGGGCACTGGAAGAGAAACCCCCCGCCGGAGTCACCAAGAAAGACCAGGTTGTCTCGATACTCTACGAAGAGCTGGCCCGGCTGCTGGGCGGGGAGGGTGGACTGCAGCTGGGTAAGGACAAGGCTACTGTGCTGGTGATGCTTGGCGTGCAGGGCTCAGGGAAGACCACCACCACCGGGAAGCTCGCCCGTCTCTACTCGAAACGTGGGTTCAAGGTAGGAGTCGTGGCCGCGGACACCTTTAGACCGGGCGCGGTCGCCCAGCTCAAGACGCTCGCTGCCGCCTCGGGGGTCGAAGTGTTCAGCGAAGAGGGGGAGAAGGACTCCGTGAAGATAGCGAAAGCAGGGAAGAAGTGGTTCGAGGGGACCAAGAACCTCATCATCATTGACACCGCTGGAAGGCACAAGGAGGAGAAGGGGCTGCTTCAGGAGATGAAGGACGTCGTCGGCGGGGTAAGGCCAGACGCGACCGTGCTCGTCATAGATGGGACGATAGGTCAGCAGTGCTACAACCAGGCGTTGGCCTTCCATCAAGCTGCGCCGGTAGGAGGCATCATAGTGACCAAGCTGGACGGGGCGGCGAAGGGAGGAGGGGCCCTTGCTGCCGCGGCTGCCACAGGAGCTAAGATCTATTTCATAGGGACAGGTGAAAGAATAGACGACCTCGAAGAGTTCGCCCCTACCCGTTTCGTCGGCCGCCTGCTCGGCATGGGAGACCTGAAGGCGCTGATGGACATGGTGAGAGACGCCGACGTCGTCGTGGACGAAAAGATGACCCAGCGGGTCATGTCGGGAAAGATGACCATGAACGACCTTCTCGTCCAGTTCGAGCAGATGAAGAAGTTCGGTTCGCTCAAGAAGGTCCTAGAGAGGATACCTGGTTTCTCGGGCCAGGTCGACGCCAAAGAACTCGATAAGGCCGAGGACAGGGTGAAGGTGTACAAATCGATAATCCAGTCCATGACAGGAGAGGAGAAGACGAACCCTGAGACTATCAACGCCAGCAGACTGAGACGCATCGCCAGAGGCTCAGGAAGGAGCGAGAAGGACGTCAGAGAGCTCCTTGCCAGATACAAACAGATGAAGTCCCTGGTAAAGACAAGCAAGGGGCGAGAACTCAGGCAGATGATGCGGCGCTTGGGTGAAGAATAGGGTGCAAAGAGAGCCGCAGGCATACAAGCTCTGTAGCTTATGCGCTGAGAGACAGGGTTCCGAGAGTCAGGGCTTTTCTTTGGTAACTGGGAAAGAGTGCAGCCTCTGCGGGGGCCTCATAGAGAGAATTGCGACGGTGGCAGATCTGGCCTCCAAGAGAGCTAAGCCCTACCAGTTCAAGACCTTCGCGGTAGGGGTAACCCTGCCTGAGGGGGTCCAGGAAAAAGAGGATGAACTCAGGTCGGACCTAAGGCTCATCGGAAGGGAGACCGTCAAGACTCAGGTAGCGAGGCTGGTCGCTTCCCGCCTGGCCCAGATTACCCGAAAGCGGCTCGACAAGAAGAACGCCGATGTCGTGGTCCTTGCGAACTTCGCGTCTGACGATGTCTCCATCACAACGAAGCCGCTGTTTTACTATGGCAGATACACGAAACCCCCAGGCGTCGCTCAGCGAAGGAACTTCTGCGAGAGTTGTCGGGGATCAGGATGCGATGCGTGTCGCGGGACAGGTTACGAGCAAAAGCCGAGCGTCGAAGAAGCAATCCGAGGGAAGCTGACGAGATTCAGTGGGAGCGCCAAGATAATCTTCACCTGGCTGGGAAGTGAAGACCGGGAGAGCCGCGTGTTCTCCCCTGGGCGGCCCTTTGTCGCAGAGATCAAGAGCCCCAAGAAGAGGAAGCTACCCAAGAGCTTCAATGCCAGGCTCCGCAAAGGGAGTGTGTTGGTCCGGGGAGGCAAAGCGCTGCCTTCGAAACCCACGAGGCTCCCCTCGTTCAGGTTCCTGACGGAAATCAGAGCGTCAGCCAGAGGGAGAGTGGACCCAGACGCCATCAGAGCCCTGAAATCGACGTTCCTGAGGGCATCTGTCACGTTCGAAAGGCCGAACAGCCGGCCCGTAACGAAGATGGTTTACAGCGCCTCGGCCTCGGTGAGAGGGAAGAAGCTCTTCATCAGGGCCGAGCTGGACGGGGGGCTGCCCGTCAAAAGGTTCGTGAGTGGGGAGCTCGTCTCACCATCGGTGTCGGAAGTCTTAAAAACCGAAGTCGGTTGCCGCAGTTTTGACATCCGCAAAGTCAGAGAGATAGGAGGATTCGGATTTGCCGAAATCGCACGGGACGAGGAGAAGAACTAGGTCCCTTCTGAGGTCGTCGCCGGCCAAGAAGGGTCTGAGCAGCATGCTCGTAGAATATTCTCCGAACGACAAGGTCGTCATCAAGATAGACCCCGCGCAGGTCAAGGGGATGCCACACAGGCGTTTCAATGGTCTTGTCGGGACGGTGACAGAAGTCGGGAGGAGGGCGGTGACGGTAGACGTCCCTGTCGGCGACAAGGTCAAGACGCTGATCGCGAGGAAGGAGCACGTCGTCCGCATGGAGGCGAGCTGATGTCGGAGAAATCTGAGAAGAAGATCCTCACAATCGCAGAGGCGAACCAGATACTTCAGAAAATCGACGTGGAGAAGGCAGACCAGATACAGAAGCGCACCCTAGACTACGCGACGAAGTTTGCGAAGTCAGAGGCGGACAAAGCGAAGAAGCTGAAAAAGGAGCTGGAGACCGAAGCGGGGCTGAGCGAGGAAGAGGCGGTAGAGCTGGTCAACATAGCGCCGAAGTCGATCGAGGAGCTCAGGACGTTCACTTCAGGGTGGCGGAAACTGCTTTCAACCGAGACCCTCGAAAAGATATTGAAGATACTTCATTCAAAGTAGTCCCGACCAAGCGTTAAATAACTAGGAAGCCTTTTGGTGACACGGAGCCAAGGGGATTGCAGGTGGTTTTCGTGATTCTCTTCCGTGCCGCGAGGTCTCCTTCAAACTAGGCAACCCCCAAGAGGAAAAAGTCCTGGAAAATGATGCCAGCCGACAAGAAATACGAAGAATATGCCTACGTACTGGACTTCATGCCTAGAGGGAAGTCAGCGGTCATCAAGGGGAGAGAAGGTCCGATGGTACAGGCCATCGGGGAAGACCGGCTGACCCTGCTCGAGCTGCTCGCCATGGAGAGCCTGGATTTCGAAGTGGGTGAAAGGGTGAAGATAGGGAAGGAGGGTCGAGTGAAGATAGTTAGCGTGCTCGGGAAGCTTACCTACGAGGAGATATCCCCAGAAGCCAAAGCGTCTCTCCCGTCCGTGGTCGAGGCCCTCGTAAAGGAGAACGAGAAAAGATACGTCGCTGCCTTCAACGACCTTCAGCCCCTCACGCCGAGGCTACATGGGCTCGAGTTGATCCCGGGGATCGGGAAGACTTTCATGAACGAGATAGTCGCAACGAGAGAGAGGCAGGCATTCGTGAGCTTCGACGACATACAGAAGAGAGTGGGGCTCAGGGAACCTTCGAAGATGATCGCGAAGAGGATCGTCGAGGAGCTGGCCGGCGATTCAAGGGTCAGCATCTTCGTAAAGAAGTAGTTGAAACGCCATAGGCTCGGGCAGCACTACCTGGTCGACGAGTCGGCAGTTAGAAGAATTGTAGGCTGCGCAGACATCAAACCCTCCGACAGGGTGTTGGAGATAGGCACCGGCAGGGGGGCCCTGACGAAGGAGCTCGCGGTGTTGGGCGCGTCGTTTCTCGGATATGAAATCGACGAGGCCAACTACGAAGCGACCATAGAAGCCGTCAAAGGGACGAAGGCGAGAATCGTGCTCGCGGATGCCTTCGGCCAGAATCCCACCTTCGACGTGCTTGTCGCGAGCCTCCCGTATTCCGAGTCCGCGACGTTCGTGCGCTGGCTGAGCACCCGCCAGTTCTCCGACGCGGTGGCCGTCCTGCAGAAGGATTTCGTGCAGAAGATTTCGGCGGCACCAGGAGCGCGAAACTACAGAGGGATCTCCGCCGTCGCGCAGATAGCTCTCGAAACCGAAGCGATAGGCGAAGTCAGGAGGGCGTCGTTCGACCCGCCTCCGAAGGTGGATTCGGTTATCGTCAGGTTCAGTCCGAAACGCCGAATCTCTGTAGACGAGGTGGCCAGGGTGATCCACCTGTTCTCCCTGAGGAGAAGGCAGGTTGACTCGGCTCTCGCAGAGCTGGGATTCAGGAACGAGGAGGACCACGGAAAGAAGAGGGTCGCTTCGCTGACTCCAGACGAAGTGCACCTGATCTGCGAACGCGTGTGACAGTGACAGATTTATCCGCCTGGCGCTGTGCCGGGCCGTGCTCCCTCGTGGCTTGTCGGTAACCCTGGTTGAGCCCAAAGGCCCCGTCAACGTCGGCCATGTAGCAAGGTTGATCCAGAACTTTGGAGTGGAGAAGCTGTACCTGGTCGAACCGAAGGCCGACCTTTCGGTGGCCGCCGTGTATGCGTCTCACGCCGCGGAAGTCCTTGACAAGGCGGTAGTCACCACGTTTGACCAGGTCAGAAAAGAGAACGACCTGCTGGTCGCCACGACCGCGGTAAGGGCGACGAAGAAATCCAACATATCCCGCAGGATGGCGAGCCTCGAAAGGCTTCATGAAATCCTATCTTCATCAGCGGCGCCGTCGCTCGTGTTCGGCAGGGACAGCACCGGGCTCACCAACGAGGAAATCGACGCGTGTGACGTTACGGTGACCATAGACACCGGCCAAGAATATCGGTCGCTGAATATAGGCCACGCGGCCGCGATCATTCTCTATCTTGCCTCTAGGGGGGTCACTCGCAACAAGAAACGTCAGGGACGCAAGGCGAGAGAGGTCTTCGCTCAGAGTCTCTTTGAACTGTCAGAGGCCTCGAGGATGCCCAGGCACAAGACCAGAAACCTCCTGGAAGGCGCCAAGAGGATGGCGGCGACCTCGAACTTGACCGACGCCCAGCTTAACCTGATGTCAGGGGTTTTCCGGAAAGCGGTGGCGACTCTTGGTTCGGATCAGGACCGCGGCTCGAACACGTAGACGGCTCTCCTGACCCATCTAGTGCTTTCAAAGGACAGCCTGACCGGATATTCGAATCCGACTGGTCCTGGCTGATAGAGCCTCAAGCCAAGGCTCCTCCCTTCGAGAGTCAAGGTAACCTCGTCGCCATCCATGGTCTGTACGACGGGGACGACCATGACAATCCGGCCGTCGGGCCGGATGCATTCGGCCATCGAAGCGAGTGCGTCGTTATAGATACGGGCTGACTCCTCGATCATCGCTCTCGCTGTGGCGGTCTTCGGCCTGGCGTCTAGTCGCGGCAGCAGGAGAGGCTCAGTGACAATCCCGTCGACCTTCGTGCCCCTCAGCATCCTCGGGAGCTCCCTCGCATCTCCCTTCCGTATGTCATAGCCTGCTTCTGCCCCTCCGCCAGACCACCGGAGGTTCTCTCGCGCATTCTGAACTCGGCTGGCTCGGGAATCCACACCGAGGCACCGGAGCGTCTTCGAACAAGCCTCGACGAGGATCGTCCCCGCCCCACAGAAGGGGTCCAGGAGTGTCTGGCCTGGCAACAGACCTGCAAGGTTGACAAGGGTCCGGGCCAGACGAGGGGACATAGCGATGTCGGGGTACGGCACTGGTCGGCGCGTCCCCCTCTGTCTCAGGGAAGCAGAATCGGGGACCCATGCGGTCGGACCCAAGGCAAAACCCCCGTGGAATGGAAAGGCAACCACGTCGAGCGCCTTTCTTGTCAGGACCTGTTCGGAGAGTAGCTCGCCGCCGTCCGGCCTCAGCAGCCTCACCTTCCTGAGACCGCGCGCCCTGAGGCCGTCAAGCATCTCCCGCACTAGCTCTTCGTATTCGTCTTCAGGGATTCCGTATCCGCTCATCGCGACATTTGATTTCACGTCGAGATAGTCCTCCAACAGGTCTGCCAGGACCGACTGGTCTGACGATGCCGATTCCAGTTGTTCGACTATAGGGGCGCACTTGTGCGATCCCGAAAGCTCAGAGAGGAGGTCTGGGCTATAGCGTCCGACGTGTAGCGCCGAGACCCTTTCGGTTGGCGCCTCTGCCCGCTGGACGGCGCCACCCAGGACAGAGCAGGCTTCGAGGACCGAGAGCTTCCCAAAAGCAAGTATGAGCGCAATGTCGTCTGATTCCAGCAGGGAAGGCGGAAGTGTGAAAGGCATCCGGCCTGGCGATTTCATCCACGATATTAAGCGTGGATGGACTCGGACGGTCAATGCCCCTTTTAATCGGATGACTGCGACCTCAAAAGCTTGGACAGAAACATCAGGTTCCTGGGCATAGGAGCAGGAGTCAGGGCCCTGGGCGTAGCTATGCTCACGCCCTTCATCAGCATTTACCTTAGAGAGGTGCTCGGCCTCGGATATCTTGACATCGGCCTGCTCCTGATCGTCATCGGGATAGTCCCCCTCTTCGTGTCGCCCTTCGGCGGCCTCGTGACCGACAGGGTTGGGAGAAGAAGGCTGTTTCTGGTCATGCTCGCCGTGGAGGCCGCGTGCATCGGAATGGTCGCCCTATCGATGTCAACCGGACTGGTCTCGGGGATCATAATCGCGGCCGCAGTCGCAAACCTCGCGGGGGGCGCCCTCGCGGGACCTGCTCTTTCTGCTTACACTGCTGACCTCACTACACTGGCGGATAGAAGTCGGGCGTTCAGTTGGCAGAGAATAGGGTTCAACGGCGGGTATGTTGCCGGCGTGACAGTGGGCGGATACCTTACCCTCGCCCTGGGGTACTCGACAGCTGGGTTCGTCGCATCTGCGATCATGCTCGCGTCCGCGCTGCTGCTCGCGTCGGTTCTGCATCCGTCACCATATGATGTCGCAAGGAAGAAGGGGGCGTCGCCCGAAGGAGCGAAGCAGACTTCGGGGCCGACCTCAGTCCGGGATAGCCTCGGGATACTCATGAACGACAAGGTGTTCCTGAGTTTGTGCCTCGCGTTCTTCTTGGCGAACCTCGCCGAGGCCCAGTGGGCAAACACCCTCCCGCTCTACATCGGGCCCGTCCTCAAGCTACCTAACAACATCGTAGGAATCGCTCTGTCGCTCAACGGGTTGATAGTCGTCATAGGCCAGAACCAAGTCACCCGCTGGGCAACTGGGCGCCTTCACACCTGGTCAGCCGGCGTCTCGATCATCCTCTATGTGGCTGCTTACCTATCACTAGGGGCCCTGGGGTTGGGCTGGTCAGGGTTGGGGCTCATAGCAGGGATCATGGTCGCCATCGTCGTCCTGACCGTCGGAGAGAACTTCGCGGCAATACCGTCGATGACGATGCCTTCCAACCTTGCGCCTCCCACGGAGATAGGTTCCTACAATGGGGCCTTCGGTCTTTTCTCTGGCGCGGGTTACGTGTTTGCCCCTGCGCTAGGAGGAGCTGCCCTTTCTGCCAGCAGCAACACGCTTGTAGCCTGGGCGCTGATGATGATCCCGGCGGCGCCTGCGTTCGTTCTGTTCGCCAGGCTGGGCAGACGAATCCCGAAAGAAGCCAACACCGTATAGAGGCTAACCCAGCTTCTTCGCAAGTAACTGAGCGAGGATGGCGTTCTCCCCGGTCTCGTCGTGCCTCAGGTAAGCGTAGCATTCTTCGGCGCTATCAGCGGCTTCCTTGATCCTGTCACTCCACTTCTCGATGGACTTCGCATCGTAAGAGCCCTTTCTGAGCCTGAAGTATGCGATGCCCCCGGTCACCCTGAAGGTCGGTTCGGTCGCCTCAGTTTCCGCTATGCAGAACCCCGCACCGTGCTCCTCCAGCAGGTCGTAAGTAGCGTCTGTGAGCCACGATCTGTTCCTGAACTCGAACACCTTCGGCTCTACCCCCGACGTCTTGGAAAGGAATCCGTCTAGCAGGTCGCGGCTGAATTTGGTGAACGGGGGGAGCTGGAAAAGAACGGGTCCCCGTCTTGGACCGAGCAGGTCAAGGGTTGAGGAGAGTTTGTTAGCCGCCTCCTGAGACCCTTCTCCCAGTTTCATTATGTGCGTGATGGCCCGTGGAGCCTTGAATGAGAATCGGAATGTCTCGCTGGTCTTGGTAGCCCACTCCTTCACCATAGTCTGGCCTGGCTCCGCATAGAAACTGCTGTTGATTTCGACGCTCTCCAGCACTCCGGAGTAGTGAGAAAGGAAATCTCCGCTCTTCATCCCATCGGGATAGAATTTCCCTCTCCAAGACGGGTAGCCGAACCCCGAAACCCCTACGAAGGCCTTCATGTTGGCACCGCAGGGGCGTCATTGGAAAAGGGTTCCCAGGACGCTTCGGGCGCGGCTCGCAGCGTTGACTGTAACGAGAGGACTCTGTCACTTGGGAGTTCTGCCGAAGAGGGCGGCTTCACCGAAATGGAGAAGCAAGTGGAAAGCACGGCCGTGGCGCGTGCCTCGTGATGGGGAGCCCTGATCCCAGCAAAAACTTCAGGTTCTTGAGCCTGGAAGATTGAAGCTTAATTAGGGGTTGGCGAGGCGCGGGTTTGAGGCCAGCCAACCGTGCACGGTTCCAACTACAGACAGCAGAAGGGGATGTTCTACAACAAGAAGTTCGCGCCAGGGGCTCCCAACCCCAAGGTCGCCCGCTTCACAACCGGGAAGTTCAGGCCTGACTACGACTACCAGTTCAAGCTGATTTCAGAAGGCAAACTGCAGATCAGACACAACGCCTTGGAAGCAGCAAGGGTAGCTGCGAGCAAGAAGGTCGCCCTCGTGGGGGAGGAGAACTTTTTTCTCAAGGTAGTGACCTATCCGCACCTTGTCCTGCGAGAGAACAAGATGATTGCCACAGCAGGCGCAGACAGGCTTCAGGAAGGGATGAGGAAGGCGTTCGGGAAGCCCATCGGGCTGGCAGCAAGAGTGGGCATTGGAAGCGTCGTGCTCGAGCTAAGCGTGAAGGCCGAGAACTTTGACAAGGGGAAGGAAGCCATGTGGGCCGCCGCTACGAAGCTGCCCATGAAAACCCACACCGAGATTATCAAGCTGAGGGAGGAAGCCACTCCGACCCCGGTTTCGGCGTGAAAGACAGGTTCCCAATTTATAACGGACCACTGAATGACGAAGTAAAACCGGAGTACTGAGACGAACATCATGACGGTCAGAATCGATGAGGCCCGGGTGTTTCAGATAATCGAGGCGAAGAAGCCGAAGCTGGTGTTTGTGAACGCGCCTGGAGGGTTGTTGAGGCAGACCAAGGACCTGATGGAGCGGGTGAAGGCGAAGTACGGGGTGGATTCTATCTTGTCCGGGGACAGCTGTTTTGGGATTTGTGACACTGTCGACGATGACGTGGAGAAGCTACAGGCAGATCTGGCGCTGCACATCGGTCACAATGCCGCCGTGTCAGAGGTGGGCGACTACACGTACCTGGTTGATGCCGTCGACGATGTAGACTTTGGCGAGGTCACCGATACGGCGGCCAAGGCCCTGGCGCCATACAAGCGCGTCGGCCTCGCCACATTCAGCCAGCATCTGCACCAGCTCGGCCCAGTAAAAGAGAAGCTCGAATCTATGGGGTTCCAGGTGAAGGTGGGTAGCGGCAACAATCTCATGCTCGGGGGACAGGTGTTCGGGTGCGATTTCTCTTCGTCGTTCCCCATACGCGACGAAGTCGACGCCTTCGCCCTCCTCGGCGAGAGCGAATTCCATGCGGTCGGCCTTGCGCTGGCTACCGGAAAACCTACGTTCATGCTCGACCCGTACATGAACGAAGTGACAGACATGCGGCAGGCTGCAGAGGAAAGGAGGAAGAGAGCCGTACTCTCCGTCTACAAGGCAAGAGACGCAAGGGTCTTTGGCGTCATAACCGGGTTGAAAGAGGGCCAGAAGATGTCGGGCAGAAGCAGGTGGATTGCAAAGCGGTTGGAGATGAATGGAAGAAAGGTGGTGCGCCTAGCCATGAGGGACGTTACTCCGGAGCGGCTCGCGCCGCACCGGGAGATCGAGGCGTTCGTCCAGACCGCGTGCCCTAGGATTTCCATCGACGGGTTCACTTTCGATAGGCCGGTGCTTTCAATCCCACAGGCTGACGCTTTAGTGGCACTTATTGAGGGGAGGGAACCGGGGGAGTTCCTTGAGCGTCAGAAATGGATTGAGCTCACGGTGGGATTGATTAAGAAATGACAGACCTGAAGAGCAAAGGAGGCGTGCTTCCAGGAGACAAAGTCGCGGTCTCCGAGGAGTTCCTCCCTGGTTTGCACACCTACGACGACTCGGGCGCGATAAGGGCGTTGGCAGCGGGCTCTCTGGTGAAAGACATGAAGAACATGGAAATTTCGGTCAAACCGGCCGCAGAGCCGGAGCTCATCAGGATTGACGACTGGGTTACTGGCCAGGTCGAGGGTTCGCAGGCGAACTCTGCCAACGTCCACATCTTCTTTCACAACGGGAAGCTCACTCACAAGGACTTCTCAGGGATGCTTTCCCTGAGAGGACTCTCTGGGGGCGGTCGCGGCGCCAGGAGAACAACCCCCGTGAAGGCAGGCGACATCGTAAGATGCAGGGTGTTCAGCCTCGTCAACGGAATAATCCACCTGAACATAGACGAACCCGACATGGGTGTGGTATCGGCTCTGTGCGGCAACTGTGGAAGGCCCCTCCTGAAGGGGAGCGCCACCAGGGTAAAGTGCGATGAGTGTGGAAACGTGGAAGAGAGGAAGCTGGCCAGGGACTTCGGGACGACTCCCATAGAGCCCTAGTTGAAGCGGTTGTTCCTATCTCCTTAAAAGCCGGAGTCAGACGGCCCGTCCGGTAAAAATTGCAAGTCCAGACCACAAGTGAAGATGAGAAGGGCCTCACCGTCGAGATAACAGGGGAAGACTACTCTCTGGCGGAGATAGTCCACCACGAGCTCCTTGAGGAGAAGAGCGTGACTTTCGCTGGCGTCCTTCCTCCCCATCCATTGATCAAGAAGCTTGTTCTGAGGGTCAGGGCTCAGCGCATCAAGCCCGAGAAAGCGTTCGCCAACAGCGTCGACAGGGCAATGGAGACCACCAAAGACCTCTACAACGGCGTCAAGAAAGCACTTGGTGGTGCTTCCAGCTGAAGTTCTGCCCAAAGTGTGGAACCCGCCTCAAGCTGAAGCAGGTCAAGGGCGCGCGTGAAGTCTCAGTCACGTACATGTGCGACAACTGCGGCTATTCCAAGAAAGAAGGGAACGTCCTTGTGCAGAAGACAGAGGACGAGCTTGCCAACACCCCACAGATCAAGGTCGTGGGAGAGAAGGAGGAGAAGCTCAATTCACTCCCCACCACGAAGATCGAGTGCCCGAAATGTAGCAACAACGAGGCGTTCTGGTGGTTCCTGCAGACGAGGAGCGGGGACGAACCACCGACTCAGTTCTACAGATGTGTCAAATGCAACCACACCTGGAGATCATACAGCTGACCTCTTCCTACATCTCGTCTCTGGTGTAGATTTCCACCGCGTCGCCACCCGCGATTAGAATATCGGCGTTTGCCGCAGGTATGGAAGCTACGTCTTCGACCTCGAACGGCCCGTATCGCCTCAAGTCAAGCCCCACCAATTCATCCACCTTTTTGAGGAACCTGACGGTGATGTTCCTCCTAGTTTCGGAAAGGCTCGCGAACTCTACGAACGACGGTCTGCCTCCGGAGACGGCGTCGACAAAAGAGTCAAGCCGCTTGCGGAACCGCTGCTCTGCTGAACAGATGTACCTCTCCTCAGGCAAGAGCTGAATCGCCGCGTTCTGCTGCATCGCCTTCTTCAGCCTGAGGTCGACCAGCTGCCTAAGCATGGATTCGAGCATCCTCCCCTGCGTGGCGATGAGCCGGACCGAGACTTCCGAGGCCCCGGAAACGGCCGACCGCTTCAGTTTCTGACTGTAGTTCGAGATTGCAGAATAGAAGTCAGTCGGGAGAGGGAGAAGACCCTGTGACTGGACCTCCGATTCAAGTCGTCTTTTCAGGTATTCGATCGTGGTTTCGACCATTTACACTACCTCCCCCATATCCCTCGTTAAAATCGAGACTGCCGCGTAGGTCGGAAGCTCGACGTTTTCATCCTTGTAGGGACCGAAATCTTTGTGCTTGAGCCTGAACCTAGGATGGAATGACACGTGGAGGGTGACCGGCTTCGAGCTGATCACGATAGGCTCTTCCTGAGGGTCGAACTCGTCAAGCGAGCGCACACGCATCTTCGACATCCCGGTGTTGCCATGGAGAGTACCTGCCAGTCTGAACACCCTGTGTATGTCGGTTGTAACAGAGGTGTCCACCAGAGCTCGTTGTGAAGCCACAGCTTCTGAGACCAATTTTTGCAATGTCCCGCCGTAGTTCTTGTTATGCTCGGCCACGTACCCTGTCACCCTCTTGGTCCAGCCAGCCCCCTGCGGGGAGGAAGGGAGTCTGCGGCGCAGTGTGGCGGCTATCGTCTGTGAAGGCGGGAGGGTTGAGCCCTTCACATACTCTGCTATCTCCCCACGGGCCCTCTGGTCGAGGGCGTCGAACCTCCTGTCGAACACGTGGAGGTGGTAACCCCTGTTCCCGGAGAAATAGATTCTGATCGCACTTAGGTCGACCCCGAAATCCTCGGTCAAGAACTTGACAACGTTTCCGGCATGTTCTTTCGCCGCCTGCAAGCAGTCCTCGCAAACCCCGTGGAACTCCACCGCAGGACCGCCGCACTTTGTGCACTTCGCAGGGCGTGGAAGCTTCCCCGATGCGTAGCACTTCTCGCAGTACCAGAGGTCGTGGCCCTTCTTGCATGGGGTGGGGATGTCCGTGGCGTCGATGTCGAATATGAGTTCGGCTCCCAGCCACCCTTTCTCTTCAATCGGCCTTGCTGGGAATTCATATCTAGCGTTGGAGCAGTAGACAGATGACGGCGACTGCCTGAGCACTTCTGCCAGCGCTTCGCCTGGACTCTTGAATGACAGGTGCCTCACCATTCCGCCCCCGAATGGGATGTAGCCAAACTCTCTGGATGCGGTCTCCTCGGGGAACTCTATCGACTCGGCGCCGCGTTTGAAATAGAACTCTTTGTAGCTTTGACGTAGGAATCCCGTCGTCCTATCGTTCATTCGTCGCCCCGCAAAGAGGCGCGGAGATAAAGAGTCTTCCAGCGTGCGAAAGGGATTTGAGGGGAGCACACCGTCGTACGCTCGCGTTTGGCTTCGCATAGTGTTTCGAGGGACAAATTTCACTATCTCTGGAGCAGGGACCACAAACCCGTCTTATCGGTCAATTCCGGAGACGAAGTAGCTTTCGAGATAAATGATGTAAGCAGTTGGCAGGTCACCAGGGACACTCCACCTGAAAGGCCGGGTTACGACCCTGCGAAGCTCTATCCCCTGTCGGGGCCGATCTATGTCGAAGGGGCTGAGCCGGGGGACACGCTGTCGGTCGAGGTGCTGGAGGTGATCAACGGGGACTTCGGCTGGTCGGTTATCGTTCCCGGGGAGGGCCTGCTAGAGGAGTTCACGAAGCCGTACCTGTACAAGTGGGACCTCGGCGACAGAGACTACGCCAGTTTCGAAAACGGAATCAGAATACCAATCAGACCGTTCTGCGGCGTCATGGGGGTTGCTCCTCCTGAGGCAGGGGCGTTTCCTGTGATGCCTCCGGGACGCCATGGCGGGAACCTCGACATCAAGCACCTGACGGCAGGCAGCAGACTGGAGCTTCCTGTGTGGGTCCCAGGGGCGCTGTTCTCGACCGGGGACCTTCATGCCGCGATGGGGGACGGCGAGGTCTGTGTGAGCGCTATCGAGTGTGCTGGAAGTGCAAGGTTCAGGTTCAGGCTCGAGAAGAACACCGGCATAACGTCGCCGGGATACTTCACGATGGGTTCTCCTGTCCCGAAGCTTGGATACCATGTGACGTTGGGTGTAGCTCCGGATCTGATGAGCGCCTCGAAGGAAGCCATTAGGAGCATGCTGGACTACCTAACGAAGGTAAAACGGCTCGGCCGGGAGGAGGCATACGTGCTTTGCAGCGTCGCCGCCGATCTAAGAATCCATGAAGTCGTTGACGCCCCCAACTGGGTGGTGGGCGCCATGATTCCTCTAGACATTTTCCCATAGCCCGACAGGCCGGAACCCCCTTCCAGTGTGATGGTCCACGGGTTGGGCGTTAAGTGGGTGAGGGGTCGTCTAAGGGGGTGCGGGTGCCTCTGGAAAGCTATCTTCATGGGCGGGGGGCCAAGGTGTTCTCGCTCGTCGTAGGCGTCCCTTTCTCTCCCTTGGACATCGACATCGGGCACCTCGCAAGGGGAGAATGGAATACCATGGCGGACAGGTTCAGGATTTGGTACATCCCAGGCGAGAAGGGAGACAGCGGGCCGACGTGCTACGTCATGGTCAGAAAGTTCGACCCGCGTGACGGAGTATTGGTGTGCGGCCACCTGGTCGTAAATCTCGGAGAGAAGAGAGCCGAGGGCGGCTGTAGCTTTACCGTCGGAGTGCTGTGTAATGACGATGTGAGGGCGAGGACGATGCTCAATTCGCTGCTTGACATTCCACCGTCGTTTCACAGAAGGAGCGAGATGGACGTCATCGAGAGGAGGTGGAGGAACGACCCCAAAGCGGTCATGCGATACCTGGCGAACGTGCACTCCTCTCTGATGAACTCGGCGCCTGACCCGGTAGGTAAGGTACGCCTAGTGAGGTTCGATCCACCCCCTGGCCTGCTGGGAGAACTCAAACGAGGCATGAGCGCATGGTGGTAGCAGTGGGGGCCTGGACACCCCTGCGCCGGCGGTGACTCCTGAGGCTATCTCTCGTACGTTCCTACTATTCGAGCCTGTTCGAGGATGTGCGGCGAGACTGCGTCCAGCAACTGGACCATGTCAAGTCCTTGCTTGAGCTTGAGCTCTGCGTCCAACGCATAGACCCAGAAGTAGTAGTGATGGACTCCGTGGCCCTTGGGCGGATAAGGTCCCATGTAGCCCGCCTTGCCCGTCCCGTTCACGCCCGCTGTGAATAGATTTGGCTTCTGGCCCTCGTCAAACTTCGTTACGGTTGCCGGAATCCCGTAGACGACCCAGTGCGTGAACCCGTGGGGGAGGGGCGCGTCTGGATCGTGGCATATCAGCGCGAACTCCTTGGTCCCCTTTGGTGCCCCACTCCATGCAAGCGGAGGCGAAAGGTTACCGGCGTCGCCACCGTACTTCTTGTCCATCCGTCCGGAGGGTCCGAAGGCCGGACTGGTCACCTTGAAACTGCCAAGTTTCAGACTCAACGGTACCACTGGACTGCGCCTTTCGGATAAGGGTTCCCGTAGAGATGTGCGCATACAGAAGTGTTTTCCGAAAGTCGGGCGAGCGCCACCCCCATGGAGTCACTTTCCGCGAGGCCGAGCGTAAATTGAGCAAGAAACGCCTAACGCTTAAAATGCGACGTGGTCGAGCCTGACTCCGCTTGTTCCTGGCCAAGACCGCTACCAACAACGAATGGAAGGCCATCGCTGCCGCGGTCAAGACGCTCGTCGAGGAAGCCACCTTTGAGGCCAACAGTGAAGGTTTGTCGTTCAGAGCGATGGACCCGTCACATGTGGCGCTAGTAGACCTGACACTGCCCAACTCGAGTTTCTCCTCTTTCGAGTGCGACAAGCCGTTCAAGTTCAGCGTCCGTGTCGAAGATCTGGTGAAGCTGGTCGGAAGGTCAGAGACCAAAGACAGCGTGGAGATAGGTTCCACTGAAGAGGACGCAATCGCCGTCAGGCTGAGCAACGGATACAGGCGCGAATTCACGATTCATCTGATCGAGAGCTCGACAGGCGCCGCGCCGCTGCCGAAGCTTGAGTTCGACGTGAAGGCTACGCTCACGAAGAGCATTCTTGAGAAGGTCCTGGGGGACATCTCAGTCGTGTCAGACCAGTTCACCGTCCAGGCAACGAAGGATAAGCTGAGCTTCTCTGGCAAATCTGACGTAGGGAAGGCGGAGATAGGTTTGGGGAGCAAGGACGCGGATGTGCTGGATTTCAAGGTGGGAGCGGACAGCAAGGCCACCTACTCTATCGATTATGTTCAGGGCATTCTGAAGGCGCTTGGCGGGGTCACCGACACCGTTCAGGTCGAGTTCAGCACCAAGAAGCCCCTGCGCCTTGAGACGAAGCTCAACGACCAGGGCGCTAAGATGTGGTATTTCCTTGCGCCCAGGGTTTCTGACTAGTCTCGCGGGCCAAGCTTAAATGCACGCGTGAAACCGGGGCAAATCCGTTTCGGTGAGAGGTTGAAATTCCCAAAGGAAATCCGTAGAAACTGCCCTTGGTGCAACAAGCACACGGCGCACTCGGTCGCGTTGTATAAGAGGGGCAAAGAGCGAGCGGGCTCCTGGGGTGCCCGAAGGCAGGCCGGAAGGAAGCGAGGGTACGGCGGGCAGAAGTTCCCAGAGTTAATCCGCACGGCCAAGACTACCAAGAAGGCGACCCTCCGACTGAAGTGTAAGGAGTGTAACCGAGAGTTGATGACTTACGGTATCAGATTGAGGAAGGCGGAGATAGCGGCTTGAAGCGAGACAGGGAACCAATCCCCCAATCGCGGAGCTCGTTCCTCCTTGTGAAGTGTCCCGATTGTGGAGAAGAGAGGATTGTCTTCTCGAACTCGTCCAAGGACGTAGGCTGCAGCGGGTGCGGAAGGGAGCTAGCTGAGAGCCGTGGCGGAAAAGCCTACATCCAGCGCAACGTGGCGGTCGTCAAGCGGCTGGGCTAAACGCCAAATACCACCGAGGTTCCAGATTCGATATGAGCGCTGACAGGCCCCTACCAGACCCAGGAGAAGTTGTGGTCTGCACCGTCAGGGAGATAACATCCCATGGTATCTATGTGAACCTCGACCAGTACGATGGAACCAACGGTTTCCTGCACGTTTCGGAGATCTCGACCGGCTGGGTCAGGAACATCGACCGGGTGGCCAAAGTGTCGCAGAAACTCATATTGAAAGTAATCAGGGTTAACAGGTCTAGGAGAGAAATCGACCTTTCACTCAGGCAGGTCACCAACGAAGAAAGGCGGGCCAAGGTAATCGAGTGGAAGAGAGAGGAAAGGGCTCTCGCGATCATCGACACGGTGAAGAAGAAGCTCGGCATAGATGACGCCGCAGAACGAGCTCTTAGACTGAAGCTTGAGGGAGAGTTCGGCACCCTCTATGGCGCTTTGGAGACTGCGGCCCGGAAGGGGGCAGAGGCGCTCTCGCCTGCTGCGCTTTCAGAAAAAGAAGCGAAGGCGGTTGCTGAGATAGCAGAGGAGAAGATTATCCCTCCGAGGTACGAAGTCGGCGCGCTAGTCGAAGTCTCCTCGAGGTCTCCAGAAGGCATTGAGCAGGTCAAGAAGACGTTGCTCGCCGCAGCGAACGCACCGTCGGCCGAAGTCCACATCACCTATGCCGGAGCGCCTCACTACAGGGTCAGGATAACCGCCGACGACTACAAGCAGGCGGAGAAGGCGATGGACGTGGTGCTGGAGAAGATCAAAGACGGCGTCGGGAAGCACGACGCTTACAGCTTCAAGCGAGAGATATCGAGGAAATACGGCGGCTCGTCTTGAAGAGCCTGATGCTAAAGTGCGCGCAGTGTGGGCGATATTCGCTCTCCGACAAGTGTCCAAGCTGCGGCGCGAAGACGGTCACCGTCCACCCCGCTAGATACTCTCCTGACGACAGATATGCGAGATACAGAAGCCCGTTGGCTTACGAAGTGTAGTTTCCAGGGACGAGCTGGTAGATCAGTATAGCGTTGAAGCACTGAAGGTTGGAGTTTCCGGGGCATGGAGAGTTTCCGCTCTCGGCGGCTGAAAGGCTCGGAGACACGTATGCGAGCCTGAACGGTCCGGTGCTGTTCGATGGGTAGTTGTAGCTGCTGGGATAGGTGAAGGCCTCGATTGGGGGAGAGTTACCGGTCCCGAAAGTGTACGTCTGGCTGAACGCTATGGTAGCGCTGCTTCCGCTCCCGCTGCTGTAGAGGTAACCAGCCAGCTTGAACGGGAGAAGCTGTCCGAACAGGCTGTTCTGCATGGCATACGGAGTCAGGTTGAAGTCGTCGACCGATAGACACGGGCCCCCCGCTGACGTGAGGCCGGACGTGGACGGGCACTCGAGGTATTGCGACTCGTTGAGCCCGCCTATGCGGATGAACCATTGCTTCTTACTCTCGTCGCCGCCGCCCGCCGTGAACCCTCCACCACTGGGGACCTGTAGTATGTAGTACTGCTGGCTGGAACCGGAAGAAGTGAGCGGGAAAATGCTCCCCGTGATGAAGATCGCTACGTATGTAGGCCTTCCCCCACCCATGCTACTCGCCATCGCAGCGGCCTGCGTCGCATTGGACATCAGGAGCTGGCCGACCTGTGCTATCCTAGTACTGTTGAGGGTGGCGTTATCCACGACAGTGGTCCTGTTACCCATGACAGCGAACCAGTAGCCGTAGTCCCACCAAGAGATTATCACGGAATTGGTCGGCGTGTCCTGCCTGACCCACTGGAGTGTCTGTATCCAGTCGCTGAACCCGGATCGCGAATAGATGGTCGCGCCGTTGACCAGGCTGACGCCGGAGTCTGCGGGGCTGTTGTCGCAGAACAGCTGTCCGCTGTAGGTGCACTGGATTGGGTTGGGAATCCAGTAGGAACCCGCAGGCAGGACAATCAGGGCTATGACCGCTATGGAGAAGACAACCTTCATCTCGTTCCTAGACGTGGGAGAGGCCTTCTTCTTGACCAGAGCCGTGCTGCTCGGCTTCGCTATCGCGAACGCCAGCTCGGCGAAGCCTATGCCTCCAAGTATCCCTAATGATATCGAGGAGTAGACCAGGAGCCTCGAGAAAGCGGCCGAGAAGTAAAGCCCTGTCAGTCCGAAGATCAGCGCGTAAATCATTGGAATGCCCCGCCGCCTGAACGCGATCAGCGCGCCGGCCATTCCAAAGAACAACAGTATGGCATATGAAGTGAAATAGTCAGCCCCAGTCGGTGACGCCTGTTCGGCGACCGAGCGGACAAGTGCGTTGTTGACGCTCGCCCAGGGCGCTATCACGGTCAGGTATCTCAACGTCAACCCGCCCACCAGACCGAAGCTCAGCAGCGCAAGGCCGGCTATCCCGAACCCGAATAGGAACTTCAGCATGGTGGACCTGTACTCGGTGGGTTTGGCCCATGTCTTGGCCCACTGCCCGACCAGCGCGAAGACCGTGCCTCCTATCAACGCGAGCCCAACAGGGTTGGTTACTATGGCCACTCCGGGCCTAGGGAAGACAGCGCTTACGAACAGGTCGAATGCGGTGAATAGTGTGATGGCAGGAGTGAATGCTGCGAGGTCGAGGTTAAGGAACGGGATGATCAGGAAGATCAGTCCGAACGCGCCGCTGAAGTAGTCGCCTCCTCCCCAGGCGGTGTTGGCATAACCGATCAATATGCCCGACGCGATGCCGCGCATGACCTTGCTTCTGGAAGGCCTCTCCTTGTCGAACACCGTGAGCATCAGATAGCTCGCGGCCACGAACAGGAGTATGGCCAGCGGCTCGGACTTGAACCACCCCAGGTTGCCTCTCTCGATTATGGGCGGAGATACGGCGAAAACCAACGCGGCGAACAGGCCAGCTGCGTCCCCGGCGATCTTTCTCACCAGGAAATAGAAGAGCACGGCCGTGAGCGATCCCAACAGAACCGGAAGGACGATCAGCCAGTCGTAGAGCGTGATCGGGACCCCGAAGAGGTCGTGGACAAGAAGGAAGGTCAGGGCGCCGAAAACCTCAAGGCCGCCCTGGGAAGTGGCGGCGACATTCCTTCCGTAGGGGAACCATGTCTGTATGTCGTGCCAGTAGAAGTACCCCTGCACGGTGTGGCAGGCGGTAAACACCGTGGGGCCGCAGTTGGCAGGGTTCGCGAAGAATGCGGCATATAGCCCCTGGGCGTGGAAGAGGTTCACTATGTGCTGGGCAGCGTAGTAGTCCCAGTAGGGGTCGAACTCGTTGAGGTAGAAGCCATACTTCGCTGCATAGGCCCTAATCAGCACGGCGATTGTGAACACAATCGAGAGCACCATCGAAGTCATTAGCGCCCTTCGAGAGACGGTCGGCCGCCTCATGAAGGAACGTATGGTGTCGAGTATGCCCAAATCTGGAAATCGAGCGAGTTGCGGGCTATTTTAACCGTGCTCTTCTACTTCGACATCAGGCTACCTAGATACTCGGCATAGCCCTTAGCATCCAGGAGGTCTTTCCTTTCGGCAGTCAGGTTCGACGGGGTCACTTCTACCAACCAGCCGTCGCCATATGGCGAACTGTTCACGAGCTCAGGGTGGGTGTCGAGCGCCCCGTTGACTTTGGTTACCGTCCCGGAGACTGGAGAATAGACCTCGGATACTGCCTTTATTGACTCCACAGTGCCCATCGATTTCGACTGTTCCACTTTCGCGTCCACCTTTGGGAGGGTGACAAAGACGACGTCGTTCAGGGTTTTTGCAGCGTAGTCGGTTACCCCTATCTTGACCAACTGTCCTTCCGGTTTGGCCCACTCGTGTTCTTTCGTATACAGCAATCCCTCGACAATCTGGTATCCGTGGACTTCCATCGTTGTCGCGCCGTTGTGGCGAATTAATTACCCTTCTGGCGCTTCCACCCATAGAGCGATTCAGCGTAGAATGGGGGTTTCGTGATTGCCGCTCTCTGGCGTGAGTCCCTCACCAACACCCCGACTTCGGTTCCATAGGCAGAACGCTCCCGCTTCACCTTGCAGAGGGCCACTCCCTTTCGGAGAAGCGGGGAAAACGTCCCACTGGTGACCTCGCCGATGGGTCCTGATTCATCCACCACTTCGAACCCGTGGCGCGGAATGCCTGAATCCATCACCAGCCCCCTTCTAATGAAGGTCGGTCCGTGTTCCTTGTACGTCGAAAGGGCGCCTTCACCGATGTATCCCCCCTTTTCCGCAGTAATCACCCAGGACAGATCAGCCTGATACGGATCGGTGTTCTGGTCTATGTCTGAGCCGTGCAGCGGGAGCCCGGCTTCGAGCCTCAGCGAGTCCCTAGCACCAAGCCCGCATGGGGTCGATGACAGCGCGAGCTTCCCCCATGTTTTCAGAGCGCCGCCCGGATTCTCCATTGTAGCGTTGTACAGGATCACCTCGAACCCGTCTTCGCCCGTGTAGCCTGTCCTCGACACGATTGCATCCTCTCCCAAAACCTTGGTCTCGGCGCTTCGGAAACGCTTGAGCTGGCTCAGGTCTAGGTCTGTGAGGGGCTGCAGCGACGACTGGGCAGCCGGCCCCTGCACTGCGATCATTGCGGTCTCCTCAGTCCTATCGACCAGTTGCAGCCCTGACGGGGCGTGGTCCAGCATGTGCTTCTTGTCGGCCTGAGCGTTCGCCGCGTTTACCACGACCATGTACCTGTCGCTCTGCAGCCTGACTATGATCAGGTCGTCGATGATGCCGCCGTGATCGTTGAGCAACAAAGTGTAGAACGCCTTCCCCTGTTGCTGGGACTGGACGGCGGTAGGCACGAGGCCCTCGAGGAATTCTGTTGACTGGCCCCCCGTCACCTCGAACCTCGCCATGTGTGAAACGTCGAAGATACCAGAAGCATTCCTGACGGCCATGTGTTCCTCTGATGTGGTCGTGTACCAAAGGGGCATGTCATACCCTGCGAACTCTGTGAGCTTCGCGTGGGCCCTGTGGTAGTCATAGAGCTGGGTCTTCCTGAGCAAAAGACGCGGTGACTTCGGCCGACTCTATTTAAGTGGGCCAAGGTTCGTAAGGGTGTATGCTGACATTTGTCCCTGTTCCAACGCCAGCAAAAATATCTCGGTTCGACCTCGTCGAGTTCGTTGACCGAAGAATAGGCGCCGAACTGGATGACGGGGACGTGATTGTCATCTCAAGCAAATTCGTCGCCATGTCCGAAGGTCGGGTCGTAAAACTGGCGACGGTCCGGCCGGGGGCCAAAGCCAAGGAGTTGGCCGCGAGGCATCATATGGACCCCAAGCTCTGTGAACTCGTCATCCGGGAGTCGGACGAAATAATCGGCGGCATCCCTGGCTTCATTCTCGCGGCAAAGGATGGGTTGCTAACCCCCAACGCCGGGATCGACAAGTCGAACGTGGCCCATGGGATGGTTGTGCTGTACCCGATGAAGTCAGAGGTCTCTGCAAGGAAGATCAGGGAATCGTTGAAGTTTTCGAGAGGCGTTTCGGTGGGGGTGGTAGTTTGTGACAGCCGGCTTTCGCCTACGCGGAAGGGCACCACCGGAGTGGCGGTCGCCTCGTCGGGGATAGAGGCGGTCCTCGATATGAGGGGAAGGTCAGACCTCTTCGGCAACGTGCTGAAGGTGACATCCCAGGCGCTTGCGGACGACCTAGCCTCCGCGGCCGAAGTGCTGATGGGAGAGTCGGATGAAGCCACACCCCTGGTGGTCGCCCGTGGCATAGGAAGGGATCTGCTCATCGATGAAGAATACGACGGCGGCAGATTCGCCATCTCCACCGACGATGACGTTTTCCTGAGAAGTCTGGGCCACTCTCAAAGCGCATACGCCTAAATCTATGGCGGGGCGCCAGGACGCGGCATTGACATACGAGATAGTCTGTAGTTCCTGTGGTTCTCCTCTATACTCTGGCTTCGACCTCAGATCTCCGGGAGACGTGTTGAAAGCAGCTGACTACCGCTGTAAGAAGTGCGGAGTAAAGCTTGCGCCTGCGAAGTACCAGGTGGAAGTAAAGAAGATCGACGGTTCCTTCTCCTAAACAGAGCACTGTAACTCTGTTGGACTTCCTGCGAGGGTTCGATTTTGGGATACACTCTGGTGATATGCGAGAAGCCTGACGCCGCCAGGAGGGTCGCCAGTGCGCTTTCCGATGGTACGAGCAAGAGTGCTCTAGTCGAAGGCACATCGGTCTACAGTTTCACTTTGAACGGGGAAGAATTCGTGGTTTGTGCTGCCCAAGGTCATGTTTACGGCATATCAGACCCTATCGACGAGAGGACCGTATATCCAGTCTTCGATGTAGAGTGGTATCCTTCAAACCTGGTGGATGACGACAGTGTGGGCGCAGGAAGACGCGTCTCCGCCATCAAGAAGCTGTCTTCCGGCGCAACTAGGCTAGTAAACGCCTGTGATTTCGACGCCGAAGGAGAGACAATCGGACACAACCTGCTCAGATATGCGTGCGGGGGAAGGGAGGCGGACTCGCTCAGGGCCAAGTTCTCTACCCTTACCGAAGAGGACCTGAAGAGGGCGTTCGACTCCCTAGAACCTGAGCCGAACCAGGGACTGGCTCGGGCTGGGAGGGCAAGACATTCCATTGACTTCGTCTGGGGGGTGAACATGTCGAGGGCGCTGTCCCAAGCCGTCCTTGGTTCAGGGATCAGGTATAGGACGGTAAGCATCGGGAGAGTACAGGGGCCGACGCTCCGTTTCCTGGCGGACCGTGAGAGGGAGATACGAGAGTTCGTCCCCACCCCCTACTGGAAAATCTCCGGCGTGTTCGACGTTAACGGGAAGAAGGTCGCAGCTGCCTATGCTCAGGAGAAGATCCGCACTTCGGCTGCAGCAAAAAGAATCCGCGAAGATTGCCTTGGAGAGGGTGCGGTTGTGGCTTCAGTCAAAAGACGGATGGTGCAGGTAGGGCCCCCGCCCCCTTTTGACATCGGAGAGTTGCAGAAAGAAGTATATCGGATATTCGGCATCTCGCCTAGCAGGACTCTGCAGATCGCAGAACGCCTCTATCTGGGCGCGCTGATATCTTACCCGAGGACAGGGAGCCAGAAGCTTCCGCCGTCGTTGAACCTGAGAGGTATCGTCGCCGGCATCAGCAAGTTCCAGGAATATTCTCGGATTGCCGATGAAATCCTGAGGTCTGGGGCTAAGCCGGTCCAAGGACCGAAGTCAGACCCGGCCCATCCAGCCATCCACCCTACCGGGGAGAAGCCCAGGCACCCTCTCGGACGCTTTGAGAGCTCTATCTTCGACCTCGTCGTCAGAAGGTTCCTCGCCGCGTTCGGAGCTTCTGCAAGGCGCGAATTGGTGGATGTCACAATCATGGTAGGGTCTCATAAGTTCGTGGCTTCTGGAGGAAGGACGGTCTTTCAGGGATGGATGGACCACTATGGAAGGTATGCTGGTTACAGGGACAAGGAAATCCTCCAGATTTCCGAAGGCGACAGGCTGTTGACTTCGAGCGTCGATGCCGAAGAAAAGTTCGAGCTGAAGCCGAACCGGTACAATCCCGGGAGCCTGCTCGAGAAGATGGAAAGAGAAGAGATAGGGACAAAGGCCACAAGAGCAGACATAATCGCCACCCTGGTGGATAGGGGATATGTTTCCGGAGAAAACATGGAGGTGTCAGAGCTGGGGTTCGTGGTCATAGATGTGATGGAGCGGTTCGCCCCAACCATTGTGGGCACCGGCCTGACCAGGAAGATAGAAGAAAAACTGGAAGTGGTGGAGGATGCCGGAAGCGGAGAAGCGATGATTCTTAGGGAGACGATCAGAACCATCGCGGACCAGCTTTCGGTCCTTGGCGCCGAAGAAGACGCCCTGGGAAAGGAGATCGGGTCGGCGTTGGAAATGACGACGGCGAAACAGTTCGTGCTGGGGAGGTGCCCGGTATGCAAATCAGGTGAACTGAGGCTGATTACGTCCAGAGCCACAGGCAAGCGGTTCGCGGGCTGTTCGAACTACCCGTCCGCCTGCCGTGCATCTTCCCCGCTTCCTCAGAAGGGGACGATAAAGGTCCTGAAAGCGTGTGATGATTGTTCCTGGCCGGTAATCAGTGTCACAGGCAGGGGACGCCCCTGGAGACTCTGTATCAATCAGGACTGCCCCGGGAGGAAGAAATGAAGTGTCTCATCTGTGGTAGGGACGCCGCCGGTGAACTCTGCCGGCACCACGTCGAAGCCAAAGAGAAGCTACAGGCCGCTTACCCTCGGTGGGTTGAGGCGTATGGGGAGATGGGATGGGCCGAATACCTGGATAACGTTAAACGCAACGTTCAAACGGGCCAGTGGGCAAAGGAGACAGCAGAGTTTCTGCAAGGTGATTGAATGATAAGACAGGCACTAGAGTCGGCGTATCGGAGGACGATAGGGACCGTCCGGGACGGTGCGGCAGGTTTACTCAGTTCTTTCATGAAGCGAGAGGGATTCGTCCAAGCCCTGTACGTCCTTGTCTTGGTAGCTTTGATGGCAGGGTTCGTCACTGCCATAGTCTACCCCACGCCCAACCAGACGTACATCCCATATCCCAACGGCCAAGCCGAGACGATTCCGGAGGCGATTGTCAACGCGTTCGTAATCTTCGCCGGTGGCGCAGGTGTCTACCTCGTGTATCTGAGTGGGAGACAGACGGTACGAAGCCGCACTGTAAACCTGTATCTCGCGCTAGCTCTCCTCCTGCTGGTGGTCGCCATATTCGCAGGAATAGACATGGCGATTCTCAAGGGATTCGGATAGAGACAGATCCCCCGAGCCAGGCTGTCCCCTTTTCTGTCGCGATACCAATTTCGTGGCCGTCCGTCTTGGCCGAGGCTGCGATATCAGACAGGGTTGCGATAGTCCTCCCTCGCCCCTGCTTGACCAGACCCTCGCGCCTGTACATGGTCAACACCACTGGCTTGCCGTTGGCCCGAGCGAACTGTGAGAGCGCTTCGAGGGCGAAAAGCACCTTACGCCCCCTGGAGCGCCCGTCTTCTTGGGAGAACAGATGATAAAGGGTGTTCAGGCTATCTACGACAATCGCTCTGGGCTCCGCCTCGAACAAGGAAGAAAACTCTGCTTCGATGTCGGCTCCTGCAGCTGGTACGCGCAACTCGAAAGATGCTAGGTCTCCAGGTAACCTTCGAAAGATATGGTCAGCATTGGAAGAATAGAACGCGTCGAGGTCTAAGATGACGCATGGCGTGCGTGCCGTCGCGAGTACGTGCATCGTGGTACGTGAAAATGCAAGGTTCGCCTCTCTCCCACCCAACTGAAACGTGGCAGTCTTGCCTTCGAGGGGTCCAAGGAAAGAGCGGGCCCGGTCCTCGTTAAGACTCATTAGTGGAGTGTGCTGCGTGTGCGTATTTCAAATTGAGCCGCATCTGCGTGGCGACTTCAAAGGCCCGGGCGTACTACTCTCTGGTGTCGAGGCTGAGGAGGGCAGGGCTCCCTTTTTCGAGCTTGCTGCCAGAGTCTGACGTGAGCGAATGCGACCTCGTTCTCACGACGGCGAGCGAGTCAGAACGGTTCGGAGAGAGAGCCATGACACTGGAGTGCCTCGATGAGAATCCCGGGGTGTTCAAGGGTCAGGTTGTGTCCCGTCTGGGAGGGGAAGAGGACCTCATACTCGTGGGTGTAGACCCTGGAAAGAGGACCGGCCTTGCCGTGTTCTATGGAAGGACAAGACTCGCCTTCGGCACCTACGACTCGCTGATGGCCGTTTGTTCGAAGGCGAAGGCGTTCGCGCGAGGAATGCCGGGCTCTCCTATGCTGGTGAGGGTAGGGAACGGCAACAAGAGCCTTGCCGCAAGGCTAATCGAGGGTTTTGAGAAGGCTGTCCCCACAGCCACCGTGGAACTGGTGGACGAATCGGGCACTTCTGCGCGGACTTGGAAGATAAAGGGCATCCAGCGCGACGAGGTGTCTGCCGCCAAGATCGCCTTCAGGAAGGGAGAGGTGGTGTTTGGGTGTCCCAGAACCCACGGCTGAAAGCCTCGATGGTTCCTGGTGAAAAATCCCCTATGGTAAGGTCGCTCCTTAGCCATGTGGGCATCAGGTCTATAGCCGTCGACGAGCCGAAACGCTCGTCCAAGAAGAATACCAGACCTTTCTTTCCAGGACTTCTCACGTGCCTCCCCGCAGCCTGGAACGCCTTACGCATTGCCGGAAGGCGCGAGAGCATTAGGAAAGAGTCTTGGTTTCCCGCGCGTTTGAGGAAGGCGTATTCGGCGTGCATCATTGGAGTGGGCGGAGGGAGCCCGAGACCGACGACTACGATAGAGCCCATTGCTCCGCCTTCGAAATCTTCGCCCTCGGAGAACCGTCCCCCTTGGACGGCAAAAAGGACCGAGTCGTCGGCCGATCTGAACGAGTCGAATACATCCGTCGCCTGGTCGTTCGAAAGCCCTGGAGATTCTGAAACCATGTTTCGGCCCCCCACCCTCTTTGACACCATCTCGAAGATTGCACCAAGCATAGAGTATGACGGCGCGAACACACCCACCCCCGAGGTGGTCGAGCCGATTACCGCGGCAATCCGGTTCGCAATCTTGGAATACATTTCAGGAGTCCTCAATCTGTAACGGGTGGAGGTCCCCGTATCCACCGCCGTCCTGACTGACACCGTGGGAGCCGTCGAAGCCTGGTAGGTCCGTACCTCGGCAGGGTCGAGACCGATGGATCGCGCGAATACCGAGGATGGGCTCACCGTGGCGGAGACAAGGATGGCGCTCCCGAATTCTCCTAGGTAGTCTGACGTGGTCCTGACGGGGTCAGGGTCGACCAGCCCCAGGTAGTTGTCCCACTTTACCAAGACGCTGGGAGATGACGAAGACAGCTTCGAGAGGAACTCTCCCACCCGAAGAATCAAAGAGGGGAGCCTGCGTTCGAACATCACCGAACCCCAAGCCGCCCCCGAGCTTGCGCTCAGCTCGAACGCCAGGTTCTGAAGCCAAGCGGTGCCTCGGTCGCTTCGAAACTTCTCGACGACGGCTCCCTTGTCCAGACGCCATCCGTGGGTAGCGGTGATGATTTCTTCCAGGGACGATTCCAAGGCAGACAGCGATTTTGCGGCTTCTTCCATCAATAACGCCCTCGCCTCTCGAGATGCCCCTCTGACCTGGTCCAGGGACAAAGTAGCAGAGCCCGCCCCCCTGTAGAAGTCTCGAAGGTTGTGTGCTTCATCTACGACGATTATGGCCCGCTTCCGCTCCACCGACCCGTTGTCAAAGAGCATGGACATGGCCCTCGGGTCAAAGGCGTACTGATAGGGCACCACGATAAGTCGTGCTTGCACCATTGCTAGTCGCGTCACTTCGTAGGGGCAAACGTGTATTGCCTCGGCCCCTCTCATGAGCTCGTGATGACGAGGCGCCTTTTCCAAGGTGCTCTGCACCAGAAGGCCGAACGCTTTCGTCAGAGGCACGTTCATGAAGTAGGAGCAGAGGCTGTTGCTTGTGTTGAAGGTGCAGTACCACCCGAACGACTCGGGAGGAATTGCTCTATGCCGCCTAAGAAGGCAGTAGTCGTATTTCGAAAGCATTGACGCGGCTTTGAACGGGTGTCTTACCTGGAGCCTTGCGATCTCCTCTACTACTCTGTTAATCTGGCGTTTTGTCCGACAAGCGTAGACTATCTTGTAATCTGCCTCCTCCGCCGCGGAGAGAACCCCCGTGAGCACGGCGGAGGTCTTTCCGAACCCGCTCATCGCCTCGGTGATCAGTATCCCGCCTTCTGTACACCCCCTGTAGACCCTCTCTGCCAGTTCCCTCTGGCCCGGTCGGAAGGTCTCGTAGGCGAAACGGTCGCCGAACTCCACGGAAGTTTAGGCGTGGCTAGTATATTACGCCCAACATAATCAGACCAGTGTTTCGACGAAACCGTCGTCTCTGAAGAGCTTCGAGGTGGCCTTCTCCACCGCCGGCCTGTTCTCCTGCGTTGTGTATACCCGCAGCACGTCCATGAACCCAGCGATAGAACCCACAAGCGACAACTCGCTCAGGGGGACAGCCCTCACCACCTTCCTGTTCCCTTCGAATTTCAGCAGGTTCACTTCCTTCAACACCCCTTTGGTGTAGGTATAGGGAACCGATGGGGTTGTGGGGACGTCGAGGTAGAGCTTCCCCCGGTCCACCCCTGACGCCTCAGCGATGGCAGCCACGGTCTTCTCCCTGGCAGATTCGTCTGCGAAGAGCAGACCGACCTTCTCTTCCTTTCTCTGGACGACCCTCTCGAATGCGCACTTCACAAGTCGCCTGTCGTTGAAATCGACCGCTAGGCGCCTCGCTTCCCTAAGGTCTGGAGTCGACGGTTCCAGTGTTACGAGGCTGTGTATCACGAGCTCGTCCGTGAGATCGAGATATCTCGAAAGGTCTTTGAGGTCGGTCAGGCCCAAGACCCCATCCGCGAGCTGCATAGAGCGAGCCAGCATGAGCTCCGCGGCGCGGACTGTACGGTGGAAATAGACTGCTTTGAACATCTCGTAGCGGGCAAGGAGGAGCGCTTCGTAGGCGTAGACTGCCGCGTCGTCGATCACCAGATGCCCAGCCGCTACGTGGAGAGAGTTCATCACTCTCTGCGCGTCCACCTTTCCATACTCGACCCCCGTGAAATAGGAGTCGCGTGGGAGGTAATCCATCATGTCTGCGCTCAAACTCCCTGCGATGATTTCGTTCATGAACGGCGCCCTGGACCTCTGTCTCCCTACCGCGAACTCTGACATCTTCTTTGGAGAGAAACCGTAGCTGTCCAGAATGTCCCCGACCGAGGTCTCGCGTATCACCCGCTGCGAGATTTCCTCATGTGATTTTCCCTTCAACACGTCTTCGTACATGTGTGAGAACGGACCATGCCCTACGTCGTGTAACAGTGCTGCCAGTCTCACTTCCTGCACAAGCTCAGGGTCCATCTCGGCTCCTTGAGCCAGCGCCTCGGCCGTGAGGCCAGCTACGTGCATTGTCCCGATGACGTGCTCGAACCTCGTGTGCGTGGCACCCGGATACACCAAGTACGAACCGGCAAGCTGGTGTATCTTCCTCAGTCTCTGGACGAACGGGGAATCGATAAGCTGTTTCTCGACATCGGTCAACTGGATGTACCCGTGGACCGGGTCCCTGATTTCGCCCACCGGTTTGAGCTTCAACCGGCCTGAAAAATGGCCTTGGAGTCTTAAATGGTTCGGCCGCTCACGCCGAAGGCGTTCGTGACCGCGGATCTGACTGTCCCCGCGATCTCCTGGACGCCTCTGTTCGCGTCGACTACTGTCCAACCGAACTTCGCTGCCAGCTCCAAGTACGCCTCCCGCGCCCGCTCCTGTAGGTTTGTGTTCCTTTCGTAGGAATCTTTGGTCCCTCTCCTTGGAACGAGCTTTGCGAGGGGAGCGTCCAAGAGCATGGTCAGGTCCGGCATAGGAAGCCCATCCTCAAGGCTCGTCAACCAGTCGAGCTTCAGGCCCCCAGAAACGCCGTAGGCGAAGTTGGAGCCGGAATATCTGTCGACAATCAGGACGTCCGTGTTTGCAATGGCCTCATCAAGCTCGGGTTTCTTTTCCCACCTGTTTGCGGCGTAGAGCATCGCTCTGACCTGGGGAGGGTATTCCACTCTCCCATCCAGGAACCGTCTGATCTCTTTCCCGATGGCGGTCTCGTAGGCGGGAAATGAAAGCGCGTAGGTCGACTTGGCGTTTTCGCGCAGCCAATCCCTCAGCAGAGAAGTCTGGGTCCTCTTGCCTACCGCATCCACGCCTTCGATTGCGATGAATAATCCCCGAGGACGCGCCATGTTAGAGCTCGAAGACATAGCGCCTAAATCCGTTCTCCTAGAGTACTGCGGACAGCAGAAAGAGCACGCCCACGGCCGTGGAAGCGAACCGCAGATAGCGTCGGGCGAAGGCAGAGCTGTCCTGTGTCATGACCGCGAACTCGTTCAACGCCTTGGAGCCGAATACCCTCACTTCTGCCTTCGAATGGGCCACCCCCAAATCTGCACGGGAGAGGCGCGGCTCCGCCATCTTGGCAAGGTTCACTGCTAGGTCGGCTATGGAAGCTGTAGGCGTCGCCTCTCCAAGAGCCTCGTACCCTCTTTCCACGGTAGCCCCCCGCGCCGCGAGATTATGGCTGTCTGAAGTGCAGAGTTCCAGCAACTCGTAGCCGGCCGAAGCGAGGGCTCTGGTCACCTCGTCCCGGAGCGACGGGACCGAATTGTTCGCGTCAGCTAGGATAAGCACCGACTTCACCTCCCCAGATCTGATCATGAGCATGCCAATCCCATTTTCGGTGATGTCTCTACCTCCTTTGAAACCGAGTTCGCTCGAGTGAGCATATGCGACGTCAAATTGTCGCGTGGGCGCGGCTTTCAGCTCTGCAAAGAGGGCCATCCACCCGGGGTCGTCGGTGACTGGGGTCTCCAACACATGGTCGATGGAATTGTGCGCGTCTACCACTGAAAGATCCAGCCCTGCTTCCGCCGCGGTCCGCGCCAAATCGGTTTCGACCTTGGTGTCCAAGTCATCTGACCCCAATGGGGCGAATGAAACCGTAAGAATTGCATCGTTGGAGAAAGAAACCGCGCCCGCTTTCGCCTTGCCGATCTGCGCTGACAGCGGGCCCTTGAGCAAAGCAGACCCTGGTTTTGAGGTGATCGATTTGGCCAAGCGTTTGACCTCTCCTGCGTACTCTAGTGTGTCTGCCCTTGTGGCGAGGTTGTGCTCGTGCCCGCCCGGCTTGTGCATCGTCAAGACAGGGCCCATGTCTTTGAGCTCCCTGGCCACTACCCCTGGCAGGTCGTAGCTCCCCACAGGGTGGAACGGTCCCGGATGGACCCCCGGCAGGACGAGAAAGATGTCCCCAGATGCTGACCTGAAACGGAACACTTTGGTGGCTACTGTTGCTTTCTCAGAGTGGTCGGCAATTATCGTTTCCAGTTCGTCGGCGTATCCTGCAGTCCAAGTCTTCATGAAGGCCTGGAACAAGGTGAGCGAGTCGTAACCGCGGCTAGTCCTCCCTCTTCGCAGGAAGTGCGGAAACGCAGCGATGACAGCGAAGGCGGCCGCCCCCGAAAGGAACGGAATGAAGTCGGGTCGGCTGGCTATTTCATCGTACCTTATGAGGTACAGAACGACGGCTGGAAAGAGCGCGGAAAGCGCGAGAGACAGGATTGAGTTCTTCGTGAAAGCGCCATAGATTATCAGAAACTCGAACCCCGCGCATATGAACGCCCCGAAGACCAAGGCGTTGGTGACCGGCGCCGAGGATCCGACGAACCGCGCGTATGCTACCCCTATGGCACCGAATACCAGCCACAGAATCTCGCCTCCCAAAAGCAGCGCCGAGACACGACGGACGTTGGCTATGGTCCTCCCATCGGCAATTCGGAGGGCACTTGCGATTGCGGTCGACGCCAGAACGAATACGGCGTACGCGAGGATGAATGATGGTAGCCCTGCCGTACCCCTTGAGACGAGAGCGATGGCGAGCGCCGCCAGGCCCCCGTAAATCAGTAGCCTGGAAGCAGAAGGAAGGACGAAAAGGTGTCTGTACCTTCTCGCAAGAGACTCGGTGGCAGAGGTGTTGCTCTGATCACGCGAAGATGTTGATGACAATAGAGACAGCTATGAGCACTACAGACCCTATGAGAACGACCTCTGGCCTGATCTTTACACCCTGGGTCTCTTCGTTGAAGAAGGTGAGCAGACCTGCGCTCGAAGCAGGCATCGGCGCGTTGTCTTTCTTGCTCATTACGGATTCGGACCGGCTTGAGAGTTCTTAAGCCTAGCGCCGTCTGTCAGACGAATCCGCTTTCGGTCAGCTTCGTTACCACTGTCCCCCAAAACCTGCTGCTCGTGGTCAGAACTCCTGCTATCACTATGAGCGCGAGGCCACCGACCACAGCGACCGCCGGAAAAATTGCCGCAAGAGAGACGAGCAAGAATACAGCCGCCAGAGGAAGAGCAGAGGATAGCTGGCGAAGATTGAACTGGGCAGCCATCGTGAGGTCGTCCCCCTTCACCTGTATTGGCGCGATGTATGCGGCCCATAGTATCGTGAGGACATAGGAACCGGGTATCACCGTGAGCGCCACAATCAGAGCCCCGAACGCTTCGGCATATCCCAGGAGGAAGAGCGCGAAGTCGGCGACCACGAACGGAGTCAGGATCAGGAGGAGCGAAATGACTCTCGAGGCGATTAGATGCCTGAAGTAAGTGCTCGGAGGGAGAGAAGTCAGCGAGAGCCAAATCCGCTCGTTCGTAATCGCGGATTGGGACAGGAAGAAAGAGACGTACGCTAGCCCGATTGACACCCCGATTGCAGCAGGCAAGGAGTCTGAGCCTGTGATGTGCGCCGATGGCGGGCCGGCGTAGAAGAACACGAGTGCGAAGTATGCCGCCGCTGCCGCGGCTGCGGCTGTGACGACCCATCTCGTCTTGACGCGCTTTGAGACATATCTCGAAGTCCCGGCCATGTTCATCCTGCCGGCAAGTGACAGTGTAGACAGGTTCATCGAGTATATGGCTCCAATCGGGGTTTTCCCAGAATAGCTAATCTGCGATTTGATCTCCGATGAGGAAGACCGCACGAGGTTCTTCATCATGTCGAGCTCCACCCTCGACAGGCTTCTGAAAGCGGCGATTGTGGTCACGATGCCGAGCAGGACCAGGGTCGCAGTCCCTGGAATCACGTTTCCGTTGAACGCGGCCCCTGGTGAGATGGGGAGTCCTGCGATGCCTGACAACGTCCAGATTGCCATGGCTGCCGCTAGGGCGGTCCGCACCCTGGTTGACAGTGACGTGGCGATTATTCCGAGCGAAGTGAACGTCAGCGCGAGAGACACCAGATCAGCTATCAGGAAAGCAGAGGCAAGGGACTGCGACAGGTAGACGAACATGAACAGTATAGTGATCCCAAATGCGATGAACTGGGAGAAGAATATGGAGATCGAGAGATCTCTGGTGCTCAGTGGGAGAGTGAAAAGGTAGTCCCGGTCGGATTTCAGCACCATCACTCCACCCGTAGCGAGGGCCATCGCGAGGAGGAGCGCTACGATGCCCGTCCCGTAGTAGCTCAGGAGGAAGCTCTCGCTCTGTGGTGGGACGATGGCCGAAATCACGACCTCGTAGGCTACGAGTATCGAGAGCAGTATCAACAGTGGCCTGGAGAATCTTGTCCTGATGATGAACTTCAGGAGCCTAGGTAGCACCGGTCATCATCCTCGCCACCACCTTCTCTATGGGTTCGTCTGGCGCTCCCTTCTTCCTAAGCTCCTCTATGGTCCCCTCCCAGAGGAACATGCCCTTGGAGATCATGACGACGCTGTCAGTGAGCCTGTCGGCGATCGACATTATGTGTGTGGAAACCAGGTGGGTGCCTTCGAGTCTGTCTAGCAGGCCTATCACCTTCTCCTGCGTAGGTATGTCGAGATAGTTCAGTGGCTCGTCCAGGAGTAGGACCTTTGGGGAATGGACCAGGGCCAGGGCGATTGCAAGCTTCTGGGTGTTACCTCTGGAGAGCCGCCCTACGTTTGCCTTTTCGTACTGTCTCAGGTCTAGCTCATCAAGCAGAAAGTCGACGCGGTCCTTCAGTTCGGGGACGTTTCTGAGCGCCCCAATGTATTCTAGGTTCTCCCTAACTGAAAGCATCCTGTAAGGAAGGGCGTCCTCGGGGAGATAGCCTACCAGTGACTTCGCCTCTCGGCTGTCAGGGGCGACTCCTTGGACCTTGACATACCCAGTATCGGGCCTCAGGGCGCCAACGAGTAGTTTCAGCGTTGTGGATTTGCCCGCCCCGTTCGGTCCCAGGAGGGCAAAGCGCCCTCCGCTGGGGATCCGGAAGTTGAGGTCACTGAGGGCCGGGACCTGGCCGTAGGATTTGCTCACGTGGGTCAGTTCGATGCTGAGGTTCGGGTTTCCTGGCGACGACATTTCACGTTGTGCGACCCTGCGCCGTCTGGGTATAAACGGAATCTGCCTGGACTGGCGCTGCTCCAAATGTATAATTAATGTGGGGGCGTTCGCGTCTCCCATGCCCTCTTACGAAACTGAGTTCAAATCGGTAGTCGCCAAGATCCGTTCCCATGAAAAATGGTTCTCTGAGAGTCTCCCCATGATTGCAAGCGAGAACCTGGCGTCGGAGCCTGTCCGCAGGGTGCTGTCCTCAGACCTCGGACATCGTTATGCGGAAGGCTGGCCAGAAGAGAGGGTATATGCTGGATGTCGGTATATCGACCAGATAGAGCTCCAGGCCATAGCCCTGGGGAAGAAGCTCTTCAAGGCCGACCACGTGGATGTCAGGCCCGTATCGGGAGTTAACGCCAACCTCGCAGTCTACAGCGCGCTCAGTGGTCCCGGCGACATGCTGATGGCGCTCTCGGTCCCCAACGGGGGACACATCTCCCATGGGAAGAAAGATTTCGGAGGGACGGCAGGCCTTGTGCACTCTCTCGATGTGTCATACTTCGCTTTCGACAAGGAATCGATGAACATCGACGTCGACGAGACTAAGAAGCGCATTGCGGCTCTGCCTTCGCTAAAGCTGGCCATGTTCGGCTGTAGCCTGTTCTTGTTCCCTCATCCTGTAAAGGAACTGGCACAGGCGATACATGACAAAGGCGGGACCATCTGTTACGATGCCGCGCACGTGGCCGGGCTCATCGCGGGAGGACAGTTCCAAGACCCGTTGCGAGAAGGTGCCCAGGTGATGACGTTTAGTACGCACAAGGTTCTCTTCGGACCGCAGGGAGGAGCCATCGCTTCCACCGCCGAGTTAGCTGAGCCCCTGAAGAAGGCTGTCTTCCCGGGCACCGCGAGCAACCACCACCTGCACCATGTCGCGGCCAAGGCCATGGTCTTCGCCGAATTCCTGCAATTCGGAAAGAGGTATGCGAAGGACGTAGTGGTCAACGCTCAGACTCTGGCAGAAAGGCTCGCCGAGCTCGGCGAGAAGGTGCTGGGCGAAAAGGGTGGCTACACGAAGTCTCACCAGGTGGTCCTTGACGTGACCGGGTACGCTGACGGTGGTGCCATAGAAAAGCGTCTTGAGGACCAGAACCTCATTTGCAACCGAGAGCCCATCCCCGGCGACCTTCAGGCGGGGAGACATTATACCAACCCGGGGGGCATCAGGCTTGGAGTCGCGGAGCTCACGCGCCTGGGGATGGGAAGGTCTGAAATGAGAGAGGTAGCCGAACTGGTACATCTGGGGATGCAGGGGGCGAAGAAGAAGGAAGTAGTGTCCAGGATCAAGGAGATGAGGAAGGGCTTTCAGAAAGTCAAGTACTCATTCCGAGACTCGCCAGCCTATTCATTTGGCTAGTGCCGGTTTCAGGAATTCAGTCAGCTCCAGCTGGTCTGCCTTCCTAGGCCCCTGGAACAGCTGGTCCAGCTCCCTCTGGAGCATTTCTAATCTGCTCCTGAGATAGGAATCCACATCGTAGTCTCTGGCGAGTTTCTGGGCGATGTAGAGATACTTCTCTACTGACGCTCTGGTAAGGGTTCCCCTAATCTCCCCGCCGCAGCTGGGGCATTTGACAGCCAGGGGAGGACGCCTCAGAGTGAGACCACAGCTCTTGCACTTGAACGCCTGAGTGGCGTACTTCTTCGCGTTCCCCATGATATCCCTGATAAGATGTGTCTTGATTATCGACTCGACGACGTCTCTTGTAGAAACGGCTTCAACCAGAGATGCTACTTCAATCTGCTTTGAAATCTTCTCGTTCAGGGTGCGAAGGGTCGAATACGATCCACGTGAGCGCCTTATCGTGATGGCGCTTGTGGGGTGGGTGTAGCCGTAGCCATAGAATTGGGTGTCGCTTTCCAGGCGCGAGCCGATCCGCTCTATCAGCGGCGCCAACGCCGCCGCGGCGGGTGTGCTCTGGGTCTTCTCGTAGAACTCGAGAGGATAGCTCGGCGCGATGTCGAAGTTGTGGGCCTGCTCATCTACTTCCGAAGGGAGGATGACCGGCTGAATCAGGAGAGGGGTGTCCATGTATCCGCCTATCTGGGCAGGGACGTACTGCAGAGAGAAATTGACCAGAACGTCCATGAGAAGTAGAAGCGAGTCACCATCTCCATCACAGTCGCGCCTCTTTGCTGAATGCCAGTAGGGGTTTGCCAGGCAGACCTCTGTGGCTGAGAATCCGACTATCCTTCCGGCGACGCCAACGGATGTGTGCGGAGCGAGACCGATGACGATCTTCCCTAGCAGGTCTTTAGGCTCTCTCACCGAATAGAAAGCGTCAAGGCCATAGAGGTTCTGGAGCTCGTCGTCGATGCATTGGGCCATCTTGACGAGGTCGCTTCCAATGTCAGCTGGGATGACGATATCCTGTGGTTTGAGCTCGAGAACCTGGTCCTGTCTCTCGAGAGGGGCGCCGTTCATGTCGTGCGAGTAACCGAGCCTGATCAGGGTCGGGATGTCTCCCTTCACGTCGGTCACCCGGAAGTGGGTGAGCGGCTCGTTGGTCGCGTCGATTCTCAGCGTGCCGTCCTTGTACACGTAGGCGTCGTGCCTGCTCCTGATGACCCCCTTCTCTAACGCCTCGGGGAACTTGGATACGCTCGTGAGCCCTCTCACCCCTTTCACCGGTTTAGCGGGGTTGTGCGGAATCTTCGCCCTGATGGCTTCTAGCCTCGACCTAAAGTCGTAGTTCATCTTGGAGTAAGGGAGGGTCTTCGCCCGACAGTTGGGACACGTGGTGTCCTGAGACATGGCACCGCACTTCGGACACGCCATGAACGAGTCTGTGGCATCGCCACAAACTTCGCATTTGGTAGCCAGCCTCCTCTCCTTACAGGTCCTGCAGTACAGGTTGACGACCTCTATCTCTGACCTCTGTGCCTTCGCGGCCGCGAACACATCGCGCATGGGGCCGCCCTCGAAGCCGACTGGAAAGAGCGCGTGGACCGGAGGTTTCATCCTCCTGACCATCGCCTTCTCCGGCCTTCCTACCCTGATGCCGATAGTCGTCGTGCTCTGGCGTCCAAGCTCGATTCCTGAGAGGCGCTTGATGTAGTCGGGCTCGTCTTCAGGTACGACGTGTTCTGGCTCGTCGAGCCTGAGCAGCGTCCTGAGTATCAGCGCCTGCTCCCCTTCCACCGATGCCAGGTCGCCGTCTATGCCGTGCTCGACAAGGCATGTGTTGAGAATCCATCGTATCTGGGGGACGGAGACGCGTATGACGACGGTAGAGCCTACTATCCTTGAGTTCTTCCTGAGCTCGGCGAGGTCGTTGGCGCTGACCCGGTCGAATCGCGGCGTGTGCGATGGGTGCAGTGGTATACCCAACGCCCTCGAAATCAATATCGCCTCGGCGGCTGTTGGGGTCGCGAGAGGTGACGCAATCAGGTCTCTGACCCTAGCGGACGGAAGTCCCGCGGCGTCGAGAAGCCGCTGAGCGCCTGGAGTGCTCCCTACGGCCCTAGCCAGGTCTTGGCTCCACCATTCTGGAACGTAGGGAGAGGGCGGCATCGTCTTGTTATTCTCGAGGAAGTCTCCGTAGCTCACCAGGACGTCGCCGAGGTCTATGATTTTCGAGAGGGCGTCGCGCATGTTCTCAGCCTGGCCCGTCGTCGATACCCTGATGACGCTCCCGTCCTTGGTCAGTATGGTTGGGCCCTCGATCGAGTCCACGAAAGCTATCGTAGCCGCCTTCCCTGGCATATCCACCTTCACCTGGGTCCCGGTCACCACCGGGTAGTCGAGCAGCGTCGCCACCGCCGGATGTATGCCTATGGTCGAGAGGCCGGTATTGACCGACCTGCCGTATCGGAGGCGGAATCCTCCCTTGCTCCTTGGCATCGAAAGTACGGCCCTCCCTGAGATCACCTCTTCGAAGTGTGCCCCTGCCTTCTCGGTCTCGTTGGTCGTCTGCTGGGTCCCCCCTTTCAGCTGGGACAGGAACTCCCACCCTGTGATGTTGAGGCTCGCCAGTTTCTTCGAGAGCTTGTTGGCGCGGCCTATGACGCCGTCGTTCAAGACCCTGAGGGCTCCGCCCCTGAGCCTGTCGGTGGTCACCCGCTTCAGGCTCCTGTGGACGACCACCTCGATAGGGTCTGTCTCAATGCCGTCTACTTCGACCGGCATGTTCGAGATGGCACGTCTGATGTCATCGTCGGTGACCTTGTACTGGAAGTTGCCTACATCGCGCTCATAGATCCTCAGCTCCTCGGCGAACCTGTCAATCTCTTCCTGACGAGCCCTATAGTTGCTCAGCCCGAGCTTCTTGGCGGTCACGTCTGCGATAACGAGGGAGAAAGCCGCCTCTGTCCCTCCCGCGGAGCGCATCGGACCAGCATAGGACACGGAGACGTAGTCGGTATTGTCGTCGTTCTGTTTTATCGTTACTGCGGATATCCCTTCGAGCGGCGCCACTGTGACGCCATCGGTCATCACTGCTAGCCCCGCCCTGACCCCGTAGCTCAGCGCCTCGTGTCTTTCGAGGGTTCCGAACTTCCCTAGTGCAATCTCCTGCGATATGGTCAGCGCGGCCCGTTCCTTGGTTGTCGTGTGGAGGAGCTCACGAAGCCTGTCGACCAGCCCCTCGAATTGGTCGAGCCGGAGCATCTGGTTGACTCTGTCTGCCAAATCGAAGACGGTCTTGCTTTCCACCGAGTCGGTCGGATCGTGCCCCTTTGATCTTGCCAGGACCGCAAGGTTATGAGCAGCTTCGTATTGTGAAAGTATGTCCCTGTAGTACGAATCCAGGTGCTTGGGAAACGGAGCCAGGGTTTTGACTCTCTCCCAAGCGAGGTCTGCGGAGAAAGACATTCGGAGGCGCGAGGCCGCGGTGGGTCTTAAGCCCTATGCAGTGAGTTACTCGTGTCCTAGGACTGAGTGCGGCCTGTATGGTTCTTCCAGCCGCTTGACCTCTGTAGGTTTCAGGCGAACGTCCACGGCCTCGGCCAGCTCTTCCAGTTGTTCCACTCTGGTCGGTCCGACGATGGGAGATGCGACGTCGTCTTTGGCAAGGAGCCAGGCCAGCGCCGCCTGGGCAGGCTTGACCCCTTTCGCTTTCGACACTTCTACGAGCCTCTCCACAACGTCGAAGTCTTCAGCCGTGAAGTACCTTGCGCTCAGTTGCCTGTCCTTGCGGTACCTTGTGCTGCTGGGTTTCGTTTTGCGCCTGTACTTTCCGGTAAGGAACCCCCTGCCGAGCGGACTCCATGGGATAAGGGGGATCCCTTCGGCCCTGCACAGCGGTATCATCTCCCTCTCTTCTTCGCGGTAGGCAAGGTTGTAGTGGTTCTGCATCGTCTTGAGCCGCTCCAGGCCGAGTCTTTCGCTGGTGCCTAATGCCTTTTCGAGCTGCCACGCCCACATGCTCGAAGCCCCGAGATGGTCAGCGCCGTGCAGCTTCCTGACGACGTCGGTCAGGGTGCCGAGGGCTTCGGCTACCGGCGTGTCGTAGTCCCAGCGGTGTATCTGGTAGAGGTCTACCCTGTCGGTCTTCAGGTTGGCGAGCGACCGTTTCAGGCTCCACATCACGTGGGACCTTCCGAGTCCCCTGGCCCCGGGACCGGCGCCAGTTGGAAGTCCCACCTTTGTGGCAATCACGGCGTCGTCCCTTCGTCCGACGAGCGCTTTCCCTACGATCTGCTCTGAGCGCCCGTTGGAATAGACATCAGCCGTGTCGAAGAAATTGATCCCGAGGTCGACTGCCTTGTCGATTATCTCCTTCGCGCGGTCGTAGCCGACCGTCCATTCGAAGCCTTCGGCGTCAGAGCCTCCGAAGCTCATGCACCCGATGCATAGCCTGGAGACCTTCAATCCCGTGCTTCCGAGGGTAGTGTACTTCGTGGTAACTACGGACGCGTGACAGCCAGTGTTAAAGGGTTGGCTAGGTTCATAACCGGACGTGCGGTCCCTCGTTCTATGAGCGCCCTCACGCCGAAGCAGCTAGCGTTCTTGAGGGCCCACGAACTCTGCAGGTTCGCCACCGCGTCCAAGGACGGGAAGCCGCACGTCGTCCCGGTGATCTACGCCATGGATGGCGAAAACGTCGTCGTCGCCACAGATTATGGGACGAAGAAACTGAGGAACCTGAAGGAGAACCGCAGCGTCGCCCTGGTCGTCGATGAATACCACCCCAACAGGGCGGTCATGATAGAAGGCGAGTGTGAGATCCTCGAGCGAGGCGAGGAGTACATGCGGCTCCTCCACGTCCTTTTCGAGCGGTTCGAATACTACAGAAAGAACTCCTGGGGCGAAGGCGATTCCCCCATACTGAAGGTCAAGCCGTCCCGGGCGGTCAGCTGGTGAGCGGCCCGCTCCGATGCGCCTCATAACTACGCATCAGGAACTGAGCTGTGCATTCGGGGGCGAACGGTTCGAGTACAGCCGAACAGACTCGGGCGAGTAATCCGATGTATCTCTCCACGTCATATTTGATTTGGTCTTCGACCATGTCCAGAGGGATCGCCCGCCTCGAGTCCCTCCCATCATAATCGGTTATGACGTACCGTATCCCCTCTCCCGCGTGGAGGGACGCCCCCTCGCGTGTCAGCTGTGTGACGGCCGAGTTCTGCACCGTCATCGTCGTGTATTCGTCGGGGGCCTTGGAAAGATTCGTAGTGTAAGCCAGCTCTGACGCTGAGAGTTCGTGGTGCATTATCATGTCGGCGTATCCAAAGAAAACCCTGGTGCACTCGGGGACCGTGTCCCTGACCTCGAGCGCCGAACCTGCCCTGGCCATAATCTTCAGTAGGTCCATCTGACATCGTCTGAATGCGAGCGGTGTGTCGTGGCGCCTCGCATCCACCCCCCTCACCTTCAGGGTGCCGTCGCTGTGGGCCCCGAAGTATCTGTTGAGCACGGGGACGCCAGAGTCAGCCTTGGAGGGGAGGAAGGCCAGCCACTTGTAGACGCCTTCGAAGGTCATGGCGAACCCCGTCTCCGACTCGATGTCGGCCCCGAGCTCGATGTAGTCTCCGCTGTCCGCCCTCTCTTTCCTCACCCAGAGGGAGTCGACGATGCCGTGCACGACTTCGAAGCCTCTTTCTTCGGCTATCCTGGCCGCGTCCAGCAGTATCTTCCTGTCCCAGGCGCACACTGCGATGTGCGCGTCGATGCGCCCGAACTTCGCGTTGTTGAACCCGAGGTAGCCGAATGTGGTGACCCCGAGCCATTTGAGCGCCGCCTGGCGGGCGCTGTACCTCGGGCGGTCTGCTTTGTTGGTCGTATTCGCTTCGAGTTCCTTGTAGCGGAGTCTCTTCTCAACTATGATCTCGATGGCCAGAGGGACGATGCCTTTGTTCTTGCAGACATTCCAGCCCAGTTCCGGGACCCGGTTGTCAGAATCAGGACAGCACGAGCACCTTATCGTCTCCGCCGAGATGTTCTTTCGATACATTATGTTTGGGTAGAGCGCTGAGAAGTCGAGCTCTCCGACGTTCTCGCAGACGCCCAGCCGCGGCTCGAAGATGAAGCCGCCCCTGTCTGCCACCATGAGCTCGCTCCTGTCCTTGAAGCGCTCTGCGAGCGTCGGCTTCCAGGGAACGAGTAAACCCGCCTTGTGCGCGTGGTAGAACTGGAGGCTGGAGAGCGCCTTCCCGATGCTCGCCCTGCTCGACGTGTGTAGGGGCATGCGGCACGTCCGGCTCAGCTCGAATAGTCCTTCGAACCCTGCTTCGGAGTAGGTGAATGAGGTGTTGATGTCTATATGCACCCGCCCTCTGAGCTTGATGGCTGAAGGTTTGTAGTGGATGCGGCCGTAGCTGAAGTATGAGGTCCCTCCTTTGCTCGGGGCTTTCATGGCCGTCCGGTCTCTGCCCAAGACCAGCTGTGATGTCAGGCCGTTGGCCTGGGCCCTCCTGATCAGGTAAGGGAACAGGAACGTGTCGCCGTCGTTGGTAAGGATGAAATCAGGGTCTGCGTCGCGGACAGCTTGCACGAGGGCGAGCAGCTTGTCAGCCTCGCTCCCCCCTTCGAATGTGATCTTTCCGCTGTCGCTCTCTAGCGTGGCCGATTCGAGCCTGTCTGTTAAGCGCGGGAGCTTGCCCTCCTTCGCCACCTCCACGTCCAGTTTGACCTTTCTCAGGCCGGGGACGGCGTATTCGTAGTCCCAGACGTCGTCTTCTAGCTTCCACTGGAGGCGCCCCTCTCTGGTCACCACGTCGCATTGGGCGAGGGGGAAGAGGTCTTTCTCGTAGAGATAGCTCTGAGGGGGCGGGATGTCGGCGTTGTAGAGCCTGAATGTCCCGAACGGCCCGAGTCGCTCAATCCGCCCAGCGACCTGCTGCGACTTCGTGGCGTCTTTGAGCTTCATCTCGAGAACCTCTGACGTCTTTGGGTCGATCACGCTTTCTCGCATCTGGACGGGGCGGGTCCACTCGTAGTCTTGGCGCACTGTGTATATCGGGACGGCGAAGTCAGCTTTGTTGTCGGCGCCCACGAAGATTGACGGAGACCATCGGTCGACCAGCCGCACAGCCTCGCCGCTTTCGAGCTTCAGCCATACGACCATCTCGCCGGGAGCGCCATGGTACAGGTCAAGTATCCAGCCGCGCGTCTTTCCCCACCTTCAGCCTCCCCACCTCTTCCGCCAGCCAGAGTATGGTCCTGTGCTGCGCCAGGAGGATGCTCATGAAGACGGCTTCGGCTGGGAATGGGGAGTCCCTGGCCTGAATCGCGGGGAAATAGTCGTAACATCGCCTGATCATTTCTCTGAACAGCGCTTTGTCGTCTGCTCCCAGTGCGTCGGCGAAGTGCGCCCAACTGTCGAGTTCCTCCATGATCTCTCCGTCGGACAGCGTCATCCTTCCGGCCTCACACCCCTTGTCTTGGCGGCAACAGCGCATCGCGAGAGGGTCTTGTAGTGGCTGAAGATTATCGCCATGGCCATCCCTTCGAATTTTGACGGCCTTACCGCTGCAGAAGAGGCTGACGTGAAGAGCCTGGCTGAGCTCAGCATCTCGTCGAAGGCCGCCCTGTCTTCCTTTGGAAGCGCCTTCCTGAACGACCGCCATTCGGCGGCTTCCTGCTCTTCCGCGATCCTGAACGATGGAATCGTCCGGCCCATCAGCGGAGACCCTCCCTCCTGGCAGCCCTGATTAGCTGACTCTGCTTGAACGTGGCGACCCCTGGCGCTCTGTTCCTGTGTTTGACGAGCTCGGCCCTTACGTTGTCCCCGTCAGGGGAGAGCTGCACCAGTGTGTCGGGCCACGAAGTCACGGTGGCATCATACTTGCTGGGCGAAACTAGGGTGACGATTATCAGGGCCCGCCGTTTGGCCTTCGCTATCCCCGCCTCCACGGCGCCCAGGACGCGCCTTGCCTCCCTCTCGTCCAGCTCGGGTTCGTTGAACATCCCCAAGAGGTCAGATATGACGATGAGTTTGGTCCCATGGTCGTCGGCGACCTGCGCCAGGTGCTCGGAGACCAGTGCAGCGAGCTGGTAACAGGTGAACACCCGGCAGGAAGCGACGCGCCTCATGGCGGCGGCGGGCCTGATGCCCTTCTGTCTTGCGAACGACGAGAAAAGATATGGGTCCGACCTGTTTCCTCCGTCGATGAATAGTGTGGCGGAGTCGAACCCACCGGTCTCAATCGGGAGCTGAGCTCGGAGCGCCGCCAGCTCGGCCACAGTAGACGACGGAGCGCCGCTCAGGACGACTAGTCGCCCTTCCGCAAGAGGCCTCAGTAACGAATCGAGTTGTGAAAAGCCTAGGGAGAAATGTGGGAGAGAAGAAGCCGGTTGAAAGATCGCCCGTTCCGTCTGGACAGCCGTGGCCGAATCCACCAACACGTCGGTCCAGTCTTCCGGCACTGGAACCAGTCGGCATTCGGTCCCGCCGGCCAGAGACCGGCCGCAACTCTGGCATAGGCCGTAGAAGGAACCCGTGGGTCCCCAAACTTTCCTCGCCGTAATCACGCAGTTGCAGCTCGAGCAATAGTACACGAACCTCTCCTTGCCGTCCGCCACCTGCTCGTAGAGATAGTGGAGTTTGGACATCTGCCGAATCGGGAGCTTTCGTGAAGATATAATCCGGGGCAAGACGACGCGCTCCAAGTTATGGAGAGAGGCTGGCGAAAGTGACGAGAACCAGTTCAATGTTATAAAGCGAATGATGGGCTCGCCGGCTAACGCGGGGGTCGCCCAGCCTGGTCAACGGCGTGAGGCTCAGGACCTCATCCCTTAGGGGTTCGAGGGTTCAAATCCCTCCCCCCGCACCATTTATGCCCTGGTCAGGGGCTGGAGCGAACCGGACGTCCGGTACTCGGTGAGCGGCGAAGTGGCCCTGGCGGGCGCCTTATCATCGATGTGTTGTGCCTTGGCTAGCGATGCGCTCAGGTGGGCTTGGCCGCAGGTGGGGGGCGGGGAGCGGCTGGTGGCGACGCCGCAGGCTGAGGGACAGGATTCGGCGCGGGCGCGGCAGGCTTCGGCAGCGGCTGCCCAGTAATCGTCGAGAAGGCGACCCTTCCCTGGTCGGTCAGCTGATACCTCGCCGGGTTCCCGAAGAAGTCTACTTTGTAGACGATGAACCCCAACGAAGTTAGTTGTCTCACAACCCAGAGGGTGGTCCATTCTGCGCTGTCGCTTATGGCATCGTGGAGTTCGGCGTTGCTCATGCCGCCTTCCTTGCTTTTGACGAGGGCTGTCAGCGCCGCCATGAGATGGGGCGAAGCGGCCACTTGCCTAAGCACCGACCTCTGACCCCTCGAGTCGACAGGCCAGACCCAAAGTCCTTTGGGCATGAAAATGCCCTTTTGGCGTTGATTCATAAATCCTGCGTGCCTGATGATTTAATCGTGTTAACGTGGTTATCAACTGTTTTTAGTTTCTTTAGTGAAGTAAACCCGAATACCACGTTACGATGGAAACCATGGAAGTGGTAACCGAATACGCTGACCAGAGGACAGAGCTCGAGGAGAAGATAAGGTCGCTCGAGGCCGAAAAGGCCTCGCTCCTTTCCGACGTCGCCTCCCTAAAGGAGAAGATAGCCACCTTCGAGCTGGAGAAGTCTGCAAACGCCCTCGAAAGCGAAGTGCAGGCCCTCCGGACGGAGAAGGCTGTTCTGGAAGAGAAAGCGGCTTCCTACGAAGCGGAAGCAGGCTACGCCCTTCCGCCCGTCGTAAGCGGAGTCTAGGCTACCTCAGCCTAGAGGCCTTCTGCTCGAGTTCGCCCTTTTCTTTCCTGAGATATCGGACGAACTCCTCTAGTTCCGCCAGTTTCGCCTGAAGGCGCTTGACGTCGTTCTCTTTGGCGGTCCTCACCATGGAGCTTTCCATCTCCCTCTGTTGCTGGACCATGCCCTGAACCTTTGTGTTGAGATCTTCGCTCCCCTTCTTCACCGATTCGAGCTCGTCCTGGATCGACTTCAGCTGCTCCTCTGCGACTATCAGGTACCTCTGTTTGCTGATCACTGTGGGGAATTTGGTCCCGCATTTCCCGCAGGTATACATCCCTACCCTTCTCTCCGTCATCCCCCGCTCGCCTTTGGCTGGCTCCACTATCACGTTGTAGGACCTCGTTGGGATGGCTTCCTTGTTCCCGCACTTCGGGCAGTTTGGCAATCGCCTCTGCGTGGTGCGGAGAATGTGTTAAACCTTTACGATTTCGGCGCGGCGGAATCCGCGGCTGTCTATTGTTCTCTTATCGACTCTAACTCTGACACCGCAGACCAGAGCGTCACCCTTGCGAACGACGGCATGTTCGGATCCTGAGCCACCTCGTCAAGGAGGCTGATGGCGTTGGCAGCCCTGACGGCCACGCTCTGCTTGGCGTCCTGGAGCATGAGCACGGAGTCCTTGACGATCTTCCGGATGTTACGGGGAGTGATGTTCGAGTCTGAAATCTGCTGAAGGCTCACGACGGCCTTTGCGAGCTTCGCGTCGTTCTCCTGCTGCTTCTTCAGTTTCGCGCTCATTGAATTGACCTCGGTTGGAGTCGGCCTTCGACATGGAGGGATTAAGTGCTTTTCTAAAGCGGGCCGTCTTTAATATCGGGGAAGGCCGGGACGCCGTGTTGAGCAGTGCCAAGGACAAGATGAAGCTCGCGGCCGAGCTCGTGAGCAAAGGCGCCACGATGCTAGCTGAGCCTTGCCCTCAGGACGGTGGCATCCAGGTGAGGTTCCGCGGCAAGGTCTATTGTGCGTCCCACGACGATCTCTCGGGGATCACCAGGACCACTGCGGTCACCTTTGAGGGTGTCACGGCGCAGCTTAGAGAAGTCCTTCTCGCCAGGTTGAACGAGACCACCTCGGAGCTTGGTGCCGAAAAGAGCCTAGCGAAGCAGGAGCAGCTTGTCGCGCTCGCGGCAAGGTACTTCGAGTTGCTTCAGAAACTTCCTCAGAAGTAGGCCTTAAATCGGAACCGCGCTCCTGCACGCCGTGGTCATCAGGCTGGGTCAGAAGGCACCAGACTTTTCCCTCCCAGACACCGAGAGAAAGACCCGGTCTTTGAGCGAGTTCGCCAAACAGGGGACCGTGGTGCTCGCCTTCTTTCCGTTCGCTTTTTCTGGGGTCTGCGATAAGGAGATGTGCACCTTCAGGGACGACTTTGGGGCGCTTCGGGAATCCGGCGCGCAGCTCGTCGGGGTTAGCGTAGACAGCTCATATTCGCTGAAGGCCTTCGCCCAGACATACAACCTTCAGTTTCCCCTCCTCAGCGACTTCAACAAGAAAGTGACCAGGCTCTATGGGGTCCTCCAAGACCCCTGGGTTGGTCTAGGGTACAAGGGGGTGGCGAAGCGGTCGGTCTTCGTCATCGATAGGAAAGGGGCCCTGAGGCACCGGTGGGTCACTGATGTCCCCTCGGAGGAGCCGCCGTACGCCGAGGTCGCGAAAGTCGTCGAGAAGCTCGCAGGCTGAGATGTGGGTTTTTATACGGGCGAACGGTTTTGGCTTTTGAGATGAGCCAAGGCGCCGAGATCAAACCGATAGTCCAACTCACCCCGAAGGCATCAGACGAGCTGAAGCTCTACCTCGAGAAGCAGGGCAAGCCCTCGGCCGCGCTCAGGATTTTCGTGACAGCCGGCGGATGTTCGGGCTTGTCTTATGGCATGGTGGTAGACGAAAAGTTCTCCGATGACGACTTTCTGATAGACGTGGGAGGCGCCAAGGTGGTGGTCGATCGCTCCAGCGCACCGTTCATCGCTGGTTCTACCGTCGATTACAGATCAGAGAAGTTGATGGGCGGCGGGTTCGTTGTAAACAACCCCAACGCCGTCTCCACATGCGGCTGTGGCGAGTCCTTCAAGACGGGATAAAGTTAGGTCACCTAGGTTTCCAGGAAAAGGCGCCGGGGGTAGGATTCGAACCCACGCGACCCGAAGGTCACGGGCTGACTGGTCTTTGATCTCGAGTTGCGGATCCGCTTCGGAGCCAAGCGGGTTGCCCGCGCATTAACCACTCTGCCACCCCGGCCCATGAGAAGCCTCTCTTCGTCCACTATTATCTCTTTGAGTGGCTGGGCGCCCAACCAAGAGCCTTCGATAGGAACCAAGAAGTGACATCCCACGCCTCCCGAGCCGCGCTAGCGTTGTACCTTTCCTTGAAGTTCATGTTGAAGAAGTCGTGCTCGGTCCCAGGGAAGGTCTTGACCGTCAGGTCGAGGTCTTGCTCCAGAGCAGCTTTGATGAAGCCAGGCATTAGGGGATTCATGAGCTCGTCGTGGGACGCACAGATGGCGAGCATTGGGACCGCCGTTCCTCTCAGTTTGGCGTTGGGCGGCTCCCCACAGTATGCTATAGCGGCGTCGGGGTGGCCGGGTCGGGTGGTGGTGGCGAGTGAAATGCCTCCGCCCAAAGAAAACCCAAGCGTTGCGACTTTGGCGTGCCTCTTTCTAGCTTCCGTGATTGCGTCTAGGACTATCTCCATCATTCCGTCTCTGAACCGCGGATCGTACAAGACAGATAAGACGTCCCGGGTTTGGGCGTCGGCCCCCTTCCTGGCTGCCTCGGCCGCCACTCTCTTTTTGTCGCATCTTTCTTCCAGCGAAAAATCCCATATCACAGCCATCGCTTTCTGAATGTTCCGGGGGACGAGAAGCGCCTCGTGTCCCTTGTAAAGGGAGGGAACCGTCGTTGCAAATCCGAGTTTGCGGAGGCGTTTACAGGCTGCGTCTATGTTAGAGTCGGATCCCCAAACCTCGTGGAGAACGACGACGCATGGTGGGCTTTCTTCCGGGTCGGTCAACCGGCCCGTCTATCATAAGCGCTTGTTTAAATCGAATGCAGGCCCAGCGCGCTTCCGCGTTGAGGGTCTCTCTCGTGTGGTCGAGCCCGAGCCCTGAGCGGACTATCGCAGTGGCCATGAGGCGGTGCTTCAGTACGAAGACCATCGAAGAGATCGAATCTGAACTCGAACAGAAGGGCCCCGATTACTGGAAGTACCTGCTGACCAAGGCGCTCCAGGACAAGTCCCTCGACGTCCTTGAGCACTATACTCTTACCCTGCTGTTGGAAGAAGCCCATGACCCTGACGTAGGGCGTATTGCGCGTGGCTTCCCCTACCTCCGTGTCACCCGACTGGGGCATGACGTGTGGCTCCTTTCTCTAAATGCTAGGACTTTGGTAGAAATCTGGCGGAGCACAGAGGAAAAGGGGTTCGCCGAACAGGTGGTTTCCGAGCTGAACGCCAAAGGGGTAGGCTCTTTGTTCAACGAGGTTGCCTTCGGGGTGAGGGCGAATGCGGGTTAAGCTCCTCTACAACACTGACATCGGGAGCGTCAGGCGCGTCCTGACCAACAATGGTGTTGCCTTCGACGCTGACGTGTTGCTCGACCACGTCGTCTACATGTTCGAAATCGAGGATTGCAGCCGGGTCACGACCCATCAGCTAATCCGCCACAGGGTCGTTTCCTACGACCAAGAGTCGCAGCGTTTCTCCGCGGCCACTAGGGAAGGAGTCGTCACCCCTCCGAGCGTCTCTTCCAACGAGGTTGCCTACAAGGCGTATGACGAGGCCCTCAAGTCGGTCTACTCCGCCTATGAGAAGATGGTGGCTGCAGGGGTGCCTAAAGAGGACGCCAGGTACATCCTACCCAGCGCCATCAAGACGAAGTTGGTCATGACGCTCAGCGCCCGCAGCCTGATGCACATGATCTGGCAGAGGACCGCTCTCCAAGCCCAGTGGGAGATCAGGGAGCTTGCCACGACGCTTCACGGCCTCGCGAAGGAGGCCACCCCAGAGCTCTGGACCAAGATCTTAGAGAGATAGAGTTGGTCAAAGCCTTCGGCACCGCCGGGGTCAGGGGGGTCTTCAATAGAACTCAGACCCCTGAACAGGTCTACGGTCTCGCCGAGGCCATTGCCTTCGCTTCTGGGAAAGGAAGGTATGGGGTCGGATGGGACGGCCGCAAGGCCTCTGCGTTGCTTGCCCGGACAGTGATGTCCGCCGTGAACGCCGCAGGGAGCGATGCCGATGTCTTCGGGCTTGTCCCCACCCCAGTGCTTGCCTTCGGCACCAGGACGAGGCGTTGCCTGGCCGGATTCGCCGTAACAGCCTCCCACAACCCTGCAGAGTTCTCCGGAGTAAAGGTGTTCAACCGGGATGGGATGGAGCTCCCGAAGTCTGACGAGGAGAGGATAGAGCGTGCTATGGGCGTCGATGTGATGAAGACGTCGGGAAACTTCGGGGAGGTCATCTCCGACGAAGGAGTGGTAGACGAGTACGTCGGGGCTTTGGTTTCGCGCTACCCGCGTGTAGAACGGCCTCTGCGTGTCGCGATAGACTGCGCAAGTGGGCCGGGTGGACTGGTAACCCCTGCTATTCTGAAGGCCCTAGGCCACCAAGTGGTTCCTGTGAATGCCCAGGTCTCGTGGCGTTTCCCTGCGAGACCACCGGAACCCACCGTCGCCAACCTCGCTGACTTCGCCGCCATGGTCCCTACCCTCGGCGTAGACGTCGCGTTCGCCCATGACGGGGATGCAGACCGGCTTGTCATGATCGATGCTCTGGGGAACGTCGTCCCGGATTCGATTCTCACCATACTGGCGCTGCGCGGCCTCGGGCTGACTTCGGGGACCGCCGTGGTCTCCGAAAATACCTCGAGCGCGGTCGCGGAAGAAGCGGAGAGGATGGGCCTGAAGGTACGGAGAAGCAGGGTCGGCAAGACGTTCGCGGTGCTGGTCGCAGAAGGGGGGGTGTTCGCAGCAGAGCCCAGCAAGGTGGTCGACCCGAAGTGGGGTTTGTGGGAAGACGGGATCAACGCTTCGGCCCTGATCTCTTCCCTCCTGTCGACAGACCGAAATGCGCTGGGGCGAATCATGCAAGAAGTCCAGTGGAGGTTCAGGCAGACCGACATCAAGTTCCAAGTGAAGATGGACGCGCTCGTCCCTCGGGCTAGAGAGTCGTTCAAGAAGTTCAGAGTGGTAGAGGAGAGGAACCTCGACGGGCTGAAGCTTGTGCTGGCGGACGGGTCCTGGGTGATGTTCAGGCCGTCCGGCACCGAGCCGATTACCCGGCTCTACTGCGAGTCGCGGGACCCCCAGGCGCTCGACGCTCTCGTCCAGTTGGGGACTCAGTGCATAGAAGCCTCTAATATATCGTAGGGCCTTCGGCCCTCCCGATGCCTGAGTCCAGGGCAATAGCGCGCGTCCTGTCGTCGGGGTACCTCCTCGATGCCAAAGCCTTCGAGATGATCAATTCTCTCCCTCCAGGCGCCGATGAAGGCCTGGTGGACAGGTTGCTCGAGCAAAAATCTGCCGCCCCTGGCGAGGCGAAGCTCATCACGGTGGGCGACGTAGCAAGACTGATACCAAAAGAGACCCCGCGTGCTTCGGATGTGGTCGTGGCTCAGGAGCCAGCCGAAGTGGAGGTCATCTCCGACCCCACTCCTGCCATCGCCCCGACCGAGGGGGCCGAGGGCTTCGGAGCGCTGTTCCACGACCGATACCAGAGGTTGTTTTCAATCGTCCGAGAAAGACTCGACACGAAGAGCAGCGGCCCGGTGTCGTCAACCAGAAGTCTCGCCCCTGGCAAGAAAGTCAGGGTTGCGGGGCTTCTGGCCGAACGTTCCAGCAGGCACGGCGTCGTCGAGCTCAGAGTGGACGATCCGACCGGCTCTGTCAAGGTCGTCTGCCAAGATGGGTTAGTCGAGAAAGCGGCGCTCGAGGCTCCGTTGGACAGCATGGTCGTCGTCGAGGTCTCGCGAGGGAAGTCGGGAGGCCTGTTCACCGATTCCGTGGTCCTTCCTGACCTTCCAGGGCGCAGGGTGGTCTCTTCCACCCATCGGGCCTATGCGGTCCTTCTCTCCGACCTGCATGTCGGAAGCAGGATGTTCCTCGCGGACGACTTTCGCCGGTTCCTGATGTGGCTCAACGGGAATCTCGGGGACAAGGACGTGGTGAACCGGGTGAAGTACCTTGTAATCGCCGGGGACCTGGTCGACGGCGTCGGAGTCTATCCCGGTCAGGAGTTTCAGCTCGCAGAAAGAGACCCCAAGAAGCAATACGCCATGGCGGCGGACCTCCTCAGGCAGGTCCCAGGGCATATGCAGATTGTCGTGTCCCCGGGGAACCATGACACGGTCAGACAGGCGCTGCCGCAACCTGCGGTTCCTGTCGACATGGCGGAGTCGCTCTACGCAATGGACAACGTCCGCTGGGTGGGCGACCCCTCATATGTCAGGCTGCATGGAACTACTTTCCTAATCTACCACGGAAAGAGCTTGGATGACATTATCGCGACGACCCCCAACCTTGCCTATGACAGGCCCACAGATGCGATGAAGCTTCTGCTCAAAGCTAGGCACCTTGCCCCCACCTATGGGAAGCGCACCGCCCTCTCTCCGGAGCTCAGGGATTACCTCGTGGTGGACCAAGTTCCCGATGTCTTCCATGTGGGACACGTCCACACGTATGGAGAGATGACGTATCGGGGGACCCTCCTCGTCAACTCTGGTACCTGGCAGGCCCAGACGAGCTTCCAGTCCAACATGGGCCTCGAACCCACCCCGAGCGTCGTCCCCGTCGTCGACCTGTCGAACCTGCAAGTTACGAGGCGCAGCTTCGGCGCCGCTGGGTTCGCTTCCTAAGGGAAGTCGAAGGCCGGGTCTTCAGAAAGGGCTTTGGTGAGCGCCTCCCGTCCTATGAGGAGTTGGATTTTTTTTGTCCTGCCGCGCCTGCCTTTGCTGACCACGGACGCCTCTACCAGCCCCAGCAGGTCCAAGTCTCCGAGTATCCCGCTCACCCTCCTCTGGGTGAGTGTCTCTATGCCGAGCTTCTTGCAGAGGTTGCTGTACGCCAGGTAGAGTTCCCCGGTGTTAGTCCCTCCGTCGAACCTCGAAACGGCGTAGAGAATCGCCTTGTTCTGGACCGGGAGTGAGCGTATCGCCTCGTCCACCCTGTCCACCTCCATCTTGGACGACGCCTGCCTGACGCAGGAGTCGTCGATCCCTTTCCGCCCCTCCCGCTCGGCGACCTCTCCGGCGATCCTGAGCAGGTCGATGGCCCGCCTTGCGTCGCCGTGTTCTGACCCCGCCATTGCGGCGCAGAGATTGATGGCGCCGGGCGACGCCGCCGAGGGCCTGAACGCTACCTTCGCCCTCTCGTTGAGAATCGCCCTGAGCTCCTCGACCGTATATGGCGGAAAGACGAGTTCCTCTTCGCTTAGACTGCTGAGGACTCGCGGGTCTAGCCCCTCCTTGAACTTCAGGTCGTTGGAGATGCCAACGAGCGAAAGGAAGCCCGGGGCCATGCGCTCGCTCGACCTCGTGAATTCATAGAGGACCCCATCCCCGAATTCCCTGACGAGATAGTCGATCTCGTCGAGGACTAAGACCGCGTGCATCCCGTTTCTCTTGATCTGTCTCGAAATTCTTTCAACCACTTCGCCCGTTGACAGACCGGTGAACGGTATCTGCTCGTCCTTGGGAAGGTCCAGCGACCTCGCGAACTCCGCCAGGGTTCGGTATTCTGTGCTCTCTGTCCTGGCGTTGACATAAGCCACGACGAGGTTGTTCCTTTCGGCGGTGTCCTTCAGCGTCTTGAGCACCTTCCTCGCGACCACCGTCTTCCCCGTCCCGGTCTTGCCATACAACAGGAGGTTGGACGGCTTCGAGCCTAGCAGTATCGGAGAGAGTATCTCGGCTATCTCCTTGGACTGCCCCTCCCTGAAAGGAAGGCTGTCGGGGAGGAAGTTCGGGTTCAGAGAGTCGCGATCGACGAAAATGCTCTTCCCTTCTTTGGCCCTCCGAAAGATCTCTTTGACGTCGTCAGACAAGAAAGAACAGTGGAAACACTGGTCTAGATAGGTGTTTGCGCGGGCGCCCCCGCCTATCCTCTGTTTTCGTAGGAAATTATGTGCGAGTGTTTGGGGAAACCATGGAACAGCGTTCGGTTCTTGATGATAAAGCGGAACTAGTGCTGGCTGGAAGTGTGCCTCGCCATGACCATAGACGTCAAGATCCGGGTCGGGCTGTTCCTGGTCTCCGCGACCATGACGGCTCTTGTGGGGCTCGCCGTGGCCCACGGCCTGTACCTGGGGTTCCTAGACGGCATCGGTGGGACGACCCCATAGGGTCGTCTTCCCTATTTTTGCGCGGAAGAGACCGAGGCTTTCTGCAGGGCGCTGGTCATCTGTTTAGGATTGAACTTCCACTTGCCGCCCTGATGCATGTTATAGGGAATGGTGAACAGGTACGACTCTGTCGGCTTGATGAAGCCCATTTCGAGTTTCGTGGCCAAGTGCGGGGCGGCGTCGTTGATGTATGTAGACACAGACATGATGTCTGTCAGGGGGACGTAGAGGAAGGCGATGTAGGTTCCGTCTTCCAAGAGGTCCTCCGACCAGAGGAATGGTATCTTGCTGACCGCTGTCTGTGCCTCGAGCAGTTCTGTCTTTGTGAGGCCGTGAAAGGCGAGCCTGGTCGTCGCCGTCGAGTGGATGAGCCTCTTCGAGATATCCTGGGCCCACCTTATCCTGTACGCCGGGACGAGCTTCCACTTCTGAACGTGGGTCCTGTAATGGTATTCGAGTGTCTTCTGGTGGACGTTGAGCTTCCTCGCTATGTCCGTTAGATGTTGGAGTGAGTCTTTCTGGAGCTCTTTGATTATGACGAGGTCGTAGTCGTCGAAGTCCTGGAGGGCCGCCCTTGAAGCGGCCGGGAGCGGACTGGACGCCGACTTCGGTACTTTGTTCCACTCGATTTCCCATCGTCCCGATCTGAAACTGAAAAACTCTGGGTCCATGGGCTTGTGCCTGCTGACCGGTGCCCTGTCGATGACGAACCGGCTCAGGATCCCCCGGTTCTTGAGTTCCGAGAGGAACTCCCGGTACTGCTCGGTCGTCCCGTCGGGAAGAGTGAAGAGTGCGACGAAGTTTCCCTGGGGGACGACTTTGCCATAGTAAGTCAGGTAGCCCACCTGGTTCAGAGCGGTGAGCAGTTGCGTGGCCATCGGGGCGTACGCTTTCGTGAAATCCAGGTCAGCCCAGTGTGGGCTTAGACCTAGCTTACTGTAATCGACCTCGGCGTGGAACTTGAACCCGAGCCTGCCGAACCGCCTTTTGATTTTGTACCTTATCGTCTCTTGGTGGGCGCCTGTCATCCGGGAGATTTGGGCCACGTTCCTTGGCCCCGCTTTGCCTATGGCGTTGATTATCCTAGCTTCCAGGTCAGGAGCCTCGTCTTTGGTGTCCTGGAGAGATTTCGTGTGTGACAAGCTGTGTTTCAGTCAGCAAAATGAGTAATTAAACGTGGTAGTTTTCGTGTTTGGTAAAAACCCGGTCCGCTATCTTTCGGCTACCTGTGCCGGCTTCAGGTACACTCTTCGGTAGACCCAAGAGTTGCCGAACCTCTCCCTCCTGATGTACTGCTTGTCCACGAGCCGGGCCAGGTAGGTCGAGATGGTACTGAGCTTGACGGGTTGGCTGTACTTCTCCTCGAACTCTCTCGCCACGTCTGATGACGAGAAGTCTCCGGCCGCGAACGCGGTCTCTAGCAGCGTCTGTACCTTGCCGAAGAAGGTCCCCTCGTCTGGCGGGCGGTGTGATCGCTCCATTGGGACGTCCATGACTTCGAGCATGTCCATGGCCTTCATCAGCTTCTCCCGGGAGACCGCACCTTCCAAGGCCAGTGTGTACTTCGTCCCTTCGTCGTCTTGGAGCTCGATCTTAATCTTCCTGTGCAAGTTTCGGCCCGGCCGGTGCCCTCAGCCCCGATTTATCGGTGTCTGGTGTGAACTTGTGAACCCACCTGTCGATTAGTTTGACAATGGTTTGATACGCCCCGGGACGTTCACTGTTGTTCACTCTCGTGGCTTCTTGATACGGTCTGGAGAGGCTCCAATGGAAACAAAGGGGGTAGAATCGGGCTCTTCTCGGGTATAGAGGCTGGAGGCGTTCCAGTGGAAACACCGGGGTCAGCCCTCTGCCTGCCTGGCCTGTCGGTTCACCTGTGTTCACGTCTGAGCCCCCACCCCTATCTTTCCACTGGAGCCCCTCTCTCGAACAAAACACCATCCAGTGGTGTCTTATACCAACCAATTGCGTCCAGCCATAGACCCCAAGGCATATCCCATCAAGCCTGCATACCAAGTGCGGGCTCTTTTTACTAACGTAAGAGGTCTATCCTCTTTGGGGCTCTTAGAGTGGAAACAAACGAAGCCCTGGGGAGGGGGGCGCGGATCTTCTTGACTGGGGCGGTAGCAAACGCATATATCGAAGCCAATGTCGTTGAACGAATAGAGCATCGATGGAAAGCGTGAAGGTTTCGAAGAAGTATCAGGTCGTCATCCCTGAAAGAATACGCCAAGAGGCCGGCATCAAGCCCGGCGACACAATGATGGCAATCACAAAGCACGGCATCCTCCAGTATGTTCCAGTGCGCCCTCTGTCGACGACCAGGGGGATGCTGCACGGGATGGACGCGGCGGAGCTGCGCGACGAGACCGAGCGCGATTGATAAGCGTCGACAGCTTCGGGTGGATTGAGCGCCTCACCGACGGACCAAAGGCCGAGGCGTACAACAGGATCATCGAAGGGTCCCGGTCGACCGACATCATCACCTCGGCGGTGGTGCTCTACGAGGTCTACAGGAAAGCGAAGAAGGCCAAAGGCGAGGAAGCGGCCTTGGAGGCGGTCGCCGCCCTGAGCCAGACCACGGTCGTCCCCGTCGACCAGACTCTGTCACTGGAAGCCGCGGACTACAGCCTCGAGCACGGGCTCCACTTCGCCGACGCGCTCATCTATGCGACAGCGCGGCAGGCGTCGGCCAGGCTATACACGAGCGACGAGCACCTGAATGGACTCGAAGGCGTCACGGTCATCTAGGCGCAGACAGCCGGAGCCTGCCCTCGTCTGTCAGCTCGTAGACGAAAGGCTTGGAAGCGTCGTTGCGTCGGACCAGCCCCGACTCGAAGAGGCCTTTCATGATCCTGGCGGTGTGCTCACGAGACTTTCCAAGGGCATCCGTAAGCTGCCGGGTGTTCTTCGGGGCTTCGCTTAGAAGCCGCATCGCAGCTAGGTGGGTTTCGTCCAACTGCGAGGCAGGTCGAGGCGCCGCGGATGCCTGGGGTTCGCGTGATATCTGTGATGCAGGCTGTTGCGTAGGAGGTGATTCAAGGCCCATCTTCGCGCCTCCGGAAGGGGAACTGGGTTCTGGAGTCACGGCAGGGGCAGCGACAGGCGGCGCGGCCGCGGCAGCCGCCATCGCTCTGGCTTGGATCACTTCAACCCTGGCCATCATATCTAGGATACGCGCGTCCTGCTTCTTGAGACGTTGCTCTAGAGAAGCCCAAAGGTCACGCCCAAGGTCTGTAGATACGTTGATGCGTTGGGAAACCTCCCTATACCTTACCAGCAGGAGGAAAGCCAAAACGACGAAGAAGAAGGACGCCGCTAGGAGAGCCAACGTGATGAGGTCGACCATCGCGTGACTCCCGCGTGATTTTTGTTGTGATATAAACTGTGACCCGAAGAACCCTCTTCCGAAGCCACACGCTCATGTCTTGGACAGACTACGAAACCCACCTTGATTGCTCCTGCACACCATGAAACGAACTCAGATATCAGGCCACCAGGAGGAAAACCACAGGCCACCCAGGAATCGGACGCGTTAATTTTGTGTTCGACGTCTACTTACTCTGGACATCACATCAAGCGGCCGGACGCCCCACGCGATGTGAAAAGCCAATCATGCGACTATCCGGTCGACCAACGCTCGCAGCAACCCCACAAGCCGAGCGTTTTCTTCCGCCGAGAGGTCTCTAACTCCCCCACCAGCGACATCTAGCAGCCTTCTGACGTCCTCCACTTTTACGACACCCAACCAAATCCCAATCAAGAGCGTGACAATGGACTTCCTGACGTTCTCTCTTGCCTGCTGTACGCTCCGAAAGTACGACCCAACAGTTACTGGCTTCGAAGTTCCGCTGGCGGCGGCCTCTCGATACCTGATCTCACCAAGCGCGACCCGAAGGTAGCTTTCCAACGCCTCCAACTGCCGCTTGGTCAGCGACGATCTTTCTACAAGCGTATCTGGTAGGTCCACGCCAACTCTGTTGCTTCTTTTGTATTAAGGATTCCCAACCCGGTGTTTACAACAAATCAACGTCTATCAATCAAAAGTTCATAGAAACGTAATAAGCGCAGAATAAAACGCGAAATAATACGAATCGCTACCTGAGCGCAGGAGATGCTACCTTATCTACTTCAGATAACAGACGAGCGGGCGAGAGAGATTGGGTAGGAGACGCAAGAAAACCCTTCGAGTGGTCCACAGGACGCTGCCTTCTGTCTTCGCATGCCCTCGTTGCGGTCTGATAGCGATTCGTATCACATCAGAACAGGATCCTGCATCACAGGATTTTGTGTTTCGCGTCACATGCGGCAACCCCAACTGCCCGCTACATGCCGGCAGGGAAATGCGATACTCGACCAAGAGGGCCAACATAGACGTCTACAACACCTTCGTAGACGACTACGCCAAGGCCGGGGTCTGATTTGCTAGAGCTCGGCCCAGTAGAGAAAGAACTCCTACACGAAACGAAGAAAGGGGCGATAGTCGCCGCCTTAATAGATCCCGAGGACTTCTCTCCGAAGCAAGCCGCAGCCACGGCAGCCAAGGCAGTCGGCGTCGGGGCGTCTCTGGTTCTTGTCGGCGGCTCGACCCTTGCCAATCAAGGAAGACTCGACGCGATTGTGAGGTCGGTGAAGAGTCACATGGAGTCACGCCAAGGTCACAACGAATCACGCCGGATTCCCGTGGTTCTTTTCCCCGGAAACATTACCGGTGTATCACGATATGCTGACGCTATCCTCTTCAGTTCCCTGCTCAACTCGACCAATCCATACTTCATCGTCGGGGCCCAGGCGCTGGGGGCGATAGAGGTCTACAAGAGCAAAATCGAGGCCATCCCAATGGGTTACTTGGTCTTCGGCAACCACAGCGCGGCCAGCTTCATCGGCCAGGTCAATGGCCTGCCCGCATCCAAACCGAGCTTGGCGGTGATCTACGCCCTTGCGGCGAAGTACCTTGGAATGAGGACGCTATACCTCGAGGCGGGAAGCGGGTCGGGCGAGCCGATACCCCAAGAGACGATAAGGGCCGTCAGGAAAGTCTACGATGGGATTCTAATCGTAGGCGGTGGCATAACTACACCCGAGGCGGCAACGACCGCCGCGAAAGCGGGCGCAGACATACTGGTTATCGGGAATTTACTTCAGTCGTCAGGCTTCGAGACGACACTTGAGCAAATCGCGAAGAGCCCAAGGCGTTAGTTCGACCCAGACACTCGAGCAGACGACACCAAGCATCCTGGACCTCTGGGGTGCTTTTAATCCCAGGATTATGTCAAGGTCATGGAGTTGAGCTCCCCTCCCGATGAGTACGTCGACATCTACTATGATGGCACCATGGTCTTCAGACGCGTCCTTAGAGGAGAGGTCGACAAGGTAATCCAAGGATGGATGTCCGACCGGAAAGCACAGGATAGGCCCTATGATCAGTCGAAGTTCTCGACCCAGCCCACAAAGTACCAAACAGACATCCCCCCGATTGCAAGTATGACCCAGGAACAGTGGAAGTGGGAGAAGGAGAAGGCGAAGCGCGAAAGGCTTGACTTCAGACCTGCGCTGCGACACGGTTTCTTCGTCCAGGAGGCAGGAAAGTTGAGGCTGGCCTTCGGATTCACCAAAATACTCGACACTCGTTGCAAGGTTCACCGCAACATGCAGGACGAAGAGCTGATTTACGGCATCATGACTTCCATACACGAGTTCTCGCCCGGTCTCCCCGAACCCGAGTTCCTTGCCATGAGGCGGGTCGTGTGGCGGTACGCCTTGACTGCCCTGGAGAAGTGGAAGAACACGCCCTCGGGCGAGCCGAAGGCGCCACAGGTCGAAATCGAGAAGAAAGTAGAGGAGGCCAAAAGCAAGTGGGTGAGTGGATTAAAAGACGCCAAGACGCGCGACATGCTGACCCTCATCTATGACATGCAGCTAGACAACGCCCGCAAGGTCATCGGCGAAGGAGCCAACTTCCAGCCCGAATTGCTCATGTGGAAGGGCAGGGAATTGGCTGTGAACCTCATACAGGGCCCGGACCCGATGACGCAGGCGATAGCTATAATCAACCAGGCCAGGCCGGAAGGCTATTCCTTTGCAGCTGAGACGTGGCGCTCGCCGATGGGAGGACAGTTCAGATACGAGAAATGGGGAGACATAGCGAAGCTCGAAGGAAAGACCGAAGGGTTCCACCAGGTGTGCGCAGAGAACTTTGGGCCCTTCCTGACCCGCCAGTTCAAGATTGACAGGACGGACAAGTTGCTGGTGCTTGAAGGACGCGGTGGCAGGTCAAGGATGCCACTTATCTGGGAGTTGGAAGCGTCAAGAGTTCCAAGTGATACGAACGCTGGTGGAGCCTACGCCTAAGTGTAACCAGTTAGCCTTTCATCTGCAGTACCTTCTCGACGCTGCTCACAAAACTGGAGTAGAGGGCGCCTCCCCAGACCGGGGTCTTCCTACAATAGTAGATCTTCCTGTCATCCGTGGGAATCAAGATCAATGATTCGAGTGCTCCCCAGTGACGCCTGGGCTTCGTCTCTCTAATCCATTCTTTGACCCCGACATCGACACCGTCAGCCACGAGCAACGTGACAATCAGAGAGCCCGGTGCGAATACGACTGATTTGCCCTTCCTCGAAGAAGCGAGACAGAAGTCGGCTAGACGGACGGAGAGTTCTTCGGCCTCTCTCCGGACCGTGTTCGGCAGATAGACCGCACCGATGTACTGTAGTGACCTGCTGAAGAGGCCCTTGCGTGACCTGGACGCGAAGAACGCGAGTTTGTAGGGAAGCCCCGGGATTTCGGCGTTCCGTTGCACCAAGTAGCCTATGCGCTCCAGCTTATCGGCGAGCCAGTACACGTACATGGGTCCCCAGTCAGGAACCGTAACTGACGGCTCGTACCCAGCGAGAGATGGATTAAGTCGTCTCCGTCTGTTCTGGACCCAGGCGAACACTATAAGGACCGGCAGGGCTGTGAGGGAACCGACGAAGAAGAAGGCGTTCACTTCGTAGGGGACCGAGGCGACACAAGCAGGAGCCTGAGGGCTCCCGGGGCAATACGAGACAGAGAACGCAAAGCTCGTTACGAATAGGATCAGCACGGCGACGATGACCCTCCGCAGCAACGGCCGCTCCAAGGCGCGGCGATTAGTTATCTTTTCTATGTGTTCGCATTCGGGACCGGGCTCGCCCTACCGCTCTCAACTAACGTGGAGGCCCGCTTCGCGACATATACAATAGGTCACCACGCTTCCTTCCGCAGAACTCCGACATACAGCGGCCCTTCCTCGGACACAACAACCCATTCGACCTTCCACCCAGTCCCCGATACAAGCGCCTTCATCTCTTGCGGCGACACCAGCAGATAATCGAACCACGGGCCAACCCAAACCCGATATCTCGCCCTTATCCTAGCCTGCCCCGCCATCCTCCCCCTGGCCCGGTTCCATCGCTGGTAGCGAAGGTGATCTGGATTGTCGGTTTTGTATGGGTCGACGCTCGAACAAGCCAAGACCGCGTCGGCCGACGTCATAACATGTAGTTTCTTCAACAGCCGTTTGGCTTTACTCCTGTTGCCGAAGAGCCCGAAGTTGTTCCCATACATGACCACAGTATCGAACGACCCTGGAGCAAAGTCGATGTCTTCGAAGGCCAACAGCCGCGTCCTCTTGACGCCCCGAGCCCTTGCGACCTTCAGGGCGAGAGGAGAGCTGTCTATGCCGAGGACCCTGAGCTTCTTGTGCCTCTGAAGATAGAGGGCGACCCTGCCGGGCCCGCACCCAACATCGAGGACCCTCCCCTTCACGAAAGCAATCCCTTTCCTCTCCACAGGGTCCCAGTCTTTCAGCGAGCCGAAGTACCCTGCCGGGAGGCCCTCTGACGGGTCTATGAGGCCGTCCTCCCTTTCGATGGTCTCCCGGCCCCGGCGCCCAGTGTAGTAATCCCACACCTCATGTCCATACGCATCTGTGTCAGTGCGCCGTCCCAACGGGCAGACGAGCGTCCCGGGGTTCTATCAACCTTGGCCACAGCAACCCTGCCGGCCATGTCCGCAGTCAAATACTCGCGGCCCAGCAGCCCTCAGGCAAGGCATGAAGACGACCGCGGTCGTGTTCGACTGGGATGGGGTCCTGATTGACTCGATGGGCGCGAGCTTCAACGTCTACAACAAGATCTTTGCCGCGTTCGGGACAAGACTGCTCACCAAAGACGAGTTCTTGGAGTACCAGAGCCCAAACTGGTACGACTTCTACCAGCGGATAGGGCTCCCCCAGAAGTTCTGGAAGCGGGCTGACGAAGACTGGGTGCGGCTTTACGCGGAAGAGAAACCCGCCCTCCATCACGACGCCCTGAAGTGCCTCACGGCGCTCAAGGACGACAGGTATATGCTCGCGCTCGTATCCAACGGTTCCAAAGACCGCATAGAGGAAGAGCTCAAGAGGTTCAGGATGCGACGCATCTTCGACTCCCTGGAGTTCGGAGTGAAGAAGGAACACCTGAAGCCCTCTCCATACATGCTGGAGAAGACTCTCGCGGCGCTCAAAATCAAACCCGGAGAAGCGGTTTACGTCGGCGACTCCCCGGCCGACATACAGGCAGCGAAGAGCGCCAACGTCATATCAGTCGCACTTGCGAGGGGACAGATACAAGCGATCAGACTGGCCGCGGAAAAGCCCGACCACATCTTCGGCGATCTGGACGAACTGGCAGGTTTCCTGGCCCGTTAGCTCCCCGAACAGTTAAGAATCGAGTTCGGTCGGTGCCGTGCCGAGTGCCACGGTGGCTCAGTGGCTAGAGCGCCACCTTGGTAAGCGCCGCCCAAACAGGTGGATGTCGTGGGTCCGAATCCCACCCGTGGCTCTCTTCAACAACACAGAAACCAAAGTCCTGGTGCCGAGGGGGGGATTCGCGCCCCCGACCTCTGGGCCCGGCGGGACCTGCCCGCTTCGGGCTCCCCAGATCTCTTCTCCTAGCCCAGGATTATGAGTTTCACCCTCATGGGTGTAGCCTGGTGCCATGACTAGGCTAGGCCACCTCGGCACTGCCACGCCGTCGCGCCTTGGGGATAAAAATCATTGGCGAACCGAGGGACCATCCAGCCCAGCAATGCTTAATATCGGACGCGGGCTCGCGACATCCAAGTTGTTTCCGTTCCTCGACCTGAACAGTTACTACAACTTCATCAGCACCACGATGATAATCCTGTTCGTAGTGGGGCTTGTGATAGTGTTCGTTTACGAATACGAGGCCCTGCGGCGCACGAAGGCCTGAGAACGTAACGACGCGATGAACACAAGAGTACAGAGCCTGCAGCTCACGTTTCTTCGTTACTGTAAGAAGCAGAAAGTGTCCGTAGGGGTCGGGTACAAGTCGTTCGCCACTGGAGAGACGGCATTCGTGAACCCCGACAGGAGGTTTTCCACCGCAAGTGTCTTCAAGGTGTTCGTCCTCATAGACCTGTACCGCCGCTTCCTCGAAGGGAGATTAAACCCCGACTCTAGGCTCGCCCTGAAGGACACTGACAGGTCGGTTGGCTCGGGGGTCCTCCAATACGTTGGTGCGGGCGCCGGCCTGCGACTGCGCGACTACGCCAGGCTGATGATGATAATCAGCGACAACACTGCCGCCGACGTGCTCTTTGACCACCTTGGACGTGCTAGCGTGGCTGACACTATATCCTGGCTCGGCCTGAAGAACACACAGGTGGGCTCGAGCTGCAAAGACCTCCTGGCTGGTTCCTACACTCGGAAGGAGGCGGCGCATATCGCGGAGCTTTTGGGACTCTCTTCGAAGGGGAACGACAACCGGCTTTACACATCCCAGATCAGGGAAAACATCCACAGGCTTTCAGGCGTCCACACGGCAAAAGAACTCGAGCTCCTGAACGCGATCGACGACGAGCATGGGAGGCCGCTCACCACAAAAGGGGAGGAGAACGGGGACTTCACCTCGCCACGAGACTTGGTCGAAACCTTCACTAAAATACACCAGGAGCGCGCTCTGGGCAGGTTCACCGACGAAGTGATGGACATCATGGCGGCGTGTGAGACCGGTCGGAGCAGAATCAGAAAGGGCATCCCGAAGAAACAGGTACTGGCTCACAAGACCGGGACCATGAAGGGGACTGTGAACGACGCCGGGATTGTCATGGACGGACAGGCATCTTACGTGCTCGCCGTCCTGGTGAACGACATCCCCACAAGCTCGCCAGGGGGATACGAAGCCAAAGGAGAGAGAATCATCGCTGAAGTATCAGCGGCCGCATGGAGGGCGCGGAAACCAGGCGCCCGATAGCCTACGTTCTTCCCCCTAATCTCTCCAAGACACTCAAGTTCGAGAGCTGCAGGTTCCAGCCACCCATCTTGGTCGCCTTCGATGCGACCCCGACGAGCCTCAGCCTCTGGCCCGGCTGAATACCAGAGACTTTGGTGGATAGCTCTCTCCACGCCACGAGCTTAAGATCGCCCGAGTCGTCTCCAATCACCAGTTCCCCTTTCTTCACGACCGCGCCGTCCCGCAAATGGACGTCGTCCACCGTACCATGGGACAGAGCTATCACTTCGACCATAATCTGTGCGTCCTCTTCCTTCGCATCTCTGAGCTTGGTCGCCAGCTCTTCGATTCCGGGGAACGCGTCGTCGTCCATCACCTTAATCGAGCCCGGAGTTCTGCAGTACAGCCTCCCCTCGGTCGAGTCGTCAGGTGCTACCGACACTAACTCTCCCTGGGACGGCTCCTTCACTCCCCTGCCAACTTCGACGAACCTCACCCGCTTATCCTTCCCCACGCCGAGGAGCAGTTTGAAGTCCTGGCTTGAGCTCGTGGCCGCCACCCTAAGCTCAGTCTTCCCAGCGGGTCCCGCCACAGTCACTGTGCTGCCCGCATCACCGTGAAGCTCGTAGTCGCCTGTGTTGGAACGCCTCGCCCTGACGTTGGTTACGCGCACCTTCTGTCCGCGCCTGAGCTCAGGCCGCGCCGTCGGGCTCCAAATGACTACCCTCGTCTCCTTCCCACCGTCGCGGCCCACTCCGAACTGAAAAAGAGACCCCTCCGAACCATCGCTCCTGACAAACTCACTATATCTCGGCTCCGAGCTCACGACCCCTTCGAGCGCCACGAACTGCTCTTCCTTCGTCAGGCTCGGCAGCCTTTGCGTCAAAGTTGACATCGAAGGGAACTTGGCGATCGTCTTCTCATCAGTGAGGATCTCTATCTTTCCCCTCTTGCCGAGGTTGAGGTTCGCTTTGCCATCGAGCCCCTGCTTCACATAGGCGTCCGCGACCCTCACCGGGGTGTCGACGGCGAGGTTGAGTTTCGCCACCTGCTCCAGCCCCTCTTCCCACACCGTGAGCCGGACCGAACTTCTGCCATCGAAAAGCACAAGCCTACGGTATCTTCCTGTCCCCCCGTCCTTCTTGTTGTATGTCGACTCAGGGTAGACGGCCAGGACCCTGGCGGCGACAGTGACGTCATTCGCTCCGATATAGAGGTCCTTGATCGTCATGTCTGACGACGCGTTGTCTTTGCGAAGAGAGACTCCCGCCTCTCCGGCTACGAGGAAGAGGGCCCCCTGATCTGTCAGGTAGCCGGCGCCCACGGTCTTCTTCTTCTCTTCGACCCGCCGCAGAATGTCTTCTCTGGTCAGTCCGGGCTTCTGCTGAAGCAGATCTCCGAGCAGCGTCTCGAAGTCGTACATGGCTACGTTTTCTTGCTGGCCGAATTGACGGCAGCAATCCCTTCTTCCAAGATGTCCACCCCCTCATCCATGACGTCTTCTGTTATGTTCAATGGAGGCACGAACCGGAGCGTGTTGCGCCCGGCCATTATCACCAGGGTGCCGTGCTGGAAACAGTAGTCCATGATTCGGCGCGCTTCCTCCTCCCCTCTTGCCTTGCTCTTCTTGTCTTTGACAATCTCGATGCCAAGGAAGAGTCCCATGCCCCTGACATCGCCGACTATCTCATACTTCTCCTTCATCTCAAGGAAACGCCTCTTGGCTTTCGCGCCCAAACGGTTGGCGTTCTCCACCAGTTTTTCCGCCTTTATCGCTTCCAGCGTCGCAAGACTGGCCTGAACTGCAACCGGGTTAGCTCCGAAAGTGGAAGCGTGCTGACCTGGCTTCCAGCTTTCCATAATCTCTGCCTTGGCGACGGTGGCGCTCAACGGTAGGCCCGAGGCTATCCCCTTGGCTATCGTGACGACGTCGGGGACGACGCCGTAGTATTCTATTCCAAGGAATTTCCCTGTTCTCCCGACCCCTGTCTGTATCTCATCGTCTACGAAAAGGACGCCCTCTTTGCGGAGGAACTCCATCTTCTTGAAGTACTCTGGGGGCGCGGGGACGTACCCTCCTTCTCCCTGTATGGACTCGAAGAAGTATGACGCGACCTCGTCGACAGGCACGAACTTCTCAAGGTATTGCTCCTTGAAGTAGTCGACGCAGTAGTAGTCACACTCGGGGAAAGTCTGTTTCCAAGGGCACCTGTAGCAATAGGGGAACGGGAAGTGGACGACGTCGGGGATGAGGGGCAGCGAACCCTTGCGCTGCATCGGCTTGCTCGCTGTCAGGCTCAGGGCCCCCATGGTCCTCCCATGGAACGCGCCAGAATGTGCAAGGAACGTAGTCCTCTTAGTGTGGGTCCTTGTCAGTTTCATCGCCGCTTCTATGGCTTCGGCGCCGCTGTTGCCGTAATACACCATCTTCCTTTCGCCGCCAGGCATCATTGGGATCAGCTTCTCGGAAAGCTCGATCAGGTTCTCATAGTAGAAGTCAGTGTATGAGAAGTGGATGAACTTCTCAGCCTGGTCCTTGATGGCCTGGACGACTTTAGGGTGGGTCGACCCGGTGCTGAGCACAGCTATCCCTGCCGCGAAGTCGATGAACTGGTTCCCATCGACATCCTTCACCAGCGCACCATGGGCGGACTCGACGACGAGGGGGTAGAAGCGCGAAAACGAGGGTGCGATGTATCTGGCTGAAGCCTTGACCACGGCGCTCGCCTTGGCGCCCGGCAGCTTGCCTTCGACTTTTGCGAACTTCCTCGGACTCAAAGAAAATCTGACTTTCGCTTGAGACGTGAGGCTAAAATCCTTTGCCCGAATCCGACAAAAGCTGACCGGAAGGCACCAGTCGAAAGTGATTCTTACACCGGGATTGAGAGCTCTATCTCGAGCACTGGAAGGTTCAGCTGCCTCCCATCCTTGGAGGTCACGCTCTCGCCATCGATCGTGATGTTGGATATCTGGACGTTGCTCATGAAGCGCTTCCTCAGCACTTGAGCCACTTCCACTGACATGTTGATGGCCTCGCCTCTTGCCCTGAGGACCACTTTCCTGGCGCCACCATTGAACATGGTGATACACGCGGTCACATAGTTTAGGAGGGGCTTGCTTTGGCCGACGATGACTGTCTTCCTCTCTTCAGACATTGGGCCTCAGGCCCCCTCTTCGGCTTATAAATGGTCGCCCTACTCTTCCTTCTTCTCTTCGTTGCAACAGCCTTCACAGCAGCCGCAACCACAACACGCCATCTAGTTCACCTCGGCTGAGTCAAGGAACTGGGGCTAGTTATTGACCGACCCGCTTGTATCGGCCCTTTACCTTCTCGATTGTCCTATAGTTCAGGAGCCGCCTGAGTATCCTAGAGATCACCTCCTGGTGGTATCCGAGGGTCTCCTTGAGAGTGGAGAAGGCGACCGGCTCGGGGCTCGCGCAGATGGCCTCGCAAAGCTCTGCCTCCCTCTCCGTCAGCTGCAGGCAGTCAGGGCTATCACACGATGAACCGGGGCAACACGACGCGGGCATAGCCGAGACAGACATGCCCTGGCTATTTATTGACCCGCTTGGACTCTGCGATAGGATATAAACAGAGGCTGGCGGAGCCGCGAAACAGGGGTCGTCGGCTAGTCTGGTCTAGGCTTCAAGCCTCGGGCGCTTGAGATCGCTGGTTCAAATCCGGCCGACCCCACCAATCTCAATGAGTCAAGCGTTCTCGCCGCGGAGACTTAGCCTACGCTGGGCATCTGCCCCTGCCGGTTCTTCTCAGCTTCGCACAGAGCGGGACTCGCTACATGCAAAGTTTCCCACGCGCCAACAGAGTGGATCTAACCCTCTTTGGCCAGAATCTCCAGCGCCTGATACGATTTCAACGCATCTCTCTCGTTGACCAGCACAATGACTCTTCCAGGTCCGACGGAGGTCAACTGCCTTATGTTCACCTCGTTAAGCGCAAGTTCTCCAACGACTACCGCCAGCGCGCCAGGCGACTCCTCCACCTCCACTTCCATCTCGATCGTCAGCTCTGCCAAGCCTCCCGTCTTCTTTCGGATGACAGATTTGGGCAGGCGCGTCTCAAACACATCTGAGTTCCTAGCGTCAAGCGTGACGCTGACGTAATCCATGCTGGAGATGACGCGGAACGTCTCGCCCGCCGAGTAGTTGACCTCCTCGGAGAATCTTGCTATGGCTCTCTGGGTCTCCCGGTCATTCTTCAGAGAAAGCACAACGACCCGGTTTTTCATTCCGATCTTCGAAATCATCTTACCTGCCTTCTCGTGTCGCTCGTAAGCCCGCCGAAGCGGGTATCGTCTTATCGCACTCAGTATAGCGTCGAAGCTCACGTCGGCGGCTGACTCGGCTTGTATCGTTCTGGCCAACGCTCTGTGGTTTACAAGCCGTCTGGTCAGCCCAAACCTGACGACGGGGTCTCGCTCAATCGTGTTCCTGACTAGTTCGCCGGCAGATTGCGCCTCATTTGGCATATTTAGGTCACAGGCAGCACATATAGTCTATTTATGCCATAACCCTTTTCACACTGGTGCTACATGTAGGCCCATGAACCGAAGCGCAAACCCAAAGGAACTCGTGACTTCATACATCGCAGCCCTGCACGAGCAACGGTATGAAGACGCCATGGTTCTCCTACAAGACAACGTCAGAATAAGGGGGCCAGCGGGAGAGACCTACGGCAAGCCCACCCAGTTTGTCGAGACGCTGCGGAAGTATCGGGGGAAGTACGACATCAAAAGAATGTTCGCCGATGGAGAAGACGTTTGTGTCCTTTACGACCTGGTCATAGGACAGTCGGCGGTCTACATGTCGTCGTGGTACCAGGTGAGGGATGGGAAGATCACCTCCATCAACACCATCTTCGACCCCAGCGCCATGGGCTCGCCACCTGGAAGCAATCCGACTCAGAGGGCAACTCGATGAAAGCTGCCAGGATGCACACGCGAGCCGGTCCGGAAGCGTTGGTCTATGAGGACGCGCCCACCCCCGAAATAGGATCGGGGGAGGTGCTGGTAAGGGTGCGCGCCGCGGGGATCACCCCCACCGAGTTCACGTGGAGTTCCACATTCACCACCAAGGACAAGAAGAGCAGACTACCCATCATTCCTGCATTCGAAGTCGCGGGGGCAGTGGAGAAGACCGGACCGACGGTTTCGGACCTAGCCGAAGGGGACGCTGTGTACGGCCTCTTGGACTTTTGGCGTGACGGCGCTGCAGCAGAGCACGTCGCTGTTCGGGCCGCAGACCTCGCACCTAAGCCTGAATCCCTCTCCTTCACACACGCAGCCGCGATACCATTGTCTGGGCTGACTGCCTGGCAATCCCTCTTCGACTACGCCAAACTCAACAAAGGCGACACTGTCCTGATACACGGGGCGGGCGGAGGAGTGGGGACTTTTGCGGTCCAGCTCGCGCGCTGGCGGGGAGCCCGCGTCTTCGCCACATGCTCAGCAGAGAAGGCGGGTCTTGTCCGGAGCCTCGGCGCTGACAGGGTCATCGACTACTCAAGCGTCAAGTTCCAAGAGGAGCTGAGCGATCTCGACGTGGTGCTCGACACAGTAGGCGGGGAAGTGCTCGATAACTCGTGGAGCGTCCTCCGTCGAGGCGGTTCCCTGGTCACCATTGTCGGGGACGCCCCAGACGAGACCGCGGCAAAGTACGGTGTAAAGGGATTCTCAATCCTCGTCGAACCAAACAGAAACGAGCTAGTCGAACTCGCGCGACTTGTCGACGCAGGCGAAGTCAAGCCGGTGGTGGACTCGGTGTTTCCCCTGCCGCGCGCAAGAGAGGCTTACGAAAGCGGGCTAAGTGGGCACAGCCGTGGGAAACTCGTCCTGAAAGTTGGGAACGAGGGCGAATAGACCAAACACGGGCAAGCGCCGCCCAAGAGCGGTAGGAGCGCCAGTGAAGAACCTGGAGGTGATGCAGCCTGTCGGCAAGAAGGTTGGTCTCTGAGGAGGTTTTCGCTGGAATCCGCGGAAAGGGCGAGTTACCCGGTGACTACACGGTAGTTCGGGTTCCTAACGTAGGCTTGACACTTGCAGCCCTCAGCCGTGCACCGCCCGCGTTTGGTGGCATAGATGGTCTGGAAGAGTACCTCGTGCGCCTCGGCGAGGTGCCTGCAGTCGCACACACCCATTCCGGCCTTTTCACGAATTCTTCCCAATGACGAACTCGACCGTCTCTCCTCTTATCAAAACTTGCCCCGATACACCCAGCCGCGAGACCAAACGCAGCTGTGTTAGTGCCGGCCGCCGCGACCGCCTGGTCAGATCACCCACTCCTCTCTTTCCACATCACGCCTATCAAAGCCCAGCTTGGACGTCCTATAGCGGGTTCCTCCGTGCAAGGATGTCTCCTCCTCGTCGCGGTATAGCGCGTCTACGACCCTCCCAAGAGAGTCCCCTTTCATGATGCCGCTCCCGCTGTCGCCTCCGACCACTATCAGGTTCCGCTTCCTGAAGGCGAAGGGGATGTTATCGATGGTGTTGTATGCGTAGAGCCCCGCCCACATTGCTTTGACGACCGCTTCGCGGAATTCGGGGAAGTACGACGCGACAATAGGCAGGATCCCCCTTTCATAGTATCCCTTCTCCGGGAGATAGCTTTCGATATCGTGGTCAGGGCGGTCGATGAACGCCCTGTTGACTTCATCCTCGCATCCGACCCAAAGACACTCTTCGTCTCTCACGGGCCTGAAGTATGCACCTGCGGTGGGGAGGATGACCATCGGGACGACCCCCATCTCACTGAACCCTTCTGCGTGAACCAGGCTTCGGAGTTTCGGTCCCGTGGGCTGCACGCTGAAGAGCTGCCGCTTCTTCGCCTTCACATGCGCCTCGAAGCCGACCGGTTCCAGGAGCTCATTCGTCCATGCCCCTCCAGCAACCACCACCGTCTCGGCCTGCAGCACCCCGGGCCTCCCCCTGATCGATATCCCTTCGATCTCATAGTCCTGCCAGGCGAAAGGCTCGCCCTCTATCCCCAACCGCTTTGACGGCCCCACCACCAACGACTCGACGTCCGTGTTGTACGCGAAAGACCCTCCCCCCTTGACGAACTCCTCCGCATAGAATCTCACCAGCTTATCAGGGTCGAGCGCTCCGCACTTGGGTCCGAAAATCGCCCCTTCGACGGGCCTCAAACTCATCAACTCTGCTTCCTCGTCAGCGCCGAAGTCCGTCACCATGCCCGGGAGCAGTCGCTTCAACTCATCCTTCGAATATTGCCTAGTCTCGACGCCGTTCGCCTCCATCCTCTTGAGAAACCCCCCGCTGCGGGAGAGCTGATCCCCATCCATCATCCAGAGGTACCCGAATTTCTGCAACCCGACATCTACTCCAGTTTCCTGCAAGTGCTGAAAGAAATCGATAGACGCGTTGGCCAAGACTTGGTTGTCTGACGAAGTGAACGTGTTCCTGAACAGGGCGTTGCTCCGCCCCGTGTTTCCCTGGGCAGCGGCGCCATACCGTTCCACGACCAGAATCCGCTTGCCCGGGTTGTTCTTCTGAAGGTGGTAGGCGGAAGCGACTCCCATTATGCCAGCGCCGACGACGACGATGTCGTAGCGGGAGGCCAAGTGCCAGGTTGCGCCCGGCTTCGTTTAAAAAACCCCGCGCTAAGCGAGTGCAAAGTTGAGCCCACAGGACGCTTCAGCAGAACGCTTCTTTGGAAGGCACGCGGCTCATTACGCGAAGAGCCAGAGCCACGCACACGGCGACGACCTCGCTGCACTCGTCGAGGCGCTCGCTCCCAGACCGTCTGACCTTGCGCTTGACGTGGCCACGGGGACCGGGTTCACTGCCGTGGCCCTTGCCAGCCGGGTGAAACATGTAACTGGGATAGACGTGACTGAAGAAATGCTTGACGAAGCCAGAAAGCTCGTCCGGTCGAAGCGACTGTCGAATGTGACGTTCGAAGCTGGAGATGCTCTCAACCTCGCTTATCCTGACTCGTCTTTCGACATTGTGACGACCCGAAGGGCCACCCACCACTTCAAGGACGTACCGAGGTTTCTCCTCGAAGCTAGGAGGGTCCTGAATCCCGGAGGACGGCTAGGAGTCGTGGACATGTCTCCCCCGGAAGGAGCAGAGGCTTTCTCAAACGAGATTGAGAGACTCCGAGACAGCAGTCACATCGAAGCGTTCACCCCTGACGCCTGGAAGTCGATGGTAGCAGACGCCGGCTTACACACCGTTTCATCTTCGGTGCTTGCGGAGCCCAAATCGTTCGAAGGTTGGCTATACCCCGTACAGCCAGGCGGAGTAGAAGACGCTTCCATCAAACGGGCCTGGGCTGCAGCCAGTCCGAAGGTGAAAAGTCTCCTCCAAGCGGAGTTTGAAGGCGGGAATATCACGCGATGGACGAAATCCAGGGTCGTCCTCGTTGCAACAGGAAAATGATGCTCTGAGAGCACAGCGTCACGACACGCCCCCAATGCCCGCGCATGGCTAAAGCGGCTCGGGCCGCCAAGTTCAGCCCGGCCACAGTCTATATTCTTGGCGGCCTCCACCGAGAGGCAATGACCGTCGAGCGCGCCACGAAAGAACGACTTAAAGCGAATCAGCGGCCGAACGACGTCGTGACAAGGGTCGTGGGCCACATGGACCTCGACTACTTCTATGCCCAGGTCGAAGAAGTGGAGGACCCATCCCTGAAAACGAGGCCTGTCTTGGTCTGCGTCTTCTCCGGCAGGACAAATGACAGCGGGGTGGTGTCCACCGCCAACTACGTGGCGAGAGAGTTCGGAGTCCATTCTGGCATGCCTATTGTCATCGCGAAGAGGAAGCTCGAAGGGAAGGACCCGGCAGTGATCCGGATGGACCACGAGAAATACGAGGAGATATCATCGAGGGTTATGGAAACGGTCAGCCAGATGGTAGACGTGCTCGAGCCCACAGGAATCGACGAAGCGTTCTTCGACGCGACTTCTTCGACGGGGGGAGACTTCACCAAAGCCAACGAGCGGGCCGAGGCCATCAGGGCGGCGGTCTTCCAAAAAGAGCGCCTCACATGCTCAATCGGGATAGGGCGGAGCAAGGTGGTCGCGAAGCTCGGCTCGGACATGGCGAAGCCGAACGGGACGACCGTGATCCTCCCTCAGGATACCGAGACGTTTCTCGGCGCGCTCCCTGTCTCCAAACTCTATGGTGTGGGCCCAAAGACAGCTACGGCGCTCGGGGAGATGTCCGTTGTCACCATCGCCGATCTCGCCAAGGCCGCACCCTCCGAACTGGAGAGACGCTTCGGAAGGAAGTCAGCAGGATACCTCCTAGCCGCCGCTACTGGGACAGACGAAGACCCGGTAGTAGGTGGGCTGGAGCCGACCCAGTTCAGCAGGATCGTAACGCTCAAACGCGATACGAGAGATCCGGAAGAGGTAATCTCGCAACTGTCTGACGGTATAGAGTTCGTTCATGGTCGGCTCGCCGCATCAGCCAAAGCATGTCGGACGGTGAGCGCCATCGGCATACTCACCAACCTTGCCACGAAGACCAAGAGCAAAACATTCGAGGCTCCGGTCGAAGAGGCAGAAGTAATCAGAGAGACGGCGCTCGGGCTCTTCGAGGAGCTCGGCAGGTCCGTGGAGCTGGACTTCCGAAGGGTGGGTGTAAGAGTTTCAGGACTGAGCGGCGTGAAGGACCAGAGCTCGTTGTCGGAGTTCGTAGGAAGTGTCAGGTGAGCCGATGTCAGAAGAGAGGGAGTCTCTGAAAGAGCGGTTCGCGGAACTTCAAAAACACGGAACAAAGTTCGACAGGGCGGTAGACGCCGCGCTGGCGGGGGCAGTGAAGGAAGCGAGGTTCCTGCCGAGCGGTAGGACGGTCGTCACGGTGGTGGGGCGCCTCGGGGACGAACTACTCGACCCTGCGAAACCCTACTGTTCCTGCAGCAACTTCTTCTTCAGAGTAGCGGGCGGGCGCGAAGAGACCTGTTACCATCTACTGGGGTACAAGCTCGCCTCGCTGGCGGGCAAGGTCGACGTCGTGGAGTTCAGCGATGAGGAATATGGGGCATATCTCTCGGCGACCGTTCGTGACGTCTTCGAGGTCCTGCGTAGGAGCAGCGGCTAGACGCCAGAGCAGAGGCGCTGTCTCCAAAGAAAACGAGCCACCGGCGAGATTTGATCTCGCGACCCCCTGCTCTCCTTACCGGGGATACAAGGCAGGTGCTTAGGTCGGTCTCCCTCTAACCAGGCTGAGCTACGGTGGCCCGACCACGCTCGTTACGGTATCGGTTTATCACCTTTCTGACCACAACATGACTTAAACTGGTTCAGCGGGGAGGACGGACATGGAGTATCGCGAGCTAGGCCGCACTGGCGAGAAGGTGTCGACGATAGGGATGGGCACGTGGAAGATAGGGTCCTTCAGGACATCCGAAGAGAGAGAAACACAGGTGAGGGCTCTGCGGAGAGGGGTGGAGCTCGGCATCAACCTCATCGATACCGCCGAGATGTACAACCACGGCAAGTCCGAGGAAGTGGTCGCTGACGCCATCGAGGGGGTCCGCAAGCAGGTCTTCATCGCATCCAAGGTCTCGCCAGAGAACCTCCATCATGACAACGTGATTAAGGCGTGCAGGGCGAGCCTGCAGAGGCTGAGGACGACTTACATCGACCTCTACCAGGTGCACTGGCCTAACCCGAAGATCCCGATCAGAGAGACAATGTCGGCAATGGAGGAGCTCGTCCGCGACGGCGCGGTAAGGTATGTCGGGGTCAGTAACTTCAGCGCGGCCGAGACCAGCGAAGCTAGCGCTGCCCTGAGGAAGAACGAGGTAGCGTCCAACCAAGTCGAGTATTCCCTGAGCAACCGATCCGTCGAGCAGGAAACCCTCCCCTACTGCGCGAAGGAGAAGATCACCCTGATCGCATACAGCCCCCTCGCCAGGGGCCAGATTGCGACCTCGATGCCGAAAGAACTCCTCCAAAAGTACAGGTTGACCCCAGCGCAGGCGATGCTCAGCTGGGTCACGCGCAGCGAACAGGTGGTCGCCATACCGAAGGCTGCGAGCATCCCCCACCTGGAGGAGAACGCGTCATCGGTGTCTGTAAGATTCACACTCTCCGAATACGATTTGGTCTCAAAGAGCTAGACGCGCCCTAAACAGGCGGGAGGAGCATGGGACCTTTGCGTTCATTGTTTCTGACCACTTTGACCCAGTTACAGTTGGCACACAAAACCTGAAGTTCTTGTTTGGCTTCATCAGGATGTTTCAGATAGTACAGGTACATTTCTCGGGAGCGACCGCCGGCGCTCTTCTTCGCCGAGTCTCTTCTCCCGCCCCCATTTATGTGATCTATCTGTAACGCCCGGAAGTCAGCCACAGTGCATTTGCTAGTATGCCAGCAATCTATTTCTCCGCATACACAAACGTCACCTAGCAAAGCTAGCAATCTTCTTCTCATCGTAACCAAGTACACTTTCTGCATCTCTCTTTGGTAAGGACGATAGCAGTTCTTGCAAACATAGCGGTCGTTTCCCTTGAGAGAAGGTGCCCAATTCGCGTCGTTCAACAGCGCCCCACACGTCCGGCACTGCGGGACCGGCCTGTACCTGTAACGCTCCACAGGGAGCGTGAAGTACCGCCCACACGACTTGCAGACGTAAGCGTCCTTTCGATGGGGGTGCCCCTTCGCGACCACATCAGTCGAGCCGCATCGCCAGCACGCGGCTGAGGCTTTGGATTTTTCGGAACAAACGAACCTACAAAAAGCCGGATAGGGTATAACCCCCCGGTAATGTCCTATGACTATCCATAGAGGAAGTTCGAAACTAATCAGTTGGAAGTGGCCAGAGGCATCCTTTGCAGGTCGAATATGCAACCTGCATCCAGTCGTCTTGATTGAGGGCTCTATCACACCATATGCAACGGCCCCGGGAAACTGCGGTCTGCATTCCCTATGCAAGGGACGCTCTTGCAGATATAAACTAAGACAGTGAACGTGTTAAACTTCTGCATTCGACGTAGAAACTAGGTTACTTCGTGATGTGGTGCATTCGCACTAGGTCCTTCTCGAATTGCTTCAGGTTCGCGGGGATTTTAGCCGCGATGGGGTCCTTTAGCGCAAGTCCCTTATCGCGCTTTGTCTTCCAGACCTGGGCATTGAACTCCAATATGCTCTGGCTTACCTTCTCGCTCACCTCGAACCTCTCCGCCTCCGGGAGCTTCTCTAGGTGGATGCTCTGCGTCCCATACTGCTTCCTCCAAACGTAGTCGGTCAAGTATGGAGTTATCGGCGCAAGGAGGAGAAGCAGGCTCTTGACTACTACGTGCAAGGTATACCAGGCGGCCTCTTGCTCTTCCTTTGTAGCGCCGTCACCATAGGCTCTCCCCTTCGCCATCTCTAGGTAATTGGAGGCGAACACATTCCACAAGAACTCGCGGACTTTGTTCGACACCGTGAAAACATCATATCGCGCATACGCTTCGGTACATTGCCGCGTCAACTTTCCGAGCTCATTGATCATCCATTTGTCGGTCCAAGTGAGGATGGCCTTCTCTGGGACGGGGAACGAGCTGATGAACCTGCACGTGTTCCAGACCTTGTTCATTAGCTTCCCCGCTCCTGCAATCCGCTCTTCACTGAACCTGAAGTCGTATCCGAGCCCAGCCTCCGACGCCCCCCAGAACCTGAACGCGTCGGCCCCGAACTTCGCGATTATGGGTTCAGCGTCGACGTAGTTGCCAAGGCTCTTGCTCATCTTCTTCCCCTGGGCGTCCTGTCCCATCCCTCCGATCCAAACCTGCTTGAAGGGCTCCTTCCCGGTTAGTTGGTAGCATTTCAGCAGCGTGTAGTACAACCACGTCCTGACTATGTCTTTCCCCTGCACCCTGAGCGTTGCGGGATAGGTGAGGGAATGGAAGTGGGGGTTCCTCAAGCGCTTTGAGATGAAAAGCGGAGAGAGGCTCGAGTCCATCCACGTGTCGAACGTCCGCGTCTCTCCGACGAACTTCTCGTTCCCGCACTTCTTACACTTTTTGAACGGAGCCGCGTCCCTCCAGGGCCTGTAGTACACCCCTGGTTTGGGAAGGTGCGGGGTCCCACATTTGCTACAATACCACACCGGAATCTCGGTGGCGTAATACCTCCTCCTGGAAATCGGATAATCAGTCGTCAGCACGTCCATCCAATCGAGCAGTATCTGCCGATGCATGGCGGGATGGAACTCCATCTTCTTTGCGAGTCTCCTAAGGTCGGCCTTGAAGTCGAGCTGTTTCAGATAGTACTCCTCCATTGGGATGATTTCAATCGGGGTCTTGCTCCTCTCGCAAAGCGGGGTTCTGTGCTGAATCTGCTCCACCTTGGTTGCCACTCCTGCTTCTTGAAGGTCCTGAATCATCTGGGACCTAGCGTCCTTTATCGCTGCCCCGGCATACTTTCCAGTGACCGTGGTCATCTTGCCGTCCATGTCGACGGCGACGACCTCCTTCAGTTTGAACTCCCTGAAGAGCATGACGTCGTTGTAGTCCCCATAGCTGCACACCATCACCACGCCGCTCCCGAACTTCTGGTCGACGCTCTTGTGGGCCCTGATGGGGACCTCCCGGTTGTAGATGGGGATGATGGCTGTCTTCCCTACCGCCTTCTTGTACCGGCTGTCAGCTGGGTTGACCACGAGCATCTGGCATGCAGCGAGCAGCTCTGGCCTTGTGGTCGCGACTGGGAGCTCCATCCTGCTATCTTGAACTTTGAACGTGTTCGTGACGAGGAAGGTTGGAAGCTCCTCATACTCTATCTCGGCATCAGCGATGGTGGTGTTGCAGTCGGGACAGTAGTTGTTAGGCCGGTTTGCGACGTAGATCAGGCCCTTCTTCCAGAGCTCGATGAACGACCACTGTGTCAGCTTCCTGTACTCCTCCGAATCAGTCCTGTACTTGTTGTAATAGTCTCCAGAGATGCCGAGGGTCTTCATGAGGCCGACCATGTATGACTCCAGGTCGTCAAGAGCGTGCTTGCAGAGGTTGATGAATTCCTCCCGGGGGGTCTTCCTCATCTGCACCCTGTATTTTCGCTCAGCATAGATTTCCACTGGAAGGCCGTTCCTGTCTATGCCGACGGGGTAGAGGACGTTGAACCCTCTCATCCTAGCCGACCTTGCGACCATGTCGATCTGGGTGTACTGCGTCAGGGCACCCGGGTGCCATGGCTTGCCCGACGGGTACGGGGGTGGGGTGTCAATCACAAAGTTGTGATTTTTATCGTTAGATGGCTTGAAATCGAAAATCCTTTCATATTCCCATACCTGCCTCATCTCGGCCTCGAGCTTTGGGTCCCATGATGTGGCCTCAAGCTTCGCCGAAAACTGGGGCTGCAAACGAATGCAGGCCTTCCGTGCCGAGACCTATATGAAGATGAGTCGCATTTTAGCTCGTCTTGGCGGCTCTGCGTCTCATTTAGCGTAGATTGAAGGGTCTCTCACGCCAGCGTCTCTGAAAGCGAGCTTACGACGCTTGCAGTTCGAGCACCAGCCGCAATGGACCGGGAGTTTTCTCCCCTTTACAGTTTTGAAACCATACCCCGAGTAACAGCTGTAGGTGTACTCCCAGGGGACCCCCAGCCTTTCACCAAGCTCTACTACCCTGTCCTTGTCGTAGGCGATTAACGGGGCCAGCAACCTGTATCCTCCGTGGTGCGTCGACTGTTCCGCGGCACGATTCATCTCTTCGAGGAACTCTGGCGTGTTGTCTTTCATCGCTACTGGTGTTTCTCTGCGTATCCCGATGTGGACGTCGTATCTTTCGTGTTTGGAGATGTAGAGCGACTCGGCGTGCGACAGGCCTACGAAGAGTAGGACCGCGTTCCGACAAGGGTCCCACCACTTCAGAATTCTCTCTCTCGCCTTCTCAGGGTTCCAGAGATCGGCCTCCTTTGTCTCAGCGATCTCTCTTTCCGGGTGAGTGAGGACCGAAGTGCTGATGTCGCCCAGCCACTTCAGGTCGATTATCTTCAGAGGGGCGTCGAGGTGCTTTGAGATCTGCTTGATGCAGAACTCCTCGTATTCATAGGTCCTCTGCTTGTAGTTGCAGAAGATCAGAAGCTGGTGCTCCGGCTTGAATTCCTTCCTGACATAGTATGCGGCAGTGACAGAGTCTACCCCTCCTGATATCATGTTGATTGCGCTTCTCTGCTCTGCCAACTAGCTCCCGAACCTCCGCTGCAGCGCACCGGATCTTCTAACGGCCTTGTAAAGGATGTACCCCAGCACTGCCGTGGCCAGAAAGATGCCCGATGTCACCAGAGGCACTTCCACCAGAAGAGGCAGGTCGAACGCGTAGCTAAGGGCGTAACTGACGGAGAAGCCAAGTGCGATTGAATAGACGGTCAGGCCGAGGAACACGCTTCTGTTCCTCATCTTCCAGACGACCCAGGCGAACACGAAAGTCGGGATGACGTTGATCAGGTCGATGGGGCCGAGGGTGTCTCCGAGGGCAGGTTGGTTGGCGATGAAGACGCCGAGCGTCTGGCCTATGATTGCGGGCCATCCCAAGATGGGGACCAGGCCAATCAAGATGTTGGCTACTCTCAGGTTGATGACACCATAGCTGATCGGGCTGAACGCGACGGCAAGTACGACGTACATCGCGGCATAAACGGCCGCCGTCGCTACGACTAGGCTCCTTCTCACTTTTCTTGCTCCCCCAACACCGTGGTTTGTATGGCGGATCGGGTCGAGGTCACTCACCCGCCTGAAACTTGCCTTCGCCCAGCGCGATTTAAGCAGTTAGCGAAACTGCACGTCCAGGTATGCTCTCTCGCTTTCCGTGAGTTCCCAGCTTCCGGCCTCGGCATTATCCCTGACATGCTCCTTCTGCGAGGCTCGGGGGATTGGGAACACACTCGGCTTCCCGGCCAGCCACTGGAGCGCCACCTGAGCCCTCGTCCTCGCCTTGCCGCCGATTACGTGGTCAAGTCTTGCGTCTGAAGGCAGCTTTCCATGCCCGAGGGGATAGTAGGCGAGCAGCGCGATTCCCTGCGAATCACAGTACGGCAGGATGGCCTCTTCGACTTTCCTATTTACGAGGCTGTAGTCCAGTTGAACGGAGCTTAGTTCAGCCTTCCGCAGGGCCGACTGCGCCTCCTTTATTCGCTCCAGGGTGAAGTTGCTCACCCCGATGTATCTGAGTTTCCCGTCTTCAACGAGCTTCTCCATGGCGCTCATGGTCTCCTGGATGGGAACCCTAGAGTTCGGCCAGTGTACCTGATAGAGGTCGATGTAAGTCGTCCCCAGCCGAGCGAGGCTCCTGTGGAAGGCCTTGGTCAGGCGGTCTTTGCTAAGATGGTTAGGCAGCACCTTCGTAGCCACGAAGATGTCTTCCCTGTCTCTCCCTGCAATCGCCTTTGCTACCAGGGGCTCTGACCGGTATACCTCGGCAGTATCTACCAACGTAATCCCCGCGTCGAGGCCCGCCTTGATGGCTTCGACCTTCGTCTCCGCGCCCCTTCTCCATCCTAAGAACCCTGACGCTATCCACGCTGGGTCATAGTACGTCCCCAGTCCGATGGCCGAAATCTTCTTGCCTGTCTTGGCGAACTCTTTCAGAATCATAGTCGCTGGATGTCCTAGAAGAGCTGGTTAAAGAAACGAACGGGCTTGGCTATTTCCCAAGCCCCAATCGGAGACCGTGGCTGGCGGCGCCTGCGGCAGCCCCTGCGGAGCCAGTCCCTGCGTACAGGGAGAGGTGCTGTTTCAGGACCTCATAGGCTTCCGACGCGCTGGGCACGTGAGACAGCGCAATCTGAAGTCCTATTGGCGCTGCATGAGCGGCGTGGGCCAGGGCCGACGCGTCTCCTGTCGCTGCGGCGGTCGCGCTCGTGGCGGCGACGGCGCCAAGCGCTGCGGCAATCATGGTGGATACCATGTTTCTTCAGCACGTCTCCCCCGCGCCCGGAGTTAATCCAACGGTCTTGAACCGGCGTACAACTGATTGCTATGAGGCGTTCTTTCCCTTCGTGTTTTCCGCCGCCGCGATGACCTCCTTGGGCAGGAGCCCGTAGATGTCCGGGTGCTCCTTCTTCAGGGTGGAGAAGGCCGGAGGGAGGAGGCCGTTCCTCCGGGCCCTCCTTACGTTATATTCTACGAAACGCCTCATGGCGCTGGTCTCCCCCGCTGCCTGCACAAACGCCCTGATCTTCTCGATGGCCGCTTCGTCATCGAGCTTCTTGACGTTGATCAGATAGGGGGCGAGGACCAGCCAGGTCAGCCGGTGCCTCCCGTCGGAGACTGGGTGTGCCAGGAGGTCTTCGACGTAGAGGTACCCTTTGTTGGTCCTGGGCTTGGGAGACGGGACATACTGGATGACTTCGTCCTTCACTCCGACCAGCTGCTTCGGGAGGGGCGCCTTCTTCAGGTTCCTCACCCCGTCCGCTATCGCAGCCAAGGCGCAGTCGCCGAAGAAGTCATTGAGGAGGTTGTCTCCCATGCGCACAACCCCCATGACCAGTTCTTGCCTTGCCAAGCGCCACTTCGGATCCTTTAGCTCGTATTTTGAAACCAACGAAAGATACCCTTCGAACGGCAACGTGTAGGATTGCCTCTCTTCTCCTGTCTCCGACCCCTGAACCACGGTCCCGAAACACTCGGCGACTATCGTGGTCTTGTTCAACGGCCCTTCCGTGATGAAGAACGCTCTTGCCCGCTCGCCCTCCTTCTTGGAGAAGCGCGATGAAAGGACAGGGTCCTGACTCGCCACCAGGGCGGCCGCGAAGAAGCTCGAGAACTCGACCAGCTCCGACATGCTCGGCTCGTATTTCACCCTGCCCAGAGAGCTGAGCAGCCTGCTCTTCGTCTGATCGATGACCTCCTTGCTGGCCAGTCCGTCTTCGACCGGGATGGAGTCGAAGAACTTCCTCGACCTTGGGGCGAAGGGGTATCTGAGCTCCAGGTCAGACAGCAGGGGCATTCCGTAGGGCAAGCTGCCTCACGGACCCTGCCAGGCCTTTAAGGCCTTGTCAGCCTTCTTTCGTGGTAGAGATTATCGAGAGGACGTCCCTGTCCCTTAGTACGTAATTCGTGGGGAGATGGAGGCCCGTCCTAACATCGATGGCATAGAGCAGTCCCTTGGCCAGGTCTGTGTGAACATCCCTTGCGAGGTCTTCAACTGTGGACCCGCTCGGGAGGAGATAGACGTCAGGGAGTATCCGCCCGTTCTTGTCCGACAGCTTTTGGGGGTCGTGCACAGGGTACACCGCGTTCTCCTTGAGCAGCTTGAAGACGACGGAGTTTAGCGCGAACTGGACCCCCGTCCTCAGGTATTCACCGAAGACCTTACGCCTGATGTAAGCGAGGGCGTTCCTCTGGGAGTCGTTCAGATCCTGGGGCTTCAGGATGTCGAACCGCTCCTCCCCGGGGACATATTTGATGAGACTCTTCGACTCTGCGCGCCGTAGGGTCAGTTCCGCTTCCCCACTGGTGGGGACGACGATGAGCCCCTTGTATTTCTCCCTGATTCTCTTGAAGTTCTCGGCGGCAAACGGCAGGTCCATCTTGTTCGCTATGAGCAGAGTCGGCTTGGAGTACTCCCGCAGCGACCAGCAGAAGGTCTGGGTTTCCTTCTCGTTCCACGAGTCGAACGGCTTGGCCTCTAACATGGCGTCTTTCATCGCCAGAATCACATGTTCTTTCCTCACGCCGATCCCGTGCATCACCTCCTCCACCGCCGTCGGGACGCCGTAGCCAGGCGTCTTGGAGAGCTTCGAAATCTTCGGCAGATTCTGGGTGAACAGCTTCGAATACCACAGGACGAGTTCGAGCTCCACGTCGGCGAAGTCGGCCATGGGGTCCCCTGTGCCTGGCTCGGAGATCTTCCCATCCTTGTCCACGCTGCCAGAGGCGTCTACTACGTGGAGGAGGGCGTCAGACTGCGCGGCCACACTGAGGAATTGATTCCCCAGTCCCTTCCCCATCCACGCCCCCTTGATGAGCCCCGGAAGATCCGTCACCTCGACGGGGATGAACCTCCAGCCGTCTTCGCACTTCGAGTTAATCGGGCTGTCATGGACCCCGAATTCCTTGTGGACGCACAGGGTCACCGCACTGGCGATGCCCGTTTCCGGAGACTTTGTGGTGAAAGGATAGTTGGAGACCTCACCTGACAGAAGCGTCATCGAGTTGAAGAGCGTGGTCTTCCCGGCATTGGTCTTCCCGATGAGCCCTATTCTGATAGGCAACGCAGAACACCCTAGCGGATGGGACGCTGTCCAGATAAAACCATTGTGCGAGGAAGGCCTGACTAGCTTCTGTAGCGCAGCAGGGCGGCCACTCCGCCGAACGTCCTGAACATGCTCCCTTCTTCGGTCCCAGAAGATATCACTTCGACCTTCGACCCTCCCTGGAACGCCATCTCCTCGAGGACGTCTACGACGTCTGTCTCGGCGAATTCATAGTCGGTCGACCCACAGCTGGTACAAGGGGCCGCAGACATGTTCTGCCTCTCCTGGACCTTCTTCGAAGCCGAAACCGTCTGGCTCTTTTCTGTCTCACATTTCTTGCAGGTTGCGCTAAGCCTGATCATATCGAGGTCGTCAGACACGAGCACCACCTCAGCCGCCGCTTTCTGGAGCGCCTCTACGACCCTCGGGAGGCCGTAGACCGCGAGTCCCCCCTGCCGGTTTACCTCTCCCAGGAACTTCTGGACAAGGCGTTTCTCTTCGACGAGCCTGACGTCCTTCAGGACATCTCCTGCCTTCTCTACCAGCTCCCTTATCCCCTCTCTGCCGGAGTAGCCGAGATCAAGGACAGCGATGACCTTCTTCTGCAGCTCATAGTGAAGGTATCCGCCCTTGAGGAAGTCTTCTTTTGTGGGCCCAGGCCCACCCACTATCAGCCCCGTGATCTTGTTGCTGTCCACGAAGGTCCGGGTCGCATGCTCCCCGACCCTGTTGTAGAAGTAGGTCAGCTCCATCTCCCTTCCCCGCTCGTATCTCCTCGCTGACTGCCCTCCTTTCCTTGTCTTCCCGGAGATTCCCGAAGTCATCAGGTCAGCTATCTCGAGGCTCCCCCCACTCAGGATTCCCAGCCCGACTTCACTCGAATCTATCACCATGAGGCCAAAGACCTTCTCGTCCCTGAGCATGTCCTTGAGCCACTCGACGTGGAAGTGGTCGTCGCACTGGTAGAGGTATTGGGTCACTGGCTTGGGCGGGATGATCTCCCAAACATTGACCACCTCGCTCCCAGGCCCATTGGTGGGCAGAGCCCCGGAGAAGACCACGAGCCCGGTGTCGGGCGGCGTCCTGTACAGTTTGAGCCGCTGCATCGCTTTGGTCAGGGCGTCCTGGACATGGTTCCGCGTGGTGTCTGACTTGATGTTACCTGCCGTCCCCCACTCCTCACGGAGGTTCGCTATCGCTTCATGGATTGGTTTCTTGGGCGGGATGTAGAGAGACACGAGCTCTGTCCCCCTCCCTTCCTTATTGCTGAGTTCAGAGATGAGCTTCCTTACCTTGTATAGTCTGACGGAATCTGCCTTTGACAATGCGGAGATACCTCTGAGTCAGGCCGGAGAGACAGCGGATGAAACGGATAAAGCAGGCATTCCGGATTTCAAAAATCGCCCTCACCCATTTATAAAACCTACCGGGCATTATCTGACCTAGAGGGATTGGGAAGATGAAGGTCGTGCTCAGGATAGGGGGTTCAGTGCTCGGCTCGCCCCCTTCGGCGAAGACAGTGAACGACTATGCCGAAGCAATTTCTGACCTCAACCATGAGGGGCATTCTGTCGGGGTGGTTGTCGGGGGTGGCGCGATCGCCCGAGAGTACATCAAGTCAGCTTCTCAGATGGGGCTCTCCCCATATCAGCAGGACACGGTGGCGATTCACGCTTCGAGGCTGAACGCGCGCCTGGTGGCCATGAAACTCGGAGGGGTAAGCAGCGTCCCCACCTCTATCGATGGCATCCTTCAGCGGCTGGCAAGGAACAGGGTCGCAGTGATGGGTGGGCTGAAGCCTGGGATCACTACCGACACGGTCGCCGCCATGGTCGCCGAGAGATGGAGGGCGGACATCCTCGTGAAGGCGTCTGACCAGAACGGGATTTTCACAGCGGACCCTCGGTTGAACAAGAATGCGAGGAAGCTCGACAAGATAACCTATGAGAAGATGAAACAGATACTTGGAGGCGCCCACAGGCCAGGGATACACAGCATCGTCGACCCCGTCGCCGTGGACCGGCTGACCGCTTCGAGGACAAGGCTCATAGTGTTCAACGGTGCGGACGCCAAGGGAGTACTGAAGGCGGTGCACGGCGAAAGGATAGGGACGGTCGTATCCTGACCCCGCCGAGCGCGAAGAGCAGGAAGAAATGGTCGCGCCACTAGTTTACGTGATACTGGCAGCATCAGTCATTGTTTCTTTCTGGTCTTCCCTTGTCGAAGCGACCTACCTGACCCTGCGCCCATTTTCTTTGAGCTCGTCTATAGGGAGCGGCTCGACCCGCGCTACCACTGCCTTGGACATCGTCAACGAAAAGACCAGGCTGGTGAGCGTCACCACCTTCGTCGACACAATATCCAACGTGGTCTTGGCGACCACCATCGGGCTCATCCTTTCAAGTTTCTTCGGACCGATCGGCTGGGTCTACAGCGCGGTCGGGGGGTCTTTCGTCATCATGACCCTACTCTATCTGTTGCCGAAGGCCATCGGGATAGAGAACGCACTGCGAATGTCGGTGACCCTCGCTCCAACCACCATGGTCATCATGAGGACGCTTGGACCGTTTACCGTCCCCATGACGAGCCTCGCCCGCAGCCTCTCGGAGCGGCTGGTAGGGAAACCAGGTTACAAGGAAGTCGACCTCGCAGGGGAATTCGAAGACGTGGTGACGATGCTCGAGAGGTCGGGCCACATCGAGCCTGACGCCGGGAAGCTTCTCAGGACGGCTTTGGCTTCGTCGAAGACCACTGCCTCCGGCGCGTTCACCCCGACGAGCGACATAGTCTCCGTCGACAGCGACGCCACCGTCACCGACGCTCTGAGGGCGATGGGGCAGTCGAACCATCCGAGGATGCCGGTGTACGACTCTCAGAGGAAGATGTACATCGGGGCTGTCACGATGAGGACGATATCAAGGGCCATCTCGAGGGACTTCGCAGACTCTCCTATACACGACTACATGATACAGCCGGCCCGGATTTCCCGAGACGACGGTCTGGCGTCCGTGATAGACAAGATGCAGGAAGCGGGGGCGACCATCGCGTTCGTATATGATGGCGACCAAATGGTGGGGATGATCACCCTCTCAGACATCCTTGAGCGGCTGCTCGGCGTGAAAGTCTAGGCCCGCTTCTTCGGCACGGCAAGCGCGTTGAGCTCGTCGAAGGTTATCGCACCGTCAAGAAGGCCGCCATATGTCCCTGCCTGCCGGACCTCTCTCGACGCGCGTTTGAGAAGCCCCATGGCAGCGTAGGAAGCGCTTGGCCCGAAGCTGACCCTGGCTATGCCCAGGCGCTTGAGTTCTGGAACCGCAGGGAGGCCCTTCCTTATCATGACGTTCGTCGGAAAGTCTAGGGCGTCGATGAATTTCGCTATCGAGTCCTCGTCACTCAGTCCCATCGGGTAGACGCAGTCTGCGCCGGCATCTCTGTATGCTTCAGCCCGCCTTATCGCTTCGGCCAGCCTGGCTGCTTCGTCCCCCCGGGCGAACCTCAGGGCGTCGGTCCTGGCGTTGATCACGAATCGCACTTTCCCCCGGTCGCGAAGCTTGACCAGCGCCCTCAGACGGGCAAGTTGGTCTTCGACCGGGAGAAGCTTCTTGGAAGCGTGGACGAAGTCTTCAATGTTGATTCCGACGGCACCTGAGTCGACCACGGCCTTCACGCTCTTGGTCACTCCGGCCGGGCTGTCTCCGAACCCTCCGACGACATCCGCGCTCAGCGGGACAGAAAGGACCCCAGCTATCCTGCTGACCGCTGTGGAGAACTCATCACGAGGGATATCCTCGCCGTCGGGATAGCCTAGCGAAACCAGCATGCCAGCGCTGGATGTAGCCACCGCTGGGAACCCTTCGTCTTCGAAGACCCTCGCGCTGGGAACGTCCCACGCGTTTGGGAGCACGAGTACCTCTCGCCTGTCATGCAGTTTGCGGAAAGCCTCGGCTTTCTCTGACTGGTTCACGGCGGCAACGAAGCCCTGCGTCGTCCCTAAACTGTTTCTGTAGACTTCGTGCGCGCGGGCTTGGTCACACATCTGGCGTGTAACTTACCCCGTTCGGCCCGCTCGGGTGGGATCGAGCTGGATGGAACGGTTCAACCGTTTGAAGGCGATGCGACCCCCGGAGGAGGTCTGTACCTCCTGAAGAAGAACCAGTAGAGGCCTAGGTTGAGACCGAGCACGAGGGCATAGAGGCCGAACGGGAGGTCGATGGCCGCCGGGTCTGTTTCTATCGTGGCGAACTCAAACCCAGAAAAATACGTCCCTCCAGATGACGCCAGCAGCCTCGCGGTCTGATTGATTCCGAACGCGGCTCCCCTCTCATCCTCGGAGACCATGTCCATCATCGCCGCCTGCTGGATGGGGAGGGCCATAGCCCTCGACGCCGGGAGGACCAGGTAGACGAAAAGGGTGACCGGGAGGACTCTCACTAGCGGCATGATTACCGCAAGCAGCACAGATGTCCCTCTGGTGGTCAGGATGCCCCGTAGGAATCCAATCTTCCTTTCAAGGCGCGGCGCTAGGAGCATGGCAAAAGACGCTATGATCCCTGAAGCTGCCGCGTAGACGTTCATCTGGTCTCTGGTCACTGAATAGACGACGATGAAGAACGGGATGAGGAACGGTGTGATCAGCCCCTGACTGAGGCCGTTGAGCATGCCGGTAAGGCTGAACTTCCCGATGGCCGCTCCTGACTTTAGTGCGATAGAGCGCCTTACTGTGGTTCCCATCTTGACGAACGGGGAGAGCATAAGCGAAGCCGCGCCAAGTAAAGCGGCGAAAACGAAAACCTCCTGGATCGAACCGAAGCCCCCGAGATATGCGCCTGCAGCCGAGGCTATTCCAGAGACGAACGCCAGTAGGGAGTAATACCTCGTCCTGTCTTTCCTCGAGGTGAGCTCTGTCGTCAGGGTTGACTGTATCGGCTGCGCGGCCCCACCTACTCCGCCTCCCGGGAGAGATCCAGTCGCCGAGATCCCTCCCACAGCCGCGGCAAGGAAGAGAGAGGGGACGCTCGTGCTGGATACCACCAGAATCGCCGACAGCGGAAGAAGAACGAGCGCGACGACGAACGCCGGCCTCCTTCCAATCAGATCCGTGGCGAGACCTATCCCTAGACCCAGCACGGCGGTGGCGACTGTGGCCGCCGCGTACATCAGGCCGAGAAGGAGCGTCCCCATGTGGAGCTCTGTCAGCACCAAAAAGGGAAACGCGACGTTGATCATCCCCGCAGAAACGCTCCTAAGGACACGGAGGACTGCCAGGAATGTGAGCGAGCGCCCGTCCGTTGGGTGATCGGCGGGGGTGGCTATGGTTGCGTTCAACTTCGGAGGAGCGACCGGCTGGAACTGGCCGCTATAAATCGCCGGGTATGTTTTGCATCTGGCTCGTGGAAGGTCGCGCGGTAGCCTGGGCCGTGTGACCTGATAAATAACAGAGTGAAAGACCATGCGTTCCCTTGGCCACGGAGAACTATGGCGGCCTAGGACCGGACAGGCAGAACGAAATCTACCTGCACGGCCTTCTGGGACAAAAGCCAGGGTTCCCCACATCTCCTGAGGACCTCGAGCAGCGCGCGAAGGCGAAGATGACCCCAGAGGCTTACGACTATGTCTCTGGAGGAGCAGGCGTCGGTTCCACCATGAAAGCGAACCTCGAAGCATTCCAGAAATGGCGGATCGTTCCCAGGATGCTGAAGGACGTCTCTCAACGAGATTTGAAAGTCACGCTGCTGGGCAAAACCCTCCCTGCACCGGTACTGTTGGGGCCCGTTGGTGTCCTCTCTCTAGCCCATCCTGACGGCGACTTGGCTGTTGCCAGGGCCGCCTCTTCGCTGGGGCTCCCCTACGTGCTGAGCAACGCCTCTTCGCACAGCATCGAAGAGGTCGCAGGCGTGATGGGGACCAGTCCCAGGTGGTTTCAACTGTACTTCGGACGCGACAGGGACGTCAACGCCAGTTTTCTGCGGCGTGCGGAGTCCTCAGGATACGACGCCGTCGTCGTCACCCTCGACACGAAGATATTGGGATGGCGCGACAGAGACCTTCAGAACGGGTTTCTTCCATTCCTGAAGGGCGAAGGAGTAGCGAACTTCATGACCGACCCAGTCTTTCGGGGAAAGCTGCCGAGGCCGCCCGAGGAGGACATGCAAGGGGCAATAATAGAGTCAATCGGAAGGGCACTCGACCCAGCTTTCGGCTGGGATGACATCGGATTCATCAGAGATCACACGCGCCTCCCGATAGTCCTCAAAGGCGTCCTGAGTCCAGAGGACGCCGAAAAGGCCCTTTCGCTTCACGCCGACGGGATAGTTGTCTCCAACCACGGCGGGAGGCAGGTCGACGGGGGAATCTCTTCCCTGTCAGCGCTGCCACAGGTTGTAGAGACGGTCGGGAACAAGATTCCCGTGTTCTTCGACAGTGGAATCAGAACAGGGGCGGACGCGGTGAAGGCGCTCGCCCTGGGCGCGAACGCGGTCCTTCTAGGAAGGCTCTACACTTGGGCGCTTGCAGTTGGTGGCGAGGACGGAGTGAGGGAGGTAGTGAGGAACTTCCTCGCAGAGATGGACCTGACGCTCGCCCTCAGCGGGGTCTCGAGTCTAAGCGAGATAGACAGTGCCATGGTAACTCGCGATTCATGACCGCAAGTCTGTCTCTTTCCTTTGGATGGCGCGGCTTCCTTACAGGCAAATGTTATAGCGGAACGACATCATTTGAATTTGGATGAGAGCCAAGTATTTCCTTCCGCTAGTGGCCAACACCACGAGCTACACTTCGCTATCGAAGGTCGCGCGCAAGGCGGAAGAGCTTGGCTACGACGGGATTGGATTTGGGGAGCACTTCTCTCAACCACGGAAGCCGAACGGCCGACCTGACCCGTTTGTGGCCCTCTCGGCGCTGGTTTCTGCGACATCCAAGCTTCGGCTCGGGACTTTGGCTTCAAGCACTGCAACTAAGCACCCGGTAACCCTCGCAAACTCCGCCCTTTCGCTTCATTCAATCAGTGGCGGAAGGTCGTTTCTCTGTCTCGGGGTTGGAAGTGGAAAGGAAACAGAATACTCGTCACACGGTTTCCCATTCGTTTCGGCCGGCGAGAGGCTGGACGCCATGGAGGAGTCGCTTGCAATCATCAGGGGGCTGAGCATGAACAGAGGCGGGCTCTTCCACAACGGGAGGCTCTACAAACTCAACGGGTCGACCCTCAACCTCGAAGGGGAGTTCCCCCCAATCTGGGTTGGGGAAAGGCGGTCGAGGCGACTTTTGCAATTGGCCGGCAAGTACGCGGACGCGATTAACATCCACTGCTCGGGCCCAGCTCAGGCCCAGATGAAGCTCGATATCGTCCAGGAAGCCGCAACTGCGGCAGGTAGGAACGGGGAGAGCGTATCGGCCATCCTGAAACACTTCGTTGTCATGGAGAACGACTCGGACTTGCTAGCCTCGGCCCTGGACTACACGGGCCTGAAGAGGGAAGGAGAGACTCGGACGTCTTTCGTCGACAGGATGAGGAAGGAAGACCCCGAAGCTATCATCGGAACTCCATACGACGTAAGAGAAGAGCTCGGCCGATACATCGCCGCGGGATTTGATCAGTTCTCGCCGATACTCCTGCCAAACGGCGTTACTGGCGTTGAAGAACGCATGGGAGTGTTTGCGAGTAAATGCATGTTATGACCGCTCCTTTCCGCCTTGTGTGAAACCAGGATGCGGGGGGTGGGATTTGAACCCACGAACCCCTAAGGGACGGGATGCCCCATCCGAAGCGTGGCCGGATCTTGAGTCCCGCACGGTTGACCAGGCTTCGTTACCCCCGCGCCAGAT
>JAKAPI010000019.1 GCA_021807225.1 archaeon | reverse complement strand
TCCGCCGCCTCGGGGAACCTTTCCGCGAGCAGCTTCTGCTGCTCGTCGACCGAGAGGGCGTTGACCCTCTTGGCGGCCGCGGCTGACTCCTTCGAGACCAACCCGGCCTTTGTCTTGAGGTCGGGTCGCTCCGCGAGGACCCTGCCGATTACCGCGCCTGTCTCGGCCCGGCCGTCGTGCTTGACCGCGTTCGTCAGGGCGGCCCTCTCGATGGCGTCCAGCACATCTTTGCTGAGCGAGTCGGCTACCATTCTCTCTCTACTGCGAACTTTGCGAAAGCCGCGAGGAGCGCTGCTGCGTCCTTGTCCCCCTCCCATGCGACGCCCTTCAGGGTCGCCAGGGCTTCTTTCAAGAGCTCGGCCGCCCTCTTCCTGGCGTAGCCCACGGCGTCGTACTTTTCGATGAGTGAGAGGACGTAGGCGACGTCCTTGTCGGTCTTCTTCGCCCTGTCCTTCCCCATTATCGCTACCACCCTGTCCCTCTCGCTCTGCCCCGCCTCCGACAGAAGGCGGAGGAGGATCAGCGTCCTCTTCCCTTCCAGGATGTCGTCCGACTTCGCCTTGCCGTACTTCTTCTCGTCCCCGGTGAGGTTGAGGGAGTCGTCCTGTATCTGGAAGGCGACGCCGAGGCTGGTCCCGAACGACTTCAGGTCGGCCAGGACGCCCGCCTTCGCCCCCGCGACTATGGCCCCGAGCCTGCACGGGCTGGCGACGGTGTACCACGACGTCTTCCTGGTGCACATCTCGAAGTAGTCCTTCTCGGTCAGGTCCCACCGCTTTCGGACGACCCATCCAAGCTCCATGTGCTGCCCCTCGGTGGTTTCGTTGACCATCCTGGAGAACTCCTCGAGGACAGAGAAGGTGCGCTGAAGCCCGAGCCTGGGCGCGTTCCGGAGCAGCGCCTCCCAGGTGCGGGCGTGGAGGGCGTCCCCGGCGTTGAGGGCCAAGGGCACCCCGTAGGACATGTGGAGGGCAGGGGAGCCCCGCCTGAGTTCCGACCCGTCTTCGATGTCGTCGTGTATCAGGATCCAGTTCTGGAAGAGCTCGATGCAGGCGGCGGTGAGAAGCGCGTCGTCCTCTTTCCCTCCCGCAGCCCTGCACGCGGTGACGCAGAGGAAGGGTCTCATCCCCTTGGCGGGGCGGGCGGGGTAGTCTCTGATCATCCTGTAGAGCAGGTCCACCTCCCTTACGGGGCTCGACTTCGGCAGGAGCTCGTCGAGGATGGCGCGGTCGACCCGCGCCTTGACGCGCTTCATCTCGTCCTGGAGGATGGACATGCCCAGACCCTGATTACCCCTGCTAGGACTAGGACCTGACCACTGTCCCGTAGAAGTCGAGTCCCTTCAGCGCCTTCGCGAACTCGTTCCTCCGATACCCGGAGACGAAGCAGACCCTGGAGCCCCCGGCGGCGATGCGCGCGGCGACGTCGAGCTTCAACTTCATCCCCCCGGTGGCGTCGTCGCCGGCCTGCACCTTCATCCTCTTGATCTTCGACGGCGTGAGCTCGGGGATGATCACCCTCGTGTTCTCCTCGTAGACCCCGTCCACGTCGAGCGCGAAGACACATCGCTCGGGCTCGACGATCTTCGCCAGCTCCTGGACGATCACGTCCCCGGAGATCACCTTGAAGCCGCCAGGAGCGAGCCCTACATCCCCGAATGTGACCGGGGTGAGGCCCTCCTTCAGGAGCCCCCTGATCCATGCCGCCACGGCGGAGCCCCCGGCCCTGCTGACGGCGTCGAAGGGGGAGAACGGGTAGGGGTTCAGCTTGAACTCCAGCATGGTCTTGCAGATGAGCCGGTTGAGCTCATACATCGCCCCCCTGGTCTGGGCTACGCCGGCCGCGGGGGCGTCCCCTGGTTCGGTGTTGATCCCGTGCTGCTTGGCCACCACGTGGCCGAACGACCCACCACCGTGCACCACCACGACCTTCTGGTCGGAGGAAGCGATCTCCTCAGAAAGGGCTGACACCACGTCCGGGCGGTAGGAGAAGGGCTTCGACTTGTCGGTTATGACGGAGCCGCCCAGCTTCGCGACTACCGCTCTAGCCAGCTTTTCACTCCCTCGGTTGGTATGCGTGCTGCGAACGTTTCGAACCCTCGCGCGGAGAGCCCTGAAACAATGCTTTTTTCCTTTGCTTCGGGCGCCACTCCCAGGACGCTCCCTCCCCCGCCGGCGCCGGTGAGCTTCGCCCCGTAGCACCCGAGAGAGGTCATCAGGTCGACTATCGAGTCCAGGGTGTCGTTCGACACCCCCATGGAGTCCAGGGCCGCATGGTCCACAGCCAGGTCTCCCCCCAGGCCTTTCAGGTCCCCTGCTGCGAGCTTCTCGGCCGCTTCGAGGCTCAGGGCGCTGACCGCCTGTGCGAGCCGTGAGAAGAGCCCCGGGTACCTCGCCTTCGTCTGGGAGACGCGGCCGATCTGGCCCCTGGTGGCGCGGTTGATCCCCGAGAAGGACACGATCAGCGTCCGGGGGCTGCCCAGGCGGACCTTCTTAGGCCTCGAGCCTGGTCTGAACAGGATCACCCCGCCGTGGGCGCAGACAGTGGGGTCGATGCCCGAGGGCTTGCCGTGTATGTCCTGCTCCCCCACCATGGAGAGGCGGACGACGTCTCCGACCCCGAGGTCGAGCGAGTGGAACTTGGAGAGGGCGGAGGCAACCGCGACCATGGTCGAGGCGGAAGAACCCAGCCCGGCGCCCCCGGGGACCTGCGAGGAGATCGAGACGCTGACGGCGGAGCTGACCGAGAACTCCTTGCTTACCTCCTCCACTACCCGGCGGACCGGCGCCAGGTTCGGAGACCTCCCTTCGAACCTGTCGGACTTCACAGCGAGCGAAGGCGACCGGCTCACCACCACTCTGACCCGCCGGGGGATGGCAGCTGCGAGGGCCCAGGCCCCGTGGACGACGAAATGCTCGCCGGTGATGATGACCTTTGACGGAGCTTCGGCGACGGCTTTCATGCTATACGAATCTCAGGGCGGCGTAGCCTACGACTTGAAGGTTGTCTCCCTGGGCGTCCCCGCTGGTGGCGTGCTTGAGGAGCTCGGCCTTGCCGAGGCCCAGCGCGGCCGCTGTCTGCATTACCGTGGCGATGGGGCCGTAGCCGCAGGCTGAGACGTCCAGCCTCTCGAGGGTGGAGTAGAAGCCATTCAGGTCCATGTCCAGGACCCGCTGGATGAGGGCCGAGTCCTTCTCCCTGGCGACGGCGGCGGGTTCGTAGTGGGTGAGGTCGGAGGACGCGATGAGGACCGCCCTCCTCCCCCTTAGGACCTTGACGAGCCCCTTGGAGACGGCGATGGACGTGTCCATGTCCTGGAAGAGCATGGACACCGGGAGCAGAGGGACCGAGTCCCCGTAGATTCTCTGGAGGAAGGGGAGCTGGACCTCCAGGGAGTGCTCGAGCCTGTGGGCGCCCGGGTCCGCCGTCACGAGCTCGCAGGCATCGACGAGCCGGGCTGCCGAAGCCGCGTCGACCTTCATCCGTCCGAGGGGAGTCTCCCACTCCCCTTCCATGAAGGTGGAGACCCCGCTCCCGATGCCGTAGTGGTTGGGGGCGACGACGACGATGGTGTCGGGGTTCCTCATCGACGACACGTGGAGATACGAGTGGGCCGCCACCGGTCCGGAGTAGACGTACCCCGCGTGGGGGGAGACCACGGCGACCGCCCCTGCGTCGGTCGCGGGGGCCGGAGGGGACCTGCCGGGGCCGAGCGGGTGGGTGTAGCAGCCGTCGATGAGGCGGGAGAGCTCTGACGGGTCGGAAGGGTAGAACTGTCCGGCTACGGCTGGCTTCCTCAGTGGCACGGGGGCGCTACTCGCGCCTTTCTGATATGCGTTCCTCGGTCCCCTCGGGGCGGGGCTCCTCCTCCGCCTTCGTCTCGAAGTCCTCGATGCCGTACTTCATGGGCTGGTCTTCGGTAAGCTGGCCGGAGTGGACCAGGGTCGACCTCGCCAGCAGCCAGAAGATGGCGGCGATGGACTTGCGGCCCCTGTTGTTGCCAGGGATGACCAGGTCGATGTCGTCGGTCACGTTGTCCGTGTCGCAGACGGCGATCACCGGGACCCCGAGCTTCCCAGCCTCGACCATGGCCTGCGTGTCAGACATGGGGTCGGCAACCACGACCAGTTCCGCGTCCAGGTGCCCCGGATAGAGCGGGTTGGTGAACGTCCCTGGCATGAACCTCCCGATCCTCTGCATCGCCCCTGTAAGCTCGCAGTACTTCTCCACAGCCTTGGCGCCGTGCTCCCTGCTGGTGTAGACCACCGTGTTCTTCGCCCCGGTAGCGGCGATGAACCTCCCTGCGGTGTCTATCCTCTGCAGGGTCTTGCCGTAGTCGATCATGTGAAGGCCGTCGGGGCGCGGGCGGGCGGTGAACTGTTCCATGGTCTTGGTGCGGACGGGGGTGCCGATGCGGATCCCCGTGGCCAGCAGCGCCTTTTCTGAGAATCCCGGCGCGACCATCTTGTCAGACGAGCCTGCGTCGTCGTCGTCGAATTCCGACATGCCCCTCCCCTTGCCTAGAACTCTGCCTTCCTGCTGAAGAAGGGCAGAACCTGGTCGATCACGTCGATGGAGGAGATCAGCATCCGGCGGCAGCAGTAGCGCTTCAGCCCCAGGTCGTCGAGGACCTTCCCCGGGTCTTCCCCGGCCTTCGCCCTTGCCTGGAACGGCGCAAACTTGTCGCCGATGAGGTTGCCGCAGGTAAAGCAGCGGATTGGTATCATCATGGCCTATCTGTAGCTCTTCTGGCGCTTTCTGCGGGCACCAGGGCCGCCGAATTTCTTGGGCTCAGCTTGTCGTGGGTCGCCCGATAGCAGGTATTTATTGTATGCATTCAGCCTGTCCCTGATTTCGCTCCCCCTCACCTGGTCGACGTACGCCCTGGCAATCGCCATGGCAGCGGCGTCGGCCTGTCCCATGAAGCCCCCTCCTGCGACGCTCACGTCGAGGTCGTACTTCTCGCGGAGCTCACCGACCACCTGCACCGGACCCATCAGGTGCAACCTGGCCGGCTCTGGCTCCCAGAGCTCGACCGGGGTCCCGTTGACCCTTATCCTCCCGGCGCCCGCGGAGATGGCCGCGGTGGCCCTGGCGGTCTTCCTAGCCCCGGAGTAGAGCTTCGGGGCCTTCTTCACCTGCGCCTTGGCTGGGGTCGGCATGGCTACTCGTTCCACCCCAGGCTCTTGGACAGGTCGCCCATGGTGACGTAGACCGGGATCGGTCTCGTCGCGGCCGCGTCGTCGAATTTCGCGAGCTTAGATGCGTCGATGCCCGTCGGGACGCCGATGTAGACCCTGAGCCTCTTCATGGCGAGGGCCCCCTTCGGCTTCTTCCTCGGGACCATCCCCCTCACCATCCGCCTGAGGATGTTGTCGGGCCGCCTAGGATGGATCGGACCGTAGATCGGGTTGACCCTGCTCGAGAGCTCCAGCCTCTCTTTCCACTGGTTGACGACCGACGTCCTCGCGCCCGAGATCAGGCACTTTTCGGCGTTGACAACGATGACCCTCTTCCCGGTGAGGAGCAGCTTCGCCACCTTCGACGAGAGCCTCCCGGCGATCTGGTTGGATGCGTCGATGTAGACGGTCTCGCTACTTGACAAGCCTCACTCCGCTCCCCTTGGGGTACTTCTTCAGGAACTGTTCGACGGAAAGCGCGGAACCGCCCACGGACTCGAGCTTGGACTTCGCGGACTCTGAGAATGAGAACGCGCCGATGACTACCTTCTTCTCCATGACACCGGTGCCAAGGACCTTCCCGGGGACGAAGAGCGCCTGGCCGTCCTCGGCTATCCGGGATATCCTTCCGACGTTGACTTCGACGCGGTTCTTCGTCTCCCCAGACAGCAGCCGGGACGCCTCGTTCCAGATCGGCGCCTTCTGCTTCTTCGCGGCCCTTTCTAGCATCACCGCAGCGTGCCTGAGGACGGGGTTGGACGCGGTCATGAAGCGCCCTCCACCGCCACCTGGATGTCCTTCAGCTTCTTCTCGAGGAGGTCGATGGCCCTAAGGACGATCTGCTTCGCGGGCAGACCGCCTGCTGACTCGACGGTGAGCACGAAGACCCCCTCCTTCTTCCCGTCGGTGAGGGTCGCGACTGTGCACGGCTGCCACTTCGCGTGCTCCTTCCCCCTGCCGAGGCGGGCATATGCCTCGAGTTTCACAGACTGCCCCGTGGCCAGCTTCACCAGCGGGATCGACTCGCTTACCGGGCGGATCTCTCTGTCTTCGGAGACCAGGTCCCCCGAGGTCACCGTCGTGACCTTGTCCTTCCCCTTGGCGTCGAGGACGAAGAGCACCCTGCACTTGTGGCACCCGAGCGGGTTGCCGCAGTCGCACTCGTCGGGGAGGTTGTACCTTTCGAGGTCGGTCTTGATGGGCACCATCCCGAGCCTGTGGGCGAGGATCTCGTCGTAGAGGACCGAGGAGTTTTCAAGGATCACGACATCGTCGATGGCCATGGACGGGACCTCGGCTATGCAGAACCTGCGCACCGCGTTGGCGTAGGATCGGTCTATGCCTTCGAGCTGCAGCGAGACGGCGTTCCCGCTGTCCTGGAGGACCTTGACCTCAACCAAACACTTCACCGGCCGTTGCTGAACTAGCTCTCATGAAACGTCGCGTTTCGAACTCGGGATTTCGTTCAGGTTAAAAAGTTTTGGAGATGAAAGCGTATTCTGTCTCATGGTCAGTTGGTCGGTGAGGCTGTTTCAGGACGGTTGGCGGGAGCCTAAGTAATTCGTGGACAGGTAGAGAGTTGATGAGAGCGATTCTCTCGTAGAGGCGCTCGACTTCGCCCATTGAGCGGTCTATCCCTTCGGGAATGGCTATGTGGTATTCTTGGCAAAGACGGAGCAGGGAGGCGAGTATGTCCGTCTGTCTCTCTGCAAGGAGCATGGCTACCGCATTTGTCTGCTTGCTTCGGTAAAACTCGTCCACGGAACCGAAGAGTCCATCTTTGGTCATGGGGACGCTCCTTGTGTCCGCTCTCGTAAGGCATGGACGAACAGTCCAAGCAGTTCCGCTCTCGTCTGTATTTCCTCTTTGGGGACACTCTTATCGGCATCCAACAACTGGTCGATGAGGTCGTTCAGGATGGCGAGTCTCTTTTCCAGATGCTCGACGATTCTGTAAAGTCGAACTATCCGGATATCTGCGCTATAGACCCAACTTGGATGTATGCTTGTTGAGCCACCGCCGTCCGCCTCTCGACTTAGCAATTCCGTCTGATGCATATCCTTCTCGGCCTCTCGGAGTCCGTCTTCGATGTATTCTTCCCAAGTGGGCTTCTTCTCTTCGGTCAAGTTTCTCTTCCCTTTTGGTTCTTCTTAATCCAAGCCTCGACTGCCTCTTCGAAGGCTTCTTTGATGACTCCTTTGTGGAGTCCCTTTGCGTTCGCTATCGTCTTTCGGAATCTCTCGTCCAACTCATCGTCGAGTTCGACGATTTCTTTCTTGGTCATTGTCTATGGTTGTATGGGAACCTGTATTTATGCAGGCGGTAAAGATTGACTACCGAGACGCATCTCATGCTTCTGTTGTTCCCATATTCCCATAGTGTTAAATACTATATGGACGTATGGATATATGGGCATGACCACCCAAGAGCGCGAGATGGAGATGGACGCTGACCAATACGCCGAGTTTGTAGCGTATCAGTCGGAACGGATGGAGCTGGACAGGGATTAGCAATGCAGTCCCGCGAGTCCAAGGGCTTGGAAATCGCCAAGCACGCCTCGATAGCCGAGATGGAGGACGGTTCTTTTGAAGTCCCATCTCAGACAGACCGAGCCGTCTCATACGGCGTGAGGGTCATCGGCCAGACTTGGGCTTGCGACTGCCCCGACTTCGTGAACAGGGCCGACAGGATAGACGCCTGCAAGCATGTGTTCGCGGTGAAGTTCTGGATTGCCGCGAGGGTCGAACTCAGGAACGAGCCGAAGCCCAAGGTCTTCGCCGAGGACGCGGTTCAATGCGACAAGTGCGGGAGCATCAGGGTCATACGCTACGGGAAGACCCCGACCAAGCAGACCTATTGGTGCAAGGACTGCTCCCACAAGTTCACGCCTTCGCTTCTCAAGAAGTCGAGATACAGCCCTGAGACGGTCAGCCTCACCCTCGACCTTTACTTTTCGGGCATGTCGCTCCGGAAGATTTCCCGCACCCTCAGCGACCACCTCGGAACCCGAATGAGCGCGGCCACGATTTATCGCTGGATTCAGAAGTTCGTCCCGAAGATTTCCGAGTATGCCAACACGCTGACCCCTCAACTCTCCGAGACATGGCACGCTGACGAACTGTTCGTCAAGATGAGGGGCGGCCACGTTAGGCAGGGGAAGGGGAAGGCGATGGAGCACCTCGCCTACCTCTGGAACGTCATGGACAGGGACACGCGGTTCCTTCTCGCCTCGCGCCTCTCGACCTACCGGAACAACGTCGGCGCGATTGGCGCGTTCAGGGAGGCAGACAACAACTCCCACGGTCAGCAACCCAAGAGGGTGATAGCAGACTCTCACGGCTCATACATCGACGGTGTGGCCTATGGGTTCGGGGGAGAGACGAAGCCCCGGCTCGTCAGATACGCGGGGGTCAACAAGACCCACAAGAACAACAACCGCATAGAACGGCTGAACGGGACGCTCCGCGAGAGGGTGAAGGTTCAGAGGGGGTGGAAGACCCTGAAGACCCCTCTCGCGGAGGGGCAGAGGATACATTACAACTTCGTGAAGCCTCATCAGGCGTTGGACGGCCGCACCCCCGCACAGTTCGCCGGGGTGGGGGTCGAGGGGAACAAGTGGCTGACCCTCCTGAGAGCCGCTCTCACCAACCAGAATGAAACGGAGGTGAAGAACAACTAACTACGCAACAGAGCCTGAAAGCGAGGCGTCCGGAGACAAATCCGTCGGGGTTTCATCATGAGAGCCTTCAAACCTTATATCCGAAGGACGAAGGGCAGCCCCAGAATATGTCGGAGGCCCAGGAGTTCAGGCACCTGGTGAGGATCTCGGGGAGAGACCTCGCGGGCGGGAAGAAGCTGATAGTGGCCCTCTCGGACCTGAAGGGGGTCGGGTTCAATTTTGCGAACGTCATCACGTCGAAGCTCAGCCTGGACCCGCGGGTGAGGCTCGGGACCCTGACCGAGGAGCAGGTGAAGGAGATCGAGGCCGCGATTCAGAGCACGACGAAGTCTGCCCTGCCTGAGTGGTTCTACAACAGGAGGAACGACCCGGAGACTGGAGAGGCGAGACAGCTCCTCGGCGCCGACCTCGACTTCATCCAGAAGAACGACATCGAAGACGAGAGGAACATCCAGAGCTGGAAGGGGGTAAGGCACGGCCTAGGGCTGAAGGTGCGCGGCCAGAGGACGAGGACCACAGGGAGGAAGGGGAGGACGGTCGGCGTGAGGAAGGCGACGCTGGTAGCCGCCGCGAAGGAGGCGGCCACGAAGAAGGAAGAGAAGTAGATTGGGAGATCCCAAGAAGTCAAGGAAGCAGTACAGCAGGCCGAGGAGCCCCTGGAGGGCGGACCAGCTGGCGCAGGAGCTGTACCTCCTTGGGACGTTCGGGCTCAGGAACAAGAGGGAGCTCTGGAAGGCGCAGACCCAGCTCAGCTCGGTAAGGAAGCAGGCGAGGACCCTGCTCGCCGCGACCCAGGCGGTAAGGCTCCGCGAAGAGAAGAAGCTCCTGGACAGCCTGAGCAGGAGAGGGCTGATCGTAGAAGGGGCGACCCTTGACGACATCCTCAGCCTTACGGTCGAGGACATGCTCGCAAGGAGGCTGCAGTCCATGGTATTCAAGAAGGGGATGTCCCTTTCGCCGCTTCATTCGCGCCAGCTGATTGTCCACGGGCACGTCTCGGTGGGAGGGAGGACGATCACGGTCCCAGGGTATGAAGTCGGGAGCAGAGAGGAGGGGACCATAGCGCTCGCCGGAGGGGCCAAGGGGAAGGAGGAAGCAGCCCCTGAAGCGGCGCCCGAGGCGAAGGCGGAACCGGCAGCCGAGCCGGCTCAGGCACAGTGACCCAGATGTCGGAAGAAGAAGTCCTGGCCGACCGCTGGGGGGTATGCCACATCTACTCTTCTTACAACAACACCATCGTGCACATCACAGACCTGACGGGCGCAGAGACGATATCTTTCTCCTCTGGAGGGAGGCACGTCAAGGCGGACAGGTTCGAGTCGTCTCCCTACGCGGCTATGAGGAGCGCTTCGGCCGCCTCCGAGGTCGCGAAGTCGAAGGGGATAACGGCGCTGCACATCAAGGTGAGGGCCGTGGGCGGGACCGGCCCGAGGACCCCAGGACCGGGAGCCCAGGCCGCCATCAGAGCCATCGCCAGAGCTGGTTTCAAGATAGGCAGGATCGAGGACGCCACACCTATCCCTCACGACACCACCAGGAAGAAGGGCGGCCGCAGAGGAAGAAGGGCCTAGGCCTCAGGTCTGCTTCGTCACTTCTACGGAGTCTACCTTACCGTCGCCGTCCCTGTCGACGCCGCGCAGGAGGGCGGCGAAGGGGCCGGACCTGTACTTCGCGAAGAGGGCGTCCGCGTGGTTGCAGACCCCTATGATCGCTGCCTTCGTCCCGGCGCCGGTCAGCCCGGCGATCACCACGCAGGTCTTTGAAGGGTCCCATGGGTTCTGTATCTTGGCCACGAGCGAGTCGAGCTCTGAGGCGTGGGCGTTCCCTTGGTCGTCAACTATCGCGCTCCAGAAGCCCCCCTGGCTGAACTTGAACGGGAGGCGAGCGTTCAGCTCTTCGGCCACGACGTTGTTCCTCGGGCCCCCCACTACCACCATGTTGGACGACAGGAGCTTCTCGGCCCTAAGGTCGACGTCGAGCTTCACCGGGAACTTCTCCGGGAGGTTCACGAACTGCCCGAGGGCGAAGCCCAGCTGCACCGCGTAGTGCCCGTCGCGGGCCTGGGTCCCTGCTGCCCCGTGTTCCATCGGCGAGCCGACGACGACCCAGCCGTCGAACTCCCCGTCGTCGAGGAACTCCTTGAAGAACCGGCCGAGGGCCCTGGACCTCCCCGACGACCTGAGGGTCGGCAGGGGCTCCCCCTTGACC
>JAKAPI010000018.1 GCA_021807225.1 archaeon | reverse complement strand
TTCCGATCTTGGGCCGGTCGTACGCGAGGTTTGGCGTCGTGGCAATCACATCGTCGAGGCTCTTCCCATGGTAGATCAGGAACGTAACACCGTGCAACTTGACATATGCAGGGTCGCCGACCCACCTGACGTTGGTCATGGCGTACAGCGACTCGGCCATGTCCACGGACACCGCGGGCTGGGGGAGCGCCTGCCTGACCACATCGTGGTTCCCCGGGGACAGTACTATCTGGATGTGCCCAGGGACCTGTTTGAGCAGGTCGGCAGCCATTTCATACTGTTTCATCGGATTCCGCTCGGCCAGCTGGAACTCCTGGCCGGGGTAGACGCCTACGCCGTCGACGAGGTCGCCAGCTATCACCAAGTACTTGATCCGGCTGACAACGTCCCTGTCCCCAAGGTTCCCGTTGAGCCACATCAGGAACCTGTGAAAGTCGTCCGCGAGGAACATCCTGCTCCCTATGTGCAGGTCGGAGAGGAGGACCGCGTAGACATGACGAGAGGTAGAAACGACCCGGCGCCCGGGCAAATCAGGAAGGACCACCGAGTCGGTGTACAGGCCCCCCGACTTGCCTCTGCTGACCTCGACCACCACCATGCTGTCCAGAGGCGCTTCCAACGCAGCCTTCTCCACGAGCGCATCCTGGCAGACTACCTTGAGGGACCCCGTCGGGTCGTCGACACGGAGCTCTACGACCCCGCGCCTGCTGGAGCGGTCGGCGAGCAGCCCAGCGACCCTGACCTTCTTGCCCGGAGCCAGGCTCTTCGCCGCCGATACACTCCCGCTGTTCTTGGTGTCTAGCCGTTCCTTCACAATCGAAAAGAGACGCTGGTATCTGTCATGGAACAGCTTCCCGAACCCTTCGACCCCCTCCACGGGAGCGATGGCGGGGGTGGGGTCGGACAGCACCTCGACCTGAGCAGGCTCATCCACGGTGACCCTCTCCTGAACGCGAGGAGCATCCCGGGGCATCAGCTTCGCGACATCGTTCACTGTGATGCGCCGCGCCTCTCCCATGGCGCTTGCTTTCTGTTCGAGGAGTCTCTCAACCACCCCTTCATCGGCGCCCGGCGGGAGCGAGCTGATCATCTCGAAGGCTTTGGCATCGAGCATGTAACCAGACGCCAGCACCCGCGCGACGGCCTTCGAATCTGACATCCGACGCCCGAAACCTCTACGGCGTATTAGAGGCTTCTACGCACTGAGAGCCCAGCTGGACGAAGGCCTCGAGCACCTGGGGGTCCTTGGACTCGCAGTACAGCCGCGTTATCGGCTCCGTGCCGGAGGGCCTGAACATCACCCAGGACCCGTCGCTCATCACCAGCTTCAGGCCGTCGAGGGACCTCTCCTCTGAAATTCTGAACTTCTTGAACGCCTCGGTGGCGCGAGGGACGAGCGCATCCATCTTCACCGGAACCCTGAGGTTGGTCTGCCTGAACCTCCACTGGACCTCCTGCATGACCCGCCCCAGCACCCCGCGATCAGACGAAAGGAGGGTCGAAATCAGGGCGGCCGCGTTGATGCCGTCCTCCCACAGCCCCCACCCCGGGTCGACCACCTTGCTCGGCTCGGCCGCGAAAACACCCCCCTCGGCAGCGAGGACGGCGAAAGTCTTGCCGACCCGGCTCCGCTGGACCTTCAGACCCAGCCTTTCTGCTTCCTCGGCCACGGCGGTGGAGGTGTTCTCGGAGATCACAGCCGTCCCCGAGCCGAGGCCCAGACCGCGCAGAGCCAGGATGGTGAGTATCGAGTCGGGGACGACACCGCCGAAGGCATCGATCATCACGAGCCGGTCCGCGTCGCCGTCGTGGGCGAACGCGAAGTCCACACCGAGGGTGGGGATCATGGCGGCGAAGTCGGCGAGGTTCGAGGCTGTGGGTTCGGGGGGCCTCGCCGGGAAGCGCCAAGACACCTGGGCGTTGACCGGGATCACTTGGTGGCCCAACGCCTTCAGAATCGCGGGGGTGACCAGCCCGCCCGGGCCGCTGGCGCAGTCGATGGCTATGCGGAGGGGCTGGGGGGCCCTCGGATAACGGGAGACCACGCCGGCGATGTACTCGTCCACCACGTCTTCGTCGGGGATTACCTGGCCGAAGGCCCCGGAGGGTTTCATCACGTCCACACCCATCGCCCGCTCAATCCTTTCCTCATCTGACTTCGGGAGCTCCATGCCCTCCCTGTTGAACACCTTGACCCCGGAGAACTCCGCGGGGTTGTGAGAGGCAGTCACGGAGAACCCGACAAGACACTTTCTCGACCGCGTCCCGAACGCGAGCACCGGGGTGGGGACCAGCCCGAACACGTCGGCATCGCTTCCGACAGCGTTCACGGCAGCCATCACCGTCCTGGCCAGGAGGGCCGACGCCTTCCGGCCGTCCCACCCTATCCCATAGCGGCCCTTCCCCGAGGCGAAGGCGATGGCCTCGGCGAGACGGTAGACCTGTTCTGGGGTCTGAGTCTTGTTGAAGACCCCTCTGACGCCAGCCGTGCCGAAGGCCTTGACCAACTCTATCTCTCTATGATTTTGGTCCAGAGCTCGGGGGTCGCTTCTTTGGCCAGGGAGTGGAGCGCGGTCGCAAGTTCTCTGATCTCCCACTGGGCCTGGAGGGCGGTCCTCTGCCAGACCATGTGCATCAGGCTCCTGGCGCTGAGCGTCATGACCAGCTTCGTCTTGATCGCACTGGGGAGGACGTACCTGGCGTCCTCCTTGGGAACCCCCATGGCGATCATCTTCTCATAGGCGGCGTAGACCGCCTTCAGGGCATCGTCGTAGGCCTTGTAGGCGGCCTCGTTAGATGAGATGCTGGGGGGCGTCACCATGCCCTCTCTGGTCGCCGCGGAGAAGCGCTGGGACTCCTGGTCGTAGGAGACGACCCTGTGGCGGACGAGCTGGTGGGTCGTGACCCTGCTGCAGTCTTCTATCTCGAACATGTACACGACGTGGTCGAGCATCGCTTCGGGATCGACGGGGCCGCCCCTCTCGAAGAAGACCCGCTTGACGCTGCCGAAATCTGTGTTGTAGAGGAGCTTAACTCGCATGGACCCTGACCCCGAAAGCGACCTCGTTGAAGACGGGGCAGACACCCTTGGCGTCCAGCTCGGAGACCACGAGCTCAGCGAGAGCCTTCCCCGCGGGGCTCCGCCAGAGTTCTACCAGCGTCCTGGCGTTGAGCGAAACCAGCCATCCGCCCCGAGAGAGCCCGGTCATCCGCAGATACGGGAAGCTGCGCGCGAGCACGCCCGCCTCCGAGTCTCCCGCGTTTTCGAGCAGCAGCGTCAGCGTGAAGTGTTCGAGGACGTCGAGCGACTTGTCTTGCATCGCCTTGGTAAGGAGGTACTTCCAGTAGTCGGGGCCCTTCTGCTCGAGCTCCGACTCAATCTCTTCGATGGTCTTGGTGCTATAGCACCGCCTCATGGCGACCGCAATGGTCCTCTCGGGGGATGGAGAAGACCAGACGAGAGCGACCTTCATGATTGAAGCGCACCTGAGCCCTCATTCGATTTAAACAAGCGCTTGCCCAAGGCCCAACCCGTTGGCTGCCAAGGAGGGTGGCGCGGGCTGCGTCGTGGTGCTGCACGAGGTCTGGGGGCCGGACTCGAACATTGAGAGCGCCTGCAAACGGCTCGGCAAACTCGGATTTGCAACCACCACGCCGTCCCTCTACGAAGGGCACGAACAGCTCCTCACCCCCCGCAACATCCGAAGCGCGATGGACGTGGTGTGGGACCTGTCTCTGAAGGAGCGGCGCGACAAGAAGAGGGTGGCGGCCGAGGCCGACAAGAAAGGGGCGGACGCTACCGACCTGGAGGTCCTGGCAGTCATGTATGACCGGGACTTCAGGGACGGGCTGGTTGAAATCACCATGGACGCCATCCACGACGCGAGGTCGAGGTACGGACGCGTGGCTACCCTGGGGTTTTCCTTGGGGGGCGGCCTCTCGCTGACTTCGGCGACCCAACGGGGCCACCCCGACTCGGCGGTCGCGTATTGTGCGGAGCCGCCCAAGCTCCGGAGCCCCATGGGGGCCACGGCGCCCATGCTCGCGATATGCGCCAGCCACGACGACCTGATGAACCCCCTGATGCCCCCATTTGTGGACGCGGCCCTGAACCGCGGGGTTGACCTGACGGTGAAGACCCTCCCGAACACCCAGCACGACTTCTTCAATCAGACGATGAAGGACCGATACGACCGTCGGGCCGCGGAGGAGGCGTGGGGGTTCACAACGCGGTTCCTGACGAGGACCTTGGCGCACAGGCGGCCGAGCTCAAAGAGATAATAGTGGACTGCCACGCCCTTCCCTCGGGCCGGGGTGGCAGAGTGGTTAATGCGCGGGCAACCCGCTTGGCTCCGAAGCGGATCCGCAACTCGAGATCAAAAGACCAGTCAGCCCGTGACCTTCGGGTCGCGTGGGTTCGAATCCTACCCCCGGCGCCACAATCGACCCCAGACCAACTTAGGCCCTGCGAGGCGGATGCACGCCTCTTTGGAGACGCCCGGGCCGTACGGCCCTAGGCCGTCTTGAAAGACTCGCCGCAGCCGCAGGTGGAAACGGCGTTGGGGTTGCTGACGACGAACCCCCCGCCCATGAGCTTCTCCGACCGGTAGTCGACGGTCGACCCCGCGATGAACGGAGCGCTGGACCTGTCGACGACGACCCTCGCGCCTCCCACATCGATCACGTAATCGTCATCGGAGAACTTCTCGTCCACCACCATGCCATAGGACAGGCCAGAGCATCCGCCCGCCGTCACGAATATCCTGAGGGCGGCCGCTGGCTTACCCTGCTTCTCGAGGTAGACCTTCAGCTCCTCCGACGCCTTCGGAGTGAGCTGCACTATCGGCTTGATCTCGGTCCCCTGGCTCAATCTGGACGCTGAAACCCCTCGCCCGTATAAAAACCCACATCTCACGAAGCTAGTTTCCGGACCGCCTTCACTACCTCTGAATATGGCGGCTCTTCCGAAGGGACGTCGGTCACCCACCGGTGTCGGAGGGTCCCCTTCCTGTCGATCACGAAGGTCGAACGCTTCGCCACCCCCTTGTATCCAAGGCCGACCCACGGGTCCTGGAGGACGCCGTAGAGCTTCGTGACCCTCTTGTTGAAGTCGCTCAGCAGCGGGAACTGGAGGTTGTAGGTCTGGGCGAACGCCTTGAGTGAGAACGAGCTGTCGACGCTCACGCCCACGAGCCGCGCGTTGGCTTGCTGGAGGGCCCCAAACCCGTCCCTGAAGACGCACATCTCCTTGTCACAGACGCCGGAGAATGCGAAGGGGAAGAAGGCGAGGACCACCGTCCCCTGCCGGGTGAACTCGCCGAGGGTCCTGTTCTTTCTATCAAAATCAGGCAGAGAAAAGTCCGGGGCCTTCTGGCCTAGCCTGAGGACCACGACGAGGAAGTACCGAGGTTCTGATTTAAGGCCTACTTCTGAGGAAGCTTCTGGAGCAGCTCGAGGTACTTCGCAGCGAGCGTGACGAGCTGTTCCTGTTTGGCGAGGTCCTTCTCCGTCCCCAGTGCAGCTGCGGCATCGTTCAGCCTCGCAAGGACCACTTCCCTCATCTGCGCGGCGACGCCCTCATAGGTGACGGCGGCCGCCTTGGTCAGTCCCGAGAGGTTGTCATGGACCGTACAGTAGGCCTTGCCGCGGTATCTGACCTGCACGCCTCCGTCCTGGGGGCACGGGTCGGCCAGCAGCGTGGCGCCCTTGCTCACCAACTCGGCTGCGAGCTTCATCCTGTCCCTGGCGCCGCTCAACGCGTCTTCCCGCCGCCCGACTGATATTAAAGACGGCCGCATTCGAAAAGCACTTAATCCCTCTGCATCGAAGCACGCCCGAATCAGTGTTCTTTCGTTGAGCGCCAAACTGAAGAAGCAGCAGGAGAACGAGGCGAAGCTCGCCAAGGCCGTGGTGGGCCTCCAGCAGATATCCGACTCCAACATCACCCCGCGCAACATCAGGAAGATTGTCAAAGACTCGGTGCTGATGCTCCAGGACGTCAAGCAGAGCGTGGCAGTAAGGGCGGCCAACGCCATCAGCCTACTGGACGAAGTAGGCCAGGACCCAAACATGCCCTCGTTCGCGAGGGTGACGCTCTGGTCTGCGGTGTCAGAACTCGAGTCGATAAGAGAACAGTAGGGCGCGGCCCGGAGGCCGTGTCCTCAACGCGATTCACGTAAAGCTTTAACACGTTCTCATGCTACGCAGGGGCGATTGCCAAACTGCCCGAAATGCGGGAATAAGGAAGCGATCCCTACGAGGTCCTTCAACGTCATCGTCGAGCCCGCCAAGGGAGAGCGGGGGATGACCGAAAGGCGCGTGGGGATGTACACGTGCGGGAAGTGCGGGACCAAGTTCCCGACGGTGATCAGCAAGCAAAGGTATCTGATCGTCGCCGAGGAGCAGCTGAAGTCCATTCAGGACGAGCTCGCGTCGGTCAAGAAGGGGAACGAGGATCTGAGTACCAAGGTCCAGGGGATGGCCCAGCAGCAGAGGGAGATGGAAGGCTCGATGGTCAGGGCGGCCAAGGAGAACGACATGAAGCGCCTGCAGGCGAAGTTGGCCGACCTAGAGGAGTTCGTCGCTTATCTCAGAAAAGAAAAGGGCGAACTCGAGCAGAAGGCTTCCAGGCTGCGCTAGCCTATACTCCTTCGCTTACGACGGGCGGAAGGGCGTAGCCGGCTTCGGCTTCATACGAAGCGGCCTTCTCTTCCAGGACAGCCTTCTCCGTCCGGAGGGCCTGCACTTCGCTTTCGAGGGCGTTGGCAGACTTCTCCAGCTCGAAGGTGGCTATCTTCTCCTTTAGGGAGGCGACGTCAGCAAGGAGCGAGGCTTTTTCGGCCTCGAGCGACCTGATCTTCTCCTCGAGCTCTGTCCTTTGGTCAGCGTATTCGGTTACCACTTCCATGGTTTCCGACGTTTCAGCGGCAGGGCGTTTACTTCTCCAAGAAAACTAAAAACAATTGATAACCACGTTAAAGCGATTAAATCACCCCGCGCAGGATTTATGAGTCGACGCCAGTCGGCCCCCCGCATGCCCAAGGGCATCTGGGTTTGGCCCGTCGACGCCAGAGGTCAGAGGTCTGTCCTGAGGAAGGTGGCCGTGTCGCCTCACCTCATGGACGCCATGTCGGCCCTGGCGAAGAGCAAGGAGGGGATGAGCAACGCCGAGCTGGACGACGCCATCAAAGACAGCGCCGAGTGGACGACGCTCTGGGTTGTCAGACAGCTCACAGCACTGAGCTTCGTGGAGTTCATGGTGGACTACTTCGGGAACCCCGCGAGGTATCAGCTGACTGACCGGGGAAGGGACGCGCTGTCAACGATCACGGGGAAACCCATCCTCAAGCCCGCGCCGCCACCCGCGCCAGCAGCACCGGTCGCGACGCCCGCTCCTTCGACGCCGCCCGCGCCGGCGCCCCGACCCACGCCGCCCAGACCGGCCTGATCGGCCGAAGACACGGCGGCTGCAGGCAGCAGTCGGTCATCTAACCGGTTGCATATCATTGGTGCGGGGGGAGGGATTTGAACCCTCGAACCCCTAAGGGATGAGGTCCTGAGCCTCACGCCGTTGACCAGGCTGGGCGACCCCCGCGTTGTCCCGCCGAGCCCAACGTTCGCTTTATAACATTGAACTGGCTCTCATCACTTTCGCCAGCCTCTCTCTGACCGGGCCTTCGCTTTCGGTTCCCGGATTATATCTCCGCGGAAACTCCGGCCCCCCTAGATGTCCAAGCCCCATTATCTCTACGAGCAGGTGACGGGGGGCAAGGAACGGTTCGTGTACTATTGCTCTGGCTGCGACTGCGTAGCCCAAGTCAGGCGCGCCCTCGGGCCTCTGGGCTCGTTCGAAGGCCTCTGCAAGGGCTGCGGCCGGCCCCTCGCGGGAGGGGTCGAGTGCAGGCTCGCTCCGGTGCCTGAGGAGTGGTCAGACGTCTTCGTGAACCCCGACCTTTCCGCCAAGATGGCCGAGCCGCTCTTCCGGCCGGCTTCTTCGATCCCGCACTTCTCCCTCGGCTTCTCCAAACTCGATTCGCTCCTGAGGCCCCTGTCAGAAGGACGTCTGGTCGTCCTCAGCGGAGGTCCGTCGTCCGCGGTGGCGGAGCTGGCAGCGCTCAGGGCCCAGCTTCCGGTCGAGGCCGGAGGGCTCGACTCCACGGTCCTCTTCATAGACGGCGGCAACCGATCCGACCCATACCTCTTCTCGTCGTTCGCCAGACAGAAGGGTCTCAGGCCCGCGGCAGCCATGAGGCGCGTAGCCTCGTGTCGTGTCTTCACCTTCTATCAGCTCGCAGCCCTCGTCTCCGAACACCTGGCCCGGGCCATCGACGACTACGGGACGAGGCTCGTGGTCATCTCCGACGCGCTGGGGACGTTCAACGAGCCAGAGCTGGACGAGAGGGAAGCGCGGCGGGTCCTCGGCGCCGTGGAGGAAGGAGTAGCCAAGGCGAAGCGGCGCGCCTTGGTTCTCGCCACCCTGGCCTCGCCCAACAGGTACGACGACATCGTAACTTCGTGGTCCGACGCCACGGTCCATCTTTCCCCAGACGGGGACGCCGTCAGGGCCGAGCTGGTCAAGCACAGGAACAGGGCCCCGGGCGCCGCCACCTTCAGGCTGAGCCAGCTGCTGAGAGCGGCGAGGACGGAGGCTCCGCGCTGATGGGCCGCACGGTCCCGTCGTTCAGGATAGCCGAAGCACAGGAGACAGCCGAGTGGAGGTCGTTCAGGAAGGCCCTGCCGAAGGAAGCCAAGGCCGACTTCGACGAGATGTTGAGCTCGGCCAGGCTCTACACCTCGGCCTCTTCCGCCGCGCTGAGGGCGTCGAAGTTCGAGGGCATGACCATGGCGATAATCTTCCACCACTACAGGACCCTCGCGCGGTGCGCGGGCGCGGCTTCCGCCATGGGACGCAGGGAGGCCAAAGGATGACGCTCACCGACGGCGAGATCATCGAGGAGCTCGACAGCTGGCAGCGCTTCGCAGACGCCCTCAGGGCGGACGACAGGGCGCTCTTCAAGGACATGATCAGGCAGTGCTACGAATACTTCCCGTCGATTCAGGCCAGGGAGTCGCCCTTCCCTGCCGAGGCCGTCTTCATGAGCCTCCTCCTCGTGCAGCACAAGACCATCGTCTGGCTGGCGTCAGAGGTGGAGAAACTGAAGGCGGAGAGCGGTGCGCGGCTGGATACTTGACCTGTACCCGGGCGACCCCGGGGAGATGGTCGTCTGGCTGAAGCTAGAGAACGGCGACGCTGTCAGGCTGGTCGACCGATGGTCCCCCTCGCTGTTCGTGGGCACCGACAACAAGGCTGACTTCGCGGTCCCCCTGCACACGGTCCGCGAGGACTTCGAGTGGGCCCGGACTGTCCAAAGGCGCGAGATGGTGACAGACTCGGAGGCGTCCGAGGTGCTGGAGATGAAGCTCAAGGACGCGACGAAGGCGCAGCAGGTCGCCGGGCGGGTGGAAAGGCTCGGTCCCTTCGGGACGTTCAGGCTCTACAACGCCGACGTCCCTCCAGCCCAGAGCTACCTCTACGAGAAGGGCATCTTCCCCCTCGCCCTCTGCGAGGTGGAGCAGAAGGACGGGAGGCTCCGGTGGGGCCTCGAGGACGACGTCTGGGCATACGAATATGGCGTGCCGGGGCTGAGGAAGCTCAAGCTCGAGGTGGAGGTGGCGAAGGAAGGGCGGCTGCCGCGGCTCACCGACAGGCTCGGGGCGGTCACCCTGGAGAGCGACGACGGGAATGTAGCCATCGACGGCACCGACGAGGCCGACAAGCTGATGGGGCTGGTCCGGGCCGTAGAAGACGTGGACCCCGACTTCGTCCTCACCAACGACGGCGACACCTTCCTCTTCCCCTACTTGATCAGGCGGGCCCAGGTCAACGGACTGGCGTCGCGGCTCGTCCTTGACCGAGACCGCACGGTCATGAAGCTCCCGTCGAAGGGCGGCACCTCCTACTTCAGCTACGGGCGTGTCCACTACAAGCCCTCGGCCATGAAGCTCAGGGGGAGGGTGCACATCGACATCAACACATCCTTCGCCTACTCGGAAGCGGGGTTCGAAGGGCTCTTCGAGCTGAGCAGGATATGCCGGATGCCGCTGCACGCGTCCAGCAGGGCGAGCATAGGGAAGGCCCTCTCCAGCCTCCAGTTCTACCACGCCTACAAGACGGGGCTCCTCGTCCCCTGGAAGCCGACCCTCGCGGAGCGCTTCAAAGACAGGAACGAGCTGCTGATGGCCGACAGGGGGGGCTTCATCTTCGAGCCACACGCAGGCGTGTACGAGGACGTCGGCGAGCTGGACTTCTCCGCGCTGTACCCGAACATAATGTACAGGAAGAACATCTCCGCCGAGACGGTCAAGTGCTCCTGCTGCCCCGACTCCGACAACCGGGTGCCCGAGCTCGACTGGAACGTGTGCAGGAGGAGGAAGGGAATCGTCCCCCTCGCCATCGAGATCATAGTGGAGAAGAGGCTCCGCTACAAGGCGCTCAGGGCCGGCGCGGCGAACGAGGCAGACCGCCAGAAGTACAACGCCCGCCAGGCCGCGCTCAAATGGCTCGGAGTCACCACGTTCGGCTACCTGGGCTTCAACAACGCGAAGTTCGGGCGCATCGACGCCCACATAGCGGTCTGCGCCTGGGACAGGAAGACGCTGATCGACGCAGCCCGGATCGCCGAGGGGCAGGGGTTCGAGGTGATCCACGGCATAGTGGACTCCCTGTGGCTCAGAAAAGCGGGGGCGGGCAGGAGCGAGTACCTGGAGCTCAAGGCGGAAATCGAATCGAAGACCGGGTTCGCCATGTCGTTCGAGGGGGTCTACAAATGGGTGGCGTTCCCTTCGTCCAAGGCCGAGCCTAACATCCCGGTGCTCAACAGGTACTTCGGGGCATATCAGGATGGGAGCCTGAAGGTGAGAGGGGTAGAGGCGCGTCGCCACGACACGCCGCCGGCTTTCGCGCGATGCCAGATGGACGTGCTGAAGGTCATGGCGCGGGCGGACTCGGTGGACGGGGTCAGGGCAAGGGTCCCGGAGTGCGTCGAGATTTTCCTCGGCTGGGCCGACTCACTCAGCCGGCACGAGGTCCCCGCATCGCAGCTGGCCTACACCACCAACCTGTCGAAGGCGCCGGACGAATACACCGCGATGACCATCCAGCACGCGGCCATCGACCAGCTGACCCGCGAAGGAGCGTCATTTCACGCGGGGGAAGGGATACGCTACGTCATAACCGACTACGGCGGGAGAGACTCCAAGAGGGCAACCCCCCT
>JAKAPI010000017.1 GCA_021807225.1 archaeon | reverse complement strand
GCAAGGCGTGGTGGACCTCCGCGAGGGAGACGCGGTCCTGGACATCGGAGCCAACGACGGGTCCCTCCTGAAGAACTATCCCGAGAAACTAGTGCGAGTGGGGTGCGAGCCTGCGCGCAACCTCCTCCCACACCTGAAGAAAGTGACGCAAGAAGTCATCGGAGATTTCTGGAGTGAAAAGGCTTGGGAGGAGATCATGGGGGAGAAGAAGGCGAAGGTGGTCACGGCCATCGGGATGTTCTATGACATGGATGAGCCGAACCAGTTCATCGCGGACGTATCGAAAGTGCTCGCGCCCGACGGGGTCTTCGTGGCACAGCTCATGTGTCTGAAGTCGATGCTTGAGAAGAACGACCTCGGGAACATCTGCCACGAACACCTCGAATATTACTCCTACCGCTCCCTCAGGCACCTGTTCGAGTCCAATGGGCTCGAGATATTCAAGGTCGAAGAGAACGACATCAATGGGGGGAGCTACAGGGTCTTCGCCAGGCACCTCGAGAAGGGGAGCATAGGAGTATCGGAGAGATGCTCGAAAGAGGACGTGCTCGCTTTCCACGACCGCATCGATTCCAACAGGCGCGAGTGTGTGAAGCTTGTGAAGGACGAAGTCAGGAAGGGGAAGAAGGTTTACGCCTACGGGGCGTCGACCAAGGGGAACACCATACTCCAGTACTACGGTCTCGGCAAGGACTTGGTACGCGGAGTGGCGGACAAGGACAGGAGAAAGTGGGGGAAGGTCACAGTGGGGACGTGGATACCAATCACAGGCGAGGCGAAGGTGAGGGAGAAGGCGGACGTCATGCTAGTACTTCCTTGGGCGTTCTGGAAGGCGTTCCAGGCCAGGGAGGAGGCGTGGCTGGAGCGCGGAGGGAGATTCATCGTCCCCTTCCCGACGACGAAGGTCGTGGGTCCTCCCTGAGCGACCGCAGCGCGAAAAGGCACGGCAAGGGGACGGTTGAAGGGACCGGGCAGAGAGGGCTCTTGTCGTCGGAGAAGTACTCCGAGACCCTTGGGCTCATGCCCATACTCTGCGTCGACCTCGCACTCAGGGCCCCCGGCGGGTACATCCTGGTGAAGAGGCTGAGGGCCCCTGCCAAAGGAAGGTGGTGGGTCCCAGGAGGCCGAGTCCTTCGAGGAGAGAGCGTATCTGAGGCCGCGAGGAGGAAGGCGAAGGAAGAGCTCGGACTTGAGATAGAGATTCAGGGGGCACTCGGGTTCTACGAGCACTTCTACAAGATGGGGCACAAGGCTGGGAGCCACACAGTCAGCGTGGTCGTCCAAGCTAGACCCAGGGGCCTCGGCGTCCGTCTGGACTCCCAGAGCTCAGCGTGGAAAATCTCCCCTCATCTCCCCGACGACTTTAAGATGACACGCTTCGGCCGGTGACCGGTTCAATTTGGAGCTTCCTGCAAGCAACGGGAAGAGGGCCCTGGTACTGGGCGTCGGGGGGCAAGACGGCTCCTACCTGGCCGAGATACTACTGTCCAGGGGGTACGAGGTGCACGGGTTACTCCGCCGGTCCGCCACGGGCAACACGAAGAATATCGACCATCTCTTGACAGAGGAGGTCGCGGGCAAGAGGTTCTTCACCCACAAGGGGGACCTGGCTGATGTCACCTCAATCTATTCCGTGATCAAGGAAGTGGCACCAGACGAGCTTTACAACGAGGCAGACCAGGACCACGTGTCCTGGAGCTACGCCACCCCAAGCTATTCCTACGACATAACCGGGGCGGCGGTCGGGAGGGTTCTTGAGGCACTCCGCCAGGCAGACAAGGACACGCGGTTCTTCCAGCCGTCCAGTTCCAACATCTTCGGCAAACCTGTGGAGGTTCCCCAGAAGGAGACCACGGCGTTCAACCCGCAGAGCCCCTACGCTTGCGCCAAGGTCATGGCCCTCCTCATCACGCGACACTACAGGGAGGCTTACGGGATGTTCGCGGCCAATGGGATACTATACAACCACGAGTCCCCCCGTAGGAACGAGGAGTACGTGACGAGGAAGATTACTAGGGCGGCTGCCAAGATAGCCGCCGGACTCCAGAGCAAGATAAGCCTGGGAGACATAGACATCAAGATTGACTGGGGGTACGCGAAGGAGTACATGGAGGCGGCTTGGAACATCCTTCAGCTCCCAGTTGCGGACGACTTCGTGATAGCCAACGGGACGACCGGGTCGGTGCGCGAGTTCGCCACGGAGGCGTTCTCTGCAGTCGGGCTCAAGTTCGAAGACCATCTCTTCATTGACAAGGCCCTGCTAAGGCCGGCGTCCACGGGACTGCTCGTCGGAGACACATCGAAGGCGAAGAAGGCTTTCGGGTTCCACCCGATGGTGGGATTCAGGGACCTTGCGCGGTTGATGGTGGAGTCAGACGTGAAGAGCATCGGCCCGGCAAGGAATCGGGGCTGAGGCCTGGCACCTGCCTTCTCATCCCACGAACTCGCGCCACTCTTCCTTGTGCTTCCTCGTACCTTCGAGAAGCAGAAATGTGCCCTTGAGGTCGGCCCTTACCATCAGTTTCACCAGATCCTCGAAGCCAACCTTTGGCTGCCACCCTAGCTTCGACCTAGCTTTTCGGCTGTCCCCCATCAGGTAGTCGGCCTCCGTGGGCCTGAAGTATTCCTTCGAAGTGACAACGACGCTGTCCCCGCGCCCCACCTTCATGTGCTCCTTGAACTCAGAGCCATTCACCGACTCGACGATTCCCCTCGTCTCGTGGCCGTCCCCCTCCCACTTTAGGGCGACACCCACTTCTTTGAAGGCCCTCTCGGCGAATTCCCTCACCGTGTGTGCCTCTCCTGTGGCGACGACATAGTCGTCTGGTTCCTTCTGTTGGAGCATCCTCCACATTACCTGAACATACTCGGGGGCGTACCCCCAGTCACGTCTCGCATCGATGTTCCCCAGAACGATGTTCCGCTGGACGCCAAGGGCGATGCGCGCCACTGCCCTCGAGATCTTCCTGGTCACGAACGTCTCCCCCCGCCGCGGGCTCTCGTGGTTGAAGAGGATGCCGTTGGCGATCCACATCCCATAGGCCTCCCTGTAGTTCACGCAGAGCTGATAGGCGGCCACCTTGGCCACGGCGTAGGGGCTGCGGGGCGAGAAGGGAGTTGACTCGTTCTGCGGGGGCGGGGATGAGCCGAACATCTCGCTGCTGCTCGCCTGATATATCTTCGAGTCGAGGCCCAGCGCCCTGACCGCCTCCAGGAGCCTGAGGGTACCAGTCGCGTCGGTGTCGAAGGTGTAGGTAGGGATTTCGAAACTGACCTTGACGTGCGTCTGGGCACCGAGGTTGTAGATCTCGTCAGGCTTCGTCTCGTGAAGAATCTGGATGAGTGAAGACTGATCGGTGAGATCGGCCCTCCACATGTCGAACTTTGCCGTCGAATCGGCTATGAGCCCGTCTATCCTCGCGGTGTTAAATGAACTGGACCTCCTCAGGAGCCCCCAGACGCGATATCCTTTTGACAGTAGGAACTCGGCGAGGTACGAACCGTCCTGGCCCGTCACCCCCGTGACGAGCGCTACCTTCCCCTTGGAAACCAAGCCCTAGGCCGGCCCCCGGGCTCCCACCCGTGGCGAAGGCGGATGTGCTCTGCTCATTGCGAGCCCTTGGCGCAGGCCTTTATCCGCTCGCATACGAACTCGACCTCGTCTTCCGTCAGGTCGTTCCCAGAAGGGAGGTTCATCCCCTTCCTAGAGATGGCGTCTGCCACGGGATAAGCGCCGGGGATCCCGAGGTTGGCATAGATTGGCTGTGCGTGCACCGGGTAGAAGAATGTCCTTGTCTCAACCCCGTCCCTCTCCAGCCTGTCCATCAGCCCCTGCCTAGAAATCCCAAAGGAGTCCTCGACCAAGATGGAGTACATCCAGTAGATGTTCTTAGCCCAAGGGGCCTCGGGGGGGAGCGACACCTTCCCTCCAAGCTCCTTCAGGAAGGAGTTGTAGAGGGATGCGTTTCTCCGGCGGACCGCGACGAACTCGTCGATGTGCTCCATCTGTCCCAGGCCCAGCGCCGCCTGGAGCCCTGAAAGGCGGTAACCGAACCCTAGGGCTTCGTGGTAGAAGTGCTTCCCCTCCCTTCCAAAGGCGTGGGCGCGGAGCCACTTCGCCTTTTCCGCGTACTCCTCGCTGTTGGTGACGAGCATCCCCCCCTCCCCTGTCGTGATGATCTTGTTCGCATAGAAGCTGAAGCAACCTATGTCAGACAACCCCCCTGTCCTCCGCCCCCTGTACTCTGCGCCATGAGACTCGGCCGCGTCCTCGACCACGAAGATGCCTCGCTCCTCGGCAAGTTCCGTGATGGGGCCCATGTCGGCCGGGTGGCCGTAGGTGTGCACTGGCATTATCGCCTTGGTCTTTGATGTGACCGCGGCGCGAATCTTATCGACATCTATGTTCCAAGTCCTGTCCTCGGCGTCTACTAGGACTGGCTTAGCCCCGGTATAGGTGACCGCGTTGGGGGTCGCTATCATGGTGAACGTGGGGATGATGACTTCATCACCTTCGCCGATGCCCAGGGTGGCGAGTGCCAGCTGCAGGGCCGTGGTCCCGCTGTTGCAGGCAACCCCGTATTTGGCGCCGCAGAACTTGGCGAAGTCGGCCTCGAACCTCTCGACGTAGGGACTGATGCCACTCACCCATCCGTCCTTCAGGCACTGGTTGACGACCCTGTATTCGCTCTCCCCCAGCTTGGGCCTGCAGACCGGAATCTTGTAGCCTCCTTGGGGGATGTGGGACACACCAGCGCTGCCCCTCTCATGCCGTCATAAGGGTTTCAATCGAGGACCGACGGCAGGCAAGCCAAGGGAGATGGTTGCGTTAATATGGGGAATATTGAGGGAGCGAGTTGATGCGAGGGGCGACCCCGGAATACCTGGAGCAGGAGCATCTACTGCGAAGGCGGCTTACGTCCCTGGCAGACGCCTCCGCAGCGTGTGAACTAGAGGCCCGGAGGGGCGCGAAGGCGTGACCGAGGGACCGGCTGAACGATGGCGTTACCCCGTATATCTGGTGGCCGGTGTCGTGGTGGCCACTTTCGTAGTTAGGTTCATCCTCCTTGGCGACTATCCCACCGCCACCTCCAACGACGCAGGCGCGTGGCTGACTGCTGCGAGGGTCGCCCTAGGGGACCACTATGTCGCTTTTCACACTAACAGATTCTGGCCCTTCGGGCTGATCCCTCTCTACAACCTGGAGGTCCCTTTCATCCCCGTACTTCCCCTGGCACTCCTCGTCTCCGGCTTTGGTGGGCTCCTCGGTCTCAAGCTTTTCATGATTCTCGCATCAGTCCTTCCCATCCCAGCTGCCTACTACCTGTTCCTCAAGCTGGGGGCGAACCGCATGGTGACGGTGGTAGCCGGGACCGCCTTCGCCTTCACTCCGACCTACGCGACCATGTTCGCTTGGGCCAACTTCGACGGCCTCTTCGGGCTGACCTTCCTCATGGTCGCCCTCGGGTCAATCATCTCCTACCTTGCGCGGCCGGACAGGAGGGGGCTACTCATCTCGGCGGTCGCCGTGGCGCTCACCGCAGGTTCGGACACCATGTACTTCGCCGTCCTCTTCGTCACGCTGGTGCTCTTCGGAGTATACTTGGCCCTACGGAGGAGGCTCCAGAAGTTCTTCCTCTTGGCCAAGTCGACGGTCCTGGGTCTCCTGATAGCGTCCCCGTTCTTCCCGATATACCTTGATCTTTACCTCGCCAGGGGCGCAGCCACAAGTCAGGTCTACTCCCCTGCCCAGGTCTTAGGGACACTATACAGCACATACGTCAATGTTCTCCCGGATGTACCCGTCTTCGTCATAATTGGGATCTTGGTTACCATGTACGCGTCCATCATTTACTGGCGCCAAGACGACACAGAACTCGCACTGATAGGTGCGGTCGTCCTGTCAGGCCTGGCCCTGACGCTTACTATCCTTTCGTTCAGGGCAGTGAGATTCTGGTACATACTCCCAGTGCCCGCATTCATGATAGGCGGGGTCTTCTTCACGCGTCTCAAGGAGAAGATTGCCAAAGTGAAGCCGCCTAGGACGAAGGAGGTCCTGGATGGGATTGCTGCGGGCCTCCTCATCGTCCTCCTGATAGGAACCGTGGCAACCGGGGTCGTCTTCACGGCTCACGCATACAAGTTCTATGAAGACCTCGACCAGCCCCGCCTGGACGCCCTGTCGTGGCTCGGCGCCAACACCCCGGTGAACGCCACGGTGTTGACCTCTGCTGGGAATGCGAACTCGCCACACTTCAATGAGTGGGTGAGCGGCATAGCAGGGCGAAACGCAGTCGGGGAGGAGTACTCCTTCATCCCATTCCTTCCTGACCTTACCTATGCCAACGAGCAGCTGAGGGCTCACCTCGCCGCCCTGGCCCTAAGGGGGAACCTAATGATTCAGAATGGGATGGTGATGATGGCTGACGGGTACCCATACGCTGCTCCCTATCGCCCATTAGTCGGGGTCTATGTGGGAGACTACCAGCCAGTGGCGTTCGTAGATTGGAGAAACACCAGCCTCACGCTGGTTGGGCCCGCGGCAACGCCCCCCGGGGGGGAGCAGGTAGCGCTCTCAGCGCTGGGGACGACCTCAGAGTACGCCGTTTCGCGCTCTAACAGCTCCATCGCCGTGTCCTACGTCTATGGCGAAGGACAGGTGGGGAACGGCATAGGAGTCACCAACTCTCTCGTCTACGGTCAAAGGAGCGGAGAGGTGACATATTCATGGAGCGGACTTAGTCCCGGTGCCCTTCCTTCGGAGCTAGACACAAGGATAGGAATCTTCGGTCCAATCACCGCGTACCAGTACGGGCCCCAGGGGCTCTCCTTCACCTTCCTGACTCAGTTCGGGACACCCATGGCGGCCAATATCTCCCTGTCAGGGTCTGGCACGGGGAACGAGTTACAGCTCACTGAAGCGAACTCCTCCCTGTACTACCTCACTGTCCACGCTGCCCTACCTCAGACCACCTCAGGGTCGTTGTCGATCAGATTCTCCTTCGGGACGATGATTAACCCCCAGCCTCTGGCGTTCTACGACTTCCAGTCGATACAGCAGCGGCTCGGGTTCAGCTACGTCGTAATCTTCAAGTTCCGGCTTCCATATGACCAGTTCGTCCCCTATGTTGGCACCCTCGTTTATGAGAACTCTGCGGTAGAGATATTCAGGGTGAACGCGACCTGAGCAGAACGATGCCAAGCGTCCGGGAGGGGGCATAGAGTTGGCGAAAGAGATAGTTCTTCTCCTGACCGTGGACAGTCTACGCAGGGATCATGTCGGCTGCTATCACGGCCAGAGTCTCACGCCCTTCCTAGACACCTTTGCCGAGGGGTCGACAGTCTTCGAAGGCGCCTGCTCTCAAGGAGGAGGGACGCCCGAGTCGTTCAGGAGCATAATGTTCTCCCTCCCGCCTCCCCTCAGCCTAGACGAGAGGCACGTCCACGGGAAGGAGTCGATAGCCAAGGTGCTCAGGGAAGCGGGGTACGCGACGGGAGGGTTCCACTCCAATCCATTCCTCTCGTCACACTTCGGCTACGACGAGGGCTTCGAAACATTCTTCGACGGAGGCGGTAAACAGACCGGTGACGCGACCCTGCTCGGGGACCTGGGGAACGCTGCGTCCATAGCGCTGATGAACAGAGGACCGGCGACGGATGGGAAGGAGATTACATCCAGAGCACTGGAGTGGGCGAAAGGAGCCAGGTCCCCCGCCTTCCTGTGGGTCCACTACATGGACACCCACTTCCCATACCTTCCTCCGGCCCGGATGCAGGGGTGGCGGGGGTCGCTGAGGAACAGGGTCGCCTGGGACATGCTCATGGCAAGGAAGATACAAGCCAAGGCAGGAGAGCCCTCGGAGGGGGTCCGTTCGAGGGTCATGTCGAGCTACAGGCTCTGCGTCCGCGAGGTCGACTCATACATCTCGACCCTGATCGAGGGAGTGTGGAAGCACTTCGACAGAAGACTGGTAGTCATGACCGCGGACCATGGCGAGGGGTTCTGGGAGCATGGAAGGTTCGGCCATGGCGGTGTTTACGACGAAATTTTGCGCGTTCCTTTGATTGTGAACTCGACTGGGGCAGGACCGGGCAGGAGGGTGCAGGGCCTCGCTCCCCTGGCTGACATCAAGCCCACAATACTGAGGCAAGCAGGCTTAGCGCAGGATGGAGGTCTCCCGCTGGCAACCGGCGAAGCTGTTACCCCTGGAAGGAAGCTGGTGTGCGCCAGCCTGGACCCGCCTGATGGGACCAGGACGCTGGGGTTCAGGTCGGAGTTGATGAAGTATATCAGGAAGGAGAGCCTGGACGGGAGCAAATGCGCGTCTGAGGAGCTCTACGACCTGGTGCGAGACCCCGGGGAGAGGATGGATGTCTTGGCGGATCGGAAGGAGGAGGGGTCAGCGGCGAGGGCCGGCCTCGAGGAAGTGCTGGCGCGGGGAGTGACCCAAGCGTTGGTGGACAAGTCAGACGAATCAGAGGTGGCGCGGAGACTGCACGCCCTAGGTTACGATTGAGCCAGGCAAGGAAAGAAGAGAGCTCGAACCCATGAAGATCGCCTATGTCTTCGACAGGGTCTATCCCTTCTCGAAAGGGGGGGTGGAACGCAGGACTTGGGAGATGGCTCGCAGGCACGCGCAGAAAGGGCATCAAGTAACCATCATCAGTATGAAGCAGTGGGAGGGAGACAGCGTGATGGACATGGACGGAGTCAGGGTAGTTGGGGTCTGCCCGGAGGTACAGGTTTACGTGAAGGGGAGGCGGTCTGTGGGGGCTGCCATCTATTTCGGACTCTGTGTCTTGTTCCCGCTCCTTAGAGAGAGGTACGATGTCGTGAACGCGAGCATCTTCCCCTACTTTTCCTGCATATCCGCCAAGATGGCATCCGTGGTCTGGAGGAGCAAACTCGTTTTCTCCTGCTGGGAGCTTTGGGGGTCCTATTGGGGAGAGTATGTCGGGCGGATAGGAGCCATCGGTAAGATGGTGGAGAGATTCACGGTGAAGCTCCCGGACTGGATTGTGGTCGAGACAGAGGATACCAGGAGGGGACTGAAGGTGTGGGGCTTCGACCCATCCAGGGTTACCCTTGTGCCAAGCGGGGTGGACAACGAAGCAGTCCAGTCAGTCCCATCGGCAGGGGAGGATGATGCGGCAGACGTCATCTATGTGGGGAGGCTTACGAGTTACAAAGGCGTCAGGACGCTCGTCGAGGCCGTGGGGGTCCTAAAGGGGCGGGGAAAGAGCGTGAAGGCATCCATCGTGGGAGACGGCCCTCAGAGGGAGGAGCTCCAACGCCTAGCCGAAGAACTCGGGGTCGGAGAAAGGGTGAAGTTCTATGGTCGGGTAGAGGACGGAAAGAGGGTCGTAGCCCTGATGAAGGCCGCCAAGATGTTCGTCTACCCTGCTGCCCCGCTTGGCGGGTGGGCCTTGACTCCGCTGGAGGCGAACGCCGCTGGGCTCCCGGTTATCACGACCAGGGCAGGGCCTGTCCTGGGGAGCACTGATGTTGTGCAGGACGGGCGCAATGGCCTGCTGCTGGACAAACTAACCCCCGAGGCCATGGCCACGAAGATCGCTGTCCTCGTCGATGACGAGGGCCTCCGGGAGAGGCTTAGCAAGCAGGCGCTGGAGTTCGCCCGAGAGTACGATTGGGACAGTCAGACAGGGAAAGTCGAGGCTATCTACTCTGGGCTCACCGCTGGGACGGAGACGTTAAAGTCGTGCGGTTTGAGCCATTGAAGCCGATGCGAGGAGGATGGAAGCCCGGGTGGGATGAGTCCGCGCGGCTGGCGGTGAAGGAGCGTCTTGGGAGGTAGGGAAGACACGGCCGCAGTCATAGAGGTCTCCGTCGTAATCCCCGCTAGGGACGAGGAGCAGACAATCGGGACCTGCATCGACAAAGCGCGGGCGGCATTCGATGCTCTGGGGGTAAGAGGTGAGGTAGTGGTTGCCGACAGCTCCAGGGACAAGACCAGGGAGGTGGCGGAGAAACACGGCGCCAAGGTGGTCGTCCCAGACAGGCATGGCTATGGGAACGCCTTCAAGTACGCCTTCAACCATGTTTCTGGGAGATACATCGTCCTGGGAGACGCGGACGACACCTACGACTTCGCCGAGATGGGGAGACTCCTCGAGCCGCTGATGAACGGGGAAGCGGACGTGGTAGTCGGAACCAGGCTGAAGGGGGAGATCAAAGACGGGGCGATGCCTTGGCTCCACCGGAAGGTCGGGAACCCCTTGCTGACCGGTTCGCTCAACTTATTCTTCGGGGCGGGAGTATCGGACGCGCACTGTGGGTTCAGGGCGCTGACGCGTGAAGCCCTGGGGAAACTGCGCCTCGAAGCGTCCGGGATGGAGTTCGCGTCCGAGATGATAGTGGAGGCGGCGAGGAGGAAGCTGAGGATAGAGGAAGTGCCGATTACCTACTATCCGAGGAAAGCGGGGGATTCCAAGCTCGGGTCATTCTCTGACGGGTGGAGGCACATGAAGTTCATGCTCATCAGGGCGCCGTCCTACCTGTACTTCGCCCCCTCCCTGTTGCTCGGTGTCCTGGGAGTCGGGCTGATGCTCCTCGGGCATTTTGGCATCGATGTCGGTTATGTCCCCGGCGTCCACACCCTCGTGCTAGGGGCGTTGTTCTTGATGGCCGGCTACCAGGTGTTCCTGCTCGGCCTCTTCTCTAAGGTCTATGGGGTGCGCATGCAACTATTCGAACCAGACCCTGCGACTGACCTAGTCCTGAGCCATCTGACGCTGGAGAGGGGGGCCCTCGTCGGCTCCGTGGTGTTTTTTGGGGGGGTCGCCCTCGCCATCACCCTGGCCGCGAAGTGGGTCTCCAGTGGCTTCGTCGAGCTCCCCCTGAACGGAGACGACATCATCTCGTTCACCCTGATAATCTTCGGCCTGCAGACCTTCTTCAGCTCGTTCTTCCTCAGCATGATCAAGGATGGATTGTAGTCGACCCGCGGTCGTGCTTCTGACTCGTGGGGGCCGAGGCTGTGCCGGAGCTGGCCCAGGGAAGGGGAAGGCCCACAGGCTTCAGCCGTGGGTAGCTTTGCCAGTTAGTCGAAGATTGGAGCGCGTCAACGCCCCTAATAGAAACTGCATGTAGGGGATGTGCTTAGCTTGCGCTAGTTTCGTTCTGGAAAATGCCGTCAGATGTTGTTTAGAGAGCTGAAATCGACCGCGAAATTCGGGAAGGCTAGACACATACTTTGTACGCAAGTGTATGTTCCAAGAACCGGCCGGGTCACACGGTAGGTGAGCAAACTCGCGTGGTAAGGTGCGGCTCGGCTTGGTAGTTTAAAAAGGCCCGAGAGACAGCGGACATTATTGTCTGAACAGAAGCTCGCGGAGCCCGCCGTGCCCCAGGCCCCGCTCCCGAAGCAGCCAGAGGTGAACATAGGTACTTCCGGCCACGTTGATCATGGCAAGTGTCTGAGGTGGGATCAATATGTGCTGGTCGACGGCCTCCCCCTTACCGGCGGGGAAGTCCAAGAGCTCGTTGCTCAAGACGGGAGGCTTCTGACCAAATTCGACGGGGGAGAGGTCTACGAGTTCGGACGGA
>JAKAPI010000050.1 GCA_021807225.1 archaeon | reverse complement strand
CCATCGCACAGGCTTCTCTGGAGCTTCAGGCCGCCGCATCAGTGGGCGGCCAGTAGCCTAGCCCTCCGTCCTTCTTTCCTTCAGCGCCTCGATCTGGTTCAGGGAGCCGACCTTGGTGACTTTCACGTAGCCCATCCTCTCGAGGCGCTTGATCTGCCGCCACGCCGACGTCTTGGGGAGCGCGAACCTGGTCCTGATCTCAGGCTCCAGCACCTTCCCTCCCTTCTCCCTGATGAAATTGAGGACCTGGACGTCGTCCGGGCGCAGCTCCCCTTGGTTCGGGATCCTGCTCCGGAGCCGCCAGAAGGCGAGCACGGCCACGGCCAGGGCGCAGGCCGCCCCGGCTTCCACCGCCAGTTCGTACTGGTTGTTCCCCGGGAGGCCCGACTGGGTCGTGGGCCCGGAGGTCGTAGACGTGCTCCCGACCAGCGGGACGCCGTAGTCGACCACCCAGCTCCCCGGAGGGAGCGAAAGCTCGGGAGACGTCCCCGTCTCGTTGACCGAGTACGGCGTTCCCGACGCCGAGGTGAGGGTCGAGAGGGGTGGGAGGATGACCGTCGAGTTGTAGCCGGTGCCGAAGCTCAGGGTCCAGATTGTGCCGTTCTTCGAGGTGAGGGAGCCCGTGTCGTAGCTCAGGGTGACTGCGCTCGCCCCGAGGGTGTAGACCGTGATGTTCCCGCCGCCCGGCGCGAATCCGTAGGACAGAGGGGACCCTTCCTGGTCGGTTGCGACCAGGTCTGAAACCGCCGCAGACAGGAGGGGGATCTGGACGGAGGTCGCCTTGGGGTCGACGGAGAGGGCCTGGTGCACGTGGACATAGCCGTCGGCGTAGACCGCCAGCGAAAGGGACCTGCTCGCGAGCCCGGCTGCGAAGGAGGGCGTCGAAAGCAGTAGGGCGATGCCCGCGGCGAGGACCAACAGTCCTAGACGCTTCACTTGGTTCGGTCCCTTGCGGCGGCGCGTCTGCTAAAAGCCTGATGGCAGGTCTCTCACTCGACCACGGCAGGTTGCTGGCAGGAGATGTCCGAAGGGACGATGTTCCCGTTGGTGACCGAGATCGAATGGACGTTGTAGACGACAGTGAACTCGGTCCCGGTCGCAATGGCCCTTACCGCGATGGCGAGGTTCACGTTGGACAGGGACGCCGAGGTCGGGCTGATGGAGAACGGCATGAATATCGACTGCCCGCTCGTAACAGAAGACAGGCCGACGTCGCAGACGGGGGTGTTCGCCGCATCGGAAGACGGCGAGTTGACCTGGGCGTAAAGCGGGAGCGCGCTTGCGTTCTGCCACACGACGCGGAAAGCGATCTCCGTCCCATTGAAGCTCGCCGACTGCACCACGGCGTAGTTCACGAAAGGCTCTCTCTGCGCGGGAAAGCTGTCGTTCGCGTACAGCAGATACCCGACGACCAGCCCGAAGGCAACCGCCCCCACCAAGACTGCGAGGACTGCGAGCTTGGCGATCGACAGCGCACCCGGCCTCCAGACGCCGACGGCTACCTGAGGTCGTCCAGCTTGCTAGACGATCTCATGAGCGAGAGTATCCTGTCGAAGTAGGTCTCCAGGGCCTCCCTGAACCTCTCCTGGCCCCACTCCGAATCAGACTTTTCGAGGAACCCTTCTATCCAGTCGAAGTCGTCCTTGGACTTCGCGCCCAGGGCTGACACGAACGACTCGTTCCTGTAGTACATCTCGCTCCCCTTCTCGAACATGGCCCGGCGCCTCAGCGAAGCGATGGCGAAGGCGTTCCTGCAGAGCAGTCCGGCGTCTGCCACAGGGTCCCCCGTCGGCCTGTCGGAGACCCACTCTGCGAAAAACTTCTTCGTCATCTCCCTCTCCTTGTCCCCCATCACCGCGAACACGATGTCGTCCACCATCACGTTCTGCAGGTGGTTGAACGCGTCGATCAGATACTCCGTCTCCTTGGCCCTTAACCCGTCCCTCTCCCTCAACTCCGTGATGACCTCCTCGAGGATGGCGCTGTCGTGGGAGCTCGCCCCCTTCTCGGTGAAGTATACGTGGGATAGCTCGTGCAGCACGAGTCCCCCGAGCATCTCAGAGTCCAGTGCCCATTCAGAGATCATTATCCTGTGGGCTTCCCCCTCCTTCCTGGCATAGCCCATGATGGCGAGGTTAGGTTCGACGTTCAGGGTCACCTTCGAGCGCACGGCGTACCCTTTCTGCTTCATCTTCTCCATCGCCCAGTCCAGCGTGTTCTGCAGCTGCTTATCGCCGTTCGCGGCCCGCATTCGTCGCGCGCGCGCCCAGCCGCGCAATAAACATCTCGGTCGGCCCGCCGCCCCAGGGCCGACAAAAACACAAGGCTATTGAACAGGGGCGGGACGTTGCGGCAGATGGGTATCAGGGCGTACGCCGCGGGGGCTCTGGCAGTGGTCGGCGGGCTCCTCATGCTCGCCAGCGGCTACTCCTCGCGAGGGTTCCTCTATACTGCCCTCGGCTTCGCCGAGCCGCGGTTCTCCGACTTCCTCAGCGGCGCTGCCCTGGGCGCCGCGGTGATCGGGGTGACCGTCCTTGAACTGGTGATCGCACTGGGGGGCCTGACCGTCATTGCCGGGGGCCTGATGGTCATCCTGCGTCACACCACCGCGGGGAGGGTCCTCAT
>JAKAPI010000016.1 GCA_021807225.1 archaeon | reverse complement strand
GAGGGCGTCCTCGTGGACGTTGTCGGTCGTGTACTTCGTCTCGCCTGCCGCCTTCTCCATGGCGTCGATCCTGACGGTGGCCACAGGCGGACGGCGGGGTGCCTCGAGCTCCTCAACAGCCAACCTATGCTCAAGCGGTTCGCAGAGTTTTAAATCCTACTGGGGTTGGTTTGGCCGTCTGCCCCAGGCCTGGCGCTGCTCCCTTTAGAGCGGCTTCGCGAGCAGGTCCATCATCATGGCACCTGTGTCCCTGCCGGCCATCTTCGCGACGAGCCTGGTCGGGGAGCTCGGCGCCTCGGCCCTGGCGAGTCTGCACCTCCGGCTAGCCGCTCTTGAATCGGCCCTGGCGTTCCCCCGCCTTCCTGGGAGGCGTGCACGCACGCACCACCGCTCGGAGCCAAAGCTCGTTTTGCAGTGCGAGAGCGGAGGGGGGAGACCCTGCCTGGAACGCGACTGCCATGTGCAACCATCGTCAGGAGAGGGGGTTCGGGTTCTCCTTGCATCTAGGAAACACGCCTTAGGGCCTCCATCCGTTTAGCTCCGTCAAGCGCTACCCTCATGATTGACTCGAAATGAGTCGAGCACGCGTCGACGAAGACTCTGTTGTTGGTCCAGATCACGAGGTGGTCCTCGATGGACTCGGTTGGGGGCGTCCCTCCCATGAAGACCTCCGACTGGTCTATGATCAGGTATCTGAACGAAGGCGTCAACCCGTCCGCATGCAGGAACGGAACCTTGCGATAGTATTGTTCGGCGATCTTGAGATTCTGCTCGGTGATCTCTGATACGATGGTCACGTTGACTCTCCGTGCGGCGGAGGACTCTGCGTCAGAGAGTTCTCTGAAGTGCGTGCTCAGGGTGTAGGCGGGGACGACTTTGATTACTCTGGCCTTTGCCCGACGGATCGCGTCAGCCCAACGGTTGAAAACCAGACTTCCCGAGACCAACCTGAAGAAGCTCTCCTCGTCCTTGGCGCCTCTCCTGCGCTTGGAGTCCTCGAGCAGCCTAGCGAGAGGTTCGCTCTGTCCCTTCAGGGTCTGAAGCTCGGTCTCTTTTGCGTCGAGAAGGGTCCGTAACGCCTTCTTGGGCGCGACTGCCAGGAAGTAGTCGCTCCGGCCAAGCTCCACTTCGACCAGCCCTAGCCTCCTGAGCGAGTGGAGGACCCTGCGGACGTCAGACGCGGATATCCCGATTGTTTGAGCTATCGAAGAGGGAGTCCCCCTGCCGCTCCGGGTAAGCGCAACGTACGCCTCTGCCTGTAGCGGAGAAAGGCCGAATGATACGAGGTCGTCAATGACTTGGCTTTGCGTCACGCCAGTTCTACTCTCGTTGCTCGGTCACGGCCTTATGATTTATGGCGAGCGGCGATGCCGTCAGGACCGCTTCGGGTGCTGGCTGCCCGAGATTCGCATAGACACGGTAACTCGCCTCGGGAGGACTTTGTAACTGGTATGCTTCTTGCTGCGTCTATGTCAAGTCGGCTAGCATGGCCGAGACCTCGGTCTGATCTGACGCCGCCGTTTAGTGGCATGCCACTAAGGGCCGGGTCCGAAGCAAGCCGGAAGGCATTCGTGGGTCAGGAGTCTCGGGAGTCTGGACCGAGGTTCGAGCTGCTTCATCAGGTGTCCGGAAGCGCGGCGAGCCTTCAGTACCCCTGCGGCAGAAAAGTTACGCTATCCGGGTCCTCTTGTAGCTCAGCAGCTCATCAATCAGTTGGTGAAGAACTATCCGCTTGCCCAGAAGGACCTTCTTCAACGTGCCGCTTCTCGCTCTCTCATGCAACGAGTCGATCCGGACCATGGACACCTTGAGCGAAAGGATCGCCCTGTCGATGACGAGCGCGTCCAGGTCCTTCCGGCTCCTTTGTGTTGTCTGGAGCCAGTCAGGTGCCGATGTCTCGTTCCGTCCTGGGCCTTGAGAGACCGCAGCTTCTCGGATATCGGCCCGAGTTATCTTGTGCCTGATGGCGGACTCGAGAATCTCTCTCTGGCGTTCCGAATCCTTCAGCCTACTAATTTCTTCGGCCGTACTGGCACTCAGGCCGCCGTCTCTGATCACGCTCCTGACGCTTTCCGGAAGAGAAAGCAGCCGCAACCTATGGGCGACGTAGGCCTGCGATTTGCCTAGGCGGCGGGCGAGCTCGGACTGGCTCCCCCATCCATAGTCCTCGCAGTATCTTCTGAACGACTCGGCCTCCTCAATCGGGTCCAGGGTCTTGCGCTGAAGGTTTTCGGCAAGGGCGGCTTCGTAAGCCTCCTTGTCGTGCATCTCTACCACGATCGCCGGTATTCTGCGGAAGTTCAGTCTCCGGCACGCGTGGTATCGCCTGTTCCCCGCGATTATCTCGAAGTGTTTCGCCTTGGGTCGGACGACGATGGGCTCTATGAGCCCGGACGTCTTGATCGATTCGACCAGCTCGTCGATGTCTCCTATCTGCTCCCTTGGCTGGAAGGGACTGGGCAAGAGCAGTGACATCTCGAGCTCTTCATAGGCGGTGACGTAGCTGAACTCCCCTGCCCTGTGCTGAGCCATGTCGGCCCAAGATGCCGGTGCTCCTCATATAAGGTGACTCGAAGAGAGACCGAGGGAGGAGACCTTCGAAGCTTTCGAGCCAGGGAGGTTTCACACGGCGAGGTTCCGACGCTCCTAGTCCCGCCTAGGCGCCCCAGACCGGCCAGAGCGCCCCTCCGACACTTCCCAGCGCCTAGAGAGGGCGCTGTGCAGAACCCCGGCAAGGGGGAGGGTCAAGAGGAGCCACGGCACGGAAGCTCTAATGGCAGGGTCCGCAGTTAACCGGCCAACACGGCTCGGCCCAGCAGTTCCCCGTTCCGCATCTGCGTGATTGCGCTGTTGATGTCAGAAAGGTTGAATTTCTGTATGGTGCTCTTTACCTTGCCTGACTTCACCAGCTCGTAGACTTCGGCGAGTTCCTCATAGGTGCCCCATATGCTTCCTGTAATCGAGGACTCCGAATGGACCAAGTCAATCAAAGGAACGCTCAGGGTGCCGCCACCGAGACCAACATCTACGTAGATGCCGTCAGCGGAGAGCACCTTCATTGAGAGAGCGGCGGTCGCGCTGGTCCCTACAAAGTCCAGAATCGACTTGACCCCTCTCCCTCCGGTCGCCGAGGCGACCTTTTCTACGGGGTTATCCTCGCGCAGGTTCAAGGCGACGCTCGCACCGAAGTTCTCAGCCAGCCTGAGTTTCCTGTCCGCTACGTCGGCAGCGATGACCGTGCTTGACCCGAAGAGCGGCAGATACTGCAGCGCATAGAGTCCCAGTCCCCCCGTGCCGATCACGAGGCTGAACGAGCCGGGCGAGAGGTGGCTCCGGACCCTCTTTGTCGCCCGGTAAGAAGTCAAACCTGCATCGGTGAGGGGCGCGAGATCCTCCATGCTACCTTCGACCTTCAGCAGATATCTGGACGACGGCACATACATGAACTCGGCGAAGCCGCCCTGGTATTCGGGGCTGATTCCAGGGGTGAGCGGGCTCACAGGGCACCTCTGCTCCTCCCCTCTCCTGCAGAACACGCAGGTGCCGCACCCCCAGGCTCCATACACGAGCACCGGGTCTCCCGCCTTCAGTCCGGTGACGGAGTCGCCGACGGCGTGGACGTAGCCGGCGTTCTCATGCCCGAGTATGTACGGGAGCGCGGGGAAGCGCCCTTTGATGTCTGGCAGCGTCCCGTCTATCACCGAAATATCGGTGTGGCAAAGTCCCGCGGCCGCCATCCGCACAATCACATCGGACCCAGTTCTTAATTCCGGCGTCGGGACATCGTCCCACTGGAGCGGTCTTCCGAATTCATGCAGCCTGGCTGCGTTCAACTAGGAACAGGCTCTCGACGTTTCGAAGTCAAAGATAAATTCGAGGCGTTGCACGGCGCAGGTCTAGTTCGAATGAGTGACGGCCCACTTAAAGGTGTACGGATAGTTGACATGACACGGCACGTGGCGGGTCCGTTCTGCACCATGATCCTCGGCGACATGGGGGCGGAGGTGATCAAGATCGAACCTCCAGGAGTGGGCTCTCCTGAACGCGCCGCGACCCCGGTCTATCGCGGGATGAGCACCTATTTCATGGGGTCTAATCGGAGCAAGAAGAGCGTCGTTCTGAACCTGAAGACGCCGGACGGCGTCTCGATATTGAAGAAGCTGAGCGAAACGGCCGACGTCTTCGTGGAGAACATGAGGCCGGGAGTCTGCGACAGGCTGGGCGTCGGCTACGAAGACATCTCTAAGGTCAACAGGCAGATAGTCTACTGCTCGATCTCGGGGTATGGTCACGACGGGCCGTTCTCGCGGAGGCCTTCCTACGACCTGGTGGCGCAGGCGCTGGGCGGGCTCCTGAGCCTATACAGCGACGGTCGGGCGCCGCCGATTGCGCCGCTCGGGCTGGCTGACCTGACCACGGCTATGGTCGCCACGCAAGCCATCCTGGCGGCCCTGTTCGCCCGAGAGAGACAGCACGTCGGCCAGTTCGTGGAGGCGTCCCTGTTGGAGTCGGCCGCATTCCTGCTCCAGTACATGGCCATCCCCGTGCTGCAGGGAATGGACTCGAACTTCGACCACCTCACGAGGGCCAGACAGGTCGGCTTCATGGGCGTCTACTCCGACGCGTCCAACCGCTTCTTCGTAATCGAGGCGCCCGACGACGGCGTCTTTCAGCGGGCGGCGAGCATACCGGAGCTGAAGGGTATAGTGACCGACCCGAAGTTCTCGACCCGGCCGGCCAGGGCGAGCAACTGGCAGGAGCTGCATCAGGCTCTGCAGGGCGTTCTGAGCCGGAAGCCCAGGGAGTACTGGGTCCGGGAACTGGAAAAAGCCGATGTCCCCTGCGCCGCTGTGAAGACGGTGGCCGAAGCCCTCCAGGACCCGCAGCTCATCCACAGGGGCGGCATAGTGGAATTTCAAGACGAGGTCATAGGGAAGCTCAAGATGCTCAATCTGCCGATGAAATTCTCGGAGACAACCGCCAGGGTCACCAGGAGACCCCCGCTCCTGGGCGAGCAAACCGAAGAGGTCCTTGGCGCTCTCGGGTACACCAGAGGCGAGCTCCTGACGCTTCGCGACAAAGGCGTCATCGCGTAGATCCGGCCGCGGCAGGAGCGTTGTTGAATAACTGACTCCTCTGTCGGTCGTTCGTGCTCTGACCCGTCTTCAGAAGAGGCCCTCTCTTCTCCGTCCATGGTCGCAAAGAAGAGGAACTGGAGGGAGTACAACGAGGAGCTCGTAAGGAGGGGAGAGTTACTGTTCGACCCCGCTTTTTATCTGGATGGAGGGGAGGGCTCGAGAGCTCGAACGAGGGAAAGGAGGGGGCGAGGTATCGCTATCCAGGCTGCTTAATGAGCATGCTCGCAGCCATCCACGTCTGCCTCCTTCCGTACCGCCAGCTGGAGGGGTTCGCAAGGGTCTTCGCAGAGCACGTGGACGTGTTCAGGGGGACCCCTGACTACTCGACCATCTGATGGAGGGTGTCGAGGGTGAAGGCGGACGTCGACCCGTCCGTGGACAGGACGAAGGACGTGACGATCGCTGTCGACTCGACTGGCATCAAGGTCTCCAACCGGGGGGAGTGGATACGCCGCAAGTGGGCGGTGAAAAAGGGGGTTCGTCAAGTTCCACGTGGCCGTGGACGTCAAGACCGGAAAGATGTTGTCGGTGGAGGTGACGGATGAAGAGACGTCTGACGGGAGGATGCTTCAGCCGCTCGTCCAACGGGCGGCGTCGAGAGCGCACGTCAGCAGGGTGGTGGCAGACGGGGCGTACGACTCGAGGGCGAACTTCAGGTACCTGGACGGCCACGGGATCGAGCAGGTCATCCGGGTGAGGAAGAACTCCTCCCTGAAGGCCATGGGGTGCATGCCCAGGAAGCTCGTGGTCAGGGAGCAGCTCGGAGACTACGACGGGTGGAGGAAGAGGCACCGCTACGGGGAGAGGCGGATGGGCGAGTAGGCGATATCCTCCTTCAAGAGGGCGTTCGGCGAGCACGTGACGTCGGTGAAGTGGAGGTACATGGTCAACGAGCTCCTCCTGAAGGCGTCGGTGTACAACGCGTTCATGTCGCTGAAGGCATAGGCAGGCAAGGTCGAAGAAGCGGCCGGCAAGGAGAGCCACCCGATCTCAGTTATTCAACAGGACTGCGGCAGGCATAAACCCTTATTCCATCCCGAGAGTCAGTTCGACACCTCGGCAGCATGCCAAGCGCGAACTCCGTGGTTCTGCTAGACATCCACGATGGCTACGCAGAGATAACATTCAACAGGCCGGAAAGATTGAACGCGTTCAACGACGAGATGCGGGCCAAGACGCGGGAACATCTTGCGGCCTGCATTGAGGACGACAGTGTCCACGCCGTGGTGCTGAAGGGGGAAGGGAGGGCCTTCTCCGCGGGAGCGGACCTGGGAAACCCGTCGACCGAAATCAAGCCGACCAGCGCGTGGAAGAGACTCTTTCTCAGCGAGAACCGGCTCTTCAAGAAGGTCCTGTCCTGCCCCAAGCCGACGATTGCGGCCACCAAGGGGTACGCCCTGGGATACGGGTTCTTCCTCGCCAACTCTTGCGATGTCATCCTGAGCACACGCAGCTGCAAGTTCGGAACCCCCGAGATAAGGCAGGCCGCAGGAGTCGCCAGGTTGCTAGCCCCGTCCAACGTGCGCAGGAACCTGGCGATGGAGTTCCTCCTCACTGGCGACCTGGTTGACGGCGAGAAGGCAGAGGCGATCGGCTTGGTAAACAGGGCGGTGGAAGACGACGCTCTTGACAGGGAAGTATCGAAGCTCGCCAGGAAGCTGGGACGCATAGACCTGCGAGCTCTCCGGATGAACAAGGCCATGGTAAATCGTTGGTACGGAGCGGAAAGATACTGGCTGCCCTTGGACTTCGCGGCCCGCCAGGAAGCACTGCTGCTGGGCTCAGGGGCCTCGGTGGAGTGGATGAAGCTGGCCCAGAAGGTCGGCCTCAAGGAGTTCCTGCGACTGAGGGACGAGCCTTTCCGAGAGATTGAGGAAGGCGGCGAGCGGGACGAAAGCCCAGCCCGCTAGCGAAAGGCGGTCCCATCCTCGAGAAGCGGGTCGTGGCTGGGAATCAAGGTCCCAGGAAGGCCCTCGATCTTTCGACAGCTCCAGAACCATTCTTTGAGGTCGCTGTGGATGGCTGGAGGGATTCTAGGGATGGCAACGGGGGTGCCGAGCCGCTTGTCCGACGGACGCCAGTTATGATACATCGGTATTGTGTCACCGCAGATGACGAAGTCCGACTTGTCCAGTTCGACCGAGACCGATTGGGAGCCCGGGGTGTGTCCGGGGGTGTGCACCAGCCGAACGCCACCGGAGATACCCTTGTCCCCGTCAACCAGTTCGACGTCTGACTTCTGCAGGGCCTCCAGTGCGCCGCCGTCAAAGAACTGCGCCTGGGTCGGGAGGGGGTTCCTTGCAAACTCGACCTCCCTCGACTGCACAAAGACCCTTGCCCGCCTGAACTCACCGATGAACGACGAATGGTCTGTGTGAAGGTGAGTAAGGACCAGGTTCCTGACGTCGCCAGGTTCGACCGAGACTCGCTTCAGGGCGCGCCGGAGGAGTTGCAGAGTCCCTTTGGCCGAGTTGTTGCGTCGAGCGGCTCCTGGCCTGAAGCCAGCGTCCACCAACGTCAGCTCCCGCCCGGACCTAATAAGGAACACGAAGACCGGGGCCGCTACCCGGACGTCGAAGTCGACGCCATAGGTAAGCTCAGCCTTCCACAGATTGATCTCTCCCACCTTCAGGCACCAGACTCCTTGTGGGGGCGGCAATCGGTGCCGACCCCGCTGAGAGTCATATAAGCGGTGGCCGGACCCGTCGTCGGGAGACAGAGGTTGTTCGCGGGTTTCGCTGGGAGGATCTACAGGAAGTACGAAGGCAGCGCCTTCGACTTGATGAGCGAAGCCGTCGCTGAGGCCCTGGAAATGGCAGGGATGGAAATGAAACAGCTCGACGGGTTGGTGACGACGGAGCTGCCTGGAATCTTCGACGGGAAGGCTAACCTGCTCATGTTCACCAACCAGATCAGGCAGTATTTGGGGCTGAAGGCCAGGTACGTCGACGCCCTCGATTTTGGAGGGGCGTCAGCGCTCGCCTCGGTCCACAGAGCCTACAAGGCTATCAGAGCGGGGGAAGCCGAAAGCGTCCTCTGCCTTATCGGCGGGAAGGCGTCGGACGTGAGGGCCAAGGGGGTCACCGTGGATTCCATCGACAGAGCCTACCCAGACGTGGCGGTCTCGCCCTTCGACGAGTTCCTCCGGGTCAACGACGACCTCAATCCGGTCTCGGACTACGCGCTGGCCGCCTTCAGGCACTCCAGGCTGTTCGGCACGACCGACGGGCAACGGGCGACGATCGCGGCGCAACAGAGGTTCAACGCCAAAGGCAACGCCAAGGCACTGTTCAAGTCCGACCTTACGCCTGAGCAGGTGGTCGCATCCCCCATGGTCGCGGAGCCGCTTCACCTTCTGGAGATAGTCTACCCGGTAGACGGCTTCCATGCCTTCATAGTGAGCAAAAGGCAGACGCGGCTGAGGACGCTCGACATCCTCGGGTACGGTGAGGGGCACTGGCACGAGCTCCCCCCTGAGCAGGAGGACATTGTGTCGACCCCGGCCGTCGAGAGTTCCCGACGGGCTTCGTTCGAAGCTGGAAGGGCCGACGCCTACGAGCTCTACGACTCGTTCACGATCACGACGTTGATGCAGATCGAAGACATCAAGCTCGCAACGAAGGGGAAAGGCGGAGAGTTCGTCGAGAAGCACGACTTGACATACAGGGGAGATGTGCCGCTGAACACGGGCGGCGGGAGCCTGAACATGGGGCAGCCGGGCTTCATGAGCGGCGGTGTCCTGCTCGAGGAGGCTCTGCTGCAGCTAAACGGCATGGCGGAGGGACACCAGGTTTCCGGCGTCAACCGGGTGTATCTCAACGGGATCGGTGGCTGGAGCAGGAGCCACTCGGTCACCCTTGTCCTAGGCGAGAAGAATTGAAGCTGGAAGAGCTGTGGAGGGCATATCATGAAAGGCTCGACGCGAACCGGCTTCCGTACCTCGAGTGCAAGGCGTGCAAACACAGGTTCTACTATCCCAGAATGCTCTGTCCTAGGTGCTCTTCCACCTCCCTCGAAGTCAAGGAGAGCGATGGAAGAGGCAAGATTTTCTCGTTGACTCGAATTCAGAAGAAAGATGGTGGAAGGACGACTTACGGAATAGTGGAGTTCGACGGGTTCAGGATATACTGCAACGTACTGGAGGATGGGAAGGCCGACGTTGGGGGGGACGTCAGCGTAGCCTTCGTTGAATTGAAAGGGCGAAAGTACCCAGTCGCAAGGGCCGACGCCTAGCGGCGACGACCGCGCCCTGGACCCCTCGGCGGGTGTCTGCAGCCATGGAACGAGAGCTGCCGACGAAGGGGCCTCGGTTCTTTCACTGTCCCCTGTCTTGCGACATCACTGGAAGCACGAGCCGTCGATGCCACGGTCACCATGTCTACTCCAGACCCGGGTTCCAATCACGAACCCGCACGCAACGGCTCCGAACGAGCGTCATCCTTGGTCTTACGCCGAAGGACAGGTCGGCCGAACTTTGCCAAGAAGAATGTCAGGAGAAGCAAGACACTCACCTCGAGGGCTATCGCCCGCCCTTTCTGCCGGTGACGCGCTTTGGGGGTGCACCTCGCTTTGTGGAGGCAAGCAGCCAAAACATGGTCGAGGAGCCTCACGGTTCTCATCCCGGTGGCAGGCGCCCGCACCGACTGCCCTCCTTCGAGGCCGCTCTTGCAGACCCCCTCTGCACCGCCAGGGTAGCCTGCGGCACCTCCTCCCGCCGCAGCGCGAGGCTCACCCCCCTCCCCAGGACGGGCGCCGCCTCTAGGAGCCGTGGCATCCCCTTTGAAGATGGCGAACTAGTTCGTCGAGGACCCGCAGCCGGTCGTGGAGGCGCACCGCGGCCCCCTCCCTGGCGGGGGGTTCGAGCCTGCTGGACAACGCCAAGCGCCTCCGGAGGGTCGGGAGAGGGGTGCCTGCATGCGAGACGCCCCTCGCCGTTGAGGACGCGCGCCCACAACGTAACGGGCGTGGGGGGCTGGGCCGCCCGACCTGCCTGATGCCGGATCTCGTGAGACCGCTACTAGGCTGACAGTTCCGCGCGATTTCTGACCACCTAACGAATATAAATGGCCATAGCTGTTTTCCCGGCAGTTGACTTTTGACATAAGTCACGAAGTCATCGAAGAGTCCAGATGGACGAGGGCGAACACCTGGACCTTCGTCTCATTCGCCATCGGCGTAATGATGCAGGCTTCGTTCTACAGTTGGGCATATCTCGCCACTGGGTGGTACACGATCGCGGTCACGAATGCTGCTTTCACGTATCTCCTTCTCGTATGGCCGGGCATCTTCTTCATAGTCGGAATAGTCTTCATGGGAGTGCTGGCGGACCGGATTGGCAGGAAGACCGCGTTCTTTGTTACGATGGGACTCTACTTTCTGTCGGCGTTAGGCATACTCCTCGCCTTCAACTACTATCTCGTTCTCGTGTTCATCGCCCTTTCACAGATCGCGGGAGGAGGAGAGACGAACACGGTGATTGCGGCCATCCCCGAGATGTTTCCGACGCGCATCCGCGCGAAGGTGCTGTACCTGGTCTACTCCTTTGTGTCTATCGGCCCCGCCATTTTTGCCGCTATCGACTTCCTGAGCATCTCCAGTCAGATCACTTTCCAAAGGGAGCTTGTCGCAGCATCAGCGATGCCGCTGCTGGTCATCCTGCTTGCCAGCAGATACAAGATGCCCGAATCCATCAGGTGGCTGGAAGCCAAAGGGAGGAAAAGGGACGCAGGAGCGACCGCCCAGAAGTACTATGGAGTCGGTCCGTCGCCAGCACGTTCTTCGAGCGTAGCGACCGACGCTGGCAACGCCGGCACGCCTGCTACCACATCGGCGCGGCTCGTCGCCCCGCTGAAGTCGCCGTCGATATCTCTGAGACTGGTTGCCATAACCTGCATGACGATAGCCAACGTAATCGGCTTCGGCTTGTTCGTATTCAGCATGGGGCCCGTTTACTTTTCGTCGATTACTTCGCAGATCATCTTCGTGTCAGACGCGATTGAGGCCGTCGTAACCATCGCCTTCGCATTTTACGTCGACAGGATAAGCCGGAGGTGGAACATATTCGGATTCTACATAGGGACTTTGGTGATGGCGGTGGTCATAGCCGGCACTGTCTCTCAGTGGTCAACGTCCGTAGACCTGTTCTGGGCGTACGTGGGCGTCTTCAATGTGTTCCTCGCGCTCGGCTATGCCGCGCTTAACACGTTGAAGGGAGAGATCTGGCCGACCGGCAGGAGGGCGCTGTACACAGGCGCGGTAAGGATCGTGGCTTACACCCTCAACGTCCCTGCCACGCTGGCTCTGGCTTACCTGGACATAACGGGGTTCGCATACCTGAACGTGCTCCTATGGGTGGTCGGAGTGGCGGGAGCTCTCATATGGCTGCGATACGGCAGAGAGACAGGACGATACTCCAGCGTGACCGTAGCTTCACAGGAAGAGAACGCCTGACACTAGCAGATCAAGCCCGTCAGATGCCGTAAGACCATCCACTGCTAGCCGCCTCAGCAAGGGTTGAACCTGAGCATGACGTATCAGGCGGGGGTGCACCCCTCTCGGAAGTCAGGGAGGGCCAAATCCGCTCATGCCGACCCCGAGGCAGAACCGCAGTTCCCCGTGCCCAGTCTAGAACTTCCAGACGCTCGGGAGGGACGAACCGGTGGACGAGTCCCCTCAGTACCATGCGGCGATCCCTCTGGCCAACTCCCGGAGGCCCGTCCTTGCGGCGCGCCTATCGCCTGTGACGGCTGTCGCCTCCTGAATGGCGAAGACGCCTCTCGCCTGGCGGTCCTCTGCAGGGGAAAGGGGGACCCTGCCGCTGCAACCTCTCCGGAGCGACACTGCAGACGTACGCTCCGACGAGCCTGCCGGACGCCTGCAAGCCGAGCCGTCTGCGTCCAGGGTCCCGTCTCTCCCGACCCCCTGTCACACGGCCTCGGCCTTCACCGTCTGGCCCTGAGGTCACGCGTCCTTCAGGGTGTAGTGCAGCTTCCTGAACCTAGAGGCCAGCGCGTTCGAGCGCGCCCTCGCCTTCCGCGCCCCTCCCCCGAGGAGGGCCAGGGCCGCCAGCCCCGCTATCTCCTCCATCTCCTTCGGCCCCATCCCTCTCCTTGTCGCTTCATTCGTCCCGAACCTCACCCGCGAGTCCACGATGATCCCGGCCTCTTCGAGCCTCCCCATGGTCTCCGCGCCCTTCGCCCCCGCCGGGAGCAGCACCTGGTGGGACCTGGTGAACCCGTCTGCCGCACCGGCCACCGGCAAGCCGGCGGCATGGAGGGCCCCGGCCAGTGCTCTCGAGTTCGCTACCACGTCCCTGGCGTAGCGGGCGCCGTGGAGCATCACCTCCTCCAGGGCCACCCCCAGGGCAGCCACCCTGTTGAGGTGGAAGTTGTCGACGAAGCGGTAGGCGTACCCTTCGGCCACGCGCATCACCGTCTCCTCGTCGTCGGAGAACATTATCCCTCCCTGGGGCCCGAAGAGGGTCTTGTGAGTGGAGCCGACCACGACGTCTGCGCCCTCTCGGAGGGGGTCCTGGAAGACGCCGCCGGCCAGGAGCCCCATGGCGTGCGACGCGTCGTAGACCACCTTCCCTCCGTAGGCGTGGGCCGCCTCGACGATCTCCTTCACCGGGTGGGGGAAGAGAAAGACCGTGGCCCCAAGCACCGTCACGGCCGGCTTTTCCCGCCTCACCAGCACGACGGCCTTCTCGACGTCGACGTTCATGGCCGCCGGGTCGAACGGGAGCTCCAGCGCCTCCATCCCCAGGATCGCGGGGACGTAGGGCTGCGAATACCCCCTGTATCCGCCGTGCGACGGAGGGACCGAGGCGA
>JAKAPI010000049.1 GCA_021807225.1 archaeon | reverse complement strand
TCGGCGGCGGCGCTCCTGGTCGACGGCAAGGCCGACGACCTTGCCGGTGGGGTGGAACTCGCCAGGGAGTCGCTGGCCAGCGGCGCCGCGCTGTCCAAGCTGAAGGAGCTCGTGCGGGGAAGCGGGGGGGACATGGCTAGGATTGAGGTCTATGCAGAGGACGGGTGAAAGTTTCCTCGCCGAGCTGGCGAAGGCAGCCAGGTCTCGGGTGGCCGCGGGGTACTACAAGGTCCCCAGCGAGTCGGAAGCGAGGAAGCTCAGCCTCGCGAAGTCTCTCCGAAGGAAGGACAGGATTCCGATAATCGCCGAGGTGAAGTTCCGCTCCCCCGCCGAGGGGAGGCTCGCCAGAAGGAGGGACGTCGGCGAGGTCGCGGCGGCCTATGAGAGCGGCGGGGCGTCGGGGATTTCTGTCCTGACGGAGCCCGAACATTTCGACGGGCGGCTCGGCTACGTCTCGATGGTCAAGCGGTCAGTCAGGATACCTGTACTGATGAAGGACGTCGTTGTTGACGAGGCGCAGGTGGAGGCGGCGCGCCGTCTTGGCGCCGATGCCGTTCTGCTGATCACGGGGATATTCGAAAGGGGGGAAGCCGACGGAACATTGGCCGAGATGATCGCTCGCGTCCACTCTGGTGGGATGGAGGCGGTGGTCGAGGCCCATGACGAAAGGGAACTGGACGTCGCGCTGTCCAACGAGGCGGACGTGGTCGGAATCAACAACAGGAATCTGGCTGATCTCTCCGTTTCGACCGCCGTCTCAAGAAGGCTACTCCGCAGAGCCCCCTTTGCCAAGCCGGTAATCTGCGAAAGTGGCATCGGCACGAGGGGGGAAGTCGTGTCTTTGAAGAGACTGGGAGCGGACGGGTTCCTGATCGGCTCGGCGCTGATGAAGTCCAAGAGTCCGGCGTCAGCCCTCAGGGAGCTGACGAGGCTGGGACCATGACAAGGGTGAAGATCTGCGGGGTGACGAGGGTCCAAGATGTCGTGTCCGCAGTGGAGGCGGGCGCTGACGCGGTCGGATTCATCAGCGGGTTCGAGTCTCCAAGGAACGTTTCCCTCGAACGGGCGGCAGAGCTTATCGGGAAGGTCCCCCCGTTTGTGGACTCCGTGCTGGTCACCAGGGCCGAGGTGTTGGAAATGCACCTGGACAGGATTGGGCAGATGCGGCCTTCGGCCATCCAGCTCTACGGGGGGGTCACGGATCCTGTTGGGCTGAAGGCGAAGCTCGGCGTGAAGCTGATACTCCCACATCTCGTCAAGCGAGGTGGGGACGAAATAGGGGACACGGAGGGTTTCGACGCAGTCCTTTCGGACACGTACCGGAAGGGGGCCTTCGGAGGGACAGGAGAGGTGTCCGACTGGGCGCTCTGCAGGGAGCTCAGGGACGAAGTCGCCCCGGTCCCCTTCATCCTGTCAGGAGGGTTGAACCCGGAGAACGTCGAGAAAGCGATTACTGCGGTGAGGCCCTTCGCGGTCGACTCGTCTTCAGGGGTCGAAGCCTCGCCGGGGCTAAAGGACAGCTCAAAGGTCAGGGCCTTCGTCGACAGGGCAAGAGGAATGTGAAGAGGTTGCCAGGGACAGGCAGGTTCGGGAAGTACGGAGGGCAATACATCCCGGAGACCCTCGTCCCTGCGGTCCGTGAGCTGGAGAAGGAGTACCTGCGCTTGAAGTCGGACAAGACCTTCCATGCCGAACTGGCCGGGCTGCTGAAGGACTACGCAGGGAGGCCGACGCCGCTGTATCTAGCTGCCAACTTGACCAGGCGGGCCAATGGGGCGAAGATCTACCTCAAGCGCGAAGACCTCCTGCACGGAGGCGCGCACAAGATCAACAACACCCTCGGTCAGGGGCTGCTTGCGAAGAAGATGGGGAAGAGGAGGGTTATCGCCGAGACCGGGGCCGGCCAGCATGGGGTGGCGACGGCCATGGCCTGCGCGGCCCTTGGTCTGAAGGCGGAGGTCTACATGGGGTCCGAGGACATGGAAAGGCAGAAGCTCAACGTCTTCCGGATGAAGCTTCTTGGCGCCGAAGTCCGCCCTGTAGAGAGCGGCTCGAGGACCCTCAAGGACGCCATCAACGAGGCTCTGAGGGACTGGGTGACGAACCTCGAGGACACCTACTACCTCATCGGCTCGGTGGTGGGGCCCCATCCGTATCCTATCATGGTCCGTGACTTCCAGAGCGTGATCGGCAAGGAGATCGCGAGGCAGTCGGTCTCTGCAACAGGCGCATTCCCTGACGCCCTGGTCGCCTGCGTGGGCGGTGGAAGCAACTCGATGGGGACGTTCTATCCGTTCTTACCAAAGAAAGGGGTGGCCCTCTACGGCGTCGAAGCGGGAGGGACAGGCAGGGCCCGCAACGCGGCGACCCTGGCCTACGGGAAAGAGGGGGTCGTCCACGGGATGCTCACCTATGTGCTTCAGGACGGGGATGGTCAGGTCGGGGAGACTCACAGCGTCGCAGCTGGTCTCGACTACCCCGGGGTGGGCCCTGAGCATTCTCGTCTGAAGGACACCGGACGGGTGACCTACGTCACCGTCACCGACGACGAAGCGGTAGAGGCGTTCCACATCCTTGCAAGGGATGAAGGAATACTCCCCGCATTGGAGTCGGCGCATGCGGTTGCCTACGCGCTAAAGCTCGCGCCGACCATGCGGCACGGCCAGAGCGTCGTGGTCACCCTTTCAGGGAGAGGCGACAAGGACGTCCAAATAGTCGGAAACAGGGCTGG
>JAKAPI010000015.1 GCA_021807225.1 archaeon | reverse complement strand
CCTCTGCACGGACTCTTCAGTTGGCGGCTTGCGGAACTTCAGTGTCATCCGGACTCTGGGCTATTAGAGAGCCCGGGGGATTTAACACCCGATGATTAGAGCCCAGATATAGGGGCCCTGGGTGGGACCTGAGTCCAGATATATGGGTTCAAATCCTTCACAAACCATTCCCGGGCACCGCATAACTGTCTGCAGCTGCGGATTAGGGCGGACGCGCGCAAGTTAAGCCTCCTTGAAACTAACCTAGCCGACATAAGTTTCTGAGCATGTAATCAAGGAAGTTTGGTTCTCGCCCTCTTGGGTCGTCGTCTCCCTATCAGTCTCATGCCGCATACCACCACGGTGACGAGAGAGGCGCTCGAGAGGGCGCACAAGGAGGAGAAGGACGCGTACGTCAGCAGGAGGATGCTCCTCGTCCTGAAGGTGAAGTACGACGGCCTCGGTCAGAACCAAGCCGCCAGGGAGTTTCACGCCCAGAGCTCCTGGGTTGTGGTATGAGTCAGGAGTTTCGAGGAGGGGGCATCGAGGGCTTGAGGACGAGGGAGAGGAGCGGGAGGCCGCCGGAGGTCGAGAAGAGTCTGATAGCCAAGATCGGTAGGGAGGTCACTACGAATAGGAGCGGCTGGACAGTGAAGGAGGTCAGGGAGCTCGTTCGAAGGAAGGCGGGGGTGACGTACAGCGAGAGGCACGTCCTCAGGCTCGTACGCAAGTGGGGAGCGAGGGCAGTAGTCCCAGAGAAGAGGCTGGCTCACACGGCCTCCCTCGAGGAGAGGCTTCGTTTCAAAAAAGGACTGCCAGGCTCCTCAGGAACATCCCTGAAGGCTTCACCATGGTGACAGAGGACGAGCCCATCCTCGTCCAAGACATCAAGACGAAGAAAGTCTGGGCAGGCCCGGGAATCCGGCCTGTCCGCGTCGTGTTGGGCTCTCACTTCAAGACCGTCGTCTTCGGCGTCATCAACATCGACGGGAGACAGTTCTTCAGACAATACGGGGCGTTCGACGGCCCGTCATTCCTTGATTTCCTGAAGAAGGTCCACAGAAGGTTTGGCAAGCAATACCTCTTCCTGGACAAGGCGAACCAGCACAAGAGGACGAAGGCCGTGACCGACTACATGGGACAGAACAGGAAGACGCTCAGGGTGAGGTGGATTCCGACGGCGTCTCCCGAGTTCGACATGATGGAGGGTGCTGGAGGCAGGGGGAGAAGGACCTCTCGGCACTCCCAGTCTTCCTCACGAACCTCCAGGCCCTGAAGAGATTCCTTGCGAGATACTACAGGACAAGGAGGTTCCACCTAGACATGCGAAGCTTCCTCCTGGCGAAGAGGTGCTGCTCATGGAGTTATGTCGGCCAGGTTAGCTTTCGCGTGCGACCTCATCAAGAGGCTTAGTGGTCGTATCCAAGATTGGGTAGTGATGAACGATGGCAGAAGTAATAAAAAATGTCATCGAGAGGAGCAATAGCGTACTAACGGCCCCGATAGCAGCTATTCCAACCGGCAGGATGAAGGCAAGCAATGCGATTCCCCATCGGAGAGCCGTATTACCTAAGCCCGTGGACTTGCCACGCATGCTCGTCGGGAACAGTTCAGTCGGCCACATGACCGTCAGGGGCGAGCCTCCGATCCAATTGCAGACGCCGAATAGAAAGAAGAGAGGGAGCAGGAAGAAACTCTTGTACATGATGGCCAACGCTATCAAGATACCCAAGAATCCGTTCGTGGTCTGCGATAGATACCACGTGTGTCTCCTGCTTATTCTATCGATGACCGCCACGCTCACGAACACTCCAAGGATGTCGCCAACCCATACAAAGGCGCTGAATGCCACGGCCGTGTTTAGGCCGAGCAAGGCCCCATACCTAAAGACGTATGGGGTCCCCACCGACGCAACTGCCCCGCCGAGCGCCTGTACAAAGTTGATTATCAAGACGACGGACAGAATCGCCCCAAAACCTCTGAGGAGCTTTGCGAAACCTTTCTTGCTCACCTTGGGAGAAGTCAGTGCGGACTCAACTCCAAACTTCTTGTAAGATCTCTTTGCGTCCTCCACTTGCCCACGGCTTTCTAACCAGCGCGGCGATTCTGGCAACCTCGAACGCAACCCAATGGTGACCAATGCCGGAATCGCTGAAAGTCCCAGCATCCATCGCCAAGCCTCTGATCCAAAAAGACTCAGCAGCAAGACTGCCAAGAGAATCGACGACAGGGCGCCGAACGCCCACGTAAGCATCGGAAGCGACCCCAAGATGCGCCCCCGCGTGTGTTTCGGTGACACCTCAGCCAGATAGGGCAAGGAAGCGGTGATGTCGATTCCTACCCCAACCCCCATAAAGAATCTGATGGTAAGTAATTCCACGTAATTTGTCGACAGGGCCGCGAAGATTGCCAAGATGACGAAAAGAATCAAGTCAACAGTGAAGACAGTTAACCGACCAATCCGGTCAACCACGTCACCTAGGAGCAGTGACGCGAAGCCCGCTCCAATGAATGCGGATGAGACGAGAAACCCGGCTGCTGCCGGAGACAAATGAAAGACCGGCACAAGTACGATTGAAGCGACTGTGATTACTATCATGTCATATCCATCGACAAACTCCCCCAAGGCTGCCGCGATTCCAGCATAAAGAACAAAACCACTTGCGCGTTTCTCGTCCAACTCGGATCTGGGAGTACCCGTTCGGCCGCCCGAACCTTGGCTCAAACTGATGCTACGTGGTGACATCAATGATTAGGATTATTTAAATGTGTAAGTGTAGGGGGTGTTGCCCGCAAATTATCCTGGATAAGAAGAGAGTCCTCTAGGGCGCCTCTTGTGGCTCCCTTCTCCTCAGCCGATAGGTCCTATCCGTCCTCGACGTCTGCGCGGACCTTCACTGCCCTTGCGGAGCATCCCCTGGGGGAGGCGTCCCTGCCTGCCTACCTCGGTCTGATGCGCTCACCCATAGCTGTGGTAGGCCAGGGCAAGGACGTTCCAGGAGACCACGCGGCAGAGGACCTCCACGTTCTGGTTGTGCCTGATCTTCGACGCGACCTCCCTCCCGAACCTCTCCTTCAAGGCGTTGAAGAGACCCTCGACCACAGACCTCCTGTGGTAGTGCTTCTCGTACTCCTCCTTGTGCTCCCAGGCCTCGTGGACCATGCTGTTCCAGGCCGGATATCCGAGGGAGAGTGCGGACGAGGTGTTCTCCTTCAGGGCGATGTACGGGTGGGCGCCGATGTTCGCGATGAGCTGGGCGTCCAGCCTCGAGAGGTACCCCTTGTCGAGGGACTCCTCACCTATCTCGATCCCACCGGTCTTCCTCAGGAGGTCCCTGAGCTGCTTCGAGTCTGCCTTGTACCCCTTGGTGACCTTGGCCGAGAGGAAGAAAGGCATCTCCGCGTCGGTGGTGGCATGTGCGTGGAGCTTGACGAACCGTCTCTTCTTCTTCCGCCTCGAGTTCCTCACCTCCAGCCACCTTCCGTACTTCCTGGTGGAGAGCCCCGTCGAGTCCGACCCCGCGTCGACCTTCGTCCTCTGCTGGGCCTGCAGTATCAGGGCCGCGGTCAGCCTGATTAGGCCGTCGAGGTACTTCTCGGAGACGTCTTTGCAGTGCTCCTGAACTGTGTTGTAGCCCGGAAGGCGCTTGCCGATCCCGCAGACCTCACGGTATTCCCTGCTCGATGCGAGGAACGAGTAGACGGAGCGGTAGGAGTACCCGAAGATCGCGCGGATGAGGAGGCAGACCACTATGGCCCTCGGGTCTGCCGGCGGCCTCCCGACGGTCCCGTCCGCCTTCGCCTGGTACGGGGGCTCTGATGAGCCGACCGCCAGGGCAATGATGGGGAGGATGAGGCTGAACTCGTTCTTCCTGAAGCGGTTGTATCTCTTCCAGTCTCTGGGCCTGGAACGCTTGCCGTGGTTGTCGCTAGGCTTCTTCCTTTTGTTCTTGCTCTTCGTTTTCCAACTTCTTGCTCCTGCTCAGACAGGGTCACGCGTCCCCATGGAGCAAGAAGAGAGAGAAAGGGACGCGCAACCCTATCACGGCGCACCGATACCCCCACAAGACGGATAGAACGGGCAAAGAGAGAGAAGATTCACGGAGAGGTAAAATCTCGTTCAATCGTCACCCGGAGGGTTTACGGGCAACACCAGTGTAGGGGCTCTGTAGAAACCCTCTCTTCAGGAATCCGGTCCGAATGAGATTCTCTTCGTGATAGGCTCTAGATTCCTTCAGACGGGTGGTTTTGCCATCGTCCCCCGGACCTCCGTCTTGGTCGAAGATGAAGAGTCCGAAGGACGACGACGAAGAGAGGAGGAGGGTCAGCCGCTACATAAGGATGGTCAGGGCCGTCTTCAAGGTCTGCCGGCGGCAGCGCGTCCCGCTCTACTCCTCCAAGTTCTCCAGGAGGGACTACACCCAGTGGCAGCACATCGCCCTGCTTGTCCTCTGGCAGAGGATGAGGAAGTCATATCGGGAGTACGTCGACGACCTCCTCCCAGTCGCCGACACCCTGGTCGAGGAGCTCGGCCTCTCCAGGCTCCCCCACTTCACGACCCTGGAGAAGTTCATGCTGAGAGCGTCGTCCGCCCTCCTGGAGAGGGTGATGGGAGGGTTCGTCCTCCTGACGAGGGTCAGGAGGCAGGTCTTCGGAATCGACTCCTCCGGGTTCTCGATGCGTCACGCGTCCTACTACTACGCCCTGAGGGTCAAGCGCGACGTCCTCTCGGGGATGAGGAGGCAGCTGGAGAGATGAGGACCAGGACGAGGAGGTTCCTCAAGCTCACCATCGGCGCCGAGCTCAGGCGCCAGCTCGTCACCTCAGTCAAAGTACGTCGGGGTCCTCGCAACGACACCATCGACTTCCCTCCTGTGGTTAGGAAGGCGCACTCGGTGAGGCCCATCGGCGTGGGCATAGGCGACAAGGGGTACGACTCGGAGAGGAACCATCGCCTCCTGAGAGAGGAGCTGCACGCCATGTCGGTGATCCCTTCGCGCATGGAGGGGGTGCCTCTCTGGAGGACCGAGGGGCTCTACAGGAAGGAGATGAAGAGGCGCTTCTCAGAGAGGGTGTACCGCCAGAGGGCCAAGGACGAGATCATCTTCTCCGTGGTGAAGAGGACCATGGGGGACGAGATGAGGTCCGTCAGGGCGAAGGGGGTGAACAACGAGATCAGGGTCAGGATGATAGCCTACAACGCCATGAGGGTCGCGTCGTCTCTTGTCAGAGGGTTTCTACAGAGCCCCTCTTCCCCCCGACAGGCATCCCGGCATCGTCGAAGTTTGCCCCCTTCGACCTGCTGACGATCTTCCTGACCTTCTCCTGGAATCCCTCGAGCCCCTCGGCCACCTTCTCGAGGGCGTGCTCTATGGTCGCAGGGGAGGGGCGCAGGCCGTACGTCGACTCGAGAGCGTAAGGTATCTACGTCAGGGGGAGCCTCGCCACGGACCAGAGCGTAGACATCGCGGAGAGCGGATTCTTCCCGAACATGACGCCGCCGTCCCTCGTCTCCTCCACGGACGAGGGGAACCCCTTCCCACGGAGTCTGGGGCGAGATCGTCTGCCCCGCATCCCGGGCGTCTGTAGGTATTGACGGCGTGCTCCCTCACCGTGTAGGGGAGGGGCTCAGGAACGTCCACCACTGTCCTCCTCTCCGTCGATACGACCGAGAGATGGGTCGAGCCGCACCTCGGGCACCTCTCCATCGTGTGGTGGACGACCCGACCGGTCGACTTGAAGACCTGTGTGACGCCTTGATGACCTTCCTTCCTTCCCGGCTTCCTGGGCGCGGGACCGCCCTCCTCCTCGCTCCGCCTGTTCCTCCTCATCTCCCTGTACAGGAGAGAGTTCTTCGAGGGAGGCGAGTTGGAGTTCTCGTACACAGAGAGCCGCCGCTTCAGCTCGGCTACCTCTCGACCGAGCTCTTCGATCTTGTCGCTGAGCTCTCGAAGATGGTTTGGCGACACGCCGCACATAGGACATGGGCGCTCTTCTTTTTGAGGTGCTGCCAAGTCGATGCTGCGAGCTGCTGGAGTTAAGGACCCAACCAAACGTTCCTAGAGCAATTGCGAAGCGAGCTTAAGGAAGGCTAAACACATACTAATATATCGGCACTCGGGAACACAGCCGTGAAAAAGAGCGGCATTATGAACATAATTCTAATCGTCTCGGACACGTTTCGTTATGACCACTTAAGATGCAATGGGAACAAGACGATGCGCACGCCCTACCTAGACAAGCTTGCAAGTAATTCGGTCGTCTTCGATCGCGCGTACGCCAATTCCCACCCTACCGTCCCTGCGAGGGCCGACCTTGTTACCGGCAAGTACACCTTCACTTTCATGGGGTGGCAGCCTTTGCCCACCGAAGAAATTACACTTGCACAGCTTCTTGCGCAGAAAGGTTATCTGACCACCGCAGTCGCTGACACTCCATTTCTGGTCAAGGAATCCTACAACTACGACAGGGGTTTCCAAGATTTCATCTACATCCGAGGACAAGACTACAAGCGGGCAGAGGGCTACGACGTCAGGCCTTACCGCGTGCACGAAACGGACTACGCAGCTCCAGCCACCATGCTCGCGGCTGAGAGATGGCTGCAAAGGCACTACAAAGAGAAATTCTTCCTGTACGTAGATACGTGGGACCCACACGAGCCTTGGGATCCTCCCCATTGGTACACCGAGTTATATCATCCAGATTATGATGGCAAGGTAATCCCACCCGTCTACGGCAAGTATAAGGAACGAGGCGTGTCTGACGAGGATTTGGAAATCGCGCACGCGTGCTATTGTGGCGAGGCTACAATGGTCGATAGGTGGGTGGGGCGACTGCTGGACACGGTCGAGGCCCTGAACCTGGCCGAGAAGACCGCAATAATCTTCACCTCCGACCACGGCTTCTACTTTGGTGAGCATGGTTATTTCGGTAAGTCGGTCATGGACCGGGCAACCGGCACGTACGGCCCCGCGATGATACGTGACACGAACTTCTATCGCTCACCATTGTACGAGGAAGTCATACATGTACCTATGCTGGTTAGCGTCCCAGGATGCAAACCCCGCAGGACCAACGCGATTGTTTCCTTGAGCGACGTGGTGCCTACGATACTAGACCTGGCCGAGGTGGAAGCGCAGACTCACGTGCAAGGTCAGTCCATAGTACCGATTCTGCAGGGCGACGACGACGCAGGCAAGCCATTCGTAGTAACCAGTTGGCCTCTGCATAACCCCGGCGAAGTCACCCGCGCCGTCGACGCATTCGGCAGGAACGTCAAAGAGTGGCTCCCCGTAACTGTCACTACAAACGAGTGGTCCCTTATCTACAGCGCCAGACACGAACCTGTTGAACTGTACCACCTCTCTACCGACCCGAAGCAACAAAACAACATCGCCTCCACAGAACCGGAAAGGGTGAAAGAACTTCACGCCATGCTACTGTCGTTGCTGAAGAATTGCAACACGTCTGCTCGCCTTCTGGAACCACGCAGCGAACTCGAGTGAAATTTCCTTTTGTGAAAGGCCAAGGAGCGTTCGGGATTTCTCCGCTCGGACTCTCAGGTACGATTGGGACAACTCACAAAGCGTCGTCTTCGGCAGTAACTTCGTCGACGTTGTCGTACCACCTCCTCAGCTCGCTGTCGGCGAGCAGCCGACTGTACTTTGTTCTTTCTTCGACCGCCCCTTCCATGCCCTTATGGAAGGAGGCCGAATTTAATGAGGGGTTCCGGCACAAAAATGTAGCGGGCCCGATGGGTGTGGGACAGAAGTCAGAGGGTCGAGAAGTTGAACAGGTTGTGCCACAGCCCCGTGCAGAAGTTGGTGCAGTCAATCCTGTCCTCCCTCCTCTGGGCTATCGACCACCCGAGCATCTTCTTGTCGGCTGCGAACCCTGACTCCGAGTTCTCCCGCCGGTAGTACTGCTCCAAGTACTCCGTCGTGTTCTTCACGAAGTCTATCATGACCTCCTTCCGCCTCCAGGAACCATTCAGGGTGGCGTTGCTCCTGGGTATGACGTAGACCTTGGTCTCGCGTCCGAAGAGGTCCAGGTACGCCGGCGTGCTGCAGTACCTGCCCAGCCTGACCGAGTCGAGCGTCACGCCGCCGATCCTGGAGAGCATCTTCATGGCGCGGTCGAAGGCCTCCTTCTCCGATTTCAGGCTCGAGCCGTAGGCGAGGTGCATCCTGGTGGGGAGGTCCATCAACCTGAAGGAGTATGCGAAGGCACGCTTCTTCGTCTCCTCTTTGGGCGGCTGCTGTGGCAACGACGATTCGCCTCCCTCCTCATCCTGCCGCTCCCCCTGCTCTTCCTTGGCCATGTCCTTCAGCTCCCTGGTGACGCTCTCGTAATGCTTCGTGATGGTGAGGGAGTACCCGGTCCCATCCCCGGAGGCGTCGCTCCCCTCCTCCTTCTCGCCGACCCCTTTCTTCTTCAGGATGAGGACGTGCAGGTTGTGGAGGGCCATCGTCACCTCCTCGTCGAAGTACAAACGTTCTACGGTCTTGTAGGAGACGTCGATGCCCGAGAGCATGGAGTAGGTGTCCAGCATGCCGGCGTACATCCTGTTGGACTCACCCACAAGCTGCTTGATCAGGAGGAGCTTGACCTTCTGCTCGAGGGTGAGCGGATCGGGCCTCCCGAACCTGGGCTGGGAGACCTGATCGTGGACACCGCCTCGTGGACGAGGGAGTCGAGGGCCTTCATCGCCTCCTTTATCCTCCTGGAGAACTGCTGCTCGTAGGTCCTCCAGTCTCTCTCCTCCTTGGGGTGGCTCTCGACGTACTCTTTTCGGATTTGCTCGTCTATCTCCCTGAGCTTCTTCTGGATGTCCTCGTCCCTGACGACCATCAACCGACGGGTCGAGAGAGGAAGAAGAAACGTGACTTAGAGCCTATCACAAAATTATCCTCCTGTAGACGGTTAGGGAGCAGGCCAGCCGGACTAGTGCGAGATAGTTCTCTGCCTTCTTCTCCCACCTGATGAGGAGCCTCCTGAACAGGTTGAGCCACGACGCGCTCCTCTCCACGACCCGCCTCTTCGGCTTGTAGCGCCTCACAGGGTTCTCCATCTCTCCCTCCTGTGCCGCATGTGCGGCACGTACCCTCTCTCAATCACGCCCGCCTCCATCTCTGGGTAGTCGTACCCCTTGTCCAGGCAGAGGTGCTGGGGATGGCAGCGACTGGGGGCAGGCCTCTCGACGACGACGCCGTCCAATGTCTCGAACGCCGCCTTCATGTCGTGCGTGTTGGCCCCAGTGATCACAGCGGAGAGAGGCGTCCCCCTCCTGTCGGTGAGGATGTGCCTCTTCGAGCCGAGCTTGCCCCTGTCGGTGGGGTTGGGACCAGTCTTTTTCCCCCGAGGGGAGCCTTGACGGAGCTGGAGTCGAGCGACTGCCACTTCCACTCGGTGCTACGCAGCTCGTCATACCTCCCGAGGAGCTTCGCCCAGAGCTCTTTGAAGACGCCCTCCTTCACCCACCGCTGGAATCTGCGATGGACCGTCGACACAGAACCATACTCCTTGGGCAGGGACTTCCACTGGCACCCTGTCCCGAGGACGTGGAGTACGCCGTCCATGGCATTCCTGAACGGGACGGGAGGCCTCCCCCTGGTGCCTGGCTTCTTCTCCTCTCCGAGCAGAGGCGCCATCTCTGCCCAGAGGTCATCGGGAATCCGTCTGATCGTAGGCAGCTTCTTCTTCATTGCAGAGCCGCTGAGAGACCACCCTATCGTCGCTGACGTCAGACTGCCTAGGCCATCAGGTGTATTCTTGGGATAGGCTCTTAACCGCCTTTGTGGGAAGGCCCGCACCATACTGAAAGGACATCATGATATCGTAGCCCTTATTCGAAGAACGCGACTAAGAACGGGGAGGGAGACTTATGTCCCACACCCGGGCCCGATGGGATTTGGCCCCGATCCCCTCCATGACCACGTCGAGGAAGGCCAGCCTTCCGTTGGTCCATGTAACGACCTCGGTCGGCTTGAGGGGTTCCATGCTCGTCAGTATGTCGGCCGCAGTGTTCGCGTTGCTCCCGAAGTAGCCCCCCTCTATAGTCTGCGCCGCGCTGAGATTCCGCTCGGGCCGCCGGTATTCGACAGCAGTCATCTCCCTGGCTCAGTACCCGATGTTCACGATGAACTGGAGCAGGCCGAAGCGCCCACCGCTGGCTCTCATGCGGACATCGATGTGCGATTCCAGGGAGAAAAGACCTAGCTTCTCTGCCAGCGCCTCCATCCTCTTCGTCACCAGCTCCTGCTGGATTGTCCTCAGCACTGTTTCGTTGGCTGCGCCGAATCTGTTAATGCTGCTCTTCGGTGCCTTGGTCGTCCCCGTGCCAGCATCCTTTGGTGGCGGGGCGTCGGTCCGTCTTTCAGCCAGGGTTTTGATTTCGTTCAGCAACTCGCCTCGCTCTCCCTGGAAGTCTCTTCCAAGACGCACAGCCATGCGTCTGCCTCCTGAGGCGCCATTCTGAAACCCCTCAATGCTTCCAGCGCTCTTATGTTCCCCTTGGGGTCTCCCCCAAGCCCACTCGTCAGAAACCTTTGAACCGCGTGCATTGGTCTCTACCTCCTGCCCTCGTCCTGGTGCGCTTCCGGGGTTCGGATGGCAGCGGCACGCCAACTTCTCCTCTCTCGACCTGGAGAAATGCGGAAGGGAACGGACTGGTTACAGATGTTACACTATGTTCCCAGACAGGAATACACGGGTGAAAAATTGCAGCCTGTACAATCTTTCTTGCAGGCCCTCCGGAAAGCTACAGAGAAAATCCCGCGATGTTCTCTAGGATGGAGAACGAAGGCGGGACGATTTCTTCGGTTGCAGTTAGGTAGCCAAAGATGAGGTTCATCGGTGCGTCGCTTCAACTGACATGGCAGTCACACTTAGCGTAGCTGTGCTGTGGTATCGTTGGAAACCAGTCAGGGCGCTCGGGGTCCGTTGAGTAGGCGTAGTCTTTCTTCTCCTCGTAGAGCTTCTGGTATTTCTCGAGCTTCTGCTCGCTGACCCTGATTCCAAGGCCGGGCCCATCAGGTACCCGTATGGCGCCTCCCTCAATCTTGACCCCGCCCGCCACCACATCGTCAAGCAGGTGCATGTAGTGTGTATCGATGGCGGCGCCAAGCTGCGGAGTTACCGCCGCAGCGTGGACCATAGCCGTCAAGCCGACACCGAGCTCGCCAGGACTGTGCATACCGATGGTTAGGCCCAAGCTCTGGCAGACCCTCCCAAGTTGCTGATAACCCCTCATTCCCCACCACCAGTGTGGATCGCCAAGTACGACATCCACGGCTCTGAGCGCGTGAGCGCCCACTATGTCGTCGAACTTGGTCACGGAGGTGTTCGTGGCCAGTGGCCACCTAACGAAGTCTCTCAGCCTAGCCATGTCCCCCAGCGCCCAGACTGGGTCCTCCAGGTACTCCACCCTCACGTGAGCGTTCCAGAGGTCTGCAGCGACCCTGGTGGCCTCGGGTAGGCTCCACACCCCGTTGGGGTCGATTCTGAACAGAGCGTCCGGAAGTTCTTCGTTGAGCAGCTTTAGCGTGTCCACGTCGTGCCTCGGCAGGAAGACGCCCCCCTTGAGCTTGAATACGTCGAAGCCGTACTTCTTCTTCCAGGCGGCGAGGAGTCTGAGCGTCTCCTCCGGCTTCGTCTCCCCTCCCCTGCCGTTCTCTCCGACTTGTCTGGGGAAGTAATAGGCGGAAACACGGATGCTATCCTGGACCTTGCCTCCAAGGAGGGAGTGCACCGGGAGCCCGAGTGCCTGACCTTGGGCGTCCAGCAACGCAGTCTCGATCGGGAACCAGAGCTGGGGCATGAGTTGGTTATAGTAGGTGGCCGTGATGGGTGAGGCGTATTTCCACTGGATCTTCTGTATGTTGAAGAGGTCCTCGCCTACCATCCTCGACCCCAGAGACAGTAGCATGCTCTTCACGCTGAAGCCACCGCCGCCTGTCTCCCCCCAGCCCACATATCCGCCCGTGGTCTCTATCCTGACGAGCGTCATGGTGAACCAACCGGGGTGGACTCCTACGCCATGGCGAATCGGAGCTTCTATCGGGACTGAGACTGTGTAAGTGTCAAAAGTTTTCAGTTTCTCCTTACTCAAGGAGGCGTCATAGATTACCCTCCGCCGCTGCTATAATAAGATTCGGTTCATGAATGCTTTGCGACAAAAATCAGATTTTTCGCCCGACCACACACTTCCTTGTTAATTCCCAAAAACATCTCGGTTGGCACAGCTCACGGGCACGCAACTGAATTTCGATAGCTTTATCGAAAGATTCGCTGTCTGTTATGATGCAGAAGCGCGAATTTTTGTCGCAAAGCCGTTCATGAATGCAGGAAGTGCGGTGGAGGACTAAGGGAGATATGACACCCCCCTCGCGCGACAATCGAAGTGAGTCACACAACGACCATCGTGCAAGGGAAGGTGTACCTTGATGAGAGCCACGTCTCTCTATTAAGGGCAGAGCCAGAGTACGTGAAGAAGCGCTACCACGCGGTGGCGCGGACCCTCTCCCCGTTCGGAGTCACGAGGGGGAGGGCTGCGGAGATGATACACAGGTCCAGGAGGCAGCTCCAGCGCCTGGTGAAGAGGTTCAGAGAAGAGGGGATCCCAGGCCTCAGGTTCAGGTCCAAGCGCCCTCATACCACGCCAAGGAACAAGACCCCTCCAGACGTCGAGATGCGAGTGGTCGAGTTAAGGAACGCCACGGGGTTCGGCCCGGAACAGCTCGCGACGATTGTCAACGAGAGCCTGAGGGTCGAGTCCAGGGACATTAAGGTCACAGACACGACGTGCTACATCGTCCTGGCGAGAAACCGCCTCGTGGAGGCAGAGAGGATGATGCGGAAGAGGTACAAATCGTTCGAGTGGGGCCGCCCCGACGAACTCGTCCGGGGTCATCTGCGCCTCACGGAGGTACTGCTGGACCCTCCCCAGGTACCCCTTCTTGGTCGCGTCGGAAAGCCTGGCCGAACCGAGCAGCCTCTGCACGGACTCTTCAGTTGGCGGCTTGCGGAACTTCAGTGTCATCCGGACTCTGGGCTATTAGAGAGCCCGGGGGATTTAACACCCGATGATTAGAGCCCAGATATAGGGGCCCTGGG
>JAKAPI010000014.1 GCA_021807225.1 archaeon | reverse complement strand
CAGCGAGTTCGTCAGGGGCGACGGGTCGGAAGGCTCGCTCTTCCAATTCGGGGTCGCCCGCGATGGGGGGAAGGAGACGCGGGTCGTGATCTGGAGCCCCGTCGAGCAGCCGCAGCTCAGGCGCGGGCAGAAGGTCCGCATCACGAGCGTCAGGTCCAGACGCTCCAATAGCGGGGAGTTCGAGATCCACGGAGACGCGGGGAGCACGGTGATGGTGGGCGAGCCGGCCGATAGGACGGAGCTCAGGGTCGCCGCAACTAGCTCTAGCCAGGCGGCGAAGCTCGTGCTCTGCGTGGGCAAGGACCGAAGAGTCAGGTTCATCGAGGTGGGGAAGGGGGCGAAGGAGCCAAGGCAGGGGGACGTGATCGGCGTCGCCCCCGACGAGGTAACTGGAGGCAGGATGTACTGTAGGAGCGCCGACTCGGTCCAGGTGATGGAGGACGACGCCCTCCCGGGGCTCGGGGAGCTGGCGACGAAGCTCAACGAGGCGAAGGAGGAGGACGCGCAGATCATGGTCGAGGCCATCGCCCTTTCACATGGGAGTGTAGAGGACGTGCGGCTCAGGGACGGAACCACCGTGAAGAAGGGAGAGCTTCTGATCGGCGACGACACTGGGGACATCAAACTTGTGGCGTGGAGAGAGCTTTCAGGGCGGATGTCAGGTATCCAGCCAGGCCAGAGGCTGAGGCTCGTCGGTGTGGCCCCGAAGTCCACGCAGATGGGAGGGTGGACCCTCCAGCTGTCAAGCCTGAGCGTGATGGAGAGGCTCGGCGGCGTCTAGGCCTTCGAGCGTCTGAGCGCCTCGTACTCGTAGACGAAGACTATCACCAAGCCCACGATGAACAGTGTGATCATCGCGGTGCTGATGAAGTTGTAGTAGCTGTTGATGTCGAGGAACGGCATGTGCAACCCGAAGGGCGCGAGCCCGCGTCCGATATTAAGCGTTGCTGGGGGCAGGAGGCCTCCATCCGCCTTCGTGATGAGCCTTTTATCCCCAGGGTCAGACGGCGGGCAGTGCCGAGGTGGCCTAGCCTAGTTATGGCACCAGGCTACACCCGCGAGGGTGAAACTCATAATCCTGGGCTGGGAAGAGTGATCTGGGGAACCCGAGGCGGGGCGTTCCCGCCGGGTCCAGAGGTCGGGGGCGCGAATCCCCCCCTCGGCACCAACCTTCAGGCGGCCTCTACGTCGGAACTTCGACGTTCGCGAGATGAAGAGAGCCACGGGTGGGATTCGGACCCACGACATCCACCTGTTTGGGCGGCGCTTACCAAGGTGGCGCTCTAGCCACTGAGCCACCGTGGCACTCGGGACGGCACCGACCGAACTCGATTCTTAACTGTTCGGGGCTTTGGGTTCCTTTCCGTCTTCAGGGGCCTGGTTCGGCCGCGCCGTCAGCCAGGAAGCTCGTCATCTCCTCTAGGCCCCCGAACATATGATCGGGGTTCTCTGCCCTGAGCCTCCCCGCTTGGATCGGTCCCCTGGCCAGGGCAATCGAAGGGACCCGGGCGTTCTTCGCGGCCTGGACGTCCGCGGGAGAGTCACCGACATAGACCGCTTGTGGCGGCGTCAGCCCCAGTCTGTCCAGGGTCTTCACTAGCATGTAGGGCGACGGCTTGAGGTGTTCCTTCTCCGCACCGAACTCGACGGAGTCGAAGAAAGGCCGCACCCCCAGCCTCTCGAGCTCCTCCGTGACCCTGTCCCTCGAGCCATTGGAAACGAGGGCGAGCCTGAACCCACGCCCCTTCAGGGTGGCGAGGCACCTCATAGCGTCGGGGTGCAGGTCGGGCTTCTCCTCGTCGTAGAGATTCAACCAGTCGTCGTCGGCCGCTTTCCAAAAGCGTTCGGGGAGCCCTATTCTCTCATAGAACTCGTACCAGTTAGGGCTCTGGAACTCGAGAAACTCCGCCTTTGTGAGCTCTCTGACTCCGAGCTTGGCGAAGATCTTGTTGTAGACGTTGAAGCTCGCCCCGAGGGAATCCATCAGGACCCCGTCCCAGTCGAACATCACCCCGGAGGTGCCCATGGCGGCGGTGCGAGATTGACGACGGAAAAGCGTGTAGTCGAGGCTGGCGGAGCGGACGACCCCTCGGGTCAAGGTTGATAGCGTCGTGGGCAGTGCTCCTACCCTGTTGAGACGTGTCGACGCCGACGCCTACGGCCACGAGGTCTGGGACTACTTCACTCGACGCGAGGGGCACGAGACCGTGGAAAGGGAGGACGGCCTAATCGACCCCTCCGAGACCCTCCCCCAGGGGTACTTCGCCCCGCTGAAAGACTGGGACTCCGTCGAGAGGAAGGGAATCGTCTTCGCAAAGGGCAGAGTCCTCGACGTCGGATGCGGCGCGGGTAGGGTGGCGCTCTATCTGCAGAGGTATAGAAAACTCGAAGTACTCGGTGTCGACAGCTCGCCGCTCGCCCTCAGAGTGGCCAGGGCCCGGGGCATCAGGAGGACGCGCCTGATGGCGTTCGAAGATATCGCCTTCGCCTCTGGGTCGTTCGAAACCGTGATCATGTATGGCAACAATTTTGGTCTCTTCGGCAACAGGAACAAGGCGAGACGCCTGCTGAAGAAACTGTGGGCCATGACGTCCAAGGACGCCGTCATCATCTGCTCGAGCGTGGACCCGTACAAGACTGACAACCCAGACCATCTCCGGTATCAGCGCTGGAACAGGGCCAGGGGAAGGATGGCGGGACAGATTAGGATGCGGATAAGATACAGGGCCCATGTGGGGGAGTGGTTCGACTACCTGCTGGTCTCGCCAAGAGAGATGGAAGAGATCGTCACCGGGACGGGGTGGCGGGTCGAGCGTTTCATCAGAGCCAGGGGGCCGCTGTATGTCGGTGTTCTGACTAAAAATCAGGTACAGCTAGGGGAAGTCACCGTGCCTCGGCCATAACCGACTCTGTTACTGCGAAGTGGTTTCGTTCGGCTGAGGAGGCGGCGCGACGGCTTTCGGCTTGCGTTTGATGAATGCGAGAACCAAGTTGAGGGCTCCGAAGATGAGGAAGACGAATGCGAGTGTTGCCCTCAGCGAATCACTCGCCGTGTATGTTCGTTGGAAGTAAACGGTTTCTGTGGTGTTGAGCAGGCCGCTTCCGTGCCTGAATACGAGATAGAAAGTGTCTTGGTTCTTGAAAGTGTAGGAGATGGCCGAAGAAGCAGAGTCAGTGATGTTGTAGACCGAGTCTAACGACGTGCCCACCTGGAAGGCGGCGAATTGGGCGCTGGTGAAAATGAAGAAACTCACGGGGCGCCCTGAGGTCTCGTGGAACTGCCCCGAAATAGTATCCGAGGGGTTTCGAGTCGTGCTAATTTGGTAGTAGTCCCCTGAAGGAAGGTTGAATGTGGATTGTAACGACGCGGAGGTTTGGAAGGTCGCGAATTCGTACCCCGCGAGGATCAGGAGGAACAGGGCTGGCACCAAGAGCCGAGGGTTCCGCCCAGCGAAATTCAATCGAGAAGACGCTCGTTGGCCGCCGAGTTCCATGCTAACTAGCCGACCTCGTGGAACCCGCTTTTGCCCTTCTGATTAACCAAGGGCGTCCGTTGTGCATCCCCCCTTATATGAAGCCGATTCAGGAAGGCCAAGGAGCGAAGTGATGGATAAGAGGGATGATGACGATCGCTTTACACTTGCGATTTTCCCCGTCAGCCAGTATCTAGCCGACGCGGAATTGCGGCAAGCTGTAATAGGATTGACTGGTAGTGGTCGGTCCAACATCGAACCCGCCGACGCGCAGGCGCTTGTCCGGTTCCACCCGTTGTCTCCTACAGCGCTCAAGGAGAAGCGCGAAATGGATGCGTACGTCCTAATTGGGATGTATGGCACGCTCGTGAGAACCCACGTCGTTGTCACAAATGGGTCTGCCCGCACAAACCCTCCCCCTGATGATTACGCGTGTGATTCGTGTCATACCAAAGGGTGGCTCAAGAAAGATTACCAGGACTCTAAGCTCGATGGTGCGAACATCCCAGTGTGGCTCTGCCCGGACTGTTCGAAGCTCAAGCCGGAGGGACGAGACATACGGTTCTGAGAGCATGAATCTGCTAGGAAGAGGAAGCAAAGACGCGCCAAGGACCGAAAAGATGAGCGCTGACAATCCGAAAACCGGGCTGCCGGAGCTAGACGATAACCCGAAGTTGCTCAAACTGATGCTGGCCGCTCTCCAGGAATTCAGCGCTCAAGTAGCTGGGAGGGGAGAGGAAGCTCCCTTTGCGGTGATCGAGCTGCCCTCGGGGCAGTATATCCAGGGATTCAAGCGGGAGAGGCTCGAGTTCGGGTTCGAAGAAGCCCGGCAGGCGCTCCTGGCCGTACCCTCAGAAGCCGAGCGATATGCGCTTGCGTGGGCGGGCTACCTCACGATTCAGGGGGTCAGATACGAAGCGATTCTAGTCGAAGGTGGCGAGAGGGGCAAGCCGCGTGGGGCCCAGATGGGACTGCGGTACAGGAGGCGTCCGCCTGAGGTGAAGTTCGAAGCGGTTGGAAACCCCACGATACTTGGAGCGGGAAACAACCTCCTGACGCTGTCGAGCGACCCTGGCGCCACTTCGAAGTTGCGCCCCGTGTTCGCGAGGATAACAGCCGATGTCGACCACAACCAGTCCACCGGGAACGCGAAGGCACCACCGTACGAGTTCGGGAGTTGCCAAGAGCTGGTTCTGTCTTTTGGGGATTTGGACTTGCCTTTCCAGAAGGAACTGCAGAAGAAACCCGATACGGCGCATGTGATTATGGGGTCGAAGGCGTGGGCCACCATCTTCAAGCCAGAAGCGAAGGAGGTCTATCTGGCGCGGGACACGCTCTCACCCATCAGGGGTGGGGTGCCGTTCCAGGGGTTCAAAGAAGATGGGCTGATATTGATTGGGTATATGCCTCCGCCTCCCACGGGCAATGAGGTTCGGGACATTCATGTGATGGTTCTGTGGATGGCGGCGTTCAAAATAACAGACAAAGAGAAAGAATAACCGTGTCTTGTACTGTTTCGTGCTCGTCGAAAAATCTCCGAAAGTGAAACCGGTTCCTTCGGATAACAATGAACCCTGCCACTGCTTCAGGCAGTGATCAGTACCCCGCCGCTGTGCTCGAAGAAAAAGCCCCAGGAGGGACTCGGGATCGCCGTAGACGGCAGCTGAGCCGAGAATCTCTAGCCTTGGCGTGATGCCGCCAGCCTCCCCAGAATCGTTCCCATTAGGGGGCGGGATGCCATTCCAGTGGTTCAAAGAGGACGGAGTCGTCATGATTGGGTACATGCCTCTACCACCAACGGGAAACGAGCCCCATGGTGTTGGGTTGTTCGTACTGCGGGCGGCGGTGTAAGGTGAAAGGAACGACAGTGTAGTTGAACAGCCGCGAAGAGTTGGAAGAAGCGGTAGTGGGACTACCTATCGTCTTGAGTACCAACACCCTCATCGATGAGTTTTTGCAGATAGTCCCTTATCTCTACTAGAGCTTCGTATTGCATGCTCTTATTCCTCGAGCGTATCTTGTGGTCGAAGATTTCAACCAAGTTTTCCAGACTGGATTTCCTGACTGGGATGGTTTCATCCGGGTTCTTCGAATCTGGGAGTCCTTTGAGGGCTTTCTGCAGTCTAGACCTTTCCTCATCGGCGTGTGATCTTGATGCCATACACTCACCATTCCAAATAGTGATATAAGATTCCGAAGTCGTCAAGGGCGTCCAAGTAATTGCCGTTTGACATTACGTTTCCGTTCCATGGGTTATCCTAGCTGCTCTGGGTGTTTTTCACCCACAAATGTCAGTGTGGGTGCGTCTGCCAAACCCTGAAGGCCTGATTCAGTCGGGTCGGGTTGGCTTTCGTTAATCGTCGTCGTGCCCAAATGGCGAGGGACAACTACGACGGCCTCCTCCCTGCGCGGGTGAGACGTGGTCGACTCTAGCCAGTTGAATCGACAATCTGCCTCAGGACCCTTTCGAATCCGAGGGTCTGAAGGAGGTTTCCAACCACGAGGATATCGGCGCCCGCCTTGGCCGCCTTATCTGCTGAACCCGGCGTGGTGATTCCGCCGCCCACAATCAACAGGCCGTCGTATGTCTTGCGTACTGCCCGAATGGTTTCTGGGGGCACCGGGTCCCCAGACCCGCTCCCTGCTTCCAAGTACAGTGTTCTCATCCCAAGATACTGTGCTGCAAGGGCGTAGATCACGGCAAGGTTCGGCTTGGAAGGAGGAAGGGCGTTCACCTGGCCAATGAAGCTCGTCGCGCTGCTGTTGCCGAACACGAGGTACCCCATGGGGATGCTCTCGATCTTGCTCTTGTAGACTTCGATTGCTCCAAGGGCCTGAGCTCCTATGATGAAGTAAGAATTGGTCGAATTCAGAAGGGAACTGAAAAGGATGGCGTCGGCGTGTCGTGAGACGCCTGTGATGTTGCCCGGGAAAAGGACCACGGGTACGTCGTGTGATTTGGTGTGACCAGCGTGTGATTTTGTGTGGCTTTGGACCGCTTTCACGATGGTGTCTAGCCTCCCCTGGTCGGCCAGAGTCGAGCCCCCCACCAAGATCAGGGCTGCGCCCGCGTCTATAGTCTTGGCTGCGGTGTCGGCAGCTTGCTTTGGGGAGAAGTCCTCAGGATCAATCAGTGCAGCAACTACCGGTCCCCGCTTCGTCCTTTCAATGAGATATTTCTCTACTGGACCCAGCTCGATCAAGTCAGACCCCGGCCTTGGCGTAGTCGTCTACGAAGGTATTGTAGACGTCTATGTTGGCCCTCTTGGTCGAGTACCTCATTTCTCTGCCCGCGTGCAAAGGACAGTTGGGGTTACCGCATGTGACGCGAAATACGTAATCTTGTGATGCAGGATCTTGTTCTGATGTGATACGAATCGAAATCAAGCCGCATCGAGGGCATGCGAAGACCGACGGCAGGGTCTTGTGGACCACTCGAAGGGTTTTCTTGCGTCTCCTACCCAAACTCTCTCGCCCTCTCGTCTGTCAACTGAGGTAGATAAGCGAACGTCTCACGCTCCCTCCAGCCCGTTGGTAAAGATTAGGTTGCACTGCCCAAAACCATAAAAATATTATGAACAAGTCAAGGCAAATCGTGGTTTATCATGGTTACCGGGTTCGGAATGATTAATACAGTTCTGGCTGACAGCTGTGGCCGTTGAGTCTACCAGAAACCCTTGTCGAGCAGTCGAACCTGACGCCGAGGCAACTCGAGGCCCTGCGGCTCTATCTGCGGGTGGCGATTGGTGAGATGAGATACAGAGAGGCAGCCTCGGCGGCTTCTGAGGGGCGAACCAGAGGCAGGCCCAAGCCGTTGACGGTTGGATCGTACTTCCGAACAGTGCAGCAGGCCAGGGAGAATGTTCGGCGGTCGATTGTCACGCTGCTAATCGGGGTTTGGGTGGGGGTCGTAAAGCCAGACGACGTCCGGAGGTTGCTGGAAGTAGCCGGTGGCGGAGTCAGGGAGCTGTCCGAAGAAGAGTCTGGGCGGTTTGTGGGCGTGTTGCAGGCTTTGATTGGCAAAATCGTTGTGTGATGCAGGGGCCTAGTCACGTCGGGGTCGGGGGCCGGCGATGATGAGACGCCCTTCGGGACCTAGATCTGTGCGGTCGTTGCGCGCCCGTGGCATCACCCTTAAATCACAACCGAACCCACGCACAAGTCACAGATGGTCGACGTCACGACGGTGGTCCTCCTGGCGACTTCGTTCTTCTTCGTGGCCCTGTCCTTCGCCTTGCTCGTCAGATACAGGCAGGTCTCCGAGCGCATCAACGCGTCCACAGACCTGGGCCGTGACCTATGGTCCTCGTTGGAGGAGCGTCTCAAGAAGCAGGATGCGCGCATCCTGGATATGATGGGAAGAGTAGAGGTCATCCAGTCCAGGGTCATGGCCGCCTCGGCGGCGCTGGCCGCTGGTACCCCCTCCACGATGGCGTCGGTGGCCCCTGTGGCCCTCCAATCCGAGGGCGCGCCCATTGAAAGTCACACCACAAGCCTTCCTGCGCAACAGCCAGAATCACAGGAGTCACAGCCATCACAGGCCCCCGCCGTGGGCTCCATCCCGACCCAGGGGCTCGACGAGACCCAGCTGGCCGCCATGAGGCTGCTAAGCGAGGCCGCGAAGAACACGCGCCAGCTCACAGATGCTCTGGGGAAGTCTCGAGAGCACACGGCAAGGATCATGAAGGCGCTGTTCGAGTCGGGGCTCGTAAGACGGAACGACACCTCCAAGCCCTTTGTCTACGAACTGACCGAAGAGGGCCGTCGCCGACTTCCGGCGCCCTAGATTATTCTGACTTCTTGCAGGCCTTTCAGGTGCACATCGCTGGTGTAGAGCTCGGCCGATGCCTGCCGGGCCGTGGCGTAGATGAGCGCGTCGGAGAAGTGGAGGCCGTGCTCAAGGCTGTAGTCGGCGGCTTCGAGTGACAGCGTCTGGTCGATGGGCACCACGGTCGTCTGGCTTAGCGCTGCGACTGCCTCGAGGGCTGCCTCTTCGCCCTTGGCCTTCTTCACCTTCCTGTAGACTTCGTAGAGTACGACGACCGAGGTTACGATGTCGGCGGGCTTGGACCCCTCGATGACCATGTTGTATGATGCTGCCTTGGGCCCGTCGGTGAACCTCTCAATCCATCCGAAGCTGTCGACGCTGATCATTCGTGCTCGGTCTCGTCGCGCAGCTCGTCCGTGTCCAGGCCCGGCACCATCCCCCTAGTCTTCGAGATAGGCCGAACGGGGACGTACTGGAGGATACCGTGCTTGGTGACTGCCACCATTCTGTCGCCTGGCTTGATGCCCGCCTCTTGGCGAATCCTCTCGGGGATTACTACCTGGTATTTCCTCGAAACCTTCACGGTTTCCATCGATGGTCAAGTCGTTCAACGGTAGAGCTTTCGATATAAACCTTTGCGGCTGCTCGGCCGCCTTCAATCATATCCCCCTCCCCTGCGCTTCGCTTGTTTCCAGTCCAAGAGCCCCAAAGAGGATAGTCAGTTTACGTCAGTAAAAAGAGCCCGCACTTGGTAAGCGGCCTTGACTGGATATCCCTTGGGGTCTAGACGCCGACGCCGTTGGTTGGCAGATGGCTCTGTGAGGGACGACTTTGTTCGGGGGACAGGCTCCAGTGGAAACGGTGGGGTGGGGGATTAACCGTGAACCTGGGTGAACGCGTCCGCGCACCAGACCCCGGGCAGACCCCTGTATTTCCACTGGAGCCTGTCCAGCCCCCAAACCAGCGAAAAGGCCGGCTCTGACCCCTTTGTTTCCATTGGAGCCTGTCCAGCCCCCGCCGCGAAACAGGGCCAGTGAACGCCGGTGAACACCCCGGACCCTATCAAACCATTGTCAAACTAATCGACAACCAGGTTCACAAGTTCACACCTGACAGCGATAAATCGGGGCCTGGGGCACGGGCGGGGCCGTAATTTGCGCAAGCGGATCAAGATCGAACTAGAAGACGAAGAAGGGACCAAGTACACCCTCGCGCTGGAAGGGGCCGTCTCCAGGGACAAGGTGATGAAGGCCATGGACATGCTCGAGGTCATGGACGTCCCGATGGAGCGCCCGCACAGGGCCCCGGACGAAGGGACCTTCTTCGGCAAGGTGCAGACACTGCTGGAAACCACGTTTTCGGCCGGCGATTTTTCTTCATCGGACGTTGCCAGGGAACTCGAGGAGAAATACAACCAGCCGGCCAAGCTCAGCACCATCTCGACCTATCTGGCCCGCCTGGCTGACAAACAGTTCATCAAGCGGGAGCGGTTCGGGAACTCGTGGGTGTACCGAAGGGTCTACCTGAAGCCGGCCCAAGTGGCCGAAAGATAGCGCCGACGACAGATGCCAAAGGAACCCCCAGCGGCGCAGAGGCCCTGCGAGCCCACGCGGGTAGGGCGACCAAGGCAGACCGGCCCCCCACTTACCAATCAGAAAACATGGCAGCCTTAATTACTCGTTTTTGCTGACAAAAAACATGTCTCACGCAAAATCTCTCCAAACAATCAAGGACGACGAGCCTGGTCTTGAAGCCAGGATCATCACGGCGATCGGGAAGGCAGGCCCTAGGAACATCGCACAGATTTCGCGGATGACCGGGGCGCACCAGGAGACCATCAGGTACAAGATCAAGAAGAGGTTCGGCCGCCTTGGGTTCAGGTTCCACGCCGAGGTCGACTACGCGAAGCTTGGGCTGACCCTCCACTGGGCCACGCTCGACTTCGGCAAGCCCTACAGCGCGATGGCCACGCAGATACTGGCGGCGTTGAACCAGGTGGGGTATCTCGTCTACTACGGCAAGCTAATCCCCCAGGGGAACTTCATCGCGCTCTTCGCCCTTCCCAAGGGGACGTCGGAACAGTACAGGGAGTTCCTGGCGGGGCTGAGGGACAAAGGAATTCTGAGCAGCTTCACACTCAGCAGAGACATGGCGAACCGGAACAAGCCGATGGACCCACACTTCTTCAACTTCAGGTCGGGGAGGTGGGAGATCGAATGGGGCAAGGTCTCGGAGTCTGCCCCCGGTTCACTGTTGCAGGGAGCGAGGGCCGAGCCCCACGACGTCGACCCCTACGACCTGCTCATAATCAAGGAGCTGCAGAAGGACTCGCTCCAGCACCTGACCGGGATCGCGAGGAAGCTCAGGGTCCACCAGAAGACGCTCGAGTACCACTACCGCACACACGTCCAGAAATGGAAGCTGATCCCCTCCTACAGGATCAGGTGGACCCAGGACCTCTCGAAGAGGCTCGTCCACTCGACGGCAACCACACACTTCACTTTCCACGGCCTGTCCAAGGCGGAGCTGGCGGCCGCCCAGGCGGCGGTGAGCAAAGTCCCATTCCTTTGGTCGGAGGATCTCCTAGAGGACGGGACATACACGGCGTTCATGTACGTCCCACTGACGGACCTCATGGCCGTGTCCACCTACATCAACGACGCGGTGCCTCACCTTGGGCCGAGGCTCGAGGTCGGGTTCGTCAAGCCGGCCGAGTCGTACTCGTTCACGATCCCGCACCACATGTATCGCGACGGGGAATGGAAGTTCAACACGCGCCAGATGAACACCGCCCTGCAGAAGGAATCAAACGCCCCGGCGCAAAAATAAGAGAGGGCGGCCCTGCCGCCCTAGGTAGGGGTCGTCCCGCCTATCCCATCCAGGAATCCAAGGTACATGCCGTGGGCGGCGGCGAGCCCGGCGAACGCCGAGACGGCCAAGGAGCCCAGCAGCAGCCCGACCCGGACCCTTTCGTCGATTGTCATGGTCGGTGCCAGTTTGCATCAACACTAGTTCCGCCTTTTCATCAAGAATACCAGAGCATTCTCCCATTATACTCAACAATCGCGCATAACTCCGTCAGAAAACATACCCTCGCCGGGGGCGCCGGCGCAAAGACTATCTAGACCAGTGTTTCCACTGTACAACACTTGCCGGGAGACATCGACGAGATATTTCGCAGGGCGAAGGAAGGCCGACCCCTTTTCGTCAACAGGGAGGCCCTCAGCCCCGACTACGTCCCGAAGCACCTCCCCTTCAGAGACCCGCAGACCCGGGCCGTCGCTCAGATATTGGCGCCCATCCTCAGAGGGTCGAAGCCGTCCAACCTCCTCCTCTACGGCAAGACTGGCACGGGGAAGACCGCGGTGGCGAACTACGTCCTGGAGAAGCTCAAGGCCGAAGCGAACAACCAGAACTTGGTCCTGGCCTACGTCAACACCCGGCTGGCGGACGGGGAGTACCGGACCCTTGCGGACTTCGCCCGGTTCCTCGACCTGGGCAAGGAGAAGCAGATACCTCTCACAGGTCTAGCCATAGGGGAGGTCGTGGACCGGATTTTCGAAAACATCAAGACGAACAAGAAGAAGGTGGTTCTGGTTCTCGACGAAATCGACTACATGGTCAAGCTCTTCGGAGACGACATACTCTACGCCTTCACGCGCTCGGGGAGCAAGCTCTCCCCCGGCTTCCTCGCGATGGTAGGCATATCCAACGACCTGAAGTTCAAGGAGGGACTCGACCCGCGGGTCCTCAGCAGCCTCAGCGAAGAGGAGCTCATCTTCCCACCGTACACGGTCGACGAACTGAGGGACATACTCAAGGAAAGGGCGGGGGTCGCGTTCAGGCCCTCAGTCGCCTCGGCCGCAGCGATCAACCTCTGCGCAGCCATGGCGGGGTCGGAGCACGGGGACGCGCGCAGGGCAATAGACCTTCTGCGCATCGCAGGCGAGGTCGCCGAGCGAGAAGGCCTGAAGGAGATCGACGACACCTGCATCAGGCAGGCGTCCGCCAAGATGGAGGTCGACAGGGTGGACGAGGCGATTCGGTCCCTCCCGGTGCAGAACAAGGCGATCCTCTACGCCGTTTCCAGGTTCGACGGAGGGACGAACACAGGCGAGCTGTATCTGGCCTATAGCAACGTCTGCAAGAAGCTCGGCATTGAGACGCTCACCCAGAGGCGGATGAGCGGGATACTCGGGGACCTGGACCTGCTGGGGCTGGTGGAGGCGTCGGTGGTCAGCAAGGGGCGGCGGGGAAGGACGAAGAAGATACAACTCCTGATTGGCAGGGACATGCTCTCGAAGACGCTGTCCGAGGATCCGGCCTTCGAAGCGGCAGCCTGACTACGGGGAGAACCCGGCGGCGCCGAAGTTCCGCCTAAGCACCTGGAGGTTCGAGAGGTCTACGACTGGGACGATGCTAGGGGTCGGCTCGAGGCCCATGTTGGACTGGAAGCTGGTCTGGGCCTGCCACGTCCCTGAGTTGACCATGAGGGTGCCCCGATAGGAGAGTTCGCCGTAGGTGTGGACGTGCCCAACATGGAAGACGTCTGGCACCTGGTCCACGACGAGGTAGTCGCGGAGCTCCGGGGAGAGCGCCGTCCGCTTCCCATAGGTGGGGGCGAGGTGCCTCGCCTTGAGGAGGAGCTTCATGGCGTCTGTGGGCCGGTCGTAGGCGAGGTTTGGCGTCGTGGCAATCACATCGTCGAGGCTCTTCCCATGGTAGATCAGGAACGTAACACCATGCAACTTGACATATGCAGGGTCGCCGACCCACCTGACGTTGGTCATGGCGTACAGCGACTCGGCCATGTCCACGGACACCGCGGGCTGAGGGAGCGCCTGCCTGACCACATCGTGGTTCCCCGGGGACAGTACTATCTGGATGTGCCCAGGGACCTGTTTGAGCAGGTCAGCAG
>JAKAPI010000004.1 GCA_021807225.1 archaeon | reverse complement strand
ATCTCGAGAGCGAAGAAGAGTTCGCCAAGACGATCGAGAAGAGCGCCGGCATAGCGGAAATCTATCCTGAGGACAAGTACAAGATTGTCAAGGGCCTTCAGAGAATGAAACACGTCGTGGGGATGACGGGCGACGGCATCAACGACGCGGCCGCTCTCAGGCAAGCTGAGGTTGGTATCGCGGTTAGAAGCGCGACTGATGTGGCGAAAGGCGCTGCAAGTGCTGTGCTTACAGTCGACGGACTGGAACCCATGATTGAAATGATCAAGACCGGAAGGATGGTGTATCAAAGGATTCTCACGTGGGTCGTCAACAAGGTAGTCAAAACATTCCAGGTTGTGGTCTTCGTGGTGCTCGCCTTTCTCATGACAGGCGACTTCGTGGTCTCGATCTTCAGCATGGTGCTGTACCTATTTCTCACAGACTTTGCCACTCTCTCGATTTCGACCGACAGAGTCAGGTACTCGCGAAAGCCCGACACATGGAACATCGGCTGGCTAGTGAAAGTTGGTATCCTGGTGGGAGTGCTGACAGTTGGTGAATCCCTCCTCATACTCTACTTCGGCATGACCGTTTTCGGCTTGGCCGGGGAGGTGGACAGGCTACACATGTTCATTCTCGTGTACCTCGTCTTCAGCGGGCTCTTCAATGTGTTCATTCTTAGGGAGCGAGAATACTTCTGGCGCTCAAGACCGAGCACGCCTCTTCTCACGACCATGATTGTGGACGTGGCGCTTGTAGTCGGAATCTCATTGCTTGGCTTGTACAACCTTCCATCCATTTCCCCGGCAGAACTAGCCCTTGCATTGGGGTGGGCCCTAACAGGTTCACTCGTGGTAAATGACCTGGTCAAGGCAAAGTTTGTGGGAGTCTTCGGAAAAGCAGAGTTGTGAGAGTGTCGTTATGAAGCGGGAGCCGTTGCGGCGTCCTGGGCATCGCCCTCGTCTTCGCTCTCATCTCGCGGAGGATTGCGTGGCTCGGCCTTTTTTGATGATTAATCAAGGGCGCACTGTGCGGCTTCGTGGAGTGTGAAATTGACGGCGCCGCCTCCAAGGCGCCTATAGACAATCCCGTCTCTGCTTCGCCTCCCTCCATTCCTGTTGCAGGGTCGCTTTCGAACAGCCTCGGGACAGTTTCAGGTGAGAGGTGCCTGTGGAACATCGGATTGTCCACGCCACTATTGGAGTTGGCTTCTGAGGCCATGAGCCAACCAAACCTCCTGGCGTGATTCTTGGCCGGAATTTCTGGGGTTAGGTTCGGGTTGACTGTCCTGTCTTTCGGACCAATAGGTGTACCCCTTCCCTACTGAGGACAACGATCTCGTCGCCGACCTCGAGAACTTCTTCGCTTGTCGCTGACCAGTCCAATCCATCAACTCTGACCGAGCCTGTCACTCCCTTTCTGAGGCTCAAGGTAACGCTCCCTGTCTTCCCTACTGGTTCGTAACCCCTGAACTCAACAAGCTCAATTGACTCGGATGCCTTGACGGTGAACAGGATGGCTGCGCCAACCAGGAGCGGAATCGCTGCTGAAAGTGAGAGCGCACTTCGAGTATCGAGCCACTGGACAAGTAGAATCGTACCTATGCCAAGGAAAATACCTATCATCACTAGTGACCCAATCCCCCACCTGTACCAGGAGAATAGACCCACTTCTCCGCGTACCTGAGTTCGAGATTCGAGTCCTGCATCTCTACTTGAAGAGCGCGGGCGCCGTAGGTGACGCCAGACGGAATTAGAGTTCGTCAACCCGAAATACCAAAGTGGGAACGCACGGTTCTTCTAGACCGCGCGCTTCCGCATTCCATCGCTTCTTATGACTTCGCTGACTACGCAGGCTTCGCAGGCGTTGGGACCGTGCAGACGTAGAAATTGCCTACGCCCTGCCCCGCGGTTGAGCCTGGCGTCGAATCCGAAGCCCAGTAGAAGAGGGGATATCCATCGTAGGTTGTGATCTTCGTGCTGTTGTAGGCCGTAATGGTCCCGAAGCTCGACGTATTCAGACCCGGAGGAAGCGATATGGTCGAAGTGTAGAAGACAGGCCAGCTCTTCTCACAGAACGCTGTGGTGCATGTCGTATTTCCGCTGTTCGGCGTGTCGGTGGAGCGGAAGTAGAGCGTAAAGCCAGTAGCGTTGGTGAGATAGAACCCGATTCCTGCCTTGTAGGCGATATTGACGGTGTATTGAGGAGTCGGAGCAGCGACCGTCTTGGTTACCGTGCTGACTTGGGTGGTGGTTGCAGTACTGGTGGACGGATAGGCAGCAAGATAAACCGTAGCCGCCGCGAAGATCATCGTTAGGACGACGAAGACAGTGGAGACCGCCTTGTAGTTTGCCATCTTCATCTTGAGCAGGGTTCCCGCCTGAATATTACTCGATTGTGGTGCAAATGTCTAAGGATGGTACTTCGAATCGGCCAATTCAACGTCGTTTGCACGCTGGTGAATCTCACTCACTTCCGTCAAGCTGTTTTCACGTGCTAGGCACTGAGCAATGCAGAGCTTTCAGCCAGGAGCAGTGGCTTTGGCCCGGAAAAAAGTGCCCCGGCCGGGATTTGGGACTGCACGTGCGGGCCCAAGCGCTCCATAACAGGCATGCGTTCACGGGAGCGCTCGGTTGTTCGCCACTGTTCGGGCCCTCGACAGTTTTGGACATCCCCCGATCATCTTGAAGTCGAACCTCGCATCAAGATCAAGAAATTCTGCTGGAAGCTCGCTATAGGTTCTTGACCGTTGAGGTTTCCGAGCATGTGGCCCAGAAGCTCAATGTTCTCCGCAGGCATAACGTGATGGTAACGAAGAAGCTGGTCAAGGATGCAGTAACCAAGCTGGACAGAGTCATCGATGGAGCCGGTGGGAGACAGATTGCCGAAAGGGGCCCGACTAGGACCACACTCTCAGAGTTGTGTTTATCAGGGAAAGGGAGAAGATTCGAGTGATAACGACGTATCCCGCAAGGAGGGGGCGCTACTGAAGGTAACTTACGAGCAGGAAGTCGGTGTACCGATGTATGAAATCAGCGACGAGCCTATCGACCATGCCGATGAGATGGATTCGGTCATCGTCCACTTCACCAAGGCGGGCAGGCCAGTGCTATTAGAGATCTTGGACTCGAGCAAGTTTCTTTCGAAGACCATCCAAGCGACAGAGAAAGCCCGCTGAGCCGCCCGGGTAGAGTCTCAAGGTGGTTCAACTCATAAATAGTCAATGGGACTTGAAAGAAAACAGGGATGCGTCCTTCCGTCGCGCTGACGGTGTTGGTCACAGTATTGCTCCTGGTTTCTCCTCTTCTCCCAAAGATTGCAACGGCGCAGCCTTCACAGGGGAATTGGGTGGTCACAGGGACGCAGGTGGTCCAGAATGAGTCTATCACTCTGAATGGGAACCTGACAGTGATGGATGGCGGAAACCTGACCCTGCGACAGACAACACTCCGCATGAATTTGGAGAGTGACGGCCAATTTGGAATCGAAGTTGAGCCCGGCGGTTCTCTCTATGTCTTCGGAAGCACTATCGTCTCGTCAAATGCCGCCTACAGGTATACCTTCACGGCGAACGGGAGCGCCTTGGTCATCAAGAACACCACAATCGAGAACGCAGGATGGTGCCATGACCCTTCACTGTATCAATGCGCATTCACCAACGGAAATCCTGCTCACGCCGGAGTCACGGTGATGAGCGACCATGCCGTCATAGAAGACGACACTTTCTCGAACGGGTCTATTGGTCTGATGCTGACCGGATCGGGAGACGTGGTCAACGGCGACCGTATTGAACAGAACACCTTCTCAGCCCTGGTGATGGCGGGCGCCAACCGTGCAATGGTCGCAAACAACACGTTTCTTCAAGCCCCCCAGAATAGCGAATCGGATGACCTTCTGCTAAGTGAATCTCAGAACAACACGATTGTCGACAACACGATCGGTACCAAGGGTCCCGAAACAGGCAATTCGCAGGGACCCACAGATGGCATTAAGGCTTTCCGGGGGTCCAGCGGTAACATGATAGCTCACAACATCATCGCCGCCCGGGCGCGCGGCGTCGCCATCTTCGAGTCCGACAGGGTTGAGGTAGTCGACAACTCCATTACGTTCAATGAGTTTGGGGTTGGTGCTCAATCGAGTCCAAACTTTCATGTAATCGGGAACACGCTGAAAGGTTTTCCTCAGTCAGGATCAGAGGGTATTTTTCTCGACCTCAGCAACAACAGCGTCGTCGCGAACAACACTCTTTCGGGGGTCAAGGAAGGCATCAACCTTGACCATACGGGCAACACGAACATCGTCGATAACGTGGTCACCACTGATTGCTTTCCGGGGGGGACTTGTACAGATCCAGAATTCTTCGACCTTTGGCTCAATCACTCGAGCAACAATACCATCGCGGGAGACTCCTTCTCCGGGACCGCCTACGGAGGTCTCTTGACGAGTTCGTCGAAGCTAGATATACTCTACGACAACGCCATCAACGCAAGCCACAGCGTGACGATCATCGACTCGAACCTCAACCAACTGTTCCAAAATGACTTCTACGACAGGCAAGGAAATAGCGGAGGTCCCTATGACAATGGAGCCAACTCATGGCACAAGGAGAATGCCGGCAATTACTGGAGCTACTTCGGCTGCAACGAAGGGGGTTGTGGACAGTACAATCGCGACGTAATTCCCCCAAGCGGACAGGAACCAATTTCTCTCCCAGAACCGGTACAGCTCGCATCCTACCCAATCAGTCTCCCTCCTCTCGTTCCACCCCCGTCACTTGGCTCGGCGCCGAACCAACAGTCGACGACACTTGAACACCAGACCGTTAGCCTAGGGGCCGGCTGCATGCCTGGGAACGTCACCATTGTTGACAGCACCGTCGTGCTGGGAGCAGAAGGGCCAGCTAGCATCGGTGGGTGCGGCCAACAAGGTCCGGTTCTGATTGCGAACAGCAGGCTGATAGGCGTTGGCTACGGCTTTTCCATTGGTGCTGAGGGCATTGGCACTTCCTTCCCTCTAACAATCAAGAACAGCACGATTGACGGGGCCTACATGCAAGACGTTGCTGCACCAAACATTCTGATCGAGAACAGCACAATCACGAATTCGCAGACAGCTTGGGGAATCACGGTCCAGAACGCGCAAAACGTGACTATCGTCGATAGCACTTTTGTCGATGAGTTCCAGGCGATAGGGTTCTACTGTGGCAATTCCGTTTCAGGCGTCATATTTCTCAAAGGAAACACGATACGTGACTCGCTTAGTGTGGCAATCAGCACCTGTGGGACGACACCCCAAGTCACCATTGATGACAACGTCATAACAGGCAGTTGGGGGGACGGCATAGACGGATCGTGCTCAGTGACTGCGTCTGGGGTCTGTTCCATAGTTGGCAACAAGGTCGAGAATGTACTTGGGCTTGGACTAAGTCTCTTTGCCAACAGCTCGATGATTGCCAACAACACTGTAACTAACGCCGAATTTGGAATTGCGATAAACGGGGACTACAATATGATTACAGGAAACACAATTGTCAACGCCACGTCTGATATCAGCATTTATGGTGTAGGTAACACGGAATACAACAACAGTTTCATGCCTGTGCCCACCACCACAAACATTACGACTACAACTACGACCTCTTCGAATTCGGCAACGTCCAGCGCATCTTTGTCCACCCCGACATCCTCAACATCGTCGACATCCAGTAGCGGAGGGATACCAGAGTTCCCCTTCCAGGCACTTGTTGTGGGCGTGTTTACCTCATTGGTTGTCGTTTCCTACCTGGCGACCAGACGCAAACCTGCTTTCAGGTAGGCCGAGTGGTAGCCACTGAACAATGCAGAACTTTCAGCTATAAAACGCGGCTTTGGCCCGAAATATCATGCCCCGGCCGGGATTCGAACCCGGGTCGCCGACTCGAAAGGCCAGCATACTTGACCGGATTGTACGCCTTCAAGGGCCCTATACTACCGGGGCTGAGCGAGGCCGGTCTGGGCGCCCATTAGAGCTTTCCCGCCGGGCGGCGACGAACGAGCACCATTCACCCAGACTTTCGGCGAATGAGCCAAGTGCCAGATCCTCCGGGACAAGGCCAGCGAGGTGAAGAAGCCCGTCCCTGGGCACGTACGAATTCCCCCGCCCCGTCGTCCCGACGACGCGGAGAGTGTCGGAAGCCCTGGAGGGGGGAAGTTTCGACCGGAAGTATAGCCTTCGGCCGCAGTAGAACGGGACCGAGCCTTCGGCCGCGAAGTCTGTCACCATGAGACAGGCACCGGTGGACTCGCCAATCAAGAGACGGGCGACCAGATGCTCGTCGGGAGTCAGTCCGCACCCCCCGGAGGCCCTGAGACCGTCCCAGTTCACCATCGACTCGACCCGTAAGTTGACCCGAACTGCAGTGTGACCCCCGCCGCTGAAAGCGCTGCAATACATCTCCAGGAGCCTGGCAGGGCTGACTCGTTCCTTCCTGCAGCCGAGGATCTCTGGGACCAGCGGGAGCAGGTAGTCGGAGGGGTCGGAAGTCGCCCAGCACAGACCGAACGGTTCGACGTGGACGACGAGACCGGGTCTCGTCGCGACTATCGACGGCCCTCGAGTCACAGTGAAGCCTCCTTCAGCGAGGCGCTCCCTGATGATCTTCGTCTGCTCGAGGTTCAGCTTGGGGAGCAGGAGATGATGCCTGCCTCGCAATTCCAGATGATGCGCCCTGAAAGGAAGCACGGCCTTCGCGTTTAGGAGAACTCATTAAATACGAACCTAGCAGGTTGATTCGTAGAGAAGAGAGAGGGGATGGTGGAAGACAGGGCGGTCTCACTGGAATCGCTCGAGGCGAGGATGAAGTCCTACGCCCAGAAAGTGGACGAGGCCCTCTCACGGGAGCTCAAGCTCTACTCTCACTCGAGATTTCATGACCCTCTCGTGTATTCCACCGAGGGCGGGAAGAGGGTAAGGCCGGTCATGCTCATGCTCTCTGCCGAGGCACTGGGATGCACAGACGACTCGGTCTTGGGAGCGGCGGTGGCCGTCGAGCTCCTTCATACAGAGTCGATCATCCACGACGATGTGATAGACGAAGAGAAGGTGAGGAGGGGAAAGGTGCCCTTCCACATGAAGTACGGCTACAGCGCGTCTCTCCTCAGCGCCGACTTCGTCTTCGCGATGATACTTGCGATAGCCGCCAGGTACGACGACAGGAGGATAGCCGAGGAGGTCAGCAGTGCGGCCCTTCAGATGTCAGAGGGCGAGTACTCGGAGCTCACCATAGACCCGGAGATCTACAAGCTGACCTGGGATGAATACACGAGGATCGTCACCGAGAAGACGGCCTCCCTCTTTGAGACATCGGCCAAACTTGGGGCGCTGATCGCCGGCGGGAACGAGAAGGAAGTCAAGGCCCTGGCCGAGTACGGCAGGTGCATCGGGATAGCCTACCAGCTCAAGGACGACCTCCTGGACTGGAGGTCGAAGGACAAGGTGTCCGTCGGGCTGCTGAAGACCCACAGTGAGAGCGAGGTGGTGGGGAAGATGGCGGCCCAGGCGCAGTCATATGCGGAGGAGGCCAAGCGCATGCTCATCAACATCCCAAGGAGCAGGGCCACGGTCCTCCTGGAAGACCTCTCGGACTTTTCGATACTCAGAGAATATTAGTCGACAGCCCACTTGAAGCGCTGAGGCTAACCTGACTGTCCGAGGATGATGAAGGCGATCGCGAAACCGTAGATTGCGATGGCTTCAGCCAGCACCACGAAGATCAGCGCAGTGGTCCTGACTTCGGCCTTTTCAGTTACTGCGGCGATTGCGGCCGACCCCGATGTGCCGACGCCTATGCCTGCACCGAGGGCCGCCAGTCCGAAGGCTACTCCTGCGGCTATGAACTTGTTTCCATTCGAGGCTAACGCCACTGTAGTGGTTGTCTGCGCCGAGACAGGGGCTGAGAGGACTGCAGCAACAGCCATCAGGAACGCCCCGACAATGAGCGCCAGGAGAATCTTTCGCATGATTTTGACGAACCAGCGCCTTCGAATACGGCTTATAAACATTGACGGCTCGCGGAAGAAAATCCGAGAATTCTAAGCCCTGAGCTTCGACGTTATCTTCTTCGGATCCATGCCTGCTTCTACGCCGATAGCAACGGCGGCGAGGTTGCTGACCTCGAACTCCAGCAGCTTGACCAGCGCGAGAATCGTGCCGGGGCTCAGGCCCTGCCAGACGAAGGCGAGCGTTGCGGTCTCACGCATCTCCTTCGCGAAGCCGTCCTCCACCTGGTCGATCAGGTCCTCGTCGCCCTGGCCTCCAGGGAGGACGAACCGGTAGGACGTCTCGATGAGCTTCACTGACTCGGAGACTGAGTCGGCCCCCGCCATACCCGCCAGGGTCTGCGCCTGCACCCTCTTTGTCGGAGTTATGATCAACTCCTGGGCCTCGGACTCGGTCATCCCCCACAGCTTCGACCTCAGAACGCTCAGGACGTTGTACGAGTCTATGTCCAGTGCGACGATGTCTGCGATGCCGTTGACGTCAGCCGATTTGCCTGCGTACAGGGAGGGGTTGCGGGAATACTCCCTGGAGATGGCAGAGAGGACCGCACGGTCAATGTATACGTCGAAGAACCGGATCTCCCCCCTCGAGCTGTAGGCCGCCAGGGCCTTCTCGACGTCGGCGAAGAATTCTGATCCGGAGAGCATGGTCACCGCCTCGTTGACGTCCTTGGCAGAGAGCACTTTGGCTATCAGGTCGCGCCTTCCGACTAGCTCCTCCGCCTTCATGTCGAGGTACTCCACGGTCTCCTCGTAGGTCCTGTTCAGCGCCTTGGCTTTCAGAGCTAGTTTGAGGTCCCAGGCTATGTTCTTGAGATAGTAGAGCTGAAGGATCCTGTACCGGCCAGCCCCCTGGGTGACTGAGTGGTGGACCGTCGCGAGCCGCTCGCGCAGCGCCAGCTCGATCCTCCTCGCGTTGAATGGCGGCGAAAGCCCGGCCAGGGAGTCGGCGTAGGGGGTGCTCCTGAGCCTGTTGACGAGCTCGTCCAGAGAGGTGGACTCGGTAAGCTTCTGCACCGTAGCCGTGTCCAGGAGGGTCCCTCTCAGCGCGAATGCCTTGGTCCCCACGTAGCTCTTGCTCGACATTACGTTTCTGCTTCGGTGAGGCGGGGTTGGACTGCATTTAACGACTGCGCTGCCAAGAAGCGGCTGCCGCGGCCCGCTGGAGACCTTGGCCGTCATCACCCTTAATAACGGAACTCGGGCGCGGCAGAAATGTAAGAGTGTAGCACTTGGGGGTCGCTCGTCTCGTCAAGGTCTCTGTCATAGCCCCGCGGAGCGAGTATGTCCAGGTCGCCAAGGCGCTCGCCCAGTTCGAGGACTTCCATCCGGCGGAGGGCGCGCCTCAGAACTTCGACCCGGGGGTGCAGGAGCTAACCGTGAAGGCAGTCAGGCTGTTCGCCCAAGCAGACCAGGCGGCGAAGGACCTCGGGCTCCAATTGATGCCGGGCCAGATCGACATAGTATTCAGGGGGGCGAAGATACCAAGGAGCAACTACGACGCCTCATCTTGGGAGGAGCTGCTCGGGAAGGTTGACTCCCAGTTGGGGCCGATCGCCGAAGAGGTGAAGGCGGAGAAAGCGGCCCTGCAGAAGGCGCAGAAGGAGGAGGCAGACTCGGAGGCGCTCATGGGCGCGCTGAAGGTGGTGTCTGGGTTCTCGTCGGACCTGACGGGCCTGGCGGGCCTTACGATGTTCAAGGCGGTGGTGACTCTGGTGGAGAACGAAAAGGTCGCCGAGCTGCGGAACTCCCTCCCCGGGGCGTTGCTCCTGACCCAGGCCGTTGCCCAGGAGAAGACCCTTGTGCTTGCGGCGGTCCCGAAGGGAGACGAGGCGAGGTTGGACAAGACGCTGAAGCTCTTGGAGCTGAAGCCCCTCGTGATACCCCCCGGATTCCCACAGAACCCGGCGGAGGCGTTCTTGAAGGCGACCAAGGACCACGAGGCCGCCATCGCCGAGAGCGAGAGGACTGCGGCTCTTATGGCCGAGTCCAAGCGGAAGCACGGTTCGACGCTGCTTGCGGCCAGGGAGCTCTCCGAGGTTGCCCGCAAGACGCTCGACGAGGCGAGGGTGTCTGGAGGGATGCATAGGCTCGCGACGATCTCTGGATATATCCCTGCGAAACAGGAGGAGCAGTTCAAGCGGCTCTTTGGCGGGTGGATTGTGCACATCGAGGAACCGGACCACGAGTCTGAGCGCGACCAGGTGCCCATTCTGATGGTGAACAGGCCCGGCCTGAACCTCACCCAGCCTATAGTCTTGGAGCAGGGGACTCCTGCCAGGCACGAAGTCGACCCCACCCCGCTGGTTTCATTCGTCTTCCCGGTGTTCTTCGGGATGATGTTCGGAGATGTCGGCCATGGGCTGATACTGACCTTGTTCATGCTCCTGGTGAGGCAGCGGTCGAGCGGGAACATGAGGAAGTGGGCGAACATCTTCCTGGTGGCCGGGATTTCTTCCATAGTCTTCGGGGTCGTCTTCGGCGAGTTCTTCGAGCTGTCGTTCCAGAATTTCGTCCCGATCCCTCCGCTGGTCGAGATCATCCACAGATCCGCAGGTTCAGTCGACACGTTCAACTTCCTCCCGACCCCGTGGGCAGGGGTAAACCTCGTCCTCATAGTCAGCTTCCTGATCGGTATAGCGCACCTAACGACTGCGCTCGCCCTGGATGTCTACCAGGCGGCCAAGGAGCACAACCCCATCGAGCTGTGGCTCGAGAAGGTCCCCGTCCTGACGATGTACGTCTCGGGCGTGGGCTACGGCCTGGCCTTCGTCGGGGTGGGGTTCAGCTTCAACGTCCTCGGGAGTACGCGCCTGAACCCGTTGCTGCAGATACCCAACAACGTCCTTGGTGCCGCTTCGATCGCGGTTCTGGTCCCGTCGATGCTTGTCCTGCTGGCCGGGAAGAGCGTCGCCATTGCCGCGGGCAAGTTGAAGGAAGGCTCGGTGCTGGGGGCGCTGTCTAACGGGGGGCTTGAGGTCTTCGAGAGGATCTCGCAATTCATGTCGAACACGATCAGCTACGTCAGGCTCGCAGTGATGCTCCTGGTCCACGCCGCCCTCCTGCTCATAGTCAACCTGCTTCAGCCCTGGGCGAACCCTCTCATGATCCTGCCCTGGGTGATCTTCAACATCATGATCCTCGCGTTCGAGGCGTTCATCGTCTACGTGCAGGATCTGAGGTTGCACCTCTACGAGTTCTTCACGAAGTTCTACTCGGGCACGGGCAAACCGTTCAGGAAGATCTTCCCTGACCGGGTCAGAGTCTCCGTCGAGTGGCACTAGCGGATAAATGCGTTCGCCGCGCTGGAAGCGAAGTTGATTACCGGCTGCGGGAAGAGCCCGATCCCGATGATCAGCCCGACCATGACGGCGAAGACAAGCACGAACAGGAATGGCTCCTTCACCTTCTCTGCGCTCTCGGGCTCGTCCATGTACATCCTCTTGATCAGCCAGCCGTAGTACCCCATGCTGAAGGCCGAGTTCAGTATGGCCGCGAGGGCCAGCCAGCCGAAGGGGCCGTTCGCCACCGAGAGCACCAGTAACAGCTTGCTCCAGAACCCGCTGAGAGGCGGGACCCCCGCCAGGCCGAGGAAGGCCACGGCTAGCGTGAAGGCCGTCAGGGGCATGCGCTTCGCGAGTCCGTCGTACGCTTTGAGGTCTGCCCTCTTGAGCTGGAGTATGACCAGCGCCGCCGCCAGGAAGGCAACCCCCTTCATGACGGCGTGGTTGATGACGTGGAATATGGCTCCAGTCAGCCCCAGAGACGCGGCGGCCGAGCCTGGGGCGTTGGAAAAGGCGACGAACCCGATGAGGATGTAGCCCGCCTGCGCGATGCTGGAGTAGGCGAGGAGCCTCGTCATGCTCTTCTGGGTAAGCGCGGCGACGTTGCCCAGGGTCATGGTCAACAGGGCGAGGACGGCGAAGACGTTGGCCATGGTGAAGAAGGGGCTCTGCGTGACGGCGTAGATGGTGGTGATCGCGAGGAGTACCCTGATCGCCGCGATGAAGCCCGCCTTCTTTGTGGCGGCGGCCAGCAGGGTGCTGATAGTCGTGGGGGCCCCCTCGTACGCGTCGGGGATCCACATGTGGAACGGCACGATGGACATCTTGAACCCGAAGCCCGCGACGAAGAGGAGGGTGGCCACCCCTGCGAGGGCGCTGGGGTGCGAGACGAACCCTGAGACGACCTGGGAGATCACGGTGCTGCCTGTGAGCCCGTAAGCCAGGCTGATGGCGTAGAGGATGACCGCAGAAGACATGGCGCCGATGATGGCATACTTCACCGAGGCCTCGTTGGAGCGGGTCTTCTTGTCGAACCCGGCGAGCACGTAAGTCGGTAGGCTCATCAGCTCCCATGAGACGAAGAGCATCAGGAGGTCTTGGGAATAGGCGAGCAGGACCATCCCGAGCGCCGTGAACGCCAGCAGGCTGTAGTACACGGGGTTGTTTGGACCCTTCTGGAAGTCGATCGAAGCCACGGCGACCGCGAGGGTGACGCCGACGGTGACAAGAGCGAAGATGCCTCCGATCTGGTCTGGGGCGATGAGGCTCCCCGCCCACTGAACAGGGGTCGGGAAGAGCGTGAACATCAGGAGCAGGAGCATCGCCGCGGCGAGCACCAGCACCAGCACGTAGCCGGGGAGCTTCGCCGAACCCCTCTTTGACAGCTGCAGCAGGGGGAGGAGGAGGGCGGCGGCCGCCAGGACGACGATCGTGACGGTAAGGTAGTCGATCAGACTATGCCAACCCCTTCAGGAACTCCGCCACCGGGAGAGCAGGATTGAGGATGACATAGGAAGCGACGATGAACACCACAAGGGGCACAAGATATGCAGCGAACCCGACGACGTCCGACCAGCCCATATCATGGACCCCATGGTCGCCCTCGGCAGGGGAGAGGACGGTCCTCTTGATCATCCAGAGGAAGTAACCTGCAGTCAGCACGGGGACGAGGATGGATATCGCCGTGTAGGCCGACGCGGAAATGCCGGCCGATATGACCATGAACTCTGCCAGGAAGCTCGAGAAGGGCGGGAGCCCCATTGCTGCGGCAGACGCGAGGAGCAGCACGGCCGCGGTTCGGGGCATGTTCTTCCCAAGGCCCTTCAGCAGCGGAATCTCCCTGGTGCCGGCCTGATGCTGGACGTAGCCGGTGAGCATGAAGAGGCATCCGACCGCCAGCGCGTGGGTGAACATCTGGAATATGGCCCCCTGGATGCCGAGGAGGTTGCCCGAGATCAGCGTGGCGTAGGCCCCGAACAGGACGAAGCCCATGTGGTTTATGCTCGTGAACGCAATCATCTTCTTCAGGTCCCTCTGGAGGATCGCGGCGACAGCCCCGTAGAACATTGAGAAGAGCCCGAGGACCAGGAAGATCCAGGCGTACTGGGTGGAGGCCCCTGGGAAGAGCCCGATGCTGATCCTTAGGAAGCCGTACCCTCCCATCTTCAGGAGCACCCCGGCCAGCAGCACCGATATGGGCGAAGGCGCCTCCACGTGGGCGTCAGGGAGCCATGAGTGGAAGGGGACTAGCGGGAGCTTCACCGCGAACCCGATGAAAGACGCTACTAGCGGGAGGTACTCGAGGGCGACGGGAACCTGATGAGTCTGCAGGAGCGCCTGGATTGTCGGGATGTCGAAGCTCGGGGTGGGCATCCCCATGTAGAAGTAGAGGAACCCAAGGAGCATTATCGTGCTCCCCGTAAAGGTGAATATGATGAACTTCAGAGCGGCGTACTTCCTTCTTGGGCCGCCCCAGACCCCGATGAAGAAGAACATCGGGATGAGGACTACCTCCCAGAAGATGTAGAACAGGATTAGGTTCAACGTGGTGAAGACCCCCATGATCGCGCCTTCGAAGAGGAAGATCAGGGAGTAGTACTCGGCCTCGTGGTGGTCGATCAGCTTCCTCGACCCGAAGATCGACAGGACGGTGAGGAACGCGGACACGAAGAGGAGAGGGGAGCTGAGCCCGTCGGTCCCCACCAGGTAGTCGAGGCCGAAATAGCTGAAGCTGACCCACGAGTACTTCTCCTGGAACAGATAGTGGCCTGGCGCAGGCGGGGTCGCGTATACTTGCCAGAACACGTAGCCGGCGATAAGGAGGACGACCGCGGAGATCGCCAGTGATCCGTAGATCCCAAGTCTCTTGTTCACCTTGAACAGGGCATAGACCAACGGGGTGGCGAACAGCGGAAGCGCGATCAGCAGCGACAGGACGAAGCTCATGGCAGGAATACCCCCTGTCCTGCCTGCCACATGGCCAGGAGCAGGAACGCGACAAGCAGGACTACGCCGATGGCGAACACGAGTGCGTACTGCTCCAAGATACCGGTCTGGATCCTACGGAAGGCCCTAGACAGAGATTGGCCCAGTTCGGAGAGGCCGTTGGCGGCCCCGTCGACCACGTTCGCGTCGAACCAGTTGCCCGCGCCCGACACAGCTACCCCAAGGGCTGACCCCGCGTCGTTGACCCTGAACAGTCCCCTGTAGTCGAAGTTCTCACTGAGCCACCGCGAAGCGGCGATGGGGGCGTTGACGAAGACCTTGTAGTAGACTGCGTTGATGTACCATCGCTTCTCCAGGAAGATGTAGAGGCCGTGCAAGATTCCTGTGTCCCCGACGAATCTCGTCGGTGGCGCCCTTCTGGCGATGTAGATGGCGGCGGAGGCAAGGAAGCCCAGAGCGACGATCGCGAGGGTTAGCCCCGCTGGAATCGCTTCGATGGTCGCAGAGGGGGCGGCGAGAGGCGCGTTCGGGAAGAGGGAGCCGATGTAGTTCTGAGCGGCGGCCTGGAGCGTGGCGTCCACGTTCAAGGAAGGAACCACCAGGCCCGCCGTGGCCGCGAGCCCTATCACCACCGTGAGCCCGGCGAGTATGGAGTAGGGGATCCACATGAAGGGGCTCGGCTCATGGACATGGTGCCCCTCGGCCTCGACCTCGGCGAGCCTTTTGCTCCGGTCGCCGTAGAAGACCAGGCCGAGCATCCTGAACGAGTAGAAGGCGGTCATGCCAGCGGTGAGGGCGCCTACGGCGAAGAGAGCGTATTGGCCGGAGCTCCATGCCGCGCCTAGGACCGCGTCCTTGCTCCAGAACCCGCTGAACGGTGGAATGCCGGAGAGCGACGCCGCGGCGATCAGGACGGCGGCGAAGGTCACCTTCATTTTGTCGCGCATCCCTCCCATGTCGCTGATGTACTTCGAGTCGGCGGCGTGGATGAGTGCTCCAGCGGCGAGGAAGAGGCACGCCTTGAAGATGGCGTGGCTCATGAGCTGGTAGAGAGCGGCAGACAGCCCCAGGGAGAAGTCCGTAGACAGCCCCGCCACCCCCACGGCCAGCATCATGTAACCGATCTGCGAGACGGTCGAGTAGGCGAGGATCTTCTTGAGCTCGAAGCCAACCAGTGCCTGGCTCGCGGCGAGGATCGCCGTAAATGCCCCTATCCAGGCGACGGTCATGAAGAAGGGCTGGACCGAGCCGACCCCGATGGAGGGGTTCGCCAGGGCGATGAAGTAGAAGATGGGGGCCACCCTGGCTATCAGCACGACCCCCGCCTTCACCATTGTCGCGGCGTGTATGAGCGCCGAGACCGGAGCGGGGCCCGCCATGGCGTCGGGGAGCCACTCGTGGAGCGGGAACTGGGCCGACTTTCCGACCGCGCCCCCGAAGATCAGGAGTCCGACGGGGACGAGCAGGCCGTTGGAGTACAGGTGCTGGAACCAGGAGCCCTGGTCGCTGGCCAGCGCGTGGTAGTTGAAGGTCCCGGAGTAGTAGAACAAGATCAGGATGCCGGCGAGCATGGCCACGTCTCCGATCCTCGTCATTACGAAGGCCTTCATGCCTGCCTGCGACGGCGAGTAGGCCTGCCCCTCCCCGAGGGCCTTCTCCCCCGGAGTGCCGACCCAGTCCTTGGTCTCGTCCTTCCAGTAGTGGCCGATGAGGGCGTAACTGCAGAGCCCCACCATCTCCCAGCCGATGAAAAGAGAGAGCAGATTGTCTGACAGGACGATGAGCTGCATGCTCCCGATGAAGAGGATCATGAAGAAGAAGAACCGGTTGTGGCCCCCGTCGCCCTTCATGTACTCCACGCTGTACAGGACTATGAGGAAGCTGACCCAGGCGACTACGTTGGTCAGGATGGCCGTGTAGGAGTCGGTGAGCACGCCGATGGTGATCCCGAGCCCCGAGATCCATGGGATGCTCGTCGCCAGCGGCGGCACGCTGACGACGGTTGGGGCCTGGCCCTCCAGGACAGGGATGAGCATGGTCAGGGCGAAGGCTGCTGAGAGGAAGGAGAACGCGACTGCTGCGTAGTCCCCGAGCCTCCCCGCCTTCCTCAGCCCCAGGGTGACGAGCGCCCCCACGTAGGGGAGGATGAATATCAGCCACACGAAGTAGGACGGGATCGCGAAGGACATCCTATGGGACGACTCCTGTGACTGCGTTGGCGAACCCGATGAGGAACTTGGATACCAGGTCTGGATAGATGCCTATCAGGACCGAGGCGACCACTATGGCGAGCAGGGGCACGGTCATCACCAGGGGCGCGTCCTTCACTTCCTCGAGTCCCGAGGCGAGCGGGCCGAAGAATATGCGCTTGACGGGCCAGAAGGTGTAGGCGACCGTGAAGAGGGTCGCGACCAAGCCAAGGATGGCAAGTGCCAGGTAGGCGGACGACCCCTGCGCTCCCTGCGAGAAGATGCCCGCGAACATGATCCACTCGGACTGGAACCCGCTTGTCGGCGGCACTGCGGAGAGTATCAGGGCGCCGAGGACGAACAGGGCGGCGGTGAATGGCATCTTCGCCGCAAGGCCCCCCATCTTCCTGACGTCCCGGGTCCCCGTCTGTGTAAGCAGGATGCCGGCCACGGCGAACACAACGAACTTGCCCAGTATCTGGCTCCCGAAGAAGAAGACCGCTCCGGCGGCCCCGAGGGCAGACGTGCTGGCCAGCCCGAGCACCGAGTAGGCGGTCTGGCTCATGGTGGACCAGGCGAAGATGTACTTGACGTCGTTTTGGGCCATGGCCACCGCCCCCCCGTAGAACATGGTGAGGACTGCCCAGGCCATCAGTGGAAGGCTGAAGGCGCTGAAGACAGAGGGCATGCCAAAGAAGAGCACCCTGGCTATGACGTAGACCCCTATCCCGGAGACGACGGCCATGGTTGGCGCGAAGGAAGTCGGGGACTCGGCCTCGGTGATCGGGAGCCACATGTGGACTCCGAAGACCGCCATCTTCACCAGCCATCCGACGAGTATCAGCCCCACGATCCAGTAGGCGAGCGAGTTGGCAGACGCCGCGGCCAGGGACGCGGGGGTAAGGTCGAAGGTCCCCGCGGCCGAATAGAAGAGGGCGATCCCGGCGAGGAAGATGAAGGCGCCCAACTGGTTCCAGATGATGTAGATTATGGCGACCCGCTCCTTCTGCACGTAGCCGAACAGGCTGATTATGACGAACGTGGGGATGAGCACGAGCTCCAGGAACAGATAGAGCTCAATCAGGTTCGTCGAGAGGACGATCCCCATCAGCCCTGCGGCCACGAGCATGAAGTTCAGATAGTACAGGCCGTAGCTCCCCGACCTCTCTTCGCCGAAGAGCGCCCTGACCCTTCCCTGCATGTAGGGCATCGAATAGACCGCGGTGGCGGCCAGGACAAGGTTGACCAGGATGGCAACGGGGAAGCTGAGGCCGTCAGCCAGGAATCCGAAGGTCAGGCCCGCGCTCGGCGCCCAGGGGTAAGACTCGGCCGCCACCGAGCCGCCGGAGAATAGTGCAGGGCCGTCCTCGAGCATCAGAACAGCGGTGGTGAGGAAGAGGGCCGCGAATGCGATCCATCCTACGCGCCTCCCCAGCCACGGCGAGGCGAGGTAGCAAAGCGCGGCGGCGACTATGGGCGCGAGTACCGACAGTAGCAGCAGGTATGGGTACACTTGCGACTACTCCGGCGTCTCCTTCTTGGATGCAGGATGGTATCTCGACACTTTCTAGCCCTCCATGGACTTCAGTTCGCTTACGTCGACGTCCTGGTGCAGCCTGTATGCCACCACCACTATGGCGAGAATGACTGCCGCCTCGGCGGCGGCGAGGGCGATTGAGAAAAGCACGAAGGTCTGGCCGAGGGCGTTGGGCGCGGGCGCCCCAGATGCGTAGGGGAGGTACTGGCCGAAGGCGACGAAGTTCAGGTTCGCCGCATTGATCATCAGCTCCACGGCGAAGAGAAGCCGAAGGGCGTTCCTCTTCGTCACGAGTCCGTAGACGCCTATGCCGAAGAGCATCGCGGAGACTATGACGTAGTCTGACAGGTAGTTCATTGGCTCGTGTCCTCCCGGTCGACCCTAGAGAGGGTCAGAGCGCCTATCACTGAAGCAGCCAGCACCAGGGCGAGGACCTCGAGGACCGGCGAGTCCCCGGTGGATATGAGCTGCCCGATGTTGATGAAGGTCGCGCTGTTGGTTATGCTGCTGAACTGCGAAAGGTTGGTGGCGATAACGGCGAAGACAAGGGCGAGGACCACGGCGAACCCGGTCAAGAGCCCTGCCACGCGGGTCAGCGACCTGGGCTTCACCTCCTTGGCCCACTTTTCCTGCCTCACCAGCATGACCGTGAACAGGATGAGGACGGCTACCGCCCCGATGTAGACCGAAATCTGGAACACCGCGACGTAGGGGGCGTTCAGCAGGAAGAACAGAGTGGCGACCCCGAAGAGGGAGCCGGCTAGGCCTATGGCGCCGTAAATTATCTCCTTGGCTTCGAGGGCGAAGATCGCGCTCCCGACCGTCACCACAGCCGCGGCGATGAACACGAGGTCAGCCGTAGGTGACGACCCCCTTGTCGGTGTCGAACTTCACCTTGTACTTCTTCCCTTCCAGCTTCGGAGGGACGGAGAGCATGTCTGGAGTGTACTTCAGGCTCATCTTGTCGAAGGCGGAGAGCTCATAGTCGTTGGTCATGTCCAGGGCGTCGAAGGGGCAGGCGTCGACGCAGAGTCCGCAGAAGACACATCTGCCGTAGTCTACCGCGGGCCAGATGTCCTTCTTGTTCTGCGGCTTTCCCTTCGCGACCTTCTGCATGTCGATGGCGACGGCGATTCCGTCGCAGGCGATGGCGCAGAGCTGGCACCCGGTGCACTTCTCGAACGACAGGACGTGCCTCCCCTTGAACCCGGGCAGGCCGACCCCCAGCTTGGCGTCGTACTTGTAGCCCGGCCCTTCGAGGTCGAGCTTCTGCTCGGGGTACTTCAGCGTCATTCGGGGCCGGAAGAGGTGCCTGACGCCGGACCAGGTGGCCACGAAGACCCCCTTGATGTAGGACAAGACCGCCATGCTAGTGAACCACTCCCAGTGATACGATCACCATGGTCAGGAAGATGTTGGCGAAGGACAGGGCGAGCAGCTTCACCCAGCCGGCCCTGAGGAGCATGTCGATCCTGAGCCTCGGCATGATCGACCGAGGCAGCATCATCAGGATCATCACCACGGTGACCTTCAGGATGAACCAGGCCTCTGGCGGGACCGGGGCCGGGCCGAGCCAGCCTCCGAGGAAGAACGTGGTGAAGAGCCCTGCCAGGATGTACATCCTGGAGAAGTTGGCCAGCTGGAAGGTGCCGAAGAGCATGCTGGTGTACTCGGTCTGCCAGCCTGCGACCAGCTCGCTGTCCGCCTCTGGGATGTCGAAGGGTATCCGCTCGAGCTCAGCCAGCGCGCCTATGAAGAACACGATGGCGCCGATCGGTTGTAGTACGATGTACCACAGCCCCGTCTGTGCCTGCACTATGTTCATCAGGTCGAGCTGACCTGAGAGGATTACCACTCCCACCAGCGAGAGTATCAGCGGGATCTCATAGGCCACCAGCTGGTGCAGGGCCCTGAGCCCGCCGAGGAACGGGTACTTGCTGTTGCTCGCCCACCCCGCGAGGAGGACTATCACCGGGGTGAAGCCGAGGATGGCGAATACCAAGACGGCCCCTACTGAAGGGTTGGCGATGTATGTGGTGGGGGAAAGCGGGACCAGGGCTACAAGAGCCCCCGCGACCGCCATCAGCGCGAAGGGGACGGCGACGAATGTCGCAGCGTCCACGCCGTTCGGAATCACTATCTCTTTGAACGCGAGCTTGAAGAAGTCTGCGATGTTCTGCAGGATGCCTTCGAGCCTTCCGGCGTACATCGGGCCGGTCCTGAGCTGGATCTTCGCGGTCAGCTTGCGTTCGACCCACCCCATGAAGATGGTACCGTACACAGCGACGAAGGTGAACCCCGGAAAGACGGTCAGGGCGAACAGCGTCCGGAACGGCTCGGTCGCCAGGAGGTTCAGCTGGTATGCTATGATGAGGTTGGGGTTTATCGCAAGATGGATGAAGTCGACCGGGAAGTGGAACTCGGCGTCCAGAAGGTAGTAGATCGGCAGCAGGACGACCACGGACACGAGGGCGACCCAGAACACTACGATGATTATCCGCTTGACGAAGTCCTCGAAGGTCGTAATGGGCTTCGACATTATGACTCCGCCTGTAGGCGGCGCCTTGAATTACCCTTTAAAAGTTTGAGATGGGTCGAGCAGATGAGACGCGGCGGAGGCGCCTAGATTACCTCGATGGCCCCTTCAGAGAAGCCGTTCTCCTTGAGCATCTTCGCGGCGCTCTCTCTGTGGTCTCCCTGGAGGATCATTATCCCGTCCTTCACGGTCCCTCCGGTAGCGAGGGCCCGCTTCATCTTCGAGTTGAGCTCGTGGAGGTCCTTGTCGCTCATTTTGATGCCCTCTATCACGGTGGTCGGCTTTCCGAAGCGGCGCATCTCCATCCTGATCTTTACCCTTGCCTCCTCGCGGTCGAGCTCGGCCAGGATGTCCTCGAACCCTTCGTCTTGGTCCTTGCTCACTGTGTTACTGGAATTTGACTGTTTTCGGGGCTATTTACGCTTAGCCGAGCCGCTTAAAGGCAGCAGCCGGGGAGCGGCGAAAGTGGGCCCGTAGCTCAGAGCCCGAGCGAGAAGTTCGGTTAGAGCGACCGGCTCATACGGGCGTACCCTGGAGAGACCGGTCGGTCGCCAGTTCAAATCCGGCCGGGCCCACACCAATCTTAGTTAACAGCCGGGTCCAAGGGTCGCCGATGACGCTCAATCCAGACAGCGCAGCCCCGCCCCACTGGCTCAGGCTCTCCGAGGTGATCCTGGGGCTTGCGTCGGTGGTGGTGTCCGTGGTTGTTCTTGCCAACCTTGACTATCAGACCTCAGAGCTGGTCCTCCTGCTTTCTGTGGCGCTGGTCTTCAGCGCCGTGAGGATGATGGTCAGCGGAGGCTTCCGAAAGGGGCTGGCGCGCCTCGAGTCCCTCGGCCTCCTGGGAGGGGGGCTGCTGACCGCCGCCTTGCTCGCAGTCGGGATAGTCCTGCCAGGGATGAGCTTCGAGACCCTCGTCTTTCTCCTCGCCATCACCCTGGCAATCCAGGGTCTGGGGAGGGTCCTGCATTCGACCAAGAGGGGGCACCCTGCCTGGCTGAGGGGGTCTGCGCTGCTCATGGGCGCGCTTACGATGTTGCTGGCGGTGGGGGCCGTCATCATCCCCAACATCGCGGCGCTGACGTTGGTGCCTTTGTTGGGAGTAATCGTCTTCTTGAACGGGATCGAGATGATAGTGTGGGGGCTGAGGCCGACAGATGTCAGGCAGATGACCCTGCTCAAGCTCATCCTCTTCTCCGCCTTCTACGGCCTGGTGCTCATCAACTGGGTGGACTTGTACGGGACGAGCGCCCCTGCCTACCACATCTGGCTGGTGATGACCTACATGGCCCCGTTCGGGGTTCTGATCGTGTTCCAGGGGTTCAAGGACTGGCAGCTTGCCCTGAGCCTGGGTCTGTTGGTGTCGCTGATGAACGACGTAGGGTACTTCTTCGTGGGAGACCTACTGTTTGGATTCCACAGGGCCCTGCTCCCCTGGATCGAGGGCCAGCTCGGGTTCCAAGGTTCGACCGTCCTGTTCACGTTCCAGGGCGGGCTGTTCAACATCCCGGTGACCTCGGAGCTCATGGGCTTCACGATCTATGGAAGGATTGCGGTCGTGGCGGTCATCCTGTACCATTGGTGGCGGCAGCCGTCAAGGATCACCTCGGGTGCGTGAGGGCCTATTCGTTCAGGAACCTGTTGATGGAGAAGCCAAAGTTCAGCACCATCAGCCAGAAGCCAAGGAGGAGGAAGAGCAGCGAGTACGAGTCGTAGAGGCCGGCGTACGCCACCACCAGGCCGATTGCCGTGGCGGCGAGGAAATTGGCCGACCCCCACGCAACGTTGACCTTCGGGGGTGACCTCCTGCCGAAGGGGCTCCGGAACAACTTCCCGGCGCGCCCGAACACGAAGTGAGGGACTCCGTTGGCTAGGAGGAGGCCCAAGATGAAGTACCAGGCGTCAAACAAGTCCAGGGCCAAGCCCCCATGCGGACGCAGGTTCGATAGATAACGGTGGCGCTAGCCCTTGGGCTTGGGGCCGACCCAGTCGGGATATCTGCTGAAGTGCTCGTGGGCGATCCTCCACCCCCTCGGCGTCCTTACCAGGACCATGGACACCCGCGCCCTCCCGCTGACGGGGGAGCCTTCGAACGAGTAGTCGTTCACGAACATCCCGCCGTAGGTGAGGTAGAACGTAGCCACCGCAGACTCGCCAAGGAGGTCTACTCGCAGGTCGTCGATGGAATACCGGTAGTCGGAGATGTTCGCGAAAGCGGCCTGCTCGTAGACGAACGCCTCCTCGGAGTTCTGGCGCGTGTAAGGGGGGTTCTCGTCGAACTTCGTGAAGAGTTCCCTGGGCGCGTGGAAGTCCGCAAGAGCCGTCAAATCCTTGTTCTTGCCCGCTTCAAAGAAGGCCCGCACCACCCCCTCGACTTCCCTTCTGCCGTCAGCCGGTGTAGGCCCTCCCATGATGCCCCGGAGGCCGGATTGGGGTATAAACAACGTTTTTGAGCGCACTTCATTGCCCGTCGAAACGCGGCGACGTAGCTCAGCGTGGTAGAGCAATTGGCTGTTAACCCGCCAGGCGGAGACCAATTGGTCGTCGGTTCGAGTCCGACCGTCGCCGCTCGTCGATTAACCTAGAATTGACGCCGTTTGGCAGAATAGCCTCGGTCTTACTACGCCAGGGCATGACGCCTGTGGTAGTTGGATCTGCCTGTCAAAACGCAAGAGAGGCCCAAAAAGGTCCGACAGGCAGTGGAAATAACTCGGCATTCACAGTTCCGGGATACACTGGTACAGGTTGCCGACCACTCCCCACGCGTTGCCTACTGCCCTGCCCTCCAGCTCTGCGACAAGGTAGACGTCGTTCCAACTCCTAAACTTGGGGTCGGCTGTCCAAAACGTGATTCCAGCGACTACCTGACGCCTTGGAGGATTGGCTTTGGGGTCACGGAGGGAGAGTCCGTCCATGGTGAAGAACAGTTTTGCTCCCTGGGATGTGGTCAAGAGCCCCCGTAGGGTGGGAGTGAACACTCCGTCCGGGCGCTGACGGGCGAGATTGGTCGTGTGGAGCGTCCCCTCCAGCTCACCTGCCTCGAGTTTTCCTGTGAGGATCCCATAGACTTGCCCCCCGTCCTGATACGAAAGCTCTTCGTCCATATCGGTGTAGGTCAACTCGAGCCTGCCGACCTTCTCCAGCTTCATCGTCCAAGCCTCTGGAGGGGAGTTCGACATTTCAAACCTTTCGATGGAGGGTCGATGCCCCACCAGGCCCAAGCTGCGGTCTTGCTCCCTGAGGGTCAGTAACGCCCGAGGACACCAAGTTCTCAGGACTCGAAGGAAGGGGCTACTCAGCGGACGTAGAGCGCGGCGAATTTGGTGTAGGCCTCTTCGAAGGGCGCGGGCTTGGGCGGAGACTTGAAGCCATAGGCGCAGATTTCACCCATGGTCCCCAGCTTTCCGACCTTCATGGAGCGGTATGTGGCCCTGACCACGTCGAGCAGGACGTTCCCTGCGTTCGCGCCATCGGTGGATCTCAGGTACACGTCGACTGAGATGCCGCTGTCAAGGAATGAGTTCCCCTCGAACCAGAAGTAGCTCGTCCTGTCGTTCCCCATGTAGTCTACGAAGTCGGTTGTGCCGGCTATGGTCTCGAACTTGTAGGGGACCTCGGTGGCCACGGAGTCGGTCTTCACCGCCCTCTTCGCCATCTTGATCTCTTCGTTGATGGTGTTCTCGGTCTCTGACCCGCCTCCCACGTCAAGCTGGTAGCTCTTCGAGATCTTGACCCCCCTCTTGACGAGCAGCCCAAGGAGCCCCTTGTGGAAGACGGTCCCCCCGAACTGGCTCATGAGGTCGTCCCCGATGAGCGGAAGCTTCGCCTTCTGGAAGTCGGCGACGAGCTTGTTGTTCCTGAGGACCAGGGCGGGCGTGCAGTTGATGAACCCGATCCCCGCCTTCAGGGCCGCCCGGGCGTACTCCTCCGATGACGCGCTGGAGCCGGAGGAGATTAGGTTCACCAACATGTCTGCCCCAGCGGCTTCGAGCTTCTTTGACACGTCCTCAGAGCTGGACCTTTCCAGCCTGGCCCCGCTGAGGTGCGGCGCGACGTCTGACCTCGTGATGCCGGGCTCGACGATGACCTTGGACCTTGGCAGCGACAGGTAGCGCCTTGCGACGTTCGGAGGCGCGAGCAGCGCCTTGGACAGCTCGAGGCCCACCTTCCGGGCGTCGATGTCGAAGGCAGCTACGACCTGGACGTCCTTGGCCTTGAAGCCGGCTATGTTGGGGTGCCAGAGGCCCTTGCGCTCGTCGCCAGAATAGAACCTGATCCCCTGCACGAACACCGAGGCGCAGTTGCCGACCCCGGCCACCGCTATCTTGATTGGCAAACCTGTCACTTGAACTTCGAGAAAGTGGCGAAGAGCCCTACGACGGAGAGGAGTATCCCCAGCGAGTAGTTCACCGTGATTATCTCAGGCGCTATGCCCGCCGCGTCGGCGTTCGCGTAGGTGTAGTAGAGCATCAGCAGGCCGAAGGCCAGCACGATGAGGCCCAGGAGCCTGACGAGGGCGTCGACCCTGGACTGCTGCGCTGTGAACGTCAAGGCTGTCTTTTCGGCCAGACTGGTCAGGGTATTTAGCAGTTAGCCGCCGTGAAGCCTAGGAGCTCTTCATCATCTGGAGCTTCTCAGGGAGGTAGGTGTCCACGATGTAGCTGAGCCCGTACCTGGCGAATGCCTCCTGCTCGCTCTTCCGCTTGTACTTCAGGAATGTCTCGAGCTCTTCGTGCCACATCTTCTCCGTGTAGCGGGGGTCCGCTTTCAGCTCGTAGAGCCTCTTGACGTCGACCTCGGTGAGCTTGTCCGAAGGGAGCTTGTACTTCTGGATGTCGCTGGCGTAGACCCCCAGCCAGACGGCGTTGGGGGTGGTCAGCTCTCTGAGGTGGGCCGCGTTCGCGCTCCCGCTTTTGATGACCATGGCTATGTGCGCCCCCCAGGGGTCGGCGTCGCAGAGTATCCCCACCGGCAGGCCGAGCTCCTGGTTGAGGCGGCGAATCAGGTACCGGGTGGACCTCGGAGGCTGGCCCGCTGTGTTGATCAGGATCGCCTTGTACTTCTGATGGACCCTCTCTTCGATGAACCTGGTGAAGAGGCCGCCCTTCTCGATCGCAAGGACCATCTCAGCGTCCGTGTCCCTGAACTCGGCGGTGGTGAGCGCAGGCCCGATCATGACGCCGTCCGGGTTGGCTGAGAGGTCTGCGAGCCTCCCCTCATATCCGGGGACGGTGTACTCGATCTTCATGTCGCCGAAGATCGCGCTCCTCTCCTCCGGGTAGATGTTCATCCCTTCGCGGGCCATCTGCATGAGCACCTCCAGGTCGGTGATCAGTTCGTCCGACTCGGCCTGGTCCTGGAACTCGACGTTGAAGGCCTGGGCGGAGTAGAAGACGTCTCTCAGGGTCGAGGTCCGCTTCTCGTCCACCAGCTTCTTCGCGAAGTAGGCGAGCCACACCAGCTGTGTGAACGGGCGGATGTGTTTGATGTTCCCCGACGACTTCTTCACGGTGGTCGGACCGAGGACGAACTGCTGGAGCTTCTTGTCGTAGACTATGTTGCGGACCGACCTGCTGGCCAGCGTCAGGCTGGGGAAGCGCCCCTCGTCCAGGTCGCCGTAGATGCTCCCCCCGAGGTCCTTCAGGAGCCCCTGGACGGTGCTCTGCCTAGCTTCCGCCGTACTTGTCGATTGTTTCTTGGTCGCCTTCTTCTTTGCTGGCATTCTCCACTCCTCCTGCGGCTTCCGACTCGGCGGCTGCCGCCTCGTTTTCTTCTACTACCATCCCGCCCTCGCCGATCAGCCTCTTGTAGTCCGGCGGGGTCGTCTTCCCCGCCAGCTCGGTCGAAAACTGGGCGATGAGAGGCAGGTACTTCCCGTAGATGTTCATCTTCCGCTGGACCGCTTCCATGCTCCCCTTCTTCGACAGGAAGATGCCTAGGCGCCTCAGCGCCTCCCTCACGGCGTTCCTGATCTCCCTCTGGATCTCGGGCCTGTCGGCGATGTACTCCTTCCCCACCGTCTTGTAGGGGATCCTGGTGCTCGCGATGTGGGTGATCACCCCCACCGGGGCGTCCTGGGGGACGTGATACCTGCGCCAGTCAACCTCCTCGTTGAGGACCTCGAAGCTGACGTCGGAGCTTTCGTCATAGAGCAGCGGGATCCTGTTGGCGAACCTGAACAGCTTGACCCCGGGCTGGAGGACCTTGCCGCCGTAGGCGACCCCCACCTCCACGAGGAAGGGGAACCCCGAGTAGGAGGATGGTGGCCTCGTGACCACCGTCGAGAACTCGGGCTGGAGCTCCTTGTTGATCCCCGTGAGAAGGATATCCTCGCCGATGGGGGAGAGGACAGCCGCGTCGGGCTGGAGGAAGTCGGGGAACCGCTGCAGCGCGTCCACTATCGCGACGACCTGGTTCGTGTTCAGCCGTTTGGGCGGGAGCCTAGGGCTGATGCCCGCGAATTCGAGGAACTTGGTAGCGATCTTGTCCCCCACCCTGTGGAAGTGGGTGACCATGAACGTCTTCATGTCGTGCTCCTCCGATAGTTTGATTATCCGTTTGAGGGCCTCCACGTCTACGCCGTAGGGGTGCGGGAGTGTCTCCTTCGGTGGCGGTGGCATGGAAGTGGTCGCCCTCTCGTAGAAGGTGACCTGCCCCTGGGGGTCGACGAAGGTGATGTTGGCGTAGCTCGCGACCATGGCGGTCTGCTTGAAGTAGTCCCCTATCTTTTGCGAAGAGCGTAGGTAGTCCCCCTCGAGGATCATGTCCACCCTGGTCCCCGTGGTCCCGTCGGCGTCGCTGTTGAAGCGCTTCAGGACCATCGGCCTGTTCTCGCTGATGTCGATCATCATCTGGAACCCGTACTTCCTCTTGCCGTCGGGAGAGGAGACTATCGTCACAGGCCGGTTGGTGGTGATCTGGCCGTACAGTATGGCCATGGTGCCGCCGAGCCCGAACATCCCTCTTGACTGTCTCAGGACGTACTTCGAGCCGTAGAACACCTTCCCGAAGGCGCTGGGGACGTGCTGCGGCGCCACGCCAGGGCCGTTGTCAACGACAGTGAGCCGGTAGGGCTTGGGTTCGGGGATCTCAGGGTTGGGGTTCTCCGCCATGATCCTCACGTAGACGTCAGGGTTTATGCCTGCCAGCTCCGCCGCGTCGAAGGAGTTCTCGACCAGTTCTCTTACCGCCATGTAGAGCGCCCGCGCAGGGTTGGTGAAGCCTGCGAGGTCACGATTACGGTAGAAAGAATTCAGAGGGCGAGATTTCTGCGAACGCAGTTCTGCTGCTCAGGATTCACCACCCCCATTGACCTCGGCGTACCAGCTCCGGAGCCGCCGAAAAGTCTGGTCTCTCGTCAAGCAGTCCGCGAAGCACCCTCTGATACCCATGGCGCGTGCCCGCTTCTGTTCGAAAGATACCTTCAGGAAGAGATTCTGCAGGCCCGCCTTCTCAGCCCCGTACCAGTTCGATACAACCCCCTTCCGTCGGACTACCTTGACGCCAGGGGTGAAACCTACTCCTTCGATGAATCGGGCTATCTGGCTCTTCTTGTAGATAATCGCGCCCAGGGACGAGACACGGTGCTCTATCCCCACTGCGTCCAGGAGGGTTCCGATTTGGGCCGTGAACCGCGGATTAGAGCTCGCAAGCACGACTCTTGATTCTACGGTGAAATTGCGCTTTGCCTTCTTGATGGAGATGATGAATGCCCCCTCGGTGTCAGCGATGACCCTAAGGACCTTCGGAGTCGTTGAAGCCGATTTCATGATATAATTCAAGGCTTCGGCATTGAATGTCTTGAATGGTAGGAATCCTGCTAGGTCCCTGGCAATTTCGATGCTTGAGACCCTCGAAGTGAGACCGTTTCGGCCAACATGGACGTCACCATAAACGTCTCTGACCCGACCAATGAATTCTGCGTGCAACAGGTCTTGGCGATTGGTGAACCCGAACGAAGTTTCGTCTGTGTATCCTTCCGTCGCCATCATCGCGAGGAGGAGAACCTTGGTCTCTGTCAGCGGCTCCCCGCCCACAACCCTGTGTTTGACGAATTGCCTCGACCACTCCGGATGTCGAGATACATAGAGCCTGGTGCCCTCTGCTTTGCTCCGCAGTGCCATGCCTGATTCGAGGAGCTTCTCCCTTGTATAGTAATAGGACCTTCCGGTCTGTGAGGCTATTTCGTCGATGGAGAGCCCTTCTGCGTAGAGCTGGGACATCTGAAGTGATGATGTCTCTGCAAACGTCGCTCTGCTGCTCAGGCTAGGCCATCTCCTTCATGTCTACTTCCGTCGAATTGCATGCCAATAGGACTATTTCCATCTTTGCAGGAGCCAGTGCCCGCCCCGCAGGTACTGGCGTAAACCGGATATATGCTAATGTTCGAGTTTCCGGAGTTTTTCCTCGATCGTCTCCGGAGATGTCCCTTCCCACAGGAACATCCGCTCCATCTTCCGCTTGGTCCGCGCCTTCTGCAGCGTGTTGTACACGTTCTTGTGCTGGCTCCCCGTCGCCAAGGACTTGACTGCATCCGAGGCCAGCTGAACCTCTCCGGCCTCCCCGATGATGGCCACAGTCCTCCCGTAGACCGAGAGGTGGCACCCCGTGAGCTCTTCTATGACCCTCCTCGACTTGCCCTTCAGCCCGATGACCCTCCCGCGTATCCTCTCCAGCGAATTGACGCTGTGTCCGGCGTAGTCGCGCAGGTCGATCACCTCAAGTGCGGTCCCCTCATCAAGGAGCCTCCTCGCCTTCTGTGGAGCGAAGCCTCTCCCGATGGCTTCGATCACCCGGGTCGCGGAGAACGGGTCGATCTTTACGGCGGACTCGGCCTTCACTGTCACCAGGCCCTCCCGGCTGTCGACGGAGAGCTTCACCCCGAGCTCTCCTTCGAGGAACCTCTTGGTGGCCCCTTCCTTCCCGATCACTGCGCCGACCCTCTCGACCGGAATCCGCACGACCTGCTCGAAACTCATCTGGTGATCTCCTCTGCCCAATCTTCGGGGCTCTTCCCCGAGATTCCGCGCTTCCTAAAGAACCTGACCATGTTCGAGACGTCCCTCTTGAGGAATTGGCCGGCCTGGGGGTGGGAAGCGAGGACGGCCGACCCCATGTCGAAGAGCACGTCGCCCTCGGGGGTCTTGAAGACGTTGAACTCTGAAAAGTCAGCGTGCACCATCTTCGCCTTCCTCCAAAGCGTACCGATGGTCTCGAACGTCCACCTGTAGTCGGCTTCGTCCACCTCGGATTCGGCGAAGGTCGGGGCGGGCTGCGGGGGGACCCCGACGTACTCCATGATCAGGATGTTCTTCAGGAACGCGCGCGGTTTGGGCACTCTGATCCCCGCGGAGTCTGCGAGCTGGAGGTTCTTGAACTCCTTCCGCGTCCAGAGATAGATCGTGTCCCTGGAGCCTGACGGGAGCTTACCGAACCTCCTATCCCCGGCTATGTAGCTCATGCGCTTCCGGAAGTCCGAGGCTGAGACGAGGTAGATCTTGACTGCCACCGGGTCCTTCTCCCTGTCCTTTCCTTGGTAGACCCTCGCCTCCTTCCCCGCGCTTACGACCCCGTACAGCTCGCCCAGGTCCTTCCTCGCGATAAGCTCCTCGATGGCCAGCTGGGTCGACCTGTCGAACACCTCCTCCAGGACCTTCCTCTCGTCCGAGTCCTTCCTGAGGTACCTGCTCTCCCGCTCGAAGCGTAGGAGGCGCTCTCTCATCTTGCTGGTCTCGTCTGGCTCGGCCACGCGCTAGCCAGGAGTCGTTAAAATTTATACATGTGAGAGAAGGCGCACGAGATTCCTGCGGGAACGGCTGGTCTCACATGTCAGAATCGAAAGATGAAGGAGTTCAGGGTGCGGAACAAGCGGCGCTCGGCGAGCTGGAGCGAGAGCTGAAGAACGAGAAGGGGAGGAACGCGGAGCTTCTGACCCGACTGAAGTACGCCCAGGCCGACCTGGAGAACTACCGGAAGAGGGCGGAGAGGGAGTTGAAGGAAGCAGGCGAAGCGTCGGCGAGGTCGCTCGTCAGCAGGCTCCTCGTGGTCCAGGATGAGCTGGACCTCGCGGTGAAGCATGCGGAGAAAGGGGCAGAGCGGGCAGACCTGATGGAGGGGATAGGGATGGTTCAGCGGAACCTGCTCTCTGCGCTCAGGGCCGTGGGGGTCGAGAAGATAGAGGCGGTAGGGAAGCCCTTCGACCCGGCGGTGCACGAGGCGGTCGCGAAGTCCCAGGGGGACGCCAGGGGGACCGACATGGTGGTCGAGGAAGTGAGGCCAGGGTTCTTGTTCAGAGGTCAGGTCCTCAGGCCCAGTATGGTAAAAGTTGAATTGGCGTCAAAGGCGGCCAGTGGAGAGGCGAAGATCAGTGAGTAGCGCGAGAGAGAAGATCATCGGGATAGACCTTGGCACCACCAACTCGGCCGCGGCCGTGGTGGAGGCAGGGAGGCCGGTGGTCGTCCCAAGCGCCGAGGGAGCGACCCCCGCGGGGAAGATGTTCCCTTCAGTGGTGGCCTTCACCAAGGACGGGCAGCTGCTTGTGGGCGAGCCCGCGAGGAGGCAGGTTGTAACCAACCCAGACGGGACGGTCTTCGAGATCAAGAGGAAGATGGGCACCGACTACCGCGTCACCCTTACGGGAAAGGACTACTCGCCGGAACAGCTCAGCTCGTACATCCTGCAGAAGGTCAAGCACGACGCCGAGGTGTTCCTCGGCTACCCGGTGAAGAAGGCGGTAATCACAGTCCCCGCCCACTTCAACGACAACCAGCGCCAGTCGACCAAGGATGCAGGGGAGATAGCCGGCCTGGAGGTAGTGAGGATCATCAACGAGCCGACCGCCGCGTCTCTCGCCTACGGGCTGGACAAGACAGAGAAGGAGATGAAGATACTGGTATTCAGCTTCGGGGGCGGCACCCACGACGCCACCATCATGGAGTTCGGGAAGGGGGTGTTCCAGGTGCTGGCCACGTCAGGGGACACGCAGACCGGGGGCACGGACATAGACAAGGCAGTGATCCAGGTGCTCCTGGACGACTTCCGCTCGAAGACGGGTCTGGACCTGGGCTCGGACAGGACTGCCATGGCCAGGCTCAAGGAGGCGGCGGAGCAGGCCAAGATCCAGCTTTCGAACCTCACCTCCACCGACGTGGACCTGCCGTTCATCGCCAGCGACGCGTCGGGGCCGAAGAACCTCCACTACACCCTGACCAGGACGAAACTGGAAGAGGTATCTCGGCCCATAGTCGCGAAGACTGAGCAGACCATACGGAGGGTGATGAGCGACGCGAAGCTCTCGCCCGAACAGGTTGACAAGGTGATCCTGATCGGAGGGATGACGAGGATGCCGCTGGTGAGGAAGTTCGTCGAGGACGTCGCTGGTAAACCCGCGGAAAGAGGGGTGGACCCGATGGAGGCGGTGGCCATCGGGGCGGCCATTCAGGGCGCGGTGCTGGCGGGGGAGATCAAGGACATACTCCTGCTCGATGTGACCCCGCTTTCGCTTGGAGTCGAGACGCTGGGTGGGATAACGGAGCACCTCATCGAGAAGAACGCCACCATCCCCACGAAGCGGAGCAAGACGTTCACCACCGCGGCCGACTTCCAGACGGCGGTGACCATCCACGTGGTGCAGGGGGAGAGGAGCATGGCGGCAGACAACGCGTCCCTTGGCATGTTCAACCTGGCAGGCATCCCGCCGGCGCCCAGAGGGGTCCCGCAGATCGAGGTGACCTTCGACATCGACGCCAACGGGATACTGACCGTCGGAGCCAAGGACATGGGGACCGGCAAGGAGAACAAGATCACCATCTCCGCGTCGACGAAGCTCTCCAAGGATGAGAAGGAGAGGCTGATCAAGGAAGCGGAGTCGTTCTCTGACCAGGACAAGAAGAAGAGAGACGAAGCGGAGCTTAGGAACGAAGCCGACTCGGTCCTCTATACGACCGAGAAGACAAAGCGCGACCTCGAAGGGAAGGTCGACAAGGCGAACCTCGACCGGTTGGACGCTGCAGCTTCCGACCTCCGGAAGGCCATAGGGGGCCAAGACATCGCCCAGATCAGGGAGAAGAACGAGGCGCTGAAGAAGGTCCTCCAGGAGGTTGGGGCGTCGGTCTACCAGCAGCAAGCCCGGACCCAGCAGGCAGAGCCGGGCCCGCAGCAGGGGGGCCAGAACGTGAGCGACGCCGACTACAAGGTGTCTGAAGGCAAGTAGGGACGCTCAGGTTGGCTGCCAAAGACTACTACGAAGTACTCGGCGTGCCGAAGGGAGCCGCCAAGGACCAGATCAAGGACGCCTACAGGAAGCTGGCGCTCCAGTTCCACCCGGACAGGAACAAGTCCCCTGAGGCGGAAGAGCGGTTCAAGGAGATCTCGGAGGCCTACGCGGTGCTCTCGGACGACGAGAAGCGGAGGCAGTACGACTCGTTCGGCAGAGAGGGGGTCTACCAGCGTTACAGCCAAGAAGACATCTTCCGGGGAGTCAACTTCGGCGAGTTCTTCCGGGGGGCGGGGTTCGGGTTCGACGACATCTTCTCGCAGTTCTTCGGAGGGGGCGGCAGGCCGGCCAGGGGAGAGGACCTCACGTACCACCTCCAGCTTAACCTCGAGGACCTTGTGTCAGAGTCGACCAGGGAGATCGAGATCCCGAGGACCGAGATGTGCTCCACCTGCGGCGGGAGCGGGGCCAAGGCCGGCACCTCTCCCAGGGCCTGCGGGACCTGCGGAGGGACCGGACAGGTCCAGAAGGTGCAGTCTGCGGGGTTCGCGAGGCTTGTCAGGGTCACGGCGTGCGACAGGTGCCGGGGGAGGGGATTCACCATCGATTCGCCCTGCGCCGACTGCAAGGGGAGAGGGGTCGTGGAGCGGAGACGGAGGATCAGCCTCGTGGTGCCCGGCGGGCTGGAAGACGGCCATACGCTCCGGCTCAGGGGGGAGGGGGACGCGGGAGAGTCAGGGACCCCGCCGGGCGACCTCTACATCGTCGTGAACGTGAGGCCGCACAGGACCTTTGTGAGAGAGAACAGCGACGTCTACTTCACGACGAAGATCAATGCGATCCAGGCGATGCTCGGGACCGAGGTCAAGGTCCCCACCCTCTACGGCGACGCGGTGCTTCAGATCCCGAGCGGCACGCAGCCGGGGGAGAGGTTCACCATAAAGGACAGGGGCCTCCCCAAGGTCGGAGGAAGGGGGAAGGGGAGCCAGTACGTCATCGTGAACGTGGAGGTGCCCAGGCACCTGACGGGCGCCCAGAAAGAGATGCTGAAGAAGTTCGGGGACTAGCCCGCGAATTTGTAGATCATGAGGAAAGGAATCTCGTCTATTTCCCGCACCGCCTCCGGTGCCCCCACCTTGTTCTCCACGGCGAGCGACACCGATCTCGTCCCTGCGAGGTTGATGACCGAGCAGGTGCGGATGAGCCTGAGAGCCTCACCCTTGTCCACGACCTCCCCAGAATAGAATTCCTTCGAGAGATGCACCTTCAGGGTCCCCTCCTCCACCGTCTTCCCCACCAGCTCCTCGTCGCACATGTTCACGAGGATGGTCCCCTTGAACTCGGCAGTCCTCACCGAGAACCCCCTGCCGTCGGGGGTCATGCCACCTTGGCCACTGACCTTGCCCCGCAGGCCTCGCACACCATGAACCACATGCGCTTGTCCTTCTCGAGATGCGTGTCAGGGCTCCCGCAGACCGGGCAGACCACGCCCTCCTTGAGGTATCTCTGGAGCAGCTGTGCGAAAGAGTCCTTGTCTTTGCGGCCGATGAAGATCGCCCTTTCGCCGTCGAGAGAGGCGGCGGTGGCGAGCTCCTTGGCAAGGTACATCAGGACCCGGGCCGAGTCGCGCCTGAGGAGTTTGGGGAACTCTGCGTAGTTTCGGAAGATGGTCTTGTTTCCGACCCAGATTACGTCTGGTTCCGGTAGCTCCAGCCTGAGGGCTCCGGACTTCTTCGCGTCCTTGTCCAGCCCTGACCTGGCCCTGGAGAGAAGCTCCTCGTATGAATGGGGCATCGGACGAATCCGCCGTTCTCGGTATTTCAAGTCTTCTGGCGTGGCGGGAAGGTTCGCACGAAGTCAAAAGATTAAATCGGAAACGCCGGGAGGCGGGCTGTGAAGCCGAGGGCGGAGTTCGGCGTCTTTGGCGGCTCTGGGTTCTACAAGTTTGCGAAAGGGTCGCGCGGGGTGTCGGTGGCGACCCCCTATGGCAAGCCCAGCGCGAAGGTCACGCTCTCTGAGATAGAAGGGAAGAGGGTGGCATTCCTGCCGCGGCATGGGGTCCATCACGAGTTCCCGCCCCACATGGTGCCATACAGGGCCAACCTGTTCGCATTCAAGAAACTCGGGGTGGGCCGGATAATCGCCCCCAACGCGGTGGGGAGCCTGAAGAGCGAGGTAGGTCCAGGGGACCTCGTCTTCTGCGACCAGTTCGTGAATTTCACCACAGGGAGGAAGGACACGTTCTACGACGGGCCCCTCACCACCCATGTCAGCACCGCCTCGCCGTACTGCCCCCAGATGAGGAGGACGGCGGTGGAGGCAGCACAGGTGCTTGGGCTGAAGTTCCACGAAGCGGGGACCGTGGTGGTGATCCAGGGACCGAGGTTCTCCACCAAAGCCGAGAGCAGGTTCTTCTCGAGGCAGAGATGGGATGTGATCAACATGACCCAGTACCCGGAGGTCGTCCTCGCCAGAGAGCAGGAGATGTGCTTCCTCAACATCTCGCTGGTCACAGACTACGATGCTGGGCTGGAGGGGGACCCCACTGTGAAGGCCGTCTCGCATGAGGAGGTCATCAGGGTGTTCAACAGGAACCTGGAGAACCTGAGGAAGCTGATCGAGCAGATCGTCAAGCGGCTCCCGGCGGAGCGCACCTGCGGGTGCGGGTCGGCGCTGGAACATGCGAGGCTGACCGCGTAGTGGGGGGCCTCGAAGCCGACGTCAGGAAGGCGATCAGGACCATACCCGACTACCCGAAGAAGGGGATCCCATTCAAGGACCTCACAACCCTCTGGAGGAACGGGAAGCTGAACAGGAGGGTCGCCGACGCGCTGGAGAGGAAGTGGAAGGGCGCGAAGCTCGACAAGGTGGTGGGCATAGAGGCCCGCGGGTTCATAGTAGGGGCGCCCCTCGCAGACAGGCTCGGCGTGGGGTTCGTGCCGGCCAGGAAGGTGGGGAAGCTCCCGGCGAATAAGATCAGCGTGAACTACGAGCTGGAATATGGGAGGCAGGGGCTGGAGATGCACTCTGACTCGATCTCAAAGGGAGACAGGGTGCTGGTGGTGGACGACCTCCTGGCGACGGGCGGGACCTCGAAGGCGGCGGCCACCCTCGTGGAGAGGCTCGGCGGCAAGGTCGTGGGCTTCGCGTTCGTCACTGAGCTGAAGCCCCTCAACGGAAGGCGCAAGCTGGCAGGCTATGACGTCTATTCCCTTGCGAAGTATGACTAGGGACAGACCCCCCGTCGGGGTGATCACCGGCACCGGCGTCACTGAGCACTTCGAGCTGAGCGGACCCAAGACGGTCAGGACCCGCTACGGCACGGCGGTGGTCTATCCTCACCCTGAGGAAGGATACGTCATCATAGCGAGGCACGGGGCCGCGCACAAGTCTCCTCCCCACGGCATCAACTACAAGGCGAACATCGCTGCCTTCGAGCAGCTCGGGGTCAAGGAGGTCGTCGCCACCAGCGCCGTAGGGTCGATGAACCAGGGGTTCCGGGTGGGGGCGGTCGGCCTTATCGAGCAGTTCCTCGACTTCACGAAGCGGAGACAGACGACCTTCTTCGAGGACAAGGTCGTGCACACGGACATGACCTATCCATACAGCAGGCACATCAACCTGGAGCTGAGCGTGGCCGCGAAGAAGATGGGCCTGGACCTCCACCAGCACCTCGTCTACGTGTGCGCGGAGGGACCGAGGTTCGAGACGGCGGCTGAGATCAAGATGTACAAGATACTCGGCGGGGACGTGGTAGGGATGACCGGGGTCCCCGAAGTGGTCCTGGCGAACGAGAAGGGCATCGGATACGCGTCGGTCGTGATAGCGACCAACTGGGCGGCAGGGATGCAGGCGAAGGTGAGCCATGGAGAGGTCCTTAAGGTGATGAAGATGTCGGGGAGGACAGTCAGACAGTTGATAGAGGACACCGTCGCAGGGCTGCGGGGAGAGAAGAGATGACAAGGGTAGCGGATGCGAAGCTGAGCCGGGACGGAGAGAGGAACTTCCTGTGGGCGAAGGCCCACATGGGGGCGCTCACCAATCTGGCAGAGAAGTATGGGAAGTCCAGGCCCCTCGAGGGGATCAAGGTCGGGGTCTGCCTGCATGTCACGAAGGAGACCTCTGTCCTGATAGACGCCCTGCTGAGCGCGGGCGCCGATGTCAAGCTCGCAGGAGCCAACCCGCTTTCCACGCAGGACGACATAGCGGCGTACCTCTCGACCCGGACCGACGTATGGGCATGGAGGGGCCAGTCGCCGAAGGACTACAACTGGTGCATCGAGCAGGTGTTGGGGGCTCGGCCAGAGCAGCTCATTGACGACGGGGCGGACCTGCACGTCGCGGCGCACATGGCGAAGGCCAGGGGGATCGTCGGGGGGTCTGAGGAGACGACGACCGGAGTCATGAGGCTGAAGGCCATGGAGGCCGAGGGGAAGCTTGCCTACCCGGTCATCGCGGTGAACGACGCGAAGACCAAGTTCATGTTCGACAACAGGTACGGGACGGGGCAGAGCACCCTGGACGGCATCATGAGGGCGACCGCCCTGCTGCTCGCCGGCGTCAGGGCCGTGGTGGTCGGCTATGGATGGGTTGGGAAGGGGGTGGCGATGAGGGCCCGGGGGATGGGGGCCAGGGTCACCGTGGTGGAAGTAGACCCGGTGAAGGCGCTGGAAGCCCACCTGGACGGGTTCGACGTCTCGGACATCGACGCGGCCGCCCGCGAGGGACAGCTCTTCGTCACGACCACGGGCCAGAAGCACGTGATCCCCTACTCCGCGGTCGAGAAGATGAAGGAGGGCGCGATACTCTCCAACGCCGGGCACTTCGACGTCGAGATCGACGTGAAGACGATGATGTCGAAGGCGAAGGGGGTGAAGGAGGTCAGGCCGAACGTGGACGAGGTCACCCTTCCGTCAGGGAAGAAGGTGTACCTGGTCGGGAAGGGGAGGATCGCGAACCTCGTGGCAGCCGAAGGACACCCTCCGGAGGTGATGCAGATGTCGTTCGCCAACCAGATGATGGCCGCGATCCGCATCCATGGCGAGCACGACAAGATGCAGAAGCGGGTGTACGGCGTCCCTCCTGAGCTGGAGGACGAGGTAGCCAGGGCGGCCCTGAAGTCCATGGGCATCTCTATCGGCGCCCAGACCAGGGAACAGAGGGAGTACGCCAAAAGCTGGGAAATCTGAGCCAAGGTTTATACTGAAAGGGGCTGGATCGAGACCAGCCGTGGAGAGGAAAACGAAGCGGAGGCGCGTGCTCGTCCTATGCGCCCTCCCGTACACGAATGCGGTCCCGCACGTCGGGAACATAGTGGGCTCCCACCTCCCGGCCGACATATTCGCGAGACACTGCAGGCTCAGGGGCTACGAGACGCTGTTCGTGGGAGCGGCGGACGAGAATGGGACGCCGACAGAAGTCGCCGCCCTGGAGCTGGGGATAACCCCGAGGGAGCTCACCGACGCCCTCTACCAGGTCCACAAGGACATCTACTCGTGGTTCTGCATCTCATACGATAACTTCACCCGGACGTCCACCCCCATCCACCACAAGACGACCCAGGAGTTCTTTCTCGAGATTTACAGGAAAGGGTTCGTGAGCGAAGGGGAAATGCGCCTCCCGTTCTGCGAAAAGGACAACATCTTCCTTCCCGACAGATACGTGCAGGGGACCTGCCCTGCATGCGGATACGAGTTCGCCAGGGGGGACCAGTGCGAGCGGTGCTCCACGCTCCTCGATCCGATCCAGCTAGTGAACCCAAGGTGCAATATAGACGGCAGCGTCCCGGTCTGGCGAGACAGCAGGCAGCTGTTCCTGGAGCTGGGGAAGGTCCAGGAGAAGCTCGAGCGATGGATAGGGTCGAAGAAGGAGTGGAAGGAGCAGGTCACGTCCCTTGCGCTGGGGTGGCTGAAGGAGGGCCTCAAGAAGCGCTCGATAACAAGGGACCTCAGGTGGGGGGTGCCGGTCCCCCTGAAGGACTACGACGACAAGGTGTTCTACGTGTGGTTCGACGCGCCCATCGGCTACATCTCCGCAACCAAGGAGTGGGCGGAAGCGAACGGGAAGCCGGAGTATTGGAGGAAGTTCTGGCTCGACGAAGACGCGGAGATCTACAACTTTCTGGGGAAGGACAACATCCCGTTCCACACCATATTCTGGCCAGGGATGCTCTTCGCACATGGCGGGCTGAACCTCCCCTACGACGTCGTTGGGCTCCAGTTCTGCAACTACGAAGGGGACAAGATATCCAAGAGCCGCAACTGGGGGATATTCTGCGAGAGGGTCCCGGAGGCCGGGCTGGACCCCGACATCTGGCGCTACTACCTCATCAGCATAATCCCCGAGACGCGGGACACCGAGTTCAAGTGGGGGGACTTCAAGAGCAAGGTGAACAACGAACTCGTGGCCAACATCGGCAACTTCATCCACCGGACCACGACGTTCGCTTGGAACAACTTCGGAGGGGAGGTCACTTCACAGAGGAGGACCAGGGAGGAAGAAGAGCTGCTGACCAAGGTCAGTGCGCTCTCCGACGAGGTCGGGAAGCTACTCGACGGGGTGAGGTTCAGGGACGCCCTGACCAGGGTGCTCTCCATCGCCGACCTGGGGAACGAGTTCTTTCAGCGGAAGCAGCCCTGGAAGCTGGTCAAGGAGGATCGGGGGGAGTGCGAAGGAGTCATACACACCTGCCTGTCGATCTGCGAAGCGGTCGCCATCCTGTTGGACCCCTTCCTCCCCAACTCCTCCGAGAAGATACTCGCTGGCCTCGGGTCGCCGCCCCCGAGCGTCGAAGCCCTTGGGAAGTTCCGGGAGACGATCAGACTGAGCGGGAAGCCCGAGGTTCCTTTCAGGAAGCTGGAAGACGCTCAGATAGAGCGTGCGAAGACCCTGGCCACCAAGAGCAGGCCGGTGAGCGACTACTTCGCGAAGCGATAGGCTGGCTCAGTCGAAGGACGGCAGCGCCTCGAGCATTCCAGGGAGGGCCGTATCCATCTCGTCGTCCAGGCATCTGTCCCCCAGCACCTTCGCCAGCGGGTCATAGTCGTCATACTTCGTCGACTTGAAGCCAGATGCGAGCAGGCTGACCTGGAGCTGGGCTGCGCCCGTGTAATCCACGGCGTACTCCACGTCGATGCTCTTGTTGTCCATTATCGAACCCAGCCGCCCGACCGCCAGGCCCACCTCCTGGGCTGAAAGGCTCTCGTCGGCGTTGAGACTGACCACCGCGTGCCCCGCCTCCCTGGCTTCTGCCAGTTTGCCGATAGACACCACGGCGCCCGCCAGGGCGTCCTCGGCCTTGTCGGCCGCCCCGCTGCTGGAGACCCCCAGGAGGGAGTACCCGTCCTGGACGACAGCGCCGAGGAGCTTGTTGAGCCCCAGGGGCTTCGTGTTCTCCGTCGCCCTGGATAGGAGGGAGCCGAGAGCCTTCACGACCGCCTTGTTCGCCGTGTCGTAGAGGTTGGCCAGGGTCGTGTCCTCGGGCGAGGACCTCATGAGAGTGTCGTTGTCGACGACCACCACCCCCTTTGAGGCAGAGCGGAAGCGCCTTAGCGACACCCCGGCGTAAAACTTCATCTTCTTCTCGAACTCGAATGGCATCACGGCCACCCCCACCGCCGTCGACCCGCAACCCTGGGCGATTGAAGCGACCACCGGGGCAAGACCGCTCCCCGTTGCGCCCCCGAGACCGGCGACGATGAAGACCACGTCGGAACCTTCCAACGCCTCCCGGACCCTCTTCGTGGAACCCAGCGCGAGGCCCCGCACTGATGCCGGGGTAAGCTTCTGGTCTATCGGAGAGTCGATCAAGATGGTGTCCTTCGAGTCGACGGTGGAGAAGTCACCGTCGTCGCAGGATACGTACACGTACCTGTCGATGAGCAGGGACCTTCGGCTCAACAGAGAGACGATCTTGATCCCCGCGCTTCCTATCCCTACGGCAGTCACTTGGTTATTGACAGTCAATTCTGGGGCGCACACCTAGCTGACACTGCGCATAAACAAACCCATCACTGAATATTGTTGACGACGAAGTAGTTTTTGTTTACCCGGTCTTGGTTGATACGTCGAGCTCACTTTATGAGCTTCGGCACCATATCTTCCTGGTTGACCAGTCGGTTCACCAGATCGTCCATCAAGTGCCCTGAGCAGTCGACTCTGACGCTCAGGACGCCCTCGACCGCCAGCGCCGCGCTCCTGATGGCCCTCCCGGTGTCGACGGCGGTAGGACTGTAGGCTGAGAGCGGCTGGAACCTGATCCTGATCGAACCCGTCGTTGTCTCAGAGACTTCGGTCACTATGTTCAGCTCACCGAACTTCCTGTTGGTCTCCTCGTCCACGACGCTGTTCAGCTTCTCGGCGACGCGCTTGGAGAGCTCGCTGGGCAATGGGAGCAACTCGGAGTTTCGGAGCCTATATGACCTTTGGGCTCACCAGTGCACCTTCAGGGTCATCGGGTGCGAAGCCTTCACTTCGTCCACCTTCCCCACGCTGGTGTTTCTGGGGACCTCGCCGAGGCTCCCGTCCTTCATCTTGCCGTAGATCTCGTTGAGGGCTGCTGCGTACTCGTCGAGCATCTCGAGAGGCTCCGATTCCGTAGGTTCTATCATCAGGGCTTCGTGGACTATCAGGGGGAAGTAGACGGTGGGGGCGTGCATGCCGTAGTCGAGGACGGCTTTGGCCACGGACATGGCGGCGCCAGGGAGTTCGCTCTTCACGGAGACCACCGCCTCGTGTTTTCTGCGCATCCCCTTCCCGTGGGAGGCGGGAAAGGCGTCAGGGTCGAGGCTCTTCCACAGGTAGTTCGCGGCGAGCACCGCGAGCGAAGACACATCGGCGAGGCCGGACGCGCCAAGGAGACGGATGTAGATGTAGGCCCGGAGGAGGACCGCGGAGTTCCCGACGAACCCCTTCAGGGGCCCGATCGAGTGCTCGAGGTCGTAGTCGAGCGAGTAGCCCTTCTTCCCCTTTGTCACCACCGGGACCGGCAGGTACTCGGCCAGCTTCCTGGTGACCCCCACGGGCCCGGCGCCCGGGCCACCACCGCCATGGGGGGTGGCGAATGTCTTGTGAAGGTTGAGGTGAACCACGTCGAACCCCATGTCCCCGGGGCGGGCCCTGCCTAGGAGCGCGTTCATGTTGGCGCCGTCGTAGTACATCAGCCCCCCCGCCCGGTGGACGGCGGAGCTGACCTCGGCCACCTCTCCCTCGAAGAGGCCCAGGGTGTTTGGGACCGTGAACATCATCCCCGCAGTCTTGTCGGAGCAGAGGCCCGCCACCGACTTCGCCCTCACCTGCCCGTTCTCGTCAGAGGGGACCTTGACCACCTTGAACCCGGCCATGGCTGCGCTCGCGGGGTTCGTGCCGTGGGCCGAGTCAGGGACGAGTATCTCGTCCCTCCCTGCGCCGCCGTGGTCCATCAGGTACTTCCTGATCATCAGGACCCCGGCGAGCTCCCCCTGGGCTCCGGCGGCGGTCGACAGGGAAAAGCGGCTCATGCCGGTGATCTCGCTGAGATAGCGCTCGAGCTCGTAGAAGATGGAGAGGAGCCCCTGGGCTGTCTCCGCCGGCTGGAGGGGGTGGGCATGTTTCATCCCGTCTGACCCGGCGATCATCTCCGAGACCTTGGGGTTGTACTTCATCGTGCAGCTGCCGAGCGGGTACATCCCGAGCTCGACTGAGAAGTTCATCTGAGAGAGCCTGTTGAAGTGCCTGAGGACCTGGAGCTCGGAGAGCTCGGGGAGGTTGACCGAGTCTCTCCTGACGGAAGACGGGACCAGCGAAGCCGGGTCCTTGAACCGGGATTTGATCTGGCTGTCGGTCGGGACCAGGTTCCCGACACGTCCCGGCCTGCTCAACTCCTTGATGAGCGGCTCGTCCCAGGCGGCCTGGGTGAACCTCTTCAAGCTACAGCGCCTCCTCCAGCGCGGCCGCGAGCCTTTCGATGTCGCCCCGGCTGTGGACCTCGGTCACGCAGAAAGTCCCGGCCTCGGAGCCGAGGCCGAAAGACTTCGCCACCGGGTAACCTGCCAGCACCCCCTTCCTTGCGAGACGCCTGAACACCGCCTCTGCCTTCGCCTTCTTGTATGAGACCACGAACTCCTTGAAGTAAGCCCCCCTGAAGTGCGGAGACGCGACCCCCCTGATCTGGGAAATGCGCTTCGCGGCATGGTGGGAGTTCGAGATCACGGTCTCTCCTAGTGTCCGGAACCCCTCCTTGCCCAGCAGTGAGAGGTAGCTCGCCGCAGCCAGGGCCATGAGGGACTGGTTGGTGCAGACGTTGGAGGTGGCAGCCTCCCTGCGGATGTGCTGCTCTCTCGCCTGCAGGACCATGGCGAAGGCCTTCCTCGTCGGGTCCGACACCGAAGTGGTGAGCCCGATTAGCCTCCCTGGCATGCTCCGGGCGAGCTTGATGTCCCTGACCGCGAATATCCCAAGGTGGGGGCCTCCGTAGTTCATCGCGATCCCCAGGGGCTGGCCCTCCCCGACGACGATGTCTGCCCCGTAGGCTCCCGGCTCTTTTACGAGTGAAAGAGAGATGGGGTCCACCCCCACGATCGAAAGGGCCCCGGCGGAGCGCGCCTTTGCGGCCAGCTCGGCTATACCGTCTTCGATCACGCCGAAGTAGTTCGGGTTCTCCACGTAGAGACACGCGACGTCGTCGCCGAGCTTCTGCGCCAGGTCGTCGGGGTCCAGCGTGCCTCTGGTCCGGTCGAAGGCCACGGTCTCCAGCTTCATGCCCATCGGCTCGGTGTAGGTCCTGATCACCGACCTCCTCTGGAGCCCCGAGCTCCCCGCAAGCAGGACCTTCTTCCTCCCTGTAACCCTGCCTGCCATCCTGACGGCCTCGCCCGCGGCGGAGGCCCAGTCGTACAGAGAGCTGTTGCATGCCTCCATCCCAAGGAGGTCGCACATCAGGCTCTGATACTCGAAGAGCGACTGCAGCATCCCCTGGCTGATCTCGGCCTGGTAGGGGGTGTATGCCGTGTAGAACTCCTGCCTGGAGGTGATCGACTCGACCGCGGCAGGGACATAGTGGGGCCAGACCCCCCCGCCCAGGAAGCAGAGGGTTCCGGGGGGCGTCCTGTTCTGGGCGAGCCGTCCCTGGACCTCCCGCCGGATCTCGTACTCGGACGCGCCTTCGGGGAGCTTCAGCTTCCGGCCGAGCCTTACGTCCGGGGGGATGTCCGTGAAGAGCTCGTCTATGGATGCGGCCCCGGCCTTCTCGAGCATCCTGGCCATGAGGGCCTCGTCGAGGTTCGGGAGGAGCGGATGACGCCTAGGAGCGTCTCGCATTTCCCTTTCGCCGAAAAACGCTTAAAATAAGAACGTAGCGGCGATGGGCCAACTCCCTTGAAGCGTTTGGTGACAGCGGCCCTTTTGTTCCTGCTCGTCCTGGCGTTCCTGCCGTCCCTGGGGATGGCGGACGCGCAGGGGGCACCCCAGATCCATGTGGGGAGCCTCTACACGCTGAACCGGTATGGGTATGCCACCGTCAACGAGACGGTGAACATCGCGAACAACGGCACCGCGGCCATCCAGGTGCCCACCATCACGATCGGTTTCGGGAACCTGTCGTCGGATGTGGTCGCCACGTCGGTTACGTCGGGCTTCTCGATCGGGTCGCCTCCGTCCACGGGAGGGCCGTTCACGGTGACCGGCAGCCAGTCGATTCAGGCCGGGGCCAACGTGACGTTCGTACTGAGCGCCCTGCTCAACAACATAGTATCGACGGCCAAGAACGGGAGTCTGGACGTGCTGACCCTCTCCTCTCCTTCCATCAGCGTGCCGGTAGCCAGGATAGTGAACGTCGTGAAGATGCCTACGTCCACTTCGTTCAGGTCGAGCCCCCAGGGCCTGACCGCGAGCCTGACCGGCAGCAACAACACCTACTCTGCGACCGCCACCAACGTCGCCCCCGCCGCTGTGACGTCCGTAAGGGCGATCCAGCAGTCGACTGTCCAGGACTTCAACCCGCTGCAGGTCTTCTCGGCCCAGAGGACGATATCCGCGTCGGCGAACGGGACCCCGGTGGTTACCGACGAGATTCAGTTCAAGAACCTCGGGACCACGCCGCTCCTTCAGATCTACTTCTCGCTGCTGAACCTCCCCACGAGCAGGGTCACGATCATCACGGCGACGGCGACAGAGCCGGTCCTCCTCTCGCCTTTCACCTCGACGTTGGTCGGCGGAGCGCTGGAGCTCGGACCCCCGCTGGTGATTGGGTATCCGAGCGACGGCATCCAGCCGGGGTCGGTCTTCACCCTCACTTACCAGTACCCGCTGTCGTCGAAGTACTTCACCGTCTCAGGAGGACAGGTCTCGGTGAACATACCCGACTCCCCGCCTGTGAGCGCCTTCGTCGACTCTTACAACATCACCCTCACGCTGCGTCAGGGAGCGAAGGCGGAGCTAGGAGCCCCCACAAGGTTGTCGTCTGTGACCCCCTGGCAGACTGGCACCACCTCCTTCGCCTACACCCTCTCTCCGGGGCTGTTCATCGAGGGTGGGATACCGGTAGCTTCGGTGGTGTTCATACTGCTGCTGATCGGCCTCTTCGTCGCGCGGACGCCTTCGGTGGAATCGGAGGGAGGCGGGGGCGAGGAGTCGATAGAGTCCTCGTCAGAACAGGCGTCGAGCATGATCAGCGCCTTCGACGAGAAGACCGACCTCATCAACGGGCTATGGCCGGAGATCGAGGGGAAGGACCCGAACGAGCTCGACAAGGCATACTTCGACGAAGTGCGCGGGAGGGTTGACACCTTCCGGAGCAAGGCGCTCGCGAGGCTCAACGACGTCAAGCAGAAGTCGACCAGTCAGAAGTTCTTCGAGGTGGTCAACCAGATACAGGTGACCGAGCGCGAAGTGGACAGGGCGGCCAAGGACAAGCTGAACCTGTACCAGCAGTACTACCTCAAGCAGATGAGGAAGGAGGTCTTCGACAGGCTGCTCCCCCAGTACACAAGGAGGCTGGAGAAGGCCCTCAACCAGCTTTCAGACGAGCTCCACACCGTCCAGAGAGAAGCGAAGCTGCTGTAACCGGCCCAGACCGGGGGCAGATTTATGAGGCGGAAGGAGTCGATGAGCACAGCCATGAGTGAGAGGATAGAGAAGCTTGTGATCATAGGGTCGGGTCCCGCCGGGCTGACCGCAGCCATCTACGGCTGCAGGGCGGACCTCGAGCCCCTGGTCTTCATGGGGACGAAGTATGGGGGCCAGCTGATGCTGACCAGCGAGGTGGAGAACTTCCCCGGGTTCCCCGACCCGGTGCTCGGTCCGGACCTGATCTCCAGGATGAAGAGCCAGGCGGAGAGGCTCGGGGCCAGACTGGTCCAGGACGACGTGGTGAAGGTCAACTTCAAGTCGTACCCGTTCGAGATCTACACAGCCGGGGGGGTCACCAAGGCGCTTTCAGTGATAGTCGCGACCGGGGCGAACCCGAGGCGGCTCAATCTGCAGTCAGAGATGAGGCTGATGGGGAAGGGGGTCTCGAACTGCGCGGTGTGCGACGCTTTCTTCTTCAGGGGGAAGAAGGTCGCCGTGGTCGGCGGAGGGGACACGGCCATGGAGGAGGCGACGTTCCTGACCAAGTTCGCCACTTCGGTCCAGGTGATCCACAGGAGGAACGAGCTCAGGGCGAGCGCGGCCCTGAAGAGGGAGGCCCTCACCAACCCGAAGATCAGCTTCGTCTGGGACAGCGCCGTGACCGAGGTCCTGGGAGAGGGGAAGGTACGGGGGGTCAAGGTCAGGGACCTGAAGTCGGGAAGGGAGGAAGAGCTCGAGGTGGACGGGCTGTTCGTCGCCATCGGGTACGACCCCAACACCGAGATCTTCAGGGGGCAGGTGGACCTGGACCCGAAGGGGTACGTGGCTATCCACAACGGCACCGAGAGCAGCGTCCCCGGCGTGTTCGTCGCGGGCGACGTCCACGACTTCCGCTACAGGCAGGCGATCACAGCAGCCGCCGACGGGTGCAAGGCCCTCATCGACGCGGAGAAGTTCGTGAAGCAGAAGCTCGAAGTCACAGTGGCTAGCTGATCACCGAGACGAACCTGTCCTCGGCGTGGGACCTGCTCAGGGGCCCGACTATGGGGGTGTGGTGGCCGCAGAGCCTGCACCTGTTCTTCTCATCCAGGTTGTATTCCAGGATCTCGTAGCCGTACCTCTTGATCAGGACCCCTTTGCACCCGGGGCAGTAGGTGCTCTCGTCAGGGTGCCCCGGTACGTTGCCGATGTAGACGTAGTTCAGCCCCGCGTCCCTCCCCACTCTGACATGCTTCTCAAGGGTCTCGACCGGGGTCCATGGGAAGTCCATCATCTTGTAGTCGGGATGGAATCTCAGGAAGTGGACGGGGGTGTCGGGGCCGAGGTTGTCGTAGACCCACCGACACATCTTGGACGCCGCCTCGAGCGACTCTCCGGCCCTGGGGACTATCAGGTCTGTGACCTCGACGTGCACCTTCCCCCGGCGTTTTACCTCCAGCAGCGTCTGGTAGATGGGGTCTGCGTCGGGTATGCCGATGTAGCTCCTGACGAACTGGGTCTCGCCGCTACCTTTGAAGTCCACGGTTATGCAGTCGAGGAAGTCGTCCATCATGGCGACGGCCTCGGGCGTGTCGTAGCCGTTGGAGACGAAGACGTTGAAGAGCCCCTTCGACCGCGCCAGCCTCCCGACGTCCCGGGCATACTCCATGAAGATGGTCGGCTGGTTGTAGGTGTAGGCGACCCCTTCGCACCCGTGGGCCAGGGCCTGGTCGACCATGTCCACCGGCGCAGCCTCGACCCCCTCGATCTTCCTCCTCTGGCTGATGTCGTAGTTCTGGCAATAGCGGCAGTTGTGTACCACAATCGAATCTGCGACATAGTTGTGGTCAGGGATGGTCTCAATGCTGTAGACCTGCTCTATCCTCTCGGTGGGCTCCGCGCTCGTAACTGTAAGCCAACTTCTCTTGTTCTTCATCACTGGCATCTGGAGATATTCGGCGATCATAGCCTTGACCTCTTCCGGATGGTTGTAGACATAGGAGCCTGGAAGCCTGAGGACTTGCCATCCGTTCGCCTTCATCGTGGCGTCACGGACCGCGTCGTCCTCCTTGACTTGGACACTGTTATAGTGCCACCAACCGTCGACTTCCACGTCAAGGTGGATTCTCGGGAACGCGGCATCCAAGATGTAGTAAGACTTGGAGTCGGGGATTCTCTTCTCCGCCTGGAACCTCAACTCCTTCTCATAGTCGACGCCGAGTTCGTCTAGTATGGAATAGAGGGACTGTTGCGACTTGGAAGGATGCTCGTGCAACCAGCTCGCCATTCTCTCGGCGTTTCTGTGCCATCCATGCGTGGGGTCTACCAGGAAACGCGCTTTGCTATTGCCAAGGGCTCTTCGGGCTATTTCGGGGTTCCGCATGGGGTTCCTTTCCAGCATGCGCCTGCTCCTTGCCTCGATCTCTTCAGGAGGAATGGCCAGGCCCTTGGTGTAGCATCCTCCTCGGTGCCGGTTCCAGTTCTCTATGCCTACCACTGCGGATCCGCATCGCCCGCAGTTGAATGTCGCATTCTTTATCGAGGAGGGTTGCTTTTCCTTCCATGACTTGGTGTTCTGATACCAGACTTTCAAGACCATGTCTCCTCCTTTCAGGTCCTTGGTCTCCTTCCACCCCTCCGACGTGAGGACAGGGTGCTCGGCCGTCAGGAGGATTCTTTGCCACTTCCCCTTGCCATACCTCACCTCCCAAAGCCTCCCTTGGCGAGATGCTGCATGGGTCACGACGTTCGGGCGGATAGCCATGCCGTGTTTTACGTCGTATGACCAGAGCATGTCCCCTGGGATGACCCTCTCGACGTCTTTCTTTGTCCCATCGGACAATAGTATCTTCGTGCCTTTGGGGTGGCAGAGCCAGTTACACCCCGAAGTCGCGAGCGAGAAGATCTTCGAACCGGGGCGGTAGTGGACCACGGGCTTCTTTTCGATGGGATCGATGTGGCCCGCCATCACCCTGCCATAGACCAGCAGGTAGAGCTTCCCTCCCACTACCCCTCGGACGCCGCAGAGGCCGACCTGCCCTTCGCCGATCTGGCAGAGCCGGGCGCAGGCGGTGCACTGCACCTTGCCGTTCGGCAGGTTGCGGAAGAGCTCCGCGGCCTTGCCTGCCGGCTCCGTGAGCCTGGCTCCCTGGGACATTGCGTGAGAAGAAGCTCGGCCGACCATTAAGGATTGCAGGCGCCCTTCTGTTCTGAGAATCGCCAGGCAACGGTTATAACATATGTTATTTCCGCAGGCAAGAAGTCCTGCAACTTGGTCGACCTGATCGAGCTGACCCTCTTGGGGAGCCTGGCAGGGTTCACCATCTTCCTCGGGCTACCGGTCGCCCTGCTCGGGGTGGGGGACAGGACCAGGGGGTTCCTGAATGCGTTCGCGGTCGGGATCCTGATGTTCCTCATCGTCGACGTGTTCAGCCATGCCTGGGATCTTACCACCGCCACTGCGACTTCGGCGTTCCAGGGAACGGGCTCGGCGGAGACAGCGGTCGCGAACCTGGCCCTGATGTTCGGAGGGCTGACCCTCGGGCTACTCGGCCTGGTCGCCTACGAGCGGAGATACATAGGCAAGAGCCTGGAGGGTGTCGAGCCGGGCAAGGTCTCGACCATGACCGCCCTCGGCATAGGGGCGCACAACCTGAGCGAGGGGTTGGCCATCGGCCAGTCCTTCGCGTTCGGAGCCATCGGGCTCGGGCTCGTGCTGGTGGTGGGGTTCGCGGCGCACAACGCCACCGAGGGGTTCGGCATCACGGCGCCGTTGACGGGGCTGAGCCCTAGACCGAAGACGTCGTTTCTGGCCAAGGTGCTGTTCATCGGCGGGGTCCCGACCCTCGTCGGGACGCTGCTGGGGAGCGCGTTCTTCTCTCCGCTGGCGTACGTGTTCTTCCTATCACTGGCCGGGGGGGCCCTGGTCTACGTCACCATGCTGATGTTCAACACCGGGAGGCGGCGATACAGCAGCGGGCTGATGATGAACGGGATATTCCTGGGGCTCTGCGTCGGGTTCCTGACAGATCTGATAGTGTCGCTGGGCGGAGCGTAGCGCGCCGGCGGAGCCGATAGCCCGGCTAGGATTCGAACCTAGGTCGCCGAAGGTTGGCCGTTATTAATCTGGGAGTACTATCTGCATGTGTTGAAAATCGCGCTCGGGACGCAGAACCAAGTTTACTTCCATACCAGACAGAACACTATGTCGTTCTTGAGGGCAACTTTGCTCCAAGACGATGTGCCTGGTTTTAAAGCGGGCCGCTCGACTTTGCTCAAAGTTCGATACCTCGAGAGCGGTAGGGTGGTTTACCATAGGTACGAAGGTGGACCTGTTTGGATGGGTACGGTGCCGAATAACATCGGCCGGCCGGGCCAAAGGCTTACCTTGTCTGCGGAGCTGCTCACAAAGCATCAGTTCATACGGAACATTCCATGCATCAAACTAAGAAATGAGGTTGGATTTAGTTGGTTACCCGATGAAAGCCAGATCGTACGCATCCTAGATGGAAGAGCTCTCTGCGTAGTCGTGCAGCAACAGCCTGCCGTTGAAGGAATCTCCAAGTTCGATGTCCGATTGGAACCATCGGAGCATCTTGGGTTCGGACCGGGAAAGGGGTGTTTCCTAGAGGCCGGGTTGAAAGACTTCTTTGGGCACACGAGAAAGATGAGAATCTACCATGACGGGCACTCGAATCCATGGCTAGGGATAAGGCAAGGTAGGAAGTTTCCGAGAGTCTCCTTCCTTTCGTCTGATGGCGTTCGACTGCGACTTGCTTATGGGTCTACCCAAGTCAGGGTAGCATCGTTTTATTTGCGCGATCCAAAACAACTCTACAGCAGCGTAAGAGTTGAACAGTTACGAGGCTTAGATATCAGGCGATTGCCTTGGAAACCTTCAGGTTCTTACCACGTTTCGCCCAAGAGAGAATTAGAGAGCAAAATGCTACAGAGTAGATACAGATACCCACACGGCAGGCTCGGAACCGAAATCGCCTACTCAATAGCGGCTCGGGAGCTAGATTTCGAGCGTTTGACGTTGAATGATCCTTCGGCCGGAGGCGCAGACATGATGACAGGGGACGGCAAGGTGATATTCGAGAACAGGCTTGTAACCATTACCGAAGCCATGTCCCGAGAGGCACTTGAGCGTCAAATTGTGTTTGAGCTTGGACGATTGAAGAGCCGCCTTCGCTCAGACTTCGCGTTCTATCAGACCGCCGAAATCGGATATGCCTTCTTGTCATTCGTTGGGGCAGACGGTTTGGAAACACTGATGTTCGAATTAACGTAGCCCGGGGAGGATTCGAACCTCCGTCGAAGGCTCCAAAGGCCTCCATCCTTGACCAACTAGACGACCGGGCTGCAGGAAGAAGCACGGGGCGGTGATGATTTAGGCTTGATTGGCCGCTTTCTCGATGTGGGCGGCTATCTTGGGGACGGGATCTTCCATCGAGTCGAGGACATGCTTCGCCTTCTTGGCGTACCGCTCCCTGAAGGAGTCGGCCGTGAGCAGCCTTGCCTCGCCCACGAGGGAGGAGGGAGACAGCGCCCTTCGGAGCAACCCGACTGACTTGAGGTATCGGTCGGTGTACAAGGAACCCTGGAAGGCCGAGATGGTCGGGACCCCCATGAGCGCTGCCTCAGCGTTCATGGTACCCCCCATCCCCACGAACAGGTCGGTCGCCGCGAGGAGGTCGTGCCCGCTAACCACGTCGGCCGGGACGGTCCACTTCGCCCCGAACCTTGACCGCACTTCTTCTACCTGGTAGTCGTATCTGCAGAGGGCGACCCTGTTGGCGTCGGGAAACACTCCCAGGAGGGACTCGAGCACTTTGTCCACCCAGGTCATGTCGGCCTTCGCCAGGTATGGGGCGTCGCTCTCCTGGACGCGAACCGTGATGGTCTTCTTCCCTGGGTCGAGGTCAGGGACCGGGCCGGGGAGCGGCTCCCGCTTGAGCCATGCGGCAGGGTCGAGGGCCCGGTAGGTGGTGACCTGGCCCCTGCGGATCCCGAAGGGCGCCCAGGCACCGTATGGTATCACCCAGGGGCAGAGAAGGTGGTGGCTCAGGGGGATGGAGAGCCTCCCCGCCACCACGGAGTGAGGAGAGTCGTTCACGGCCACATGCCTGACTCCCAGGCCGAAGGCTATGCGGGCGCACACGGCGGATGCTATCGAGACAGCGACCTGGGGGTCGAACCTCTTGACCAGGGGGATCAACTCGGCCTGGCGCCGGGTGGCGGCTGTCAGCTGGTCCTCCTGTCCTCGTGCCCCCCTGTCACCGACGTACTCGAGCTTCAGGCCCGCCCGTTCAGCCAGGGGCCCGACTTCGCGGTACCTGCGCGACGTCGCCAGGACGTCTGCTCCCGAGTCCCTGAGGGTGTCGATTATCGGCTTGAAGAAGAGAACCTGCTTCGGGGTCAGGATGTCGAACCATGCGCGCAACGTTAGCTCCTCGCGCATTCCGGCTTCGCCTAGATACTAATCCGTTTGCCCCCTTTCAAAGTATAATACTAAACGACCAGCGAGCCAGGCGGAGCTTTTGCCAAAGATCAAGGTCGCGATGTACGGGCTCACCAGCGAGGCCTACAAGCTGGCCGCCGACCTTGTCGACCGTGCGCAGGTGACGATCATCGACGAGACTCTCCAGATGGCAATGGACATCGAGCCAGTGTTCCTGAAGAAGAACCCGAATCTCCAAGATGTGATGTCCGAGGAGCCGCTGCTGAGCTTCAAGCCCCTGGAGCAGGTGCTTGGGGATGCGCAGGTGATCTTCTTCACCCCCAAGCTCAGGAGACCTTCGGACGAGACCCTGATCGAAGCGGGGTCCAAGCTACGGGACCTGGCGAAATATCTCTCGAAGGGGGTGAACTTGGTCAACTCGCTCCCCACCGCGCCGGGCGGTAACTCGGAGAACATCATGATGGTGGAGAAGCAGACGGGGCTGCAGGTCGGTTCGACCCTGACCTACGCGTACATGCCCCTCAGGCCCAGGGACCCGAAGCCGGCGGTGGTCTCCGCCGCGGGGCTCCAGGAGAAGGGGCCGCTTCAGGCCCTCGGGTACACGCCCAATTCACAGAACGTGTTTTCGGCTGAGCTGGAATACGCGTCGGGGGTCATGGAGGCAGCCGTGGCGTCTGTCACCGAAATAGAGATGGCAAGGAGGGCGCGCGAGGCGAGGGTCACGCTGCAGAGGAAGTCAGAGGTGTACCTTGACGAGTTCTCGAAGCATCTGTTCGAACTGAAGGCTATCCAGGCAAGCGAAGATACCGGCGAGGCCATCGCCTACCTCGCGGGCGCTACGCTGAAGAGCTTCGACAACTACGTGAGATATGTGGTTGACGAGACGAGGGAGGTGCTGAAGGAGAAGCAGCTGAAGGCCAGCAGGACGAGGATAACGCTGCTCTGGAGCCTCGACAGGTATGAGATGCGCGGCGAGCGGCTGCAGGTCGCAGAGAGCATACAGCAGAGGCTGCGGGACTACGTGACCGACGTAGACATCGTGTCAGGCTCGAGGGGGAAGGGAGGGCCGGAGGTCTTCGACCCGTTGAAGCACAACGTGGTAATCGTCTGCTCGAAGGAAGACCAGGACTCGGTCAGGGGGATGAAGAAGGGGCTCGGGAACGCAGAAGTCACGCTGATCTCTGCCACCCCTGCGCTGCGGAGAGACTGACCCTGCCCTAGCTGATCACTCCCTGACCGACGTATACGGTCCCAGCCCGCACCGTGACCCCGAACTCGGGGAGGGGCGTGGGCGGAGGGCCAGACTGGACGCTCCCGTTTGAGTGACATTAACCCTATATCGGCACAGTTCCAACCGAGATTTTGATGATCCGCATCGGGGTCGTCGGCACCGGAGGCTGGGGGAAGAACCACGTCCGCGTGCTGAACGAGCTCCAGACCCTGGCGGCAGTATGCGACATGGACCATGAGAGGGCCGACTCCTTCTCGAAGAAGTACCATGTCCCCGGGTACACGTCGCTG
>JAKAPI010000013.1 GCA_021807225.1 archaeon | reverse complement strand
GGTTGATTAACCTGACTAGCTGTCAGCCGAACGCTCTCAGAAATCACCCAGAAGACGAACAAAACCTCTCATATCGACCAAAGATTAAAATCGCTGACCGGACGGGGTGCCCCAGTTTCTGATTCATTCATGTTTGAGCTAGTCAACCTTGAGGACGTCGTCAGAGTCCCCCCGGACCGGTTCGGGTCGCCTCTGGAGAAGGTCGCGCTGGACCTGCTGAAGCTGAAGTACGAGAGCACCATCAACCCCGACCACGGCTACCTCGTGCTCGTCACCAAGGTCGACGTGGACCAGGTGGGGAAGATAATCGCAGGCGACGGGGCGACCTACCACAGGGTGAAGTTCGAAGTGCTGTCCTTCTTCCCGCTCAAGCAGGAGATCGTGGAGGGAGAGATAGTCGAGGTGACCGACTTCGGCGCCTTCGTGAGGGTGGGGCCGGCCGACGCGTTGCTGCACCTCAGCCAGATAATGGACGACTACCTGACGAGCGACGTGAAGTCAGGGATCATCACCGCCTCCCAGAGCAAGCGGACCCTGAGGGTGGGGAGCAAGGTGAGGGTGAGGATCACAGCCGTAAGCCTTGGTCACGGGATCTCCATGGGGAAGATAGGGGTCACCTGCAGGCAGCCCTTCCTTGGCGCGCTCGAGTGGATAGACGACGAAGTGGCGAAGGCGGGGAAGGCGCGCAAGGCAGAAGAGCGAACGGAGAAGTAGGATCCCATGAAAGAGCTGGCCTGCCGGAAATGCAGGATGCTGACCACGGAGAAGGCCTGTCCCAACGACGGGTCCACGGAGCTGAGCAACGAATGGTCGGGCCTGATCATTATCATCAACTCGGACAGGTCCCAGGTCGCCAAGACGCTTGGGATAACAAAGCCGGGAAGATACGCGCTGAAGGTCAGCTAGCCAGTTGCGCAGGGTGTACACGCTCCCTGAGAGGTTGAGGCCGAAGCTAGCGAAACCTCTCGGACGCGTGTTCAAGGCCGATGAAGTAGTCGGAGTCGAATTCAAGGATCTGGCTCGGCTCGCTTCGATGGTCATCACCGTGGGGGACAGGGTCACCGAGACCCTCGGAGAGGCGGGGCGGACCCCTGAGGTCCAGGTGGTCGATGGGTTCGAGAGGCGGACCAAGAGGGAGCCTCCGGAGCTCCCCTACCGGCGCCAGATCCGGGTGAAAAACCCCGCCGGGACGCTCACTTCGGGGGCGATATCCGGGATGCAGAAGGCGTTCGGCGGGACGAAACCTGTGCGGGTCCTCGTGGATGGTGAGGAAGACCTCATGGCCATGCTCGCCGTCGCCATGGCCCCCATCTCGTCGCTGGTGTTCTATGGCCAGCCGGGGGTGGGGGTGGTGGCGGTCAGGGTCAGCGCGGCGTCGAAGTCCAGGAACAGAGCCATTCTGGCAGAGATGGGGATAAAGGGGCTCCGCTAGCCTCAACTTAATATCCCCGCCAGATTCGGGCTGCCCGTTTGCCTGTAGAGAAGAAGTCAGAGTCAAAGGTCCTGGACAGGGCTTACGTCGAACTGTCCATGGACGACAGGGCAGGGAAGCTTTCGAGGAAGGACGCGATAGCCGCGGTCGCCCAGGAGCTCGGGGTGGCAGCGGAGAACGTGGCCCTGATCAGACTGGACGGAGAGTCCGGGACGATGAAGGTCAGGGGGAGGTTCTACGTGTACGGCTCGGCCGCGTCGAAGAAGCGGGTCCACCCCTCATATCTTGACGAGAGGATGCTCACCAAGGAGGAGAGGGAGAAGCTGAAACAGGAGAGGAAGAAGGCGGCGGCCCCGGCACCCGCGCCAGAGGCGAAGAAGTAGGCCATGTCCAAAGCTCCACCTCCCGCTCCGGCCCCAGCGGCCCCGGCAGCTCCAGCCCCGGCGGCGCCCGTCGAAGAGAAGAAGCCCGAGAAGAAGGAGAAGCCGAAGGCGCCCAAGAGGCGGATACAGGTCCACAAGCTCTACAAGGTCGAAGCAGAGTCGCTCGCGAGGCTAAGGAAGGACTGCCCCAGATGCGGCAAGGGGTACTTCATGGCCCAGCACGGCAACCGGCTTACCTGCGGCCACTGCGGCTACACCACATACACCCAGAAGAGCTAGGCGTAGGCTGACACCAGCTCACGCAGCATCTTGGCCATCCCAGGGGTGAGGAAGGGCCGGAACGGCCCGAAGTACTTCTGCCCCTTCGCTTTCGACACGCTGGCACCGTCGCCCCCCTTGACATACGAGTCCAGGAACGCGACCGCCACCTTCTTCATGGCGTCCTCCCTGACCGACAGCTTCGCCGTATAGTAGAGGAACTCGGCTATGTCCCAAGCCCGATCGCCGCCCGCCATGGCCTGCTCGAGGTCGGTCAAGTACAGCCCCTTCCCAGAAATGATCACGTTGCTGGGCTTTGCGTCCCCCAGGGCGACGCCCAGGGCGTGTATCTCTGCCATGAGCCTACCGTAGGCCGCCACCTCCTCGACGCCCCCCACACCCCCCTTGAGGTATTCGTTGATCCGAGAGGCGAGCGTCGGCCCGCCCACGAAGTCCTTGACCAGGATCCTTTCTGCAGGGGCGACGGCCAGGATCGGCGGGACCAGGACCCCCTTGCTCCTGAGCAGCAGGGTCATACCGTACTCCCTGTCCATGCGTGAGACCGGGCCCGTGCTGAACCTGTTCGCCGCCGAAGCCCATATCCCAAGGAGCGCCCACTTCAGGGACCTGACGTCGGTGTAGTTCTTGACGACGACGGCCTTCTCCCTGCTCGGGTCCTTGAAGGTGAGCACCCTGGTGGTGGAGTAGGGCTCCCCGATGTCGCTCTCCTTCGTGGAATATGACTCGAACCCCAGCAGCCGGGCGAGCTCCTTGACGAGGAGAGAGGCGTCGGGGACCACCGTCCCTTCGGCGAGTCGGAGCAGCGACTTCGGCTCCTCCAGGGGGACGAAGGGCGGGGGGTTCTCCCTCATCCTGCGCAGCTTCGAGAGCGCTTCCCTGCTGAACACCGACGGCCCGACCCTCCCCGCGTAGCCGTGGATGGCGTACTGCGTCACTCCACGGGCGGTCACAGAGAAGAGGGACTGGACCCTGGTGAAGGCGTCGCCCCTGAGCTTCTCCGGGACCAACCTCACCCCGTCGGCCTCCGTTCGGAGGAACCCCCTGGGCTGGAGCGCCCGTGCCGCGGCCTCGAACCCCGAGGTCGAGACCCTCCTGTTCTCGTCGCCCAGCTCGCAGGTGTAGGTGTGGACGTAGCTGTAGGTGGCGGGGGGGTAGATGGCTGCCCTCCGGTGGAGCCTGTCGAAGAGGAAGTAGTCGTAGGGGACCAGCAGGTGCCTGCCGAACTCCCCGTAGTCGGACGAGAGCTCGAGAAGCGCCTCGACCAAGACCCTCTTCTTGAAGTCGAGCTCCACGGCGCTGAAAAGGTCCGGGTTGGTGATCGGTTCGTACACGTTGAGCAGCCTCCCCACCACGAACTCCCCCAGGTAGGACGAGCGCGCGTCCTGCTCCAGCATGTCCTGGTCCACGATGAGCGCGGAAGCCGCCACTGGGGAGTCGACGTAGCGGTATCTGATCCCCTCACGGAAGCGCTTGGACACGACGATCAGGTCGTAGTCGGAGTCGGGACGGGAGTACCCGGCGACCTTCGACCCATAGGCAGCTATCCCGGCGATCCTCGCCGGCTCCACCAGCGTCTCCGCGAGGTTGCCGAGGGTGCGCCTCTCGTCTGCTGTCAGTCTCAACTTGGCTTCTTCTCTTCCAGCTGGGCGACCTTCGCCAGCACCGCGGGGTCAAACTTGGTGGACGCGACCGCCCCCATAGGGAGCTTGACCCGGTTGTCTTCGGGCCCGACCCAGCGGATGGGAAGGTCCTTCGCGATCCAGGAGTCCCCGACCTTCTTGTTGAGCGCCTGATCTGATAGCTGCTCCTTGAATTTGCGGCTTACCAGGGAGACGAGGGCCCTGTCGGTGAAGATCAGCTTGGGGGGGACCACCCTCTCCGCGTCGGCGTAGGACGCCTCGTACAGCGTGGTGGCCACCTCGTCGCTGGTCACGTTCGTGGTGCTGAGCTTCCGGACGAGCTCGACGTAGTGGGTGAATTCGTGGGCCGCGACAGCTTCGACGGTCCCCTTGGTGCCGTAGGCCAGCAGCGCGGCGGTGAACTGGACCAAGATGAGCACGCTCCCGTTCAGGGTCGTGGGGATCACCCTGGCGAAGAGGACCCCCATCTGCCCGTACTCGTTCCCCGACTTCGACACCGGGAGGACAGGCTCGACGTAGTAAGGCGGGTACTTCAGGCCGCTCGCCTTCTCGACCCTCTGGACCGCGCCCTGGAGGTACTTCATCTTCAGCCTCACCCTCTTCGCCAGCGCCCTGGGCACCTTCTCCTGGGCGACGGCCTGGTCGAGAAGTATCAGAGGGTCCAACTGTTCTGCGACCATCCCGGCGTCCATATGAACGTTAAGCGCTATTCTGTGAGTTTGTAGGCGACGGCCGGGCTCCGCCTGGAGACTTCCATGAATATCTCCGCCTGCATGACCCCGGGGATCTTCCCGATCACGTCGTAGACGGCCCTGTGGAGCTCGTCCAGGGACTCGCCCTTCAGGTTGACAATGATGTCGAAGCGACCGGTCACCTCGCGGATGAGCCTTACCCCGTCCACCTTCATTATCTGTTCCAGGATGGACTCCCTCTGCTTGGGGTCGATGTTCAGGCCCGCCACCGCGCTCGCCCTCATACCCAGCTTCTCCTCGTTGACGAGGACCGTGAACCGCTCTATGACCCCGCGCTTCTGGAGCCTCTTTATCCTGCTGTACATCACGGAGAGGTTGACCTCGAGATCCCGGCTAAGCTTGGGGACGGAGACGGAGGCGTCGGTATGGAGCGCCGAGAGTATCTTCATGTCCAGGTCATCGAGCCGAGCCATCCACCACGCCTGAGCCTCGTACGGCCCGGTGATATTTCTGCTTTTGCAGTCTATACTGAAGTAATATTCTGGGAAAGCAAGGAAGATTGCGCGAAACTAGCTGGTCCCGGCCGCGTCTTCGACCCGCTTCGCGTTCACCTGGTAGGTCTCCTCGGTTATCGTGTTCCCCCTGACGAGCTTCCTCTTCTTGATCCCATCCTCCTTCGTCCTGTAACCGACGCCCCGGGTCATGAGGACGTAGTTCTTCCCCCCGCCGAGCGTGTCTCCGCGCATGGGGAACCCGGCTTTGTCGCTCCCCCCTGTTATCTTGATCTTGCCCGTGAGCCCGACCGACGCGCCGTCGATGACTTCGCCCACCTTACGGCCGACCAGCTGCTGCGCGCTGGCGTCCTTTACCTCTGAAGCCTCGGACTTGCCGGTCTTCGGGTCCGAGACGATCAGCTTGTAGGTAACCATTCGAGCCTCGCCGCGACTGACGGGGATATAAGCAGTGGGCCGCACCCCCTCCGGCTGGCGGGGCTCAGAACCCGTACATCGGGTCTGCCGGGGATTTTATCGCTATGATCTCGTTCAGGACCTCGTGCTCCGGCTGGCTGAGCGAGCCGTAGAGCTTCGTCCGCAGGAGCTTCGCCTCGTGGCTCCGGGGCATGGTGAAGATAGTGTCGTTCTCCCTGATCTGGCGGCCCAGGGTCGGCCCTTCGACCGAGATCGCGACCTTGTCCCCGGGGCTTGCCTCGGTGAGCGCCTTCCCCTGTTCCTGGATCTGCCCCAGGGTCCCGAGCTCCGCCCCCTCGGCGGACATCAACCTCACCTTGGGCCGGAGCCTGCCGGCGACCACCTCGACCCCGAAGACGGCCGGACCGTTGCGACGGAAGAAGGCGCCGGGGATGACCTTGAGCTTGCAGGGGCGGGTGAGGCTCGAAAGAGCCGCCTTCTCGTCGGAGGCCCTCTTGTCGGCCGCCCAGTTGGCGTAGTTGTCGATCACTTCGTAGATTATGGCTGAGATGAAGAGCGGGTTGCTCCCGACGTGCTCCCTGGCCTCGGGGAGGACCTTGCAGTCGAAGCCGAGGATGGCGCCGAGGTACGGGTCGTGGTCGCCTACGACCTGGGCGTCCACGATGTCGTTCTTGGAGACGTCTCCGATGTCGGCCTGCCTGACGGGGATGCCCCGCTCCTCGAGCATCCTGAGGAGGGCCTCGAGGCCCCCGATGCTCCCTGCCTTCACGATGACCCCCATGTTGTTCGTCTTCACCACGACGTTAGAGAGCTCCTTCTCCATCTCCGACTTCAAGTCCTGGAACTGCTTCTCCGTCCTGAAGGAGACTACCGAAGTCCCGGGGACGACCCCGGCCAGGTCGGGCGAGATGAGCTTGACCCCCGCCGCGGCGTAGACCGAATCGACTGGGGTGAACTTGTCGCGGGGGTCCCTCATCTCGTCGAGCGGCTTGGGCATGAACATCGCCTTCACCTTGGACTTGAAGGCGCCCTCCCTCCGCACTAGGCTGATCGAGTCGCCGACGTTGAGGGTCCCCTCGGTCAGGATGATGTTGGCGGTCTCCCCGATGCCCACTTCCTCCTGCAGCTCCAGGATGATCCCCCTGGCGGCCTGGCGGCCCCCGTCGACCTCCAGCCTCCCCTTCAGGAACTGCTGCGCGAGGCCGATGAGCATTGCCAGCATTTCAGGGATCCCCGCGTGGGTCCTCGCCGAGACCGGGACGATGGACACCTGCTGGCGGAAGTCCTTCACCCTGTAGTAGGCGTCGGACTGGAAGCCCAGCCGCGAGAGGCCCCCTACGACGTTGTAGAGCCTCTCTTCCAGCTCGTCGTTCCACGACGGAGGCTGGTCCTTGAGTATCTGCGCCAGCGGACCCTGGCTCCCCTTCTTCCACCCCGCGATCATGTCGACCTTGTTGAGCGCGATGAGGAACGGGACGTGCCTCTGCTTCAGGATGTCTATGCTCTCGAGGGTCTGGTTCTCGAGCCCCTTCTGGACGTCGACCACCAGGATGGCGATGTCGGCCGCCGACCCTCCTCGGATCCTCAGGTTGGAGAACACCGCGTGGCCCGGGGTGTCGATCATGAGGAGACCCGGTATCTGGAGCTCCGCTCCTGCCCTGTCGATGAGGGAGCCGCTGATCTGCTTGAGGGTGTCCATCGGGAAGAAGCTGGCGCCGATCTCCTGGGTGATCCCCCCCACCTCCCTCGCCTGGACACCGGTCCCCCTGAGGGCGTCGGCCAGGCTGGTCTTGCCGCTATCTACGTGCCCGAGGATGACGACGATGGGCTGCCTCAGTCGGCCCTTGCTCTCTGACATTCCCCATCCGGCACCCTAAGGTGCCTTCACCCTCCGCTCTTTCCGAAGAAGGCGGACCGCTCGTGGGCGAAGCTCTCTGCCGAATCCGAGGCGTGTATGATGTTGTCGGTGTACCCCAGACCGAAGTCCCCCCTGATCGTCCCTGCGGCAGCCTCCCAGCTCTTGGTCGCCCCGACCATCCTCCTCACCGTGGCCACGGCGTCCCTCCCGGAGAGGACCGCCCCGACCACCGGCCCCGAGGTGATGAATCCGACCAGCTCGCCGAAGAACGGCTTCCCCTTGTGGACGTTGTAGAAGAGCTCGGCCTGGTCCTTGGACATAGTGAGCATCCTGACGTTCTTTATCGCGAACCCCTTGCGCTCGAATCGTCCGAGTATCTCGCCGACCAGGGCCCTCTTCACCCCGTCCGGCTTCACGACTATCAGGGTCTCTTCGGCGGCCGCGCTCATTTCTTGGCAGGCCTCCTCGCCCATTTCAGCTTGCGAGGGTCGCGGCCCAGCTTCAGATCGTTGGTCTTGCACTTCGACGAACAGTACGCGCGCGTGGAACCGTCGTTCTTTACGAACAGGATGCCGGAGCCGAGTCTGACCTCTTTACTACAGAAGACGCATTTCTTTGGAACATACATCTCAGGCTACCGCACCTTCTTTCGCTGCCCTTCCGAACTTGGGATATAAATGCGGCGGCGACTTCCTCGCCCCGTCCCTATGACGGGACCGTCCCGCCGAGGAACCTCATCCAGTACTGGGCCTCCACGATGAGCCTATGGGAGAAGTCCTTGGGGTGGGCCACGAACCCGTCCAGGGCCTTGGCGATGGTCTCAGGCCCCAGGTTGGCCAGGTCCTCGAGGTTGATCCCCGCCGCGCCGGTGGCGTACCTCAGCCGTCTGGCTATCTCCAGGTCGTTGGCGTGTATGCCCTCGATGTCCTCCCTTTCGGCGAATGCGCTGGCGAGGAAGGGGATGTCCCCGGCGAGGATCACCTCCCTGATGCCGAGCCCCCTCGCCTTCATCGTGGCATACATGTGGCTCGGAGGCACCACTTCTTCGACCGAAAGGACGCCGAAAAGGGTCCTGGCCGTGGGCAGCTTCCTGATCCCCCTGCGCTCCGAGACGACCTTCTTCAGGTCGACGACGGAGATGAACGGGAAGACGTAGTCGACCGCCTTGGAGACGGACCTCGCCATGCGCTGCCTGAACCAGATCTTGAGCGCGTCCTGCGAGTCGAGGCCGGGGGCCATCCTGTTCGGCGGGAGGATCCAGAGCCCCGGCTGGATCGACTTGAACCCCGACTCGATCAGCCTGTCCCTGAATGTCACCTCCAGCTTCTTCTTTTTCTTCGTGGCCTCGTACGACTTGAAGAGGAGCAGCGAGGTGACCTCCTTCGGGTAGGTCCGGACGAGCTCTTCGACTGTGATCCCTGAGTTCTTGAGCTGCCAGTCGAGGCGGCGCATCAGCCGTCTGTAGACCTGCTCGGAGTCCTCGGGGGCGCCCGACGGAAGCTGGTCCTCCCCTTCGACCTCGACCCTCTGGATGGCGGCTGTGATCAGCTCCTCGTCCTTCGGCCCAGAGGTGGCGCTGGAGATCTTGCTTAGCGGGGCCCTCACCTTCTCGAAGAGGCCTGTGAATCGCTTTACCGCTGACACGCTTTCCGCCGGACCCGTGGAGCGGTTATGCTAAAAGGAGTGTTCCGGCCGCCGTCTATGGAGAGAGCCGCCGCTTGACGGCCTTCCTGATGTCCTCGAAGGCCTCTACGACCTTCTTCTTCGCGAAGTATTCATCGGACTCGGCCACCGCCACCATGTCAGGGTGCATGGTGACTTCGCCGATCTTCAGGGGCGAAGGGATGCCGAGGGTCAGGGACAGCTCCTCCACCGTCTTTGGGAAGGTTGCGCCGGACCTGAACCTGAAAAGGAACTGGCCGCCCTCCTGGGTGGGGACCGGGTCGAGGGGGACCATAAGAGGCTCGGAGCTGATGCGCTCGAAGAGCAGCGCCTCGTCGTCGTTTATCGAGCCCTGGACTGTCTCCCTCTCCACCTTGAGCGACTCGGATCTTTCCTTGTGGCCGGGGTCGGACCAGTCCATGCCGATGAGGGCGAAGAACGCCTGGTCCTTCTCGTTCCGCTTGGGGTCTTGCTTCATCTCCTGTGAAAGGACGTGAAGCTCGGAGTCGATCTCGTGGAGGCGCTTCTGCTCAGACAGAAGCTTGCCTGCGATGCCTTCGAGCTCCGTGAGGTTCAATTTCTCCTAACCCAGGTGGCTGGAGACGTCGATGACCGCCTTCTTGAACTCCTCGTGGGCGAGGTTCCTGTTCTGGTATTCGTCCTTGTAGGAGTCCCAGGCGTCCTCTGCCTCGGTTACGATGGGGAGGAGCTTCTTGCCGACGCCCTTTATGTTCAGAAGCACCAGGGCGGAAGCCGGCTCGCCCGGCATGGTCGGGATCTTGATGAAGATGACCCTCTTGTCGGCGATCTCGTACCTGTCAGCCAGGACCTTCTTGAAGAACTCCCTGTCCTCCGCGCTGAGGGATCCCGAGCTCTTGATCAGGACGCAGGCCGAGTCGGTCTTGCCCTTCTCCATGGTCCCTTCCTGCTCGAGGTCGAAGAGGAGGCCGTCATTACCGTCGTCCAGAGCCTGCTGGATCGCCTTCATGTCCGACCCTCCCTTCGGGACCAGGGGGATAAGCCAGGGTATGACGAACTTCGGCTTGCTGGCCGCCAGCCAGGTCCGGTAGTTCGACATGTCCCACTCTGTCTCCCTGATGAAGGAGTCCATGAACTCGGCGATGACGTGGGCGGCCAGGAGGTTCTTGTCCCTGTAGTCGTGCCACCCGACCCTGATCTGCTTCGGGAGCTCGTCCACGATGGAGGACCGCGCGTCGAGCATCCCCTTCAGCCGGTCGGCCTGGAAGCGGAGCTCCTTGTTGTCCATGAGGATCGGCGCGTCGGAGTATTTTATCTGATATGCGAGGTTCAGGACTATGCTGATGTGGGCGGGGCCGTAGATCACCGGGTCCCAGCCGAACTCCGGCAGGATGCCGAAGGTGGCGATAGTGGCGTGGCCTAGGACGTTGCTCCCCTTGACGTAGGACATGAACTCGGAGGAGAACGAGCCTCCGGTCCCGCCCCCCATGCTGAAGGGGACGATGAACCCTCTGACCGGCTCTGGGGATATGGCCTGAATCCTCGACGCGATGTCCTGCTTCCCCACGATCTCGTTCCTGAACCTGGTCCTCCCTTCGGCCCAGTTCCTGGCGGCGCCGCCGAGGCCGTAGACCGCGTGCTTGTCCTTCATGGCGAAGAGCTGCGGGTAAGACTGCAGGATGAGGTTGGCGGAGCGGGGGTCGAGGTCGACTAGCAGCGCCCTTGGGACGAGGGGGGTCTCTCCCTTCCTAAGCGAGGCCCCGAACCTCAGAATGGTGCTCCCGTAGCGCCTCAGAACTTCGAGCTGCTGCTTCTCCCCCTTCAGCGTGGGGGCGCTCGGGTTCGCGCCTACGTCCATGAGAACCCAGCGATACGCTTCAGCGCCGACGCCGACCCCGGCGTGGCCCATGCATGCCATAATCACCGGGTTGGGCGCAAGAGGAGCCTGATTCGCAGCCCTGAATGCCAACGTTGGAACCCTCAATCCATCTTTTTTATACGTTTGTCAGGGCATGAATCCGCTCTTGGCCTACGACGAAAGCACCGCGAAGGACGTCTTCTTCCTGGTTGACGGGTCCAGGAGCATGGGCGGGAAGCTGAAGTCGTCCGGGATGACGAAGATCGGGATGGTCAAGCAGGGGCTCATGGGCTTCGTCACGGAAAGGTGGCCCGTATCCTACTTCCCCTGGCCGCTGAGGATCGGGGTCACGTTCTACAGGCTGCTGGGCACCCCGGGGTCGATGCAGCTGGACGTCGTGGTCCCCCTGAACCCGCCCCCCGCCACCCTGGAGCTCTACAGGCTGGACGACATGCAGTGCAGGGGAGGGAGCCCCCTGGCGGACGCCGTCAAGTACGCCATCGGCGAGGTCGCCGACTCGATCAGGAAGGACAGGGTCGTGAAGCTGATCAGCGACGGGGACAACGACGGCCGCCCGTTGAAAGCGATAGAAGACGAACTGAAGGAGTCCCCGATCCCCGTAGACGCCATCGAGCTCTCCAACTCGGCGTCAGCGGAGCTCAGGGAGGTATCCAGGCTCACTCATGGGAGATACACCCGGCCGCAGAGCATGGCGGACTTTGTGAAAGCGATCACGAAGTAGGTCTCACTTTCCGAGAACCCTCCTGAAGAAACCGTTCGAATCTACCAGTGGCTTAAACGCATGCCTAGCGGCTGGGCATTCATACCTTGGTCCCGGACCATATTCCCTGGGAAAAGCCCGATATTAGAGAAAAGATGCTTGGACATATCTCGCAGGTTGGAAGTGACATCACATTCACCCATTATTTCTGGAAGGGGTGCGAACCTGATGAGTATGAACTGAAGAGATACCGGCTCTATGCTGAATCCATGCTATTGCTAAAGGAAGGGAGAACCATTGCCGGCATTGCCCGAACGACTGGTGTCAAAGCCAACTCGGTGCGTAAATGGACGAGATTTGAACAGAAGCCGAAGCTTGCCTACTATCTTGGTTTGTACATCCAGCTGGGGAAGCCGAGGGAGGCCTGGGTTTGGCTTAGCGTTGACAACTCCTCGGGTCACGCAATCCCCTTTGGTCCATTTGTGCAAGTCCCAAAGAGTATCTCGTCGTGGAAGGACGTGTCAGACGTCATCCTGCAACTGAGCGATCAAAGAGAGGAAACGGAAGGGTTCCCCAACGAGTACATCTTTGGGTTTCTTCTGGGAATGGTGATTGGAGATTGCGCCAAGTCGAGGTCATCGAATTGGCATCGCCATTTGGGTCTTGTATTGAGCAAGAAATACGCTTCAAACGAGAGCATTGGCGAGTTCACAAGCTTCTGTGCAAGAAGCTTGGGATTACGGATGCACAGGGTTTCCGACCAGCCGAAACCGGAACGAAAACCGCACGGGTTCTACCAGTGGGTCTCGCAAGCTTCTCCGTTGATTGACTGGTTCTTCAATATCGGGCTGGGATTGAGAGACGGAGAAAGAACGACGTATGATGCTGTGCGAATGGACTGGACGGTTGATACTCCCGAAAATTTCAGGAGGGGTCTGGTCCAGGGAATTGCGGAGTCGGACGGATCTGTTAGCATCGCATCGCAGACAGTAGAATCCTGGATTGGTCCCAACTGGGATTTCTTCAAGAAAATTCTGCGGTCGTTGGGGGTAGCATCTTTTCGGAACCGCGAAGCTCTTTCGGTTACCAAAAATCAAATTCGAAATTTGGCTAAGATCCCGCCGTTCGCGCCTCATTTGAAGACGGTGAGGTGGGTCCGGTTCGAGAAGCTGGCAAAAGCTGGTCACATTGGGCATGGGAAGAGGGTGCCCCCTGAAATCAGGGACTACATCAAGAGGAGCGACAAGGATCTGTCGGTTCCCCAACTTTCAGAGAAGGTCCTTGACGAGTTCGGGGTATTGTTGTCGTTCGAGACGGTTCAAAGATGGGCGAAGAAGAGGGCCAATTAGAGGTCGTCGTGCGCCTAGTGGATGAGCCCAAGTCGGGCAACTAATGCGAAGCCCAGAATGAACCACAAAAGCAAATCCAGCTTCAATTTCCGAGCCTCTCGTTCGGTCTCTCTCAGGACCAGCACGTCGGCAAGCCTGATGGGGCCCTTCACGTTCCTGGTAAGGATCCGTCCCTTCTCCTTCCCTTCGAGTATCTTGACGCGGACCTGAGTGATCTCGCCGGCCACCCCCGTCCTTCCGACAATCTGCACGACTTCGGCTGGGGTTAGGGTCTCTGCTTCTTTCTTGCTGCTCATGCGGCCTTCTTCAGCCTCGAAAGCTCCTGGGTGACCTGCTCAAGGATCTGCGAGCCTTCGCCTGCTTCCAGAACCGCGGCTGCGGCCGTGGACACGTCGATCCCAATCGCCGGCCCTATCTGGTCCTTCGACGGCACGAACACGTAGGGGATCTTCCGCTCGTCGCAGAGTATCGGTAGGTGAGCGACCACTTCAGGCGGGGTGACGTCCTCTGCGATCACCACCAGCTTGGCGAGGCCCCTTTCGATGGCCTTCGTCGACTCGTTGGTCCCCTTGCGGACCTTCCCCGTGCGCGATGCCTGCCTCAGTACCTCATAGGCAGCTTCGGAGACTTCCTTGGGCGTCTCGAACTTGATGTAGTAAGGCTTCTTGTCTGGGGTCATCTTTCAATCTCCCAAACCAGCCCGATTTGCCCAGCATATAAACGGTTAGCCGCCGAAAGTCGGTCGGCGCCTATCCGGTCATTATGAAATGCCCGGGCGAGTCGAGGCGACAGAATCCGAACCTCGGGAACTGGACGATGTCGCCCGGCTTCAGCTGCGAGACCGCCCCCTCGGCGAACCCCCTGACCACCTTCAGGCTGTCCTCGTTGTAGACGTCCCCTTCGAGGAAGAGCTCGCCGGGCACGGTGACCTCGACCTCGACGTGCTCGGGGGTGACCCACTGGAACTTCCTCGTGTTGGGGATGAGCTCGTCCCCGGCGTACTTCGCCTTCGGCCTCTGGCCGGGAGACGTCAGCTCCACGTTGTACAGGTCCATCAGGCGGAAGACGCTCCCCGTGGTTATCCCCTTCACGTCGCCCGAGGAGACGAAGAGCTCACCCCCCGTGCTGATGGTGCGGCTGCCGAGGTCGTTCTGGGGGTGGAACGGCAGCTCCACTCTCCGGTCCGGGGCCCCCTCGACCGCCAGCGGGACCGGGTCGGGGACGAAGAAGAGCCGCTTCGATGTCGGGTCCAGGATCTTCCTGTTGACCGAGAGGAGGATGCTCCAGTCGTACTCGTGCTCGGTCTTGGTATATCCTACCTGCAGGGTGAACTCCCTGATGGCCTGGGGGACCACCCCGCGCCGCTTCAGACCGTCCACCGTCGGCATCCTTGGGTCGTCCCACCCCGAGACTACCTTCTTCTCCACCAGCGGCCGGAGGAGCCTCTTGGAGACCGGCGTCCCCTTGAAGTTGAACCTTGAGAACTGGATGACCTCCAGGCGCCTGAACTTCAGGGCGTCCCTGATGAGCTGTTGGAGCTCGTTCCTGAACTCGGAGCTCCTGAGGACGTGGGTGATCCCGCACATCTCGTCCTCGACGGCGTTCGCCAGGTCGTATGTGGGCCACAGGGTGTACCTGTCGCCGGTCAGCGGGTGAGCCTGGGCGATGACCCTGAACAGGTTGGTGTCCCTGAGCGAGTAGTTGGGGCTCTGCATGTCCCCCTTGAACCTGACCACGTAGGAGCCCTCGCCGTGCTTCTTCGCCAATAGCTCGTCCCAGACCCTGAGGTTCGTCTCGACCGGGTTGTCTCTGTGCTCGCAGGCGACCCCGTCGAACCGCAGGCGCTTCACCTTGGCTTCGTCGCAGGAGCAGGCGTAGGCGTCCCCCTGCTCAAGGAGCTTCTTCCCGCTGGCGTAGATGGCATCCATGTCGTCGGAGACGTTCTTCTCGTGGTCACACTCGATGCCTAGCCAGGCGATCCCCCTCCGGAAGCTGTCGTAGTATCGGGGCTGCACCTTCCTGGGGTTGGTGTCCTCGAACCTGAGCCAGAGCTCGCCGTCGTACTGCTCCTTGTACAGGTAGTTGATGGTGAACGCCATGGCGTGGCCGATGGTCATGAACCCCGAGGGCTCCGGAGGGAGCCTGAACGCGGTCTTCCCCCTGGTCGCGTTCGGAAGCGGCGGCAGTCCCACCCGGCCGTGCTTCTGGTGCTCCTCCGCCGCCTCGGGGAACCTTTCCGCGAGCAGCTTCTGCTGCTCGTCGACCGAGAGGGCGTTGACCCTCTTGGCGGCCGCGGCTGACTCCTTCGAGACCAACCCGGCCTTTGTCTTGAGGTCGGGTC
>JAKAPI010000003.1 GCA_021807225.1 archaeon | reverse complement strand
CCCAGTGGCTCTTAAGACTATCAGGGCGCCGCTCAATCCTGCCTAACCTTGCCTCTCTACGCGTCTAGTTCGAGGAAGCCGCGTCCGCATTTGTCGGAAAGAGGTTTCGAAACTTTATACCTCACCTGAGTCTCCTTCCGACCGATGCTTACAAAGGAAGAGATGGAGAGGAAGAAGGCGCAGCTCAACAGGGACGCGGTGAACGTCTGCTTCTTGAAAGGGACGGAGGCCCCGTTCACGGGGAAGTACTGGGACAACCACGAGAAGGGGACCTACACATGCGTTGTCTGCGGCACCCAGCTGTTCGGCTCAGACACGAAGTTCGAGTCCGGGACGGGGTGGCCGAGCTTCTTCCAGCCAGTGTCGAAGGGGACGGTCAAAGAGGACACCGACAGGAGCCTAGGGATGACCAGGACCGAGGTCAGCTGCGGGAACTGCGGGGTCCACCTGGGGCACGTCTTCGAGGACGGTCCGAGGCCCACCGGCCTCCGGTACTGCATCAACTCGGCGGCCCTCGAGTTCAAGAAGGCATAGCGCCCCCTCGGGCTACCGCAGCGCCCCACCCTTCCTTTCCCCTCTCATGTTCGGGCCTAGACCCTTAGATAAGCCAAAGAGGAAAGCGGGGCATCCGGCTCCGGCCCGCCCCTTCTCATGCGGCTGAATTTTGGTTTACCAAAAAGGGGTGCCGTTTTGACAGCCTATCCCTTAGGGGGCCCCGGCCGGCCTTTTTCCTGAACGATTTGTCGTCTCCAAGCTTCCGGCGTGCCCTCCCGCGGCCCGGCGCCGTCCCCAGGGGGCACTCCAACCTGCTCAGGCCCAGAGGGGTAGCCAGGAGAAGGGACCTCCAGCCGGTCTTCACCGTAGCCCAGGTGCCCCACAGGAAGCAGAGGTATGAGACAGTGGGCGACTGGATCCCCGGAAAGCCCGCCCAGATCAGGGTGAGCAGGATGAGGGACCAGAGATACGTCTTCCTCGTCGCCCTTCACGAGATGATAGAATATGAGCTCTGCAAGATGCACGGGATATCAGACGAGGAGGTGGTCGCCTTCGACGTGAACTTCGAAGCCGAGCGGAGGTTGAACCTCCACCCCATGGACGCCGAGCCTGGGGACCATCCAAAGGCGCCCTATCGCAACGAGCACGAGTTCGCCACAATGATCGAGATGATGGTCGCTCAGAAGCTGGGGGTGAGCTGGTCTGACTACGAGAAGACCGTCCTCTCGCTTGGCCCCAAACCCAAGAAGATTCTCGTCCGCCCCCAGGCGAAGAAGCGGGCCTAGACCTGCCGACGCCTAGCGCGCAATCTGGACAAGATCGAAAGGCTGTCTCCCCTTCGAGGCCGGCAGGCCCGTGATGCCGCCCACTAGGCTCTCAGCGGCGACCCCCTTCCTCTCAAGGACCTTCGCGAGCATCAACGAAGTGCTCCCCGCCATGCAGATCACGAGGACCGGCCTCTCGTCGCTGGGCAGCAGCTTCTGGAGGCCTGCCGACGGCTCCCTTCCGTTCAGGACCGCCTGAACGTCCCGGGTGTCGGCCACCCTTACGGCAGACTCCGGGCACCCCAGCGACGAAGCGATGACCTTGATGCCCTCCGCCCTGGGGACGAAGGTGTTGTGCGCCCAGAGCACCCCCGCATATTCGCCTATGGCGGAGGCGGCCTCACTCAGCCTAACCTGGTCCCGCTTTCCTCTCCTGGCGACCGCGGCCACCTCCCTGACGTACTTCGAGGCCCCGTCGGCGACCATGACGATGAACCTCTTCCCCACCCCATAGTTGAGCAGCTGGATGGTGGCATAGAGGGCCAGCGCCCCACTTTCGCCGACGTCGAGCCCTTTCCTGTTGAAGTACTCGAAGACCCTGCTGGCCTCCTCGAAGTCGGCTTCGTGGACCCCGACGTACGAGTCCGGGTCGTAGAACCTCAGGCCCGACGCCTTCTCTCTCGTCCTGATGCCAGCCACGTCCTGGCCCGCCAGGGGGAAGACGACCCTGACTCCCTTCTTGCCGTACCTCGATGAGATGTACGCCCCGACCCCGCTCGCCGTGCCTCCGGTGCCGAAAGTGCAGACGAACTCGACGTCGTTCAGCGAAGCGCCCTGGGCCGCCAACTGCTGGTCGATCTCCGGCGCAGTGACAGACCTGTGCGCCTCCGCGTTCAGGTCGTTGTCGTACTGCTCGGTGCAGAATCCCGCGTATGCCCGGGCGAGGAGCTTCGCCAGCCCTATGGCGTCCTGGCCGGCCAAGATCTCCTCTGCTTCGTCCCTGACCCGGTCGAACCTGGCTTGGTCGAAACCGAGTTCCCCCAGCCGTAGTCTTACGTTGGACGCGACCCCTTTCGCCACGATCTTGTCCACATCTCCTTTGAGCCCCGGAGCCGGGCAGATGTCCACGTCGAGGTCGATCAGCCTTACCCCGTCGGCCTTGAGCCTATCGATGACTCCCGGCTGAAGTCGCCTGGAGACTATCGCCACCACATCCAGCCCCAGCCTCCCCAGCTGTCCGAGGGCCAGCCCGAAGTTGCCGGAGGTGGCTTCGAAAACCGTCTGCCCCCGGGCGAGCTTCCCCGAAGATATCGCATCTCTCACAATGGTCACAGCCGGCCTGACCTTGACCGAGCCTCCAGAAATCTTCGAATCGAGTTTGGCATAGACCCTGACCCCCTCGCGCGGCAGGTGCAGGCCGTATTCATCACGGGCGCACTCGACCAATTCCTGGGTCACCTCCACCAGCGGGGTGGGGTTGGCCACCTTCTCTCCTTCGAGGTGGGGGACCATGGCCCGGACCTGCGAGTCGAACTTCTCGAGGAGCTGACCGTCGGCTGCGGTGTTCTGCATTCTGGATGGCCTCCGAGAGGCACAAATATATAACATATGTGATAATCCCCTCCCATATGGGGACCTACAAGGCGCCCGAGGTGGGCGAAGCAGAAATCACTCCGACATTCGTGAGGGACGAGCTCCTGAAGTGCTTCGAAAGCGCCAACGGGGAGTTCGCGGCTGCCATGCACCAACCGGTCACCGACGAGCAGCTGAGACAGCAAGTGAAGGCATTCGTCGAGGGCGCCTTCTCCAGGTGCGGCGTGAGCTATGTGCAGCCCACGAAGGAAGGCATCACCAGTGCCATCTCGGAGTGCAGGGCCAACGCCGAGAAGATGATGGGCACCGAAGGGGCCGAGATAATCGAGCACCACTACTCGGAGATGATGAAGCTCGTCGACCGTCTCTAGGGGGTCTTCCCGGCGGCCCGGCTGCCCCGCTTGAACTCCTCGGGCGGCCCGAGATAGAGGTTCGAGGGGGGGTCCTTCGGAAGGAGGTACCTGATGTGCGGGTACCCCCGCTTGTCGTGGTAGATGTCAGAGCCGTCTTCCCCCTTCCTGAACGCGGCCTCGAAGCGGTTCCAGTCCTGGTCGCGGATGGACTCGAAGATAGGCAGGAGGTACTCCTTGTCATAGGCGTCGAGGTCCTCAGCGAACTTCGGCCTCGTGACCTTCGCCGTCCTGAACGACGCCCGGAGCTGGTTCAGGTTGTGTGCGGCGAGCTTCCAGTTGCCACCTTTGGCCGCGTAGTAAGTGTGGGTGAACCTGTCGCCGGCTTCCTTCATGAGCGCCGCCATCCCTGGCTGTATCTCGGCCAGCTGGTCGATCGTCATCTCCCCGTGGCGGGTCTTGGCCCTGATCTCGCTCACGGGGTCAGCCTCTCGGTGCTCCCTAATCAATCCAGCCCGGGCCCGGCTAGGCCGGAGGGCGGAGGGGCGGGAGAGGCTCCCGTGGGCTCCCGGGCTGCGGGAAGCCGGGCTCCCTGGGAAAAGACGCCTCCGGTGGCTGGAACATCTACTCCGCCTCCTTCGGCGTCACTTTCAGCTCCGCAGCCTTCTCGGCCCTGAGGACCTTCAGGGTCAGGGGCTTCCCGACGACGTCACCGGAGAGGGCCCTGCGCAGCTCGTACTCGTCCGAGGCAGCGACGCCGCCGAGCTTCAGGATGACGTCACCGATCGCCACTCCCGCCGCCCTCGCCGGCGACCCCGGTTCGACCGACCTTACGAGGAGCCCTTCTGCCTGGGCCACCTCAGAGGAGGCCGCCAGTTCGTCGGGGAGCTGGATGGGTTCTACCACCACGCCGAGGAACCCCTTCTTCACCCGCCCGTCCCTGGAGATCTTGGACACAGTGTCCCTCAGGGACTCGGCGGACACAGCAACCCCTCTCCCAGCGAAGTAGGCGACGTTCATCCCCAGCAGCCTCCCAGAGGCGTCCACCAGGGGCCCTCCCGAGTAGCCCGGGTTCAGTTTGGCGTCAGACACCACGGCGTCGTCGATCATCACCCCCCAGAACCCCCTCATGCTCCTCTTGGCGCTGGTCACGATGCCCGAGGTCGCCGACGCCTTCTTCCCCGAACTGCTCGCCAGGGCCAGCACGAACTGCCCGACATTTACCTCGCCTGCGCCCCCGATGTCGATCGGCGAGAGCCCCTGGGCTTCCACCCTGAGGAGCGCCACATCGGAGTAGGGATCCGTCCCCAACACCGTCGCGCTCAGCTCCCTGCCGTCTCCGAGCACAACCGTCGGGGCCGCCGAGTGTCCGATGACGTGGTTGGCGGTCACGACGAGCCCGTCGCCAGACCAGACGATCCCGGTCCCGCCCCTTCTGCCGCCGTCCACGCTCACCACGGAAGGCGAGACTCTGTCTGCCAGCTCGGTTACAGCGTTCGAAAAAGACTGTAGCAGCTGCATCCCCTCTGTTCCTGTCATTGCTTCGAAATCACCAGGCATAGCTTGCACCGGCGATTACTTGTTGAGCGGGTTCGGGAACTACCTGCTCACATCGCGTGAGGTGAAAAGTGCCCTATCTGCATCAGGGCGACCCTGCCGCCTGGCCTGGGGCTCGAGTACAGCCTCGAAATCCTCCCCACGAGCTGGTGCGCCGCCCGCACAGCCTTGGGCAGGTCCGAGTCGCTCGCCACCCTCGCTTCGACGTCCAGCTGTCCCCCCGCGATCCTGGCGTCGATGATGGCGGTCCCGTCGTCGGTCACCCACTTCATGACTATCCCGTCGTCGCCGTCGGCCATGCCGACCCATCTGATGTTGTCGAACCATCTCCCCTTCAGGGCCCCGACCACCTTGGCCGCGCTGCCGGCGTACGGAAGGAAGGTGTGCAGTATCGGCACGCTCTTCGTCCCGCCGTTCGCCGGTCTGAGACCCGACCCTGACCTGCTCCTGTCGGTCAGACTGTATCCCTCCGGGGACCTCACGACCACCCCGCTGTCTTCCAGCCTCTCCAAGGTCCTCGAGAGCGTCTCCGGGTGAGAACCCGTAATTCGCCTTAGGCCGTCGAAGGTGAACAGCGACAGCCCCTCTTCTTCGATGGTCCGGACGACTTCGGCGTCCCGGGGGCTCAGCTCGCCGTCGATTCCATCCAAGACGGAATCAATTTCGCTTGCTTCTTTTTAAAACCTGTTCCCGATGAAACGACCCGACCGCCCTCTTCATCGTTAAATACAAACATCGAGACTGACACCACGCATGTCCGCCGACAAGCCGACAGCGGCGTACTACCTGTCCCTCATCGCCGGCGTGTTCGTCATCCTGGCCGGGCTGCTCACGACGGTCTTCGGGGCGCTGGTTACCGTCTTCATCGCAGGGCTTGGCGGGCTGTTCGGGCTCCTCGGAGTGGTCTGGGGCATCCTGATACTCGTGTTTGCCAGCCGGCTCAACTCGGATCCTAGCAGTCACGCGACCTCGGGAGCCCTGATAGTCGTGTTCTCGGTCCTCAGCTGGATCGGCTCCTTCGGAGGCTTCTTCATCGGGTTCCTCCTCGGCCTCGTCGGAGGGATCCTCGCCATCGTATGGAACCCGTCTGTCCCTCAGCCGGTTCAGCCCCAGGGTCTCGCGGGCCCACAGTCCGGAGCGAAGTATTGCGTGTCCTGCGGGTCACAGCTCGCAGCCGGGGCGTCCTTCTGCCCAAAGTGCGGCGCAAAGCAGCCGTAGTCGCCATCTCTCTGATCGCTGGCCGCACTCCTGGAACGGTAGAAATATTCCCTGCTCCAGGGAACGGTCCTTGGCGTCGCTGTCGAAGCTCATCGCCATCGCCGCGGCGGCTCTGGTCGTCTTCGCGTCCTACGAATTCTACGTCACACAGGCGCAGCCGGGGGATTTCACCGGCTCCGTCCCGTCGGCGTTCACTGTGAACGGGAAGACGTACACTTTCACCTATTCGGCGACCACCCCGGCGGAAAGGCAGACAGGCTTGATGAACAAGATGATCACCGACGCCACGACTATGCTCTTCGCATTCCCTTCATTCGGGCGGTGGTCCTTCTGGATGTATGATACGAACACCAGCCTCGACATGCTCTGGCTGAACGCGACCGGGAACTCTGCGAGGGTGGTCTTCATGGTTACCTCCGCGCCCCCCTGCTACGACTCGGCCGCCTGCGCGGTCTACACCCCGTCCTCCCCCGCCAACTTCGTCATCGAAGCCAAGGCGGGGTTCGCAGCCGCGAACGGCGTGGCTGTCGGCACTGCGGTCACGCTCGGCTAAGCGCTGCCCGCGGGTTCTCACCTTCGTCTAAGAAATATGACTCGGCCGTCTTTTGCCACCTCCCCGCCCCTGGGAGGTCCATGCAGGCAGCGCCCAAACCGGCTCCGAAGCAGCCGATGACCAGGGCCCAGAAGCTCAGGTGGTACGCCGAGCAGCTGATGGCCGACGCTGCATCGGACGAGAAGGCTGGGACCTACGAGACCGCGGTATCCCACTATCTCCAGGCCGCGGACATCCTCCTCCTGCTCGCCAAGGTCGAGGTGAATTACACCGCGTGGAAGTACTACGCCGACAGCGCGTCCATGTGCCAGCAGAAGGCGAGGCGGCTCATCGCGCTGGCCCCTAAGGACGGTTCGGCCCCCGGACCATCGTAGCAGCAGGCCCCACTTTCTTAATATACCACGGAGGCGCTTTTCATCCGGATATGACGAGATGGGAGTGCTATCGCTGCGGCCACGTGTTCGAGGGCGAAAGGACCCCCGAAGAGTGCCCCAGCTGCCACTACTCGCTCACCTTTTGGATCGAAGCGTCCGAGGCCAGCACCCCAACAGTCAGGAACTTTGTCAAGACCGACCCCCTGATGATCGACGCCAACGAATCAGTGCTCAGCGCCGCCCAGATGATGCGCGAGAGGCACGCCGGCAACATCCTGGTCCTCATCAGTGGCGAGCCCAAGGGCATTCTCACGGAGCGGGACATCCTCAACCGGGTCGCGGCCGACGACCTGATAGCCTCCACCGTGTCGGTGAGGAAGATCATGTCCTCCCCCATGGTCTCCATCGAGGCCGACGAGCCTCTCTCAGAGGGCGTCAGGCTCATGGCGAAACACAGCATCCGAACGGTCTTCGTCACCGACCACGGCAAGCCCCTCGGCCTGCTCAACATGAGGTCCATCGTCGGTGACCAGTTCCGGGTAGCCAAGAGCCTGGAGTCGTAGCCCTCGGGGCAGTCATTAAATCCAAGGGGAGCTGCCGCCGTCTCACGGGCACGATCCTATTCGTCTGCGTCGAGAACACCTTCAGGAGCGTCATGTCGGAGGAGATATTCAACTCGAGAGCCCCTGCCGGGTGGCATGCCGAGAGCGCAGGGGTGAGCCCTGCGGCCACAGTCAACCCGGACGTGCGCTGGCTGCTGAGAGAGTTGGGAATCAAGCTCACCGAGCGGACCCCGAGGGTGGTGACAGGCCAGATGGTGGCAGGGGCGTCCAGGGTCATAACCTTCGGCTGCCTGGACCGGTGCCCCATAGGGGCGGAGGGGAAGGGGGAGGACTGGCCGCTTCCCGGAGCCACGGGGAAGACCCCTGACCAGCTCAGGGCGATCAGAAACGACCTGTCGGAGCGCATCGAAGGACTGATCAGAGACTACTGCCTGACAGCCAAGGAAGTGGGGCACTGAGCGCCGGCGACGACCCCGGGCTCGGACTGGAGGCGCTGAGGAAGGAGCTCGTCAACACGGCCAAGGCGCGCGGCACTCTCTCCTACGGCCAGCTGATGAAGATCATGGGCATCTCCAGGGGACACCCCCTCTTCGAGGCGATAGCCGCGGTCGACAGGGCCGAATACGCCAGAGGCGCCCCTGGCTTCGCAGCCATTATCGTACGGAAGGACACCGGATTCCCGGGAGGCGGCTTCTTCTGCGACGACGGCCTACCTCCTTCGCTCCGGCGGCCGTTCTCGCGGGCCTCTGACCCGACGCTCTCCGCAGCAGAGATGAACTACGTCAAGGGCGCCCAGAAGAAGATCTGGGACTATTACTCGGGGAACCTCCCATAGCCCTCTCGCGGTGGTCCACGGGCGGGCCCGTCTTCTGGCCCCGCCAGACTCCGCCGATTCAGCTTAAGTGAGAACACTGTCAGACGAGGGCGTTGCGCGGCACCCACGACAAGCTCTTCGACTGGAATCTCGGCCTCGGACCCAAGTCGAGGTACAACCTCACCTCGAGCGGGCTCCCAGAGCCGGATCTTCGCAGCATGGGAGTGCGAACATCTTTCGAGGAGTTCGCGTCGGAGAAGAAGACAGAGACCGAGTTCCAGGCGGCTTACGCCGAGGAGGTCGCCAAGCTCTACGGGGTGGACCCAGAAAACGTGGTGGTCACCGCCGGGGCGTCTGAAGCGATCTTCCTCGTCTACGGAGTCCTCGGGCACGGGTTCCGTGCGGTCGTACCCCTCCCAAACTACCCTGCCATGTTCACCGTACCGAAGTTCCTGGGCATGGGCATGGCCGGACGGGTCTCCCGAGCGGGGGGTGATCACCCCTCGATCCTTGGCCTGACCGACTCGAACAACCCCACGGGCAGGAGCCTGGGGGACGAGGGGGTCGGCGAGCTGGCCGCATCCAAGGGGAAGGCCAAGGTCATCTTCGTCAACGAGACCTACAGGGAGTTCGCCTTCTCCGGCAGCCCGCAGACGCACTTCGGGCGCTCGGAGGAGGTAGTGACCTGCTCGACGATGACGAAGTTCTACGGCCTCGGCAGGCTCCGCGTCGGATGGATCTTGGCCGACAGACCGAAGGCACAGAGGCTGCTGAACGGGAAGAAGGCGATAAGCGGCCACGACTCGGAGTATTCGCTGTGGCTGGCGACCCAGGTGCTCAGGCAACGGCACAGATTCGTCGAGCGTGCGCGCCTGATCTACGACAGGAACGCCGCCCTGGTCAGCAGGTTCCTGGACCGAACCGAAGGGGTGTCGTCGGAGGTCGGTCCCGCGCCCTTCTGTCTGATCCGCTACAAGAAGGGGCCGCCCTCGGTCGACTTCGCACGAAGGTTGCTCGAGAAGACCGGCGCCCTGGTATCGCCGGGCGACTTCTTCGGGGCTCCCAGGGCTTTCAGGCTCTGCTTCACAGCCGACGAGCAGACTCTGCGGGGCGGCCTCGGCGCCCTGGCCGACTACCTCGGACGGTCCCAGTAATCCCCACGCAAGTCCCGGCGGCCGGATTGCGCCACCCTATTCCTTCAGTCCAGCCAGGGCCTTCGCCGGGTCTCGGGACTCTGTTATCGTCCTCCCGACCAGCATGAAATCTGCGCCAGCTGCCAGCCCGGTCTTCGCGTCTCCCCCCTGTGCCCCGACGCCAGGGGAAAAGATCAGACAGTTCTTCCCGACAATCTCCCTCGTCTCTCTTATCCTGTCTGCCGACTTGGCCGACACTATGACCCCGTCGGCCCCCCACTCCTTCGCCCTCTCGGCGAAGACCCGGTAAAGAGGGTCTCCGTTTTCGAGCCGCAGCTCGTACCCTTCGCTCGCTCCCTTGTGGCTCATGTAGACCAGGAAGATGACGCCTCCCCCCTTTGAGTGCGCCTGCTCCAGCACTCCGCCGAGCCCCTCTTCCCGTCCCACAAAGGGATTGACGATTACCGCATCGAAGCCGAACGCGAAGAGCGAATCCACGATGTTCAGGTTGGTGGACTCGATGTCGTTCACCTTGAGGTCGGCGATCAGGGGGAGCTCTTCTGCGTGGCACACTTCGAGGATGCCGCCTATCCCCCGGAGGCCGTAGGGGAGGAGCAGGTGGTGGTTCAGCTTCACCCCCGCCACGCCGTCCTTGACGGCCCCGAGGACGCGCTCCGCCCTGGCGAGCCTGGAGTCGAAGGGGCCCCAGAGGTCCAGGTTGAGAACGATTCTGCTCCGCCTGGACGACGCGGACCGGAGCATCCTGTCTCTGAAGGACGTCAGCCGGTCCCCCCTCTCAGCCCGCCTCTGTGCGCCGCACCCACCAGGTCGCCCAGCCGCTGCAGCCCCTTCTTCTCCAGATACGCGAGTATCCCGAGGTTGATGTCGTTGAACCTGTCGAGCTTCCTGATCGTGGACGTGCCGACCTGCACGGCATCTGCCCCGGCAAGGAAGAACTGGATGGCGTCTTCCCAGGTCGCCACCCCTCCGCACCCCATTATGGGGACGTCGAGGGCCTCCCTCAGCTCGTAGACGCAACGGAGCGCGACCGGCCTTATCGCTCCCCCTGAGAGTCCTCCAAAGCCGTTCGACAGGGCCCGGCCTCCTGTTTCGATGTCAATCGGGAACGCCCTGACCGTGTTTATGGCTGTCAGGCCGTCTGCCCTGGCGTCGACCGCCGCCTTGGCGACCTCCACCAGTCTGTCCGTGTTCGGGGACAGCTTCACGAAGACCGGCTTCCTGGTGCTCCTCTTCACGGCTTTGGTCACCCTGCTCACCTCCTCAGGGTCGTGTCCGACTTCAGTGCCCACCCCTGCCACATGCGGGCAGCTGAGGTTCAATTCATAGGCACGGAAGTCGTTCCCGTCCAGGGCCTTCACCACCCTGGCGAACTCCTCCGCATCTCCCCCGAAGATAGACACGACGATCGGAAGCCCCTTCCCTCGCACCCGCGCCAGCTGCTCAGAGAACTTGTCCGCCCCGGGGTTCGGGAGCCCGGCGGCGTTCACCCACCCACCCTCCACCTCCACCAGCGTGGGCTCTGGGTATCCCTCTCTTGGGAGGGGCCCGATGGACTTGGTGACCGCGGCTCCCGCCCCGAACTCCAGCGCCGCCAGCACCTTGTCAAGAGAGCTCCCGTGGATTCCAGAAGCGAGCACAGCGGGGTTGGACAGCTGCAAACTCCCCATTTTCACTGCGATCGCGTCGACCCCCATCTACTTGGCCTCCATCTGCTTCAGGACGGCCTCGTAGTCGCCTTTCGTCACTTTCTTCTGCTGGTGCAGGGTCACGACCAGACCTTTGATGTCTGCGAAGGAGCTGAGCTTCACCCCCAGCTTCGCGAGGTTGGCCTTCCCTCCTTCGAGCCTGTCCACCAGCACCAGCGCATCGTTCACCGTGCACCCGGCCCTCCTGAGGGCCTCGACTGCCGAGATGATGCTCCCACCAGTCGTCGCCAGGTCGTCCACCACCAGCGCCCGCCACCCTGGCCTGACCATCCCCTCGACCTGCTTGCCTAGGCCGTGTCCTTTCTCCTCCTTCCTCACATAGACCATTGGCTTCTTCAGGATGTACGCCAGGGGAGACGAGATCGTAACGCCCGCGGTCGCGACCCCGGCGACTACGTCGAAGCTCTCCTCGCCCAACCCCTTCACGACGGTGAGGTACGCCGTCACTGCGAGTCGGTACGTCTCTGGGTCGCTGGGGACCACTCTGAGGTCGACGTAGTAGGAGCTGGACTTGCCGCTGGCCAGAGTGAACTTACCGAATCGCAGGGCGCCTATCCTGAAGAGAGCCTCGGCGAGGGCGACCCTACCGCTCACCATGTCAGACAACGCAGATGCGACCTCCAGAACCGGGTTCTTTCAGGCTGCCGATTTTCGAAGTTGAACCCGCGCGAGATTTCGCCCTACTGCGGATTTAAGCCTTGAACGATTCTCCGCCAGTCCAAGAGGGACCTCGACGCCCTGACGTAGGTGTCCGGGTCCAGCTCCTGGGTGGTGGCGCTGTCCACGTCGATCAAGAAGACCATGTGAAGCCTCGCCTGCATCAGCTCGTCTACCGATACCGCGGGCTTGGTGTAGCGGACGTCGGTGAGCGCCTTGATCTTCTCCGCCTGTTCCCTCGCCCGCTCCCTCGGGGGCCTTACGAAGAACTCAGGGATGTCGAGGACATAGGAGGGCGTCGTCCCGAGCGCGAACTCCCCTGCGAACCCGCTGTACCTCGCTATCTTGCTCGCTATCCTGCTCCGGGAGAAGGCGGACGGCCCGAGCGCCTCCTCCGGAGGGATGAAGCCGGTCTCAATCTCCACAACGAGGTTCCCGTCCCCCCGCGTCCCCATGACATCGCAGACCAGACCCCGGTCCAACTTGTGTTCCACCTTCACTTCGTATCCCTGCCTGATGAGGCTCCTCGCGCAGACCAGCTCGAGGGCGGAGTGATTGATCTTCACGAGGTTCTTCCTGTACAGGTTTACCAGGATGTCGGCTACCCCGAAGACCTCGGCCCTCACTTCCTGGTTGTCTTCGGCGCAGGCCCTTGCCGCCAGTTTGTGGAGGTCCGCCCTGAACCTGCGTACGTCCAACCTCTCGCTCCGAAGGGTCGGCTCGTATTAAAGCGGCCGAGCGTCAGCGGACCTTCAACGCTTCACTGAGGATGCGCTTGACCTCCAGGTCTTCCACCTGCTCGAAGTCGCCGTAGAATTCGCCTATGGCGAGGAAGGCGTCGGGGGTCGCGAGGCAGACCACCTTCGTCCCGTCCTCCGCGAGAGACTGGACCGCGTCCGCCGGTGCCACCGGGACTGCCACCACTACCTCCCTGGGGCGCCGTTTCTTGACCGAGATCACCGCGGCGCTGACCGAGCTCCCCGTGGCGATGCCGTCGTCGACTATCACCACTACCTTTCCCTCGAGCGCAGGGTACGGGGAGTCCCCCCTGAGCCTGTCCATCCGATCCTTCACCTCTTCCCGCTTCAGGCGGATCTGGTCCTCCAAGTACGCCGCGCTGGCGCCGAGCGACTCGGCCGCCGCCCGGTCCATTATCACGTCCCCATCCTGGGTCACCGCTCCCAAGGCGAACTCTGGCTCGCCGGGAGCCTCAATCTTCCTGGTCACAACCACATCCAAGGGTGCCCCGAGCGCTCCGGCCACTTCGTTGGCGACCACCACCCCGCCCCGCGGGATGCCAAGGACGACAACGTCCTTCCCCCTAAGGTGAGACAGCGCCAGAGCCAGCTTCTTCCCCGCCTCGACGCGATCCTTGAAGAGCATTACTTCCCCGCTTCGGCTGCAGGGGGGTGATATTTGGTTGCCTCGCCCGGCTCTCAGGAGGGATGTGGCTTTCCTCCGACGGCGGCCCCGTAGCGTTCCTTCACTGCCGCCGCCCCGGTTCGCCCTCGGCATGGCCTTCGTGAAGTCCGGGAGTTCCCGGCTCTACGCGCCACCATCCCGCTCGCAGACAGGTACCTGACGCCAAGGCTTTCCCCGGCGCCTGCTTCTTGTCCGCGAATCCATCCTTTTCCTGGCCGGACGAGTGGTCAGCTTTATCGGGGGAGAGATATAAAATTACAGTGCCCGATTTTCGGCTTTGAGAAACGTCCCTTCAACCCCGGCCCGCCCCGACCCGCGCCCTTCCGCCTACCGCCTCAGAGAAGGGTACTTCTCAAGGGGAGCAGACGATCCGACTACCCACACCTCCCAGGCTCCCCTTACTTTCATGTCCACCGCTTTCAGCTTCCCCTGGGGCACTGCAAGGATGCGTCTAATCGACCCCTGGCCTAGCACCCGGGGCTGGAACCACGCGCTCCTCGAGTTCTTCGCCTCCAGCCTCCGCATGTTCGGACGGGTCTCGCACTCCACGAGGACCACCTCTTCCATCCCCCCCACCGACCTGTAGCCCAGGAGGTCCGGCCGGTACCTGGTCCAGGAGACCCTGCCCGGTGGGTACGGAGGCTCCTCTGCGACCCGGTATCCGTCCGACTCGAGCTCCCTCCTGACTATCGCCTTCATGGACCTGTGGGTCTCGGACTCTGCCACGCCTGCGTTTCTCTGGCCGGAGATTTCACCATTCGCCCCGCCCGGCCGTGATGGATCGTAGGCCCCAAGCGAAGGAATCTATCGCTGCGACGCGGTGGTCAACAGAAAATCTGTTCTTTGTCAGCAATAAGCGCCAAGCCCAGATAACAGTAAACCGAACTAACAGACTGGTAGCTCTCTCGCTGTTGGCCCTGCCGATGGCCGGGGGTGCAGTCCGAGTCGACGCCGGTTACGCGCGAGGTCGGGAATATTCCGGGCTGCCCTCCTGTCCGAGACAGGGTCTTGTGCTCGCCAGAGCCCGGCGTGGTTCAACGACCACGCTCCGGGAAAGCTGAGGGGCGCAGGCGGGGGCCGAAACGTAAGAGAACGGAGGCACGCAGGAAGGAGGAGAACCCTTCTCCGACCGAGCGAGGTGTGGAGCTCCATGCTTAGCACCGGACTCGACCGGCGTTGGGTTCGAATCACGAGTGCGGACCGAAGTCCTGTTATGGTTCGGCGCTCGGCTGCGACTCGAGGCTGGAACGAAGCGTGGAAGGAGAATCCCGTCGAGACTGACGGGCAGACGAAGACAGCGAGGGGCGGCTTTGCCCTTTAATTACAACTCCGCGGTGCCAGGTAAGATATGAGCGCAGTTTCTGCCCAGAACGGGGACACGGTCTCCGTGCACTATCTCGGCAAGTTCCCTGGCGGCAAGGTCTTCGACACCAGCATGAAGGCGGAAGCCGTCAAGGCTGGACTGTTCAGCCCCGCCCGGGATTACAAGCCGCTCCAGGTCGTACTCGGCCAGCACCAGGTGATCAGCGGCTTCGAGGAGGCCCTCATCGGGATGAAGGTGAACGAGACCAAGGAGATCACCCTCCCTCCCGAGAAGGCCTATGGGAAGACAGGAAGGCATCCGATGGCGGGGAAGACCCTCCAGTTCAGGCTGCTCGTGACAAACATCAAACGGCCTTAGCTCGCCGGGCGGGCGACGGCCGCTGGGAGGGCCAGCTCCCGCTGCTCCGTATTCGAGTTCCTTGTGTATTCGCCTTGACCCCGAACCTATTTACCTCCGGACCCCTACCCCAGGAGACCGACAATGGCAAAGAGGGCATTCACCATCGACGTAGGCGCCGAGAAGATCCCTGTCGAGGGGCACGCACATCAGAACGTCGCCGTGAAGTACCTGATGAAGAGGCGGCGGAGCCTGATCTTCACAAAAGACCCGGCCAAGGTGGAGAAGCTCTTCTCTGAAGTTCCCAAGAAGATAAGCATCATCGGGGCCAACGTGACCAAGACCTACAAGGTGACCTGGGAGCGGGTCAGCACGGGCGAGTTCGCCGGCGCGCGGTTCACCTTCACCCTCGAAGAAGTCCAGTAAGGCAACTTTTTCTTCCGGCGTTCTCCTGCTTGCGCCATGCCTCGAGGGTACAGGCGTGACGCTTACAGCGACGCCATAGACAAGGTCAGGTCCGAGCACTCCGGCTCGATAAAACACGCGAACCTCACAGTCGAGTGTCCCAGGTGCCGGACGAAACAGGTGATCACCGACACGCCAGGAATGAGGGTCTGCGTCAAGTGCGGCTTCGAATTCAGGCCCATGGGGCGCTAGCCCCTCCGGTCCGCTTCGGGACCGGCCCCTTGGCTCCGACCCCTCCCCTCGCGATCAGCGTCTGACGGAGAAGAATCCTTGCAGGGGTCTCCAGTAACACTCCTGCCGCCCTCGGCGTCCCCGAACCCTCGTCTCCGGTGAACGCCGCATGCTTCCTGGGGTCGGTGTGGGCCTCGTAGACTTCGGCCGGGGTGCCGTCCATCGTCACGGTCTGCCTGGTCGTCTTGAACTCGAAGCCCGACCCGCCAGCTTTCCCTTGGTTCCGCGCGACTCGCTTGCGCCTGGTGGCATGCGCTCCGCTCAGCGCTTCTTCCAGGCCTGCGCCCTCTTGCAGAAGTCGTCCGCTTCTTCTGCAGCTCCGTCGCACCGCTCGTAGTGGGCTACGACCTCCCGCAGTACCTCCTCGATCGGGGTCGGCGCGCCAGGGCACTCGGAGTCGAGTTGCGAGCGGACCTCCATCAGGGGCTTCCAGACGTCGCTTGGTATCACGACCGGGACGCCCTGCTTGCTCGTGGTCATGGCAGGGGTGGCGTCGCTTTCGCTATTTCTGGGTTGGCGCCAATTCACAGTCCGACGCTGTTGATGACCCCGCCGGAGTTCCCGTCTATGACAAGGACGATCTTGCCGTTCTTGTGGTCGTAGCGTGCGAACCAGACCGGAGCGTGCAGGAGCTCCGCCTCCCCCACGTCAGACTCGGTGTTCAGCTGCTGGATCATGTGGTGCGCTTGGTGCGCCTTCTGCGACTGCAGCTGGTCCACCAGGGTCTTGGCCTGCATCTTCGCGACGTCCTCCCCCACGTCGCCGTTGAGCACCTTGATCCCCTTCACCTTCGCTTCGTCGAAGAGCACCCTGTCCGCGAGGTTGAACTGGTAGTCCTTCGGCTGGTATTCGGTAAGCGCCTTCAGCCCCACTATGGGGAAGTTGTAGTCGTTGTCCATCTGGTAGGACCTGCGGTTCCCCTGGCCGCCCCCGATTCCACCCCCTCCCATCATGGTCCCGAGCATCATCCCTGTCACCAGGCCCCCGCCTCCGAAGCCTTGGTCCCTCCCCCCTCCGATGGCGCCGCCCATGATCCCGGCCAACGCGGCGGTTGTGGCGATCTGCCCCACCTCCGCGGCCATGTCCACGGCGACGAGCGATGTCCTAGCCGACACCGGGATTAGCCAGTAGGGCACCATCGCCAGGTTGACCTCCTCCAGGGTGGAAGACTCCTGAAGGTGCCTGTGAAGGAGCCCCCTGTCCATGAGCCCGTGGATCTCCTTCATGACATCGTCCTGCTGGGTGATCTTGGCAGGGAGCATGGTGTGCTTGTTGATGCTCTTCCATCCGGCGTTCCCCAGCGAGACGCTGCTCCCGCAGTACTCACAGGTCACGAACATCTCGCCGAACTTCGGGGTGATCGGTGCCCCGCAGCTGGGGCACTTCAGCGTAGTCGCTCCCGACGGGGCGATCACGCTCCGGCCCGGGCTCACAGTCGGCTGCGCCGCGGCCTGCCCCACCCTGGCACCGCACTTGTAGCAGAAGCCGGCATCGTCGGGGAGCTTGGCGCCGCATTTTGGACAGAACAATCTCAGTCGCCTAGAGCTTCGCGCCGCAGCTATTACAGAATTTCGCTCCGGCCGCCGCAGGGCTCCCGCAGCTGGGGCAGAACTTGCTCCCACCGGCGGGGGTGGGCGCCCCCTGGGGAGCGGGGAAGTTGAAGCCGCAGTTGGGGCAGAACTTCGCAGCCGGGGGGACGAGGCTGGCGCAGTTCGGGCAGCTCTTCGACTGGGTCGCCTGACCCATCCCGGCCGCCATCTGGCCCCCTATCACCCCTCCGACCCCGATCCCGGCGCCGAGGCCGGCGAACGTCCCTGCCCCCCCGCTGGGGTTCTTGGCAGCGTCGTCGATCGCCTTGCCCGTCTGGTACTGCATGAAGCTGACCCCGAGCACCTGCATCTCCGACCGGGTGTCGATGGCCTTCTGGACCTCGTCGGGGAGGCTGACCGTCAGCCCCGAAAGCTTGTTGATTTCGATCCCGTACTGCCCGAGGTGGTCCGGCGCTGCCGCGAGAAGCTCCTGTTCGATGTTCGTGAGATTGGCGGCCAGGTCCGTCACCTTGAGCCCCTGCTGCTTCATCTTGCCGAGGGCGTTGTACACCAGGATCACTAGCTGCTCCTTCAGCCTTTCCTCGACCTCATCGGAGGTCTGGGCGCTGAACGTCCCTACGAACTGGTTGATGAACAGCTCCGGCGAGGAGATCTTCCATCTGTACTCCCCGAAGACCCGGAGGTTGACGATCCCGAACGTGGGGTCGGTGAACTGGTACGGCTGCGTGCTCCCGAACTTGCCGTCCATGTACCTCTTCGGGATGTAGTAGACCTCGGCCCACTGCGTGACCCCTGTGAAGAACTTCAGCAGCTTCCCGACTACGGGCGCGTTGAAGTCGGTCAGGGCGTACCTGTTGGGCTGGTCGAAGTACGTGAGCGCCTTTCCGTCCCTGTAGAACACAGCTGTCTCGTCCTCCCTCACCACGATGTTGTCGTTCAGCCTGATCTGCCGCGGTGCCTTCCACAGCGCGCTGTCGACCTTCTGGTCGTCGGGCCAGGCGAAGGTGGTCGAACCGAACGCGCTTCCCCCGGTCGCCGGCACTCCAGAGCTGCTCTTCTTTCCGAATACCATCGCAATCACTGCCCGAGGGCTATTCCCTCGACGGCTTCCATCCTCTGTGACCACTTCTGCCTTATGTCAGCCACCGTCCTCGCGAACCCGTTGATCGGGCCCTGGATCGAGTTTGGGGCGGAGCCGTCGTAGACGAGCTTTCCCGGCGACGTGGCGTCGTCAAACTGGAACACCGCGCTCACGAACGAATAGTCGTATTCGTACAGCCTGTTCAGCTTCGCCTCGTTGATCTGAATCGGGGCGACCCAGCCCGCGTACCCCTGGCCGGCGTGCCTCACCTCCCCGCTCAACGCCTGCACCTGGGAGATCAGCGAGCCGACGACCGTCAGGTTGGTCAGGTCGTTGCTCGCGGCAACCTGCTTCCTGAGCTGCTGAAGGTTGTCCTTGGCATGGTCCAGCCTGTCGGCGACCTGGTTCCTGAGCAGCGAGTCCGACGCCCTGAGGTCTTCTTTCGTCCTGTACCCCCGGAGCCCCGGTATGAGGAGCTCTAGCTTCTTCGCGATGCCCCTGTTCGCCTCTACCTGCTGCCTGATATCCGGGTTGCCCTGAGACAAGCCCTTACGAAATTCGAGGCTCCCTCCATCTAAATAAATATGGCGAACGTTTACCGACTTTAGGGAGGGCTCGGCTCTCGTTGGACCTTGACAAGCTGAGGGTAGGCTGCAGCGGCTGGTCCTACAAGGACTGGGCTGGGGTGTTCTACCCCAAAGGCCTGGCCGCCAAGGACTACCTCGCCTACTACTCGAAGGTCTTCAACTGCGTCGAGGTCGACTCGAGCTTCTACAGGGTCCCCAGCCAGTTCATGGTGAACCAGTGGAGGAACAACACCCCGGCCGACTTCGTCTTCTCCCCCAAGCTCCCGAAGAAGATAACACACGAGCAGAAGCTCAAGGGGTCGGAGTCGAACCTGGTCTACTTCTACAGCGTCCTGGGCAAGCTCAAGGACAAGCTCGGCCCCATCGCCATACAGCTTCCGCCCTCGGTCAAGCTCAGCACGCATCAGGAGACCATGAAGGAGTTCATCTCCCAGCTCAGCCCGGAGTTCAAGCACGCCGTAGAGTTCCGGCACAGGTCATGGTTCACCCCGGAGGTCTACTCCCTCCTGAGGAAGAACAACATCGCCATGGTCTGGTCCCTGAACCAGTACGTGGAGACCCCGCCCGAGGTCACGGCCGACTTCGTCTACGTCAGGATGGTCGGAGACCGCGAGATCACCGAATTCACCGGGGTCCAGAAGGACAGGTCGGACGACATGAAGCGGTGGGCAGAGTCGGTGAAGGACAACGCGGGCAAGTTCGAGTCCGGCTACGTGTTCTTCAACAACCACTTCGCAGGCTTCAGCCCGGAGTCTGCCAACGAGTTCCGCAGGCTCCTGGGGCTCATGGAGATGGACTGGAAGGCCCAGGAGACACAGCAGCAGACGCTCTTCGGGTCGTAGCTGACAGATGCAGCCCCAGCGCAGGACGATACTCCACGTAGACCTGGACGCCTTCTACGTGTCGGCAGAGGTGCGGGAGCGCCCGGAGCTGAAGGGGGTCCCGGTGGTGGTCGGGGCTGACCCCGAGGGGGGCAGGGGGAGGGGGGTGGTCATCGCCTGCTCCTACGAGGCGAGGAAGTTCGGCCTCAGGTCCGGGATGCCGATCTCCCAGGCATACAGGATGTGTCCCCAGGCGAAGTACATCCCTCCCAGCTGGGGGCTCTACGAACGCACGTCGGAAGAGGTGATGGCAACGCTCAGGGGATTCGCTGACAAGTTCGAGCAGGGGAGCATCGACGAGGCGTACCTCGACGTGACGGGCCGGGCCGCCGACGAGCAGACGGCGGTCAGCGTCGCGACGGCGGTCAAGTCAGCCGTCAGGGAGAAGCATGGGCTGACCTGCTCGATCGGCATCGGTCCGAACAAGTCCTCTGCGAAGATAGCGTCCGACAGGAACAAACCCGACGGCATGACCGTCGTCCCCTTCCGGGACGTCAGGGGGTTCCTCTCCCCCCTCCCGGTGGGAGTCGTCCCCGGCATCGGCAGGAAGACCGGAGATTTCCTTCACGAAAAGGGGATCTCGACCATCGGACAGCTGCAGGCGCTCGACGGGAAGCAGCTCCTGACTTGGTTCGGAAAGAACGGGGTCTGGCTCTGGGGGGTCATCCACGGAGAGGAGAACGTCGAGGTGAGGCAGCAGGAGATGCCGAAGTCTCTGAGCGTGGAGAGGACATTCAAGGACGACGCCACCGACTTCCGCAGGGTGCGCAAAGAGGCCGCGGACGGGGCGGCCGAGCTCATCAGGAGGGTGAAGTCAGGGGGGTATGCCTACCGGGTCGCTGGGATCAAGATCCGTTTCCGTGGCTTCGAGACACACACCAGGGAGAAGACCCTCGTCGGCCACGTCGACGGCGAAGAGCCGCTGAGGGAGGCAGTCGAGAGGCTTCTGGACGAATTCGAGGCGAGCGGGAAACCCGTGCGTCTGATAGGGGTCCGCGTAGCTGATATTCAGCGCTCAGCTTCGGGCCCGGCCAGGCTGGACGACTGGACTGGGACCTGAGGCTTGGCCTCTTCGGGGAGCCTCGCGTCCTTGAACACGAACCAGAACACGCTGATGCCCACCGCGTACAGGCCGGTGGCGATGTAGAACGGTAGGGCGAGGAGCCCCAGCCCGATGAGGTAATAGCCGGCTATCTGAGACAGAGAGTTGGGGAGCCTCCACAGGGAGGCGGTTATCCCAGACGCCATCCCCCTCTCCTCCGGGGAGACGAGCCCCATTATCAGCGACTGGGTGAGCGGGTTGGAGAGGTTCATGAGGAATACCCGCACCAGGTAGAGCGAAGCCGCCACGGCAAAGGTGGGGGAAGACGGTATCGCGACCATGAATGCCATGGACGAGGCTTGCGTGATCACCGTCGCCTTCACGAGTCCGAACTTCCTCGCGAGCCTGGGGGACATGAAGACCACCGCCGCCGTAAGGAGGTTCGTCACCCCGAGGACCGGTCCGCTGACCGCGTCCGTCACCGCGTAGGCCTTGAAGAACCAGAAGCTCATCAGGGGGACGAAAAGTCCGGCGCCTATCGCGATGGTGATGCTGTAGCCGATGTACTTCTTCAGCACGTCCCCGGACTTGCGGGGGAGAATCCCCTTCCTGACATGAGAGACGGGGCTCTCGGTTATCTTGAAGAGCAGGGGGGTGATCGAAAGGTTGAGCAGCCCTACTACCACGTAAAGCACGACGTGGGCCTCACTCGCATCCAGCCCCAGCCCTTGGAGGGCGAGGACCGAGGAGATGATGAACCCCCCCAGGGCCCCTGCAATCCATCCCAGGAACGCCAGCAGCGAGAACGCGGCTGTCCTCTTCTGGTCTCCGGCCTTGTCCGCTATCAGCGCGCTTACGGACACGGCGTAGGCAGCCTCGCCGGTGCCCTCCAGGAACGCTATCACCAGGTAGAGGGCGAAGTTCGTCGTGAGGGCGAAGCCGATCAGGCTCAGGCTGGCGCAAACATTCCCCAGGAGCAGCATCTTCCTTCTCCCGTGCCTGTCGGCGAGGATCCCGAGGGGGATGCTCAGGGCGACGAGGGTGATGCCCATCGCGGACCCTACCACCCCGGTCAGCGTCGGCGCCAGGCCCTGGACGTTCGGAAGGAAATACGAGAGGTCGGTGTAGATGAACCCTATCGCTACGTTTGGGATGAAGCTAAGGTAGATCAGCAGCTTCGCCTGGTCGGGAATCCCCCTGTACTCGCTGAACAACCGCGCCGAGCACCCGGCTCGGGGAATCGGTATAAACACCAAGGGGGGCGCCGGGAGCCGCGTCTTTGCCTGCGAGACAAGGGGACCTGACCATAGGAGTGGACGTCGGTGGCACATTCACCGACGTGGTGGTCGCGGGCCCGCAGGGGCTCGAGGTCCTGAAGCTCCCGACGACGGCCAACCCGACCGCGGCCGTGCTGGAGGGTCTGAGGAGGCTGGGGCCCAGGGCGAGAGAGGCCGGCCTGATTTCACACGCGACGACCCTTGCCACCAACGCCCTTCTCACCCACGCTGGGTTGGCCCGGTCGGCGCTCGTCACCAACGAGGGGTTCAGGGACGTCCTGGAGATAGGGCGGCAGAGGCGCCCAGAGCTCTACGACCTGTCTACAAGGAGGCCGAGACCCCTCGTCAGGAGGCGCGACAGGCTCACCATACGCTGCAGGATCGACTCGAAGGGATCCGAGCTCGAGCCTCTTTCCGGCGCCGACGCCCTCGCCAACCTGGTGGTCAAGAGGCGATACGAGTCGGTCGCAGTCTCCTTCATCAACTCCTACCTGAATGGCAAGCACGAAAGAGAGATGCGTGGAGCGCTCCGCGCGGCAGGCTTCCGTGGGCACGTCAGCATCTCCAGCGAGGTCGACAACGAGTATCGAGAGTACGAACGGACGAGCACCACGGTGGTCAACGCAGCGCTGTCTCCCCTCGTGGGGGGCTACCTTTCCTCGCTGCGCGCTTCCCTTCGCAGGAGGAAGATCACTGCCCCCGTCTACGTCATGAACTCGGACGGAGGTGCCAGCACCGCGGCCTTCGCCTCGTCCAGGCCGGTCTCGATAATCGAATCGGGACCAGCCGCCGGGGTCGTAGCTTCGAGGCAGCTTGCCAAGGCACTGTCACTGGACGCGGTCCTCACCTTCGACATGGGCGGCACCACGGCAAAGGCGGCGACCGTCGTCGGGTACGAGCCCGAGGTCATCGAAGAGTTCGAGGCCGCCGGGAAGACTCACAGCGGGAGGTCCATCAAGGGGAGCGGATACCCGGTCAGGGGGCAGTTCATCGACCTCGCCGAAGTCAGCGCGGGGGGCGGGACCATCGCCTGGGTGGACGAGGCAGGGGAGCTGAAGGCAGGGCCCGAAAGCGCCGGGTCAGACCCTGGGCCCGCATGCTACGGGACGGGCGGGGTGGACCCGACGGTGACCGACGCCAACGTCCTGCTCGGGAGGCTCAATCCGAGCGCCCTCCTCGGCGGGGCAATGCCGATCAGGCGAGACCTGGCGCTGACTTCGATGAAGAGGCTCTCCAGGAGCCTCCGAGCCACCCCGCTCGGGGCCGCGAAGGGGGTCGTGCGGCTGGTGAACGACGGCATGGCCAGGGCAATGGCGCTCGTGACCGTCGAGCGCGGCAGGGACCCACGGGAGTTCGTGATGTTCGCCTTCGGGGGGGCGGGCCCAGTCCACGCCTGCGACCTCGCCGAGGAGATGGGAATCCGTGACGTGGTCGTCCCGCAGCACGCCGGGCTCTTCTCCGCATATGGCCTGGTCGCCGGGGAGCTTACCCGGACCTTCGTGGCTCCGGTGATGGAGGCCGACCCTCCCCTCGCCGAGCGCTTCCGCCTCCTCGAGTCGTCCGTGGCCGAGTCGATGGATGAAGAAGGGTTCCGCAGCTTCAGGCTCTCGCGCTACTTCGAAGGCAGGTACATGGGCCAGTCACACGAGCTCCTCCTCCCCTTCCACTCCGACTCCGCCTCCCGCGCTGCCTTCGACGCGCGCCACGAAGCCCTCTACGGCTATGCCCTGCCGGACAGGATGGAGGTGGTGAACATCAGGGTGAAGGCGACCGTCCCTCGGCGTGTCCCGGCGCTCTCGCGCTCCAGCGGCGCGCCTTCCCACCCCGTCAAGGAAAGGCCGGCATGGATCAGCGGGTCCAGCGTCGTTGCTCCCGTCCTTCTCCGCGGGGCGTTGCCTTCGGGGACCGACGGGCACGGCCCCTGCATAATCGAAGACTACGACTCCACCCTCGTGGTGAACCGAGCCTGGCGCTGGAGAGCCGAAGACTACGGCGTGAGGTTGACAAGATGAAGACGGACCAGGTGTCGCTCCAGATCATCAGCAACTCCCTGCTGTACGCCAGCGAGGAGATGGGGCTGGCCCTTCGCAACTCAGCCTATTCGCCCAACATCAAAGAGAGGATGGACCACTCCGCCGCGGTCTTCGACGCGAGCGGCAGGCTCCTCGCCCAGGCGGAGCACATCCCGGTCCACCTCGGCTCCCTTCCCTGGGGGCTCGAGAACCTGATCCGCCACTTCTCCCAGAATGGTATGAAGTTGGAGGAAGGTTCCATGGCGGTGGCGAACGACCCCTACATCACGGGGACCCACCTGAACGACGTGACAGTCGTCGCCCCCATCTACGAACGCCAGGAGGCCGTCGCCTTTGTGGCGAACAAGGCCCACCACGCCGACGTCGGAGGGAACGTCCCTGGGAGCATCTCCATGGGCGCCCGCTCTCTCTCGGAAGAAGGGTTCGTCCTCGAGCCCACCCTCCTCTGGAAGGGCGGTAGGTTCGTCGAGTCGACTGTCGGTGCCTTCTCAGCAGCCTCCCGGACGCCGGCGGAGCGGAAGGGAGACCTGAAGGCCCAGGTGGCTGCCAACCTCACCGGAGTCAGAAGGGTCAGGGAGCTTCTGGCGAAATACGGCCCGGACGCCTTCGGGCTCGCAGCCCGAAACGCTTTCAGGCATTCGGATGTGCTCACCAGGAAGAGACTCTCAAAGTTCCGTCGGGGGAGCTATGAAGCGACTGACTTCCTCGAGGGGCCCTCGGGGGAGGACCTGAAGCTCAGGGTGAAGGCGACCCTGTCGAAGTCAGGCATCTCGCTGGACTACTCCGGCACGGCGGCTGAGGTGGACTACCCGCTCAACGCAGTCCTCGGCGTGACGATCTCCGGGGCGTACTTCGTCCTCAGGTGCCTGCTGGGAGACGACATCCCGGCCAACTTCGGGGCCTTTGCCCGGGTCAAAGTGAGCGTCCCCCCTGGCACGGTCCTGAACCCTACCTCTCCCCATCCCGTGGGAGGAGGGAACGTCGAGACGAGCCAAAGGAACGCCGACGTTCTATTCAGGGCGCTGGCGGCTGCCGCCCCTGGCAGGGTCCCTGCGGCGGCAGGAGGCTCGATGAACAACGTGATGATGGGTGGCACTTTCCGGGGCTCGGCCTGGGCCTTCTACGAAACGATAGGAGTGGGCCTGGGTGGGCGAGGGCAGATGGACGGGGTGGACGGAATTCAGGCCAATATGACCAACACGATGAACACCCCGATAGAAGAGATCGAGCGGACGATCCCAGTAAGGATGGTCGCCTACGAATTCAGGCCGGACAGCTCGGGGGCTGGGAGGTGCCGGGGAGGCTCGGGGCTGGTTAGGGCTTATCAGTCCCTGGAAGACGGTGCAACCTTCACCATACTGGCGGAGAGAGGCAGACACTCTCCCTGGGGCCTCGCAGGCGGGTCGTCCGGCGAGAGGACCGAGATCCTCCTCATGAAGGGTGGGGAAAGGGCGAGAATCCCGCCGAAGTCCACGCTAACCCTGAGGGCAGGAGACGTCGTCGAAGTAAGGACCGCGGGAGGGGGCGGCTACGGGCGCCCCTCGAGGAGGCCTTCGTCCAAGGTCGCCGAGGATGTCGCTGACGGCATCCTCACGGCGGGGAAGGCCGAGTCCGAGTACCGCTACAGACGCCGCCTCACACTAAAGTAGCCCGGCTCTCCCGGAACCCCATGCGGCCGGCCTTTGGCGTGTTACTGGAGCTCGCAGCCCTCGCCCTGATCTTTTCCCTCGCGCCAGCGGTGCCTGGAGGGGTTGTCTTCGCCGTCTACGTGCTTCTCGCAGAGTTCGCCGCGACCTTCCTAATACACTGCCCAGCCCACTACACCGTCGGCATGGCGCTGGGGATCAGGTTCACGGAGATGAGGGCCGGTCGGACGACCCTGGCCCGGGCCCTGCCGCCCAGACTCGGGCGGTTCGCCCGCCTTATGCCGATTCTGACCCTCAGAGCTGACAGGCCCTCCCTGGCGAGGGCGTCAAGGGCGAAGGCATCCGCCATGTTCGCTTCCGGGACGGTCGCGTCAACCTCGGCTGCCTTTCTCGTAGCAGGAGGCAGCACGATGGTCCAGCCTCTTCCATACGCCTCACTCGCATGGGCCCTGGCGCTGCTCTACCTCGCCTTCGACCTGAGGTTCTCTCCTCGGGGCGGCGACCTCAGGAGGGCCAAGGCTGCACTCGGCAGGTGAGTTCGACAGGACCGTGTCGGCTGGACCTGGGGTTCAGTTTTGCTTCGTCCTGAACCTGTCAGGGCTCAGGAATCCAATGTCGTACCCTGCCTTCTCTCCCGCAGACACGTTGGCAGCGATCTCTCCCATCACGCTGGCGAACTTGAACCCGTGCCCCGAGCAGGCGCTTACGACGGTGACCTTCGGCTCCCCGGGAAGGGGGCCCACCACGAAGTTGAGGTCCGGGGTGTTGGTGTACAGGCAGGTGGTCGACGCGATCGGTACGCTGTCCAGTCCCGTGAGCCGCTTCGCCACGAAGTCTCTGACTGGGCCAACGTCAGCCTCTGTCACCTCACGTCGGACCTTGTCTGGGTCACCCATCTCACCACCGTGGGTCCGTGCAACCTTGACGCCATGGCCGAGCTCAGGGATGCCGTAGTAGTAGGAGTCGGCCGTCTCTTCCATGATGAAGACTGGCATCTTCGGTGCGGTGAACACCTCCTTCCCTCCAGAAGAGAACCAGAACGGGACCTGCCTCTCGCACTGGAGAGGGATGGCCCCGCCCAGCAGGCGGCCGTTCCAGGCACCGGCGCATAGGATCAACCTCGGCGCGGTCTGCCTCCCGAGGCTCGTCTCGACTTCGACGGAGTCTGCTCCGGCCTTCCACCCCTTCACCTCTTCGGAGAACCTGAACTCGGCCCCGGCCTCGCTCCCCAGCCCTACGAACGCCCTCACGCTCTCTTCAGCGAACAGGACCCCAGCGTTGCGCTCGTAGACCGCCTCGAACTCGTCGGTCAGAGAGAACGCCCTGAACCGATCCTGCGCCTCCCGCGCCGACAGCACCTCGTGGGGGATCCCATGGGCCGCGGCGCTCTTCAAGACCCCCTTCACCAGCGCCCCATCGCTCCGGCCCACCATCAGCCCCCCGGTCATCAACAGCAGCTTCTTGCCCGACCTCGACTCGGCCTCCCTCCAAGAGTCGAAGGCTCTCCGGAGCAGGGGAACGTATCTCGGGTCCTCGTAGTACGCCAGCCGGATTATCCTCGTCTGGCCGTGGGACGACCCGAACTCGTGGTTCACCCCGAACCTCTCTATGTTGAGCGTCCTGATGCCTTTCCTGGCAAGGTTGTAGGTCACCGAGGACCCCATGACCCCGCAGCCCACCACGATCGCGTCCCATCGGCTCCGCCCGTTGAACGGGCCCGGCCGCCTGACTTCCTGGCTAAGTGCCAACTGTGGACTCCGCCAACGCCTGGTCTTGGCTCTGGCAGGGGATATCCGTTTCTTGGCGCGGTCCGGTCATTATAATTAACGTTAAATACAGTCCGAGGCGTTCCTCCCACTGCTCACCCGCTTGGTGAATACAAGGAAGCTGATCACGGCCACACTCTTCGGCGTCCTGATTGGTGTGGTATATGGTGCTCTTCCTTTCGAGGTCGGCGACACACTGATCGTGTTCGAGGCCATCATACTCTCCCTCAGCTTCATCCTTCTCGGGCCGGGCGGTGCGACCTACACCGGCCTCATCAACGGGCTGGTCGAGACTCCTTTCCAGCTCGCGTTCGGGCCGTTCGCGCTGGCGGTGGCCCTATTCTATGGAGTGCTAGTGGACGTATTCAGCGTACTGTTCAGGGTCAAGTCCGAAGGGAAAGTCCGACCCAAGAGGCTGGTCGCGGCCCTGAGCCTGAGCTCTGTCATCACAGGCCTGTCCGCGACCTACGCGTTCATAGCTCTGGGCTTCGGTATGACCGCGCCGTTCGTGGACGTGTATCTGCCGGTCCTGCTCGTCGGAACGCTCAGCGGGGCGATAGGAGGGTACCTCGCGGGAAGAATCTGGGATCGGAACCTGAAGCACAGGTTCTCCCCCACCCAGCCTGCGACCTAGCGGGCCGCTCGCGAGTCATCAGATCTGAGCTTCCGGGTGAGCCTGAGCAGCAGTCCATAGAGGATCACTCCCAGGAGCATGAAGGCGGCCCCCACCACTTCGTTGAGCAGGACCCCCGCGACCAGCCCCGTCAGGAGCACGAACGCTCCGATGACGATGATCAGGATCGCGGCTGACTTTGAAATCGGGCTTACCCTAACCGACAACCCGAAGACGCGCGCCGGGGGCAGGTTAAACGCTTGCGGGGCCCAGGCGTGCTTATCTCCAGCCACGCCCCGCCCAGCATAGATGGACAGGGAAACCGCCGGGATTTCATGCTGCTTCGACCGTCAGTCCCAGAGGATGTTCCGGGGCTACGAGAAGAAGGGGTTGGGCGCGCCCGCTCTCTCCATCGCGGAAGCCCTGACTGAGAACGGACTAAAGGGGTCGACCGTCCTAGATGTGGGGTGCGGCTTCGGTGCACTTGCACTCGAACTCCTCCGCCGCGGCGCCTCGGGGGCAGTAGGCATCGACCTGTCGCCCAAGATGATTCAGATGGCCAGCAGCCTGGCGGCTGTCAAGGGCCTCTCCGGGCTGGCTTCATTCCAGGTCGGCGACGGAGCCTCCTCGAAGCTGCCGAGCTCCAAGATGGTAATCCTGGACGGCGTCCTCTGCTGCTACCCTGGCTTGGAAGCCCTGATCGACAACTCCAGCTCGGCCGCCGAGGCCTTCTACGCCATCGCCGTGCCTGACGATGCCCGCTTCGCCACGAGGGTGTTGAGGCTCTTCCTCCCACTGCAGGGACTTGTCTTCGGGCGCGACGGCTTCAGGTTCTTCGTGCATCCTACCAGGAGGATCAGAGAGGCGCTGCAGGCAAATGGGTTCAGGCTGGTTTCGAGGTCCCCGTCCGGATGGGTCTGGTCGGTCTTCGTGTTCAGAAGGGCCTAGGGACGCTTGGTTCCCTTCTCCTCTTCCTTCAGGAGCTTGTAGAGCCTGAACCTGTCGCCTTCCCCCGGCGATAGGGTGTATCCGCAGACCCGGCAGGATATGCCCTGGCCCGTCTCCTTCAGGTCGAAGCGCCCGCACTTCGGGCACTTCATCTGGTCGGCCTGGCTTTTCACGTTCCAGGTTCTCCTATGCTCGCTTGAAAAGCGTTCCATGCTCCCGCCTACCAGACCCTGATCAGTCCTCCTCTTGAAAACACCCCTGGACAGGAGTACTTCTCGTAGATCGCCTTTGGGAGCGAGATGTCGGCCACGTATAGGTCTCCGAGGTGTCCCTTCGCCCTGGCGTCGAGGAAGCCGGTCTTCGGGAGCCCGAAGGTCACCGTCGCCCTTGCCGTCACGCAGGGTTCCCCGGGCTCCCCCGTCGTCGCATCGAGCCCCGACGGGATATCCACCGCAAGGATAGGTAACTTCGAAGCAGTCGCCCTCCTGATCAGCCCGGCAAGGGGTTCCCTGGGGCTCCCCCTGGCCCCGTACCCGAGGAGCGCGTCGACAATCAGCTCCCCCTCAAGGTCATCGTCCGGCGCCCTCGTCCTGACTCCCATCTTCTCTACTGTGGCGAACTGCTTCGCGGCGGGGTCCCTCAGCGCGGCACTGCCGTCTCCGAGGACCACGGTGACATCTCCGCCCCAGTTGTGGATGTGCCTGGCGGCCACCAGCCCGTCTCCTCCGTTGTTCCCCCGCCCCACCAGAACCTCTATCTTCTTGCCGGCGACGTCACCTCCCAGAAGGCGCAGCGCCATCTCTGCCGTCTTCCTCCCTGCGTTCTCCATCAGCGAGTCCACCCCTATCCCCACCGCGTCGATCGCGAACCTGTCCGCGTCCGCCATCTCCCCCGCCGTAAGAAACGCCAGCCCGCCCTGGAACTTCAACGGAGTCACGCCGCCGCTCTTCTGTATTTCAGGATGAGCGACCGGCACCGCTGTCAACAATAATTCTTCAAACTGGCACGCCGATTAGAGCCTACGGTATATTGGAACCATGAAGGCACTGATGACTACGCATGAGCTTCTCTTCCAGATGGGATAGGAAGGACCAGGGGCCCGGCCTCGTGGACAGGCTCAAGGGGACGGTGCGACAGGCGGCACCCCTGAAGCCGCAGCTCGAGCAAGCAAACAGGCAGGTCAAGCTTCTCATATCGCAGCTCGACGGGACTGTCAACAGGATCAAGCAGCGCGACGCCACCATCTTCAAGAACGTGGTATCCTCTCTCGCGAAGCACGACACGCAGCACGCGGCGGTCTACGCCAACGAGCTCACTGAGGTGAGGAAGATGGGGAAGATGGTCACCCAGGCTCAGCTCGCCCTGGAGCAGATTTCCCTGAGGCTCGGGACAATCAACGACCTCGGCGAAATCGCCAACACGCTCGCCCCGGCGGTCTCCGTCATCAGAAACATGAAGGAGGACCTCCGCATGGCGCTCCCGGAGGCCGACAAGGAGATCGGCGAGCTCTCGGGCCTCCTCAGCAGCGTCTTGGTGGACGCAGGCACCACGGGAGGCATCTCTCTCAACTTCGACGCAGCCAACGAGGATGCCCAGAAGGTCCTCGAAGAGGCATCGGTGGTCGCCGAGCAGAGGATGAGGGAAAGCTTCCCCGAGATCCCCGCCAGCGTGTTCGCCCAGGACGAAAGAGAAGGCCTCACAGCCTAGCCGACCTCTCCGGCAGAGAAACCGCGGGCCGGCACGCCGTTGAACAACGCAGAAATTCAGTTGGCTTATAATCGAGGGGCGCGGGCAGAGCTCCAAGTTGAAGTTCAGCATCCGGGCCGCCCCGGAGGGCTCCGCGGCCGAGGCCCCGATTGTCCCCGAGCGGAAGGGACGCAGGGCAGCGGCGATGATCATCGCGGCTCTAATCCTCCTTTCAGCTTTCGTCGTGGCTGCCCCGTACCTCTCCGAGGGACTCAGGCGGGGTTATTCGTTAGTCTCAGGACTGGAGGGCAGCGGGACGACGAACGGCGGCACGGTGACCGGGGGCTCGGGCGGCGGGTTCGTCACTTCGACCAACTGCTCGAGCGTCGTGTCGGTCCGGCCGCTCACCTCGCCCAACATCAACGGAAGCGTGGCCACCATCTCGTATCCCAGTGACTACTGTGCCCTGGCCGAATACGCGCTCAACCAGATCAACGCGGATCGGGCGGCGAACGGCTCCAGCCCCGTCTCCCTGGGCTTCAACCAGGCCGCCCAGCAGCACGCCGATTCGATGCTTTACTACGGCTACTTCGGTCACTATGACGTCCAGGGATACAAGCCCTACATGCGGTATTCGCTGCTGGGAGGCAGGGGAGCCGACTCCGAGAACGTCGCCTACCTGTCCTATTCGCTCCCGCACTACACCACGACCTCTGCCGTCGAGCAGGCGATCCAGTTCTTGGAACACTCCATGGTGTACAACGACGCGGCCTGCTGCAACAACGGCCACAGGTACAACATCCTCGACCCGCTCCACAACTTCGTCTCCATCGGCGTCGCCTACAACAGCACCCACGTCTTCTTCGACGAGGAGTTCGAGAATGACTACATCGCGCTCAACTTCACTACCACAGGTTCGTCAGGTTCAAACCCGTACTACGTCACCATGAGGGGGACGCCCATCCCGGGTACCCCCAAGGCGGACTCGATCTACATAGGGTTCGACAGCACCCCCACGGCCCAGACAAGGAGCCAGCTCGACAGCGCGCCGCACGACTATGGCCCCGGCACCCTCGTCGGGGGCGTGCTCCCTCCCTCGGGCGTCTTCGGGGGGTGCGGCCAGTTCACCAGCGGGACCACAGTGTGCGCCGATGTATGGACCTTCAACCAGAGCGCCGTGAGCATATCGTTCTCGCTCGAGCCCTTCATCCGGAACTACGGGCCGGGGGTCTACACTGTCTACCTGATCACAGGGTCGAGCACCGACTCGGCGCTCACGACGATTTCGGTGTTCGTCCCCTAGCTCCTGGCCATCTCTGTCCTGATCAGGCGCGCAGTCTCTTCCATCTCAGCCGGAGCGAACCGCCTGCGGTCGGAGAACCTTCCCTTGTCCTCCATCTTGACCGGGATTACATGGACGTGCACGTGGGCCACAACCTGGTTGGCCGCTTCCCCGTTGTTCTGGACGAACCTGAACCCATCCGCCTCGACGGCTGTCACCACCGCCTTCGAGACCTTGGATGCCACCTGGAACAGGTCGGCGATGTCTGTCTCCTTCATGTCCCAGACAGTCTCGCCATGCTCCTTGGGACAAACCAGGGTGTGCCCCTTCGAGAACGGATAGATGTCTAGGAACGCTATGTGCCTGGCGTCTTCATAGACGACGTTGGAGGGCGCCTTCCGGGACACTATCTGGCAGAAGATGCAACTCTCGGGTCCCTCGTTGGGTGGCGACAGGGGGAGCCGCCTCGTCGGTTTCATCCCGGGTTTCTGTGCAGCAACTTCACGTAAACCTTTCCGCGGGGCCCTTCTTATTACACGCACGGGGGCGCGGACGCCGTTTGATGTGCGAGAGGTGTCACGCGGGCCAGATGCTCGAATACGAGAAGCGACTCGGCCGCAGTGGCAAGGAGACTGTCATCAGGGGGCTCCGATGCGAGCGGTGCGGGTACGTCGAGCTCTCGGACGACGACGCGATCTGGTCGGCGGTCTGACGTCAGAGGACGCCGCCCGCTGCCTTCCGGTAGGCTGCGATGAAGTCCAGGGCGAACCTGTCTGCCTGCTTCTCTGTCCCCCTGTGCTTCCCGCTCACCGACCTGAGGTGATGGTAGTATTCGTGTATCATGACGAAGGGCTCGTAGAGGTACTCTCGCTTCGCGGCGAGTATCTCCTTCCTGTTCTGAGAATATACCGCGGCGACCCGCTTCGTCCTGCCTTCGACCACTCCGACCCCGAGCTTGGGGACAGAGACCCCATACCACTTTGAGAGGAGCTTGATCGCCTCCTCCGGGTTCGAGTCCAATATCAGCGCGACGACATAGGCCTTCACTTTGTCCGGTGTCGTGTCCAATGGGCTTTCGGCTATCCCCGGTCACTTAAGACATCGCGTCTTGTGCTCGCAGTTGAGCCTTTGGTCAGCAATCGTTGATTCCCCTGTTCAACTGCGGCTGGCGATGTCACAGGGCCATGAACAGGCGCAGCAGGCACATCAGGCTCGACGGGCCGAAGGGAATGAGGTTCAGGGGACCGCCTTCTCTGTTTTCCGTCGGCTGACCGAAATCTCGATGATTGCGCTCGAGGGTGTCCGTGCCCTAGGGCGTGCACGCCGGGTTGAAGCTGGCATCGTAGCCGCATAGGGTCCACGCCAATACCGTCCCGTTCACCACCTGAAGCTGATCGGAGCCGCTTTCGGACGGAGCCCACCCGCCGTTGGAGAACTCCCAGATGAACCAAGCGGTGCTCGAAGTCTGGTTGACCCCGTTGATTCCTGTCACGAAATGCTCTCCGTACTGAGGATACCACGTCGCCTGGACGTCTCCTCGCAGCAGCACCAGGGTGACCACGTACCCATTCCACCCTGGCTGGGCCGTGGAGTCGTTGTACCACCTGCTCGTCCCGTTGCCGTAGTCTACCAGCATGTGCACGTTGTAGACCAGCGCCCTGTGGCCGTATCCATTCGCAAGCGCCTGGTACGACGACCAGAGCGAAGCGAGGTCGGACGCAGCGGTGCGATAGGCGGGGGTGCTCGTGTTCAGGTTCGACACCGCGCCGGCGAGCAGGGAGAGCGTCTGGTTGTAGTAGCCAAGACTGTAGTTGTAGAGCGAGAGGAGGGAGTTGTAGTTGGCGAGCGCCAGGGACAGTTCGGTCTGGTGCTTCATGTCGAGCGACTTTTCCTGCTGGTATTCGCCGAAGTACACCGCCGCCAGGGAAGAACTGACCAGAAGGAATGCTACGAGCACCACGGCCACCCCATAGAAGACAGGCTTGGTGACGGTCAATGGACCCTCCTGAGCCTCGGCATGATCAGAAGGGACGCGGGGGCAAGAAACGTACCGAGGGCGAAGTCAGCCAGCTCGTGCGCCATGGGGACTGGAAAGACGAAGCCAGCCAGCTCGACCGTGAGGAGCTGCGACAGACTCAAGCCGGGACCGAACCAGATCAGAGCGGTCGCCGCATTGGCCGCGAAGTCCCATACGAAGGCGCAGATGGCAAGCGTCGCGCCGATGAAGAACGCCACCGGATAGGGGCTGGCTCCATCGGTCCGCCACATCTTCGACGCCCCCCACCCTGCCAGTGCGAAGATTAGTTCCCCTCCGACAAGAAACGGGGTGATCGCGCCTGCGGGGCCCCAGGGGCTTACGACACTCCACACCGCCTCTGACACCACCGCCACGGCGGCTCCCTGCCTGAAGCCGTAGACGAAGGCGACCATGAAGACGACGGCGTCCAGGAGCTTGAAGCTCACGAAGGGTGCCAGCACGAAGTCCGTCCCCACGATGAGGGCGCTGAAGACTGCGACAACTGCGACGTCCGTCTTTCGCATGGCTGGTTGGATTATCCAGCCAGACGAGATATAAGCTCTCCGTAGCCAAGTTTCTTGACAAGACGGAACTGGTTATAGAGAACCCAACCACGACCGGTCATGTTGACCGGGGTCAACGAAGTGCTGAGGGCCGTTGAAAGGCGGGAACAGGGGCCGTCCCCGGGCTTCACCAGGGAGCACACGCTCCTCGCATTCCTGACTCTTGGTGCTTCGAAGTCAATGGGAAGGCAGACCCTGGCCGCCGAGTCTGGCCTTGGGGAGGGTTCCATGAGGACGATACTGAAGAAGTTCCGAAGGGCCCACCTGGTCGAGATCGGCTCGGCCGGGATACGGCTCGCCGACGCCGGCATCCGCGCCAATCAGGCGATCCTGAAGGCGCTCACCCCACCAGTGGTCCTGCAGGGTTCGACGCTCACCCTGGGGAAGAAGCAGGCCGGGACCCTCGTCAGGTCGGCCGGGGGGTCGGTTTCAAGCGGAATCCAACAGCGGGACGCTGCCATCAGGTTCGGTGCAGACGGAGCCACGACCTATGTGTACAGAGGGGGAAAGTTCACCGTGCCGGGAGAGTCGTCCGACTGTGAGAGGGACTTTCCAAGCAAGACATGGTCAACACTCCGTGGGGAGTTCGGCCCCAGCAGCGGAGATGCCATCATCGTCTGCGGGGCAAGGGATGAAACGACGGCCAAGCTGGGTGCCCTTTCAGCAGCCCTGACGCTGCTGTAGTCACGCCTTCTGGGTCTGCTGCGCCGTCGAGGCTTCGGGACCGGCCGCCGCCTTGTTCACCTGCCTGTTGATGGCGTCCGCGAAATAGTGTCCGGTGACGACGACCTTCACCGACTTCACTCCCTTGACCTGAGCCAGGCCGTCCTTCAGGTCCTGCGAAATCTTGAGGGCGAACACCGGCGGGCAGAACTGGGTCGTAGCATGGTACTCCACGTTGACGTCCCCGTCCTTGATATCAAGCTTGTCGATGAGGTTCATCTCCACTATGGGCATCCCGATTTCAGGGTCCACCACTTTCGAAATCGTCCTCTGGACCTCCCTCACATCGACCTGATCGGCTGACATGAAACGACCGTCAATTCTGGTCTCCGCTACTAAAAGATTGTCCCCCGACTCCGACCGACATCTTTACAGCGCATGAAGGTGGCCGGCGTCGGGTGAAGCCCGAGGAGGTGCTGGCCTCGATCGAATCTGCCGCCCCGGGCCGGGGTTGGCCGATCATCGGTCCCAAGCGCGGGATGATTCTGGACGACGTGATCAGAGAGCACCGACCAGCAAAAATCCTGGAGGTGGGGACCAACGTGGGCTACAGCGCCATCAGGATGGCGAGGCACCTGAAAGCAGGCGAGAAGGTCACATGCGTAGAGATCAGCGAGGACATGGCGGCGCTGGCCCGCTCCAACTTTGCGAAGGCGGGGGTCTCAGACCGCGTGGAAGTCGTCGTCGGCGACGCCCTGCAAGTCCTCCCGACCCTCGGCGGCTCGTTCGATATGGTCTTCCTGGACGCGGTCAAAGTCGACTACCTGACCTACCTGAAGTCCGTCGAACGCCTGCTGCACAAGGGGAGCGTCGTGGTGGCGGACAATGTCAAGTCGTTCGGGAGTGAGATGAAGCCCTACCTGGACTACGTCAGGCGCTCCGGAGCGTACTCCAGCGCCTACAGGGAAGCGCCGCCGAACTGGGGGACGGGCGCCGGGGATGCGGTCGAGATTAGCGTCAGGCTCTGAACCCGGCGACCAGGGCGCGCCACCTCTGTCCCCCGTCGAAGGGGAGGTATAGCCGCGCGCGGTCGACCAGTCCGCCGTACCTGGCGGTGATCAGGCTCCCGATCTCTTCCCAGGTCCCTTCTACCACGAACTCGTCAAGGACCTCATCTGGAATCTCCGAGGACATCCCTTTCCAATCCCCCTTGATGGAGCGCCCGCGGAGTCGGTCGGCGATTTCCCCCCACCCGTGGAGCTCCATCACCTTCCTGTAGCTCCTGGTGGAAGCGTAGAACGCAACCTGTTCCCTGTACGCTTCCCTGACGTTTCCTCTCTCCTTCGCAGAGTCCCCGGCGGCCACGAAGATAGAGGCGGCAACAGCGACCTCCCCTCGCTTTCTCTTTGCCCTGGCTGCCCCTTCCTCCACCGACGGGATGACGACTTCCCTGAGGTATCTTACCGTATGCAGCGGATGCACATGGAGACCTTCGGCGACTTCTCCCGCGACCCTACACATCCCCGGGTTCACGCCTGCGACATAGATCGGGATTCTCGGGTTGGGGATGGGGCCGGGGTCGAAGAACGGGCTCATCAGGTCAAGATGGAAGTACCTTCCGTCGTAGGCGAGTCTCGCCCCATCCTGCCAGGCCTTCCAGACGGCTCTGATGGCGAGGACTTCGTCTCTCATCTTAGGCGCCGGAGGGTCCCACTTCATCCCGAACCTTCGTTCGATGTGCCCCTTCACCTGGCTCCCGAGCCCGAGGATCATCCTTCCCTTCGAGAGACTCTGGAGGTCCCACGAAGAGTATGCCAGGCTGGTGGGACTCCTTGAGAAGGCGACCGCAATCGACGACCCCACCTGAATCTTCTTGGTCGAGCTCGCGGCTATCGCCAGCTGCACGAAGGGGTCGTGCTTGGTCTCGTTGACCCAGAAACAGTCGAACCCGAACTCTTCGGCCTTCCTGGCAAGCTCTGCAGACTCCGCGGGGTCGCTCACGGCGACCTCGGCGTCTATCTTCATTCTGTCCGGCTGCCATCAGCACGCCTCTTAAAGCCGAACCAGGGGGGATGTAACCAGAACACTTGGTGTACCAGTCCGTATTCGCTGGCCTGGTGACTGCCCTCTGCTGGGGGACCGCCGACTTCACGTCGAGGAGCCAGTCAGAGAGGATAGGCTACTACAAGACAATCGTCTACTCGATGCTCTTCACACTGGTCGTCCTAGTCCCGATGACGCCGCTCGTCAGCCCGAACTTCGTCGCCCCCCTCGTCCCTCTGCTTGTGCTCGCCGTCGCGGGGGTGCTGAACTTCGTGGCTTTCACATTCCTCTACCGCGCGTTCCACAAGGGAGTCGTCTCGGTGGTCGCGCCCGTTGCCTACACGTATCCGGCGATCACCGCTGCGCTCTCCATCGTCCTGCTGGGGGCCTTCCTCTCGCCCATCCAGGCCCTCGCCATAGCCGGCATCATCATCGGCGTGATTCTCACTTCTGCCAGGCTTTCGGAACTGAGGCAGTCGGTCTCCGGCCGGGCCCCTAACCTGACCGCAGGTTTTACCTCCGCTCTGCTTGCCGCAGTCTTCTTCGGTGCGGTGTACGTCGGGGTGGGCTACGCCGCCCCCATGGTGAGCGTAGTGGTCCCCGTGCTGGTCCTCCGGGTGGTGGGGATCTCGATGGGGGTCCTCCTTGCCCCGGCGCTCAAACAGGAGGTCCGTCCCTCCAGGGCGGTCTTCTCGAAAGGGCTTGCCCTGATCGGGGTCCTGGAAGCCATTGGCTTCGTCACGCTGACCTACGGCATCTCGGCGCCCGGTGGCTCGCTCCCTGTCGTGACAGCGATATCCGGGATGGGGGGAGCGGTCGCGGCTAGCTTTGGCCTGGCGCTGCTGAAGGAAAGGCTCGAGCCCAACCAGATAATCGGGGTAGCCCTTTCTCTCCTCGGCGTCTTCACTCTGCTGTATCTGGGGAGCTAGGATGGATTACTACGCAGCTGTCCAGGAGGGGAGGAAGAGGGTGAACCGGGCCCTGGCGGCGCTCCAGGAGGTCGCCGGCCCGAGCTACCCGATGCTCCTGCTGAAGCTTGGCGTGAAGGAGTGGACCCCGGTAGGGGAAGAGATGATGCACAAAGTGGTGCCGGGGAAGAACGACACCGCGGCGCTCGTGATCTGCGACGCCGACGGTAACTCCAAAGCGATGAGCGCTTGGACCACGAGCTCGAAGGCGGCAGAGTGCGCTCGGGTCCTCGAACTCAAGGGTGTCCCCGTCTTCCCGGGCGAAGTCAAGCTCCCATTTTAGGTTCGGTTAACTTGATGGCGGACTCGTCTCCCTGTTAACCGTCGTCGGACGAGGCTATGGTTTGGTATGGGGAATGTCACTCCACTTGCGTTCTCTAATCGTCTTGTCTCCATCCAGAACGGATACTGTCGAATTGGACGAGATTGATTCCGAAGGAGAGGGTATTCTGAAGTTGAGACCCCCGCCCTTCAGCAAGGGTGCTTCCGTCTTTACGACTGTCCTATTCTCAAATATGTAGAGCGGGGCGCCATCCAAATTGACCCTGCACCGCTCCAAGGCTTTGTTTCCTCTGACCCGGATTGTCCACCATGTCTCGAAAGGAATCTTCAGGTTCTCGTTGAACATTTCGAGACTTACGGGCGGTTCTTTCTCTCTCATCCTCTCGAAGAAGTCGAGGTATTGCAAGACCATCCCGAGGACAGCAACCACGAGAGCAAGCGCGGAGACTATCAGCGAATCGAAAACGAGGTTGTTGCTACTCGTCTGTGGTCGGTGAGGCTCTCACTGCGTTCTGTATTAGCGTTATCCACCTGTTCTCTCCCTTGACCCCGATTCCGGCGCGGTCTGCGGGTGTATCTCCGCTTAACCCTTCGTGCGGTCGGATGAAGTTGTGATAGACTTGGACTTCCTGCAGGATTGGGGTGTCCATCCTCTTCAGCCCGCGCATGACTTTCTCGACGGAAGAATCCTACTAATCACGAAGCCATACCCACACAAGGTGAGGGAGTTGGCGAAGGGGCACCCGACGAAAGTTACCACCGCAAACATTCCGACGCAGAGTTACCAGAACCCCACTCTAGCCGTCCTCTTTATTAGGGAGCCGAGCACCATTAGCCCTGCGTCTTACCTGTACTTCGCCGGACGGCCAAGAACTCAGCGAGTTCGAAGTTGTTTCGGTGTGTGCAGCGTACGTCGCAGAGAAAATTGGGGGTGAACGAATGGCAAGATGTTCGGTCTGCAAGGGTCACGCTGTTGCTTCATGTGCGGAGTGCGGAGTCCAAGTGTGTATGTCGCATTCTACTACCATCTTCGATGAAACTAGCAGGGCTATGAAGACCTACTGCGGCAACTGCACGGCAAAGAGGATGCCGCTCTGGGTAGCACGGAGAAGGTAGCTCTCTAGGCGGGGTCGCGCCTACGGCCTGACTGTGAAGTGGAGCCTTCTGTTGCTCTTCCCTTTGTTCTCGGTTCCCAGGCTCATCACAGTCCCGACTTCTTTCGTGTTTGCCACATGGACTCCGCCGTCCGCCTGGGTGTCGGCGTCACCGATCTTCACTATCCGCAGCTCAGCGAGCGTGGGCGGCATGGCGTTCGCGAGCTTCACGAAGCCCGGGTTCGACAGGGCTTCCTCCCTCTTCATGAAGAAGGTAGTGACCTCGAGCCCTCTCCCCGCCTCCCGGTTCACCCTGTCGACGTAGGCCGACATCTTCTCCTTGTCGAAGTTCTCCAGGTTGAAATCTACCCGAGACTCGTCCGGGCTGATCTGGTTTCCCGTTATGAGCGCCCCTGTCTCCGAGTTCACCACAGCGCTCAGCAGGTGGGCGGCCGTGTGCATCCTCATGATCCTGTGCCTCTTCTCCCAGTCGAGGACGCCGTGGACATGCTGTCCCGGCGCCCAGCTCCCCTCCCCCCTCATGACGTGGATTATCTCGTCGCCCTCCTTTACGACCTCGGCCACTTCGACGCTGTCGATGGTTCCTACATCTGATACGAGCCCTCCTCCCCTCGGATTGAACGCCGTCTGGTCGAGTACGAGTCTGGAGGCATCCGCCGAGACGACCCGGGCATCGAACTCCTTCAGATACATGTCCTCCCAGAACAGCTTCCTCGTCATCGGCAATTCGTCCATTGCTCCGCGCTTTAAGAATGCGCGGGGCCCCTTGCTCAGAACTTCGTGATCTTGGTCTGGGTGAGCTCCCTCGAGAATAGGACGCTCTCCCTCGTCCACTTCGACCTTCCGATCCTCATCTTCGAGAGCGCCGAGCCGAGGGCGCCAGCGAACGTGTCGTGTCTTTCGAAGGGCTGCTTCATCAGCTGCCTTATGCTCTCCCTGACGTTCCAGACCCCGAGGGGCATGATGAAACCGGGATACGTCTCCCGGAGCACCACCGCCGCAGCCTGCCTCCTCTCCCTGTCCAGGGCTTCGGTGACCGCGAGGCGGGTCGAGTAGTAGCACCCCCCGACCCTGGCGTACTTCGTCCTCCCAAAGTACTCCTCGTAGTCCCCGATCATATACGGAGTGGTGGTGAACTGGTTCCAGGTCGTATTGGGGAACCAGGCTTCTATCCACTCGAACCTCCACGGCTCGGGGAGGAGCATCGCGACGTACTGGTTGTCGTAGACCCCGAAGCTGTACACCCTGTACTCGTCGATGGTCGGATGGTGTTTGACCTTCTCTACCAGCTCCTGGCTGATGGCGCTGTCAACCGCCGTTATGCTCCATCTCGTCGGGACTATCCTGCGTCTCGGCCCGGCCCCGAACATCCCGAGCGAGAACGCCTTCTGGATCCGCGTGACCAGGACCCCCTTCCTGTAGAGGTCGCCCACAGCCCCCGCGGCGTCCAGGTCCCGGTCGTAGTAGGCCGTCTGGACCCTCCGGTCGACGGAGGGGTTGTCGATTCGGAAGTGGTCGAGGGGCCCCGAAGGGCCGTAGGGCTGGGTGTCTTCGCTGAGCGTGAGTATCTTGCGCGGGGCCTTCGTCAGCTTCAGCTCGGTGTCCACAGGCCTCGACGCCATCGCCAGCTCCTGCAGGGAGGCGAGCATCCGCCCCGGGTCCCTGGCGTCCTCCACCTTGGCCCTCGAGTTCCCCCTCACGAGCGAATACCGGTAGCCGACGATCTGTTCCACCGGCCGTCCAAGCCACTCTTCCGGCGTGTCCAGGATCGCAGTGTCGCCGAACTGCGGCGGGACCATCGGACCGATGGAGACCTTGGGGTACCCCAGCCTTCCGACGAACACCCCTGGCGGCGAGGAGCCCTGGATTTCGCTTGTCTCCAGGGCGTCACCCTGCTTCGCCATCGCCTGGGCCTTCACTATGATGGGGCACCTCGGCTTCCCGCAGAGCAGCTTCGCCCCTCGGCACGCGAGGCACATCCACGCAGGCGGTGTCTCCACTACCTCGATGGACCTGGCGACGTCGTCCTCGAGGCCGGTCACCGAGGCCTCCATCACGTTGGACAGCCACGTTATCTTCCGCGGCACGGGCCTTCCGGCCCCCTTCAGCTCTTAAACTCGGTGCCGGCAGGCGACTCAGGGCGCCGCGATCGACGACTCGTCTCCGGACTTCACGACCCGGAATATCTGGTCCGCGAAGCTCTCGAGCTCCTTGTCATGGGACACTATGATCACCTGGGGGCAGGCTACTTCGTCCAACACTTCTCGGACGCTCCCCAGCTGCTCCCTGCTGAACCCATCGGTAGGCTCGTCGAGGATGAGCAGGTTCGACTTCATCCCCGCCGAAACCCGCTGGGCGAGGACGTTGAGGGCGAGGCGATAGGCGAGGGCCACGCTGGTCCGCTCCCCCCCGCTCAGGTATTTCACATCCTGCTCATACCCGCCCTGCGTCACAGTGGGGGTGAAGTCCTCGTCGACGCTGACCTCCTTCTCGGGGTCGGCGACAAGCATCGCGAACCACCGCTTGAACATCGAGTCGAACTCCTGGTTGATCGTGGCGAGCACCGACTTCTCAATAGTCCTGACCGTCGGCACGAAGTAGTCCGTGAGCCAGATCTCCCTCTCTTTCAGCTTCCTCCCCCTGTTCGAGGCGTCTTCCTTGGCCACTATCTGGATGGCGATCTCCGTCTGCCTCTTCTGGACCCCTTCGAGCCTCTCCTTCGCCTTTACGAGGCCCTCCCTCACCCGCCGGAGGATTACCTCGGTCTGGTCGAGCTTCTTCTCCGTGACCTTCTTCTGCTGCACCACCCCCTCCAGAACCTTCGTCTGCACGCCGATCTGCTTCAGGCTGTCTTTGGCGAAGGCGACCCTCTTCTCGAGCTTCTTCATCGCGACCTCCTTCCTGTCCACTTCGTCCTTCAGGCGAGACGCCTCCGACCTGCCCGCGGCGAGCTCCTTCCTCGCCTCCTGGAACTCCACCGTCTCCTCGACCTTCTTTCTTAGCCCCTCGAGCTCAGACTCGGCCTCGGCGAGCTCCTTGTTGATGTGTTCCCTCTCAGCCTCCTTCCTTGACCGCTTCTCGTCGAAGTCGTGCGCCTCGACCGGCCGCTCGCACACCGGGCAGACTCCCTCCTCGGTCATCGACCGATACTCTGACAGCTTGCCTTCGGTCGCTCCCTTCAGCCCTTCAAGCTTCTTCACCCTGGCGTCCAGGCTCCGCTCCCTCCGCTTGAGCTCAGCCAGGGGGATCGTGGTCGGCGCCTTCCTGCTGCCGGCCTCATCGACGGCTGCCTCTGTCTTCTTCAGCCTCCCCTGGAGGTCCTTGATTTCGCCGGCCAGTTCGGCCGCATCTTTCGAGGCCTCCGACCCGAGCCGCTCGTAGTACTCCCTCTCTGTCTTGGTGCTCTGAAGGTCCAGCTCGCGCTTCTGCGCCTCCCCCAGCTCTGCCTTGAGTGCCCGTGCCTGCTCCTCCCCCTTCTCCTCCTCGGCCTCGAACCCCGCCAGCTCGCCCCTGTGCCTCTCCTCTTCCTGCAGCAGTCGCTCGGTCTGGGCCCTGAGGTCCTCCACTCCCATCGACATCCCTTCGAGCTTGGCCGCTTCGAGTCGCAGGGCGCGCGCCGCTTCCTCGGCGTTGCTGGTCGCCGTCTTGTAGTCCTCTACTCTGAACGCCCGCCTGAGTATCTGGAGCCTCTGGTCAGGGGCCAGCACCAGTATGCTCTTCATCTCTTCCTGAGGGGTGTACACGGCGTACCTGTAGATCCAGCTTTGGGCCTTGGGGTCAGGCGCCTCGTTGAACTCGAGGACCTCCAACACCTTCTCTTTGAGCTCGCTGGGGGAGAGGTTCAGGTTCTCCGCCGGGGTCCTGAGCTCCCCGTCTACTTGCTGCACGCGCCCGGCCCTCCTCTGAAGCCTCCGCTTCACCTCGTACTCCGAGCCGTCCACATCGAAGACCATCCGCACCTCCCCCTCGTCCGCACCCAGCTTGAGCATGGCGTTCCCCGACTCCGACCCAAGGCCGAACAACGCAAACTCGACCCCCATCAGCACGCTGGACTTGCCCGATCCGATGTCCCCTTCGAGCAGCGTCCTGCCCTCGGGGAACCGGACGACGGAGTGCCCGTGGCTCCTGAAGTTCCTCAGCTCGAGCTCCCGTATGATCAATCCTTCCCCTCACCTCTCTCCAGGGCGGCTATCCCCTCCCTGACCATCCTTACCGCATAGTCCTTCTTCGCCTCCCCGAGCTTGGAAGGCTGGCGCCACAGCCTGAGCAGCTCGAGCCCCCTCTGGGCTCCGTCCCTGCCGCGGAGGTGCTCGTCCCCGACTTTCACCTTGGACGCCTCCCCTTCGAAGAGCTGCTTCTCTATCGAGGCAGGCTCTTCTCCTGAAAAGACTGGTCCAGCCGCCTCCCTCGACTTCAGCCCGCTCCTGTTCAGGTAGACGTGGACCGCGCCCCGCTCGGCCAGGTTCGTCCTGATTCCGGCGAGTCCCACATCGGAGACCTTCCCACCTGCGAGCTCTCCGTGCGCCTTGACGACCACCAGCTTCCCCTCCACGTCCACCTTGCCCAGGTCGTCTGCTACCAGGCTCCCCGCCTCCGGGGCGCCCTTGCCGGTCAGGTCGTATTCCCTGAAGACCCCCTTGAACGCGTCGACGGGGACGAAGGTCTTGCTGGAGACGTGCTCTCCGAACTCGACCACATAGAAGCCCCGCTTCTCGCCCTTGGCCGTGGCTTCGAGGTCTCGCCCATACCCCGTGAACAGGGGCCCCGGGAACACGATGTTCCGGTGGCCTGGGAGGTCGAACTCCCCCCTCTCATGGATATGCCCCCCGGCGTAGTAGTCGAACCCCTTCGGGAGCAGGTCCGCATCCACGGTCTCCATGGCGCCAAGATACTCCGGCTTCAGCTGCGTGAGCCCGCTGTGGAACGCGAAGACCCTGAACCCCTGCTCCTGCTCGAGGGAGGGTCTGTCCAGCACGTCGAAGTAGCGGCTTTCAAGCCCGATCTTCCGGGCAGACATCCCGACGATCTTTGCCCCGGTCTTCTCGTCGACCGTCACCCCGAGCCTGAGCGAGTCTCCTTCGAAGCTCGGCTTGAACACGTTGTTCACCACCCCGGCCGTGTTGAGGATGTCGATGACCGAGGTCCCGTTGGGGGTGTAGTCATGGCTCCCATAGATGGCGTAGATCGGAATCCCCTGCCTTTGGAGCTCCATCATGCTCTTCAGCGCAGAGTTGACAACACCCAGGTCAGGGATCCCCACGTGGAAGAGGTCCCCGCACACGAGGACGAAGTCAACGCCGATCTCCGCGCACTTCTTCATGGCCGCGTCGAAGGTCTGAAGCTCCAGCTTCTGCAGGCTGGGCTCCCTGTGGGCGCCCAGGTGTGCGTCCGCAAGGTGGGCGAATCTGTGCAACATCGAGCGCTCTCCGGCGGTCGTTTTATGCATGTTTCGGGTAGACGCCCGCTGAAGAGGCCCCCAGCGGAAGGGTCTCCCCCTCCGCCGAGGAATCCGACTCGTGCCGGCCGTAGTCCTCCTTCTGTTCTCGACGGGATTCCGCTTAGCGGCCTACCCTGGCCTCCTGCAGGCCTCTCATCGGCCACGTTTGGCCTTGCTCCGCACGGGTCAGCCGTTTCATCCCGCGTCCCACCGACCTCAGGGTCGCCCCATCACCGCCTTTGGTGGGCCGGGTCTCGTTTCTGTTCTGGAGCCGGCCGTCTCCGGCCGCGCCTCCTGGCGCCGTGCGTCCTGCTCCGAGGGAGGAACTTCCTCAGGAGATCCCCGTGGCCCGTCCACCGGCTCGGGTCGAGGCGGCCGCCGGACCGTCACAATTAATCGTTTGCTATCTCGAAGAGATGCGGGAAGTACTCCCTCTGTGCCTGAAGCACCTTCCCTTCGGTCCGCGACCTCCTGTACGCCTCCAGCGGCTCCTGGTTCAGGGTGAGGAAGGTCGGCCCCCACTTGTATATCGAAAGGTACCTTTCTGCTTCCTCCACCTCGCCGAGTATGTACATGGTGGCGGCGACCGCCTCCAGGGAGCTGAGCGTCCCCGCCCTGGAGTAGTTGGTGGGGTTTGCCGCCAGGAGGACTGGGAGCCTCCTGTGCTTCCCACCCAGCCGCCTGAAGAAGACCTCCTGGGCCTGGTTCCAGGAGCAGTCGATTACCAGGACAGACTTGGCGCCCTTGTCGGGGGGCGAGAGGACTCGGTGCGCGTACGGGTTGAGCACTATCACCTTGTCGGAGGCGTGGAACTTCCTGCTGACACCCCTGGCCAGGTCCATGTTGACCATCTTCCTGGCGGTGCACTTCGTAGGGTCGTCCTGGCCCATCTCAAGGGCGAACACACCTAGCATCCTCGGAGCCTCGGGGGAGCGCCCTCCCACCCCTTAATGTCTGTTCACTCTGGGCTTTCGTCAGATAGGAGCAACGGTTATTACGGAAGGCTGGCGTAGAAGGAGGTTAGGTATAGCAATGCCCCAAGCCTTCGTACTTGTAAACGCCGACCTGGGCGCGGAAGAAGACCTCCTCAAGAAGCTCAGAGACATCCCCAACGTCAAGGAGGTCTACGTGGTCTATGGGGTCTACGACATCGTAGCCAGGGTCGAGGCCGACACCATGGAGAAGGTCAAGGAGACCATCACCTGGAACATACGGCGCCTCGACAAGGTGAGGAGCACCCTCACGATGATCGTGGTCGACGCCTAGCGGCTCGTCCTTCCACGTTAAAATAATCCGGGACCGGTTCTTTCACGATGCGCTTCCTGGTGGGGCTGGACGACACCGACTCGTCTCGAGGATACTGTACCACCTACCTTGCCTACCGAATCGCCGTCGACCTCCAGCCGGACATCCGGGTGCTTCCTTTTCCCCGGCTCGTAAGGCTCAACCCCAACATCCCGTTCAAGACCCGGGGGAACGCGGCTGTATGCCTTCAGATAGAAGCGCACGACGCGGCCCTGGCCTTCGAGCGGATTTCCGCGAAGGTGGAGGAGCTGTCCGACGTGCGCGGCGGTGCCAACTCCGGGATGGTCCTGGTCGAGGAGACGTCGGCCGGGAAGTTCCAAGCGCTCTATCTCGACGCGCTGCACGGGGTCGTGAGCCCTCACAGGGCAAGGAGGCTCATAGCCGAAGCGGGTGCGAAGTCATTCGAGCTCGGGAACGGCATGGGCCTGGTAGGCGCTGCGGCCTGCCTGGGCTTCGACGAGACCTTCGACCACACATTCGAGCTTATCGCCTACCGCAGGAGAGACAACTGGGGGACCGCGCGGGCGGTCGACAGTCTTTCCGTGAGGGACATGGACGCGAAGATGTTCCCGCACCTCTACAACAACTACGACTACCAGAAGAGGAAGGTCCTGGTAGCCCCACACGGACCCGACCCGGTCTTCGTCGGGGTCAGGGGGGACTCGCCGACGAACGTGCTCAAAGCCTTCGAGATGCTCAGGTACGACGAAGAGCTCGACGGACAAATGGTGTATGTCTCAAACCAGCACACGGACGCCCACCTCGCGCTGCCACTGGACTGGAAGGTCTACTCGTCAGGGTGGGCCGAGGGGACGGTCGAGGGGGTCCGGATAGGAGAAGGCGGCCACGTCTACATCTCCCTCGACGCTGCGGGGCTGACCCGCTCCGTCGCAGCCTACGAGCCGACCGGAGACCTCACAAGGATCGCGAGGCGACTGAAGGAGGGCGACAGGGTCCGGGCCTTTGGCGGCGTCCGGAGGGGGACGGCGAAACACGCGAAGGTCCTCAACCTTGAGAAGATCGAGGTGCTCTCGTCAAAGAAGGGCGGGCTGCCAAGGGGTGCATATGTCTCGTCTCCAAGGGCCAACAGGCACCTCACCAAACCTCTGATCCGCTATGGGTTGGAGGACTTCTCGAACCTGCGCCCAGTCGGCCGCTGGGCCGTGGCCCGGCTCATGCAGCCGCGAGTGCGCGCCTGAAGTCATCGATCAGGTCGTCGACATCTTCTATCCCCACTGACACCCTGACCAGCGTCTCCGGGATGCCGGTGCTCGCCCTCTCCTTGGCCGACATCTGCGTGTGGGTCATGTTGTACGGCTGGGAGACCAGGGTCTCCACGCCCCCCAGACTCGCCGCAAGCGTGGCGACCTTCACCGACTCGGTGAACTTCATGGCGTCTCTGGTGGTCCCCTTCAGCTCAAAACTCAGCATCCCTCCGAACCCCTTCATCTGCTTCCTCGCGAGCTGGTGCTGTGGGTGGTCCTTGAGCCCGGGGTAGTGCACCGCCGCGACCTTCTTGTGCGTCGAGAGGAACTCTGCCAGCGCCATCGCGTTGGCGTTCTGCTGCCTGACGCGGATCGCCATGGTCTTCATCCCCCGGAGTATCAGCCAGGCGGGGAGGGGGTCGAGGGTGCCGCCGAACTCCCTGCGCATCATCTTGATCTTGTGGGTCCTTGCCTGGCTCGCGACCGCCGCTCCTGCTATGAGGTCGGCGTGGCCGTTGAGGTACTTCGTGACGCTGTGGAGGACGACATCCGCGCCCAGTTCCAGCGGGGTCTGGTTGATGGGCGACGCGAATGTGTTGTCCACCAGGAGGAGGGCGCCGTTGGAGTGGGCAAGCTTCGCCGCCTTGGCGATGTCAACCAGCTTCAGGGTGGGGTTGGTGGGGCTCTCGATGTAGACCATCCCTGTGGTCTTCCTGACACCCCTCTCGAGGGCGCCGAAGTCCGTGGTGTCGACCAGGTCAGTGCTGAACCCAAGCTCCGGGAGGAGGTCGTGGAGGAGGCCGTATGTGCCGCCATAGAGGTCTTTGATGGCTAGGACGTGCGTCCCCTTCTTCAGGAAGGCGAATATCGAGGTGGTTATCGCGGCCATCCCCGAAGAGAACCCCGCGCCGTCTCCGCCCCGCTCGAAGGCGGCCAGCTTCTTCTCAAGCCGGTTCACCGTGGGGTTGTCCCACCTCGAGTAGGTGTATCCCTTCGCCCCGGAGTCGGCTACGGCTACCGGGACGTCCTCTGCCTTGGAGAACCCGAAGGTCGAAGTCTCGTAGATGGGGGTAGTCAGCGAGCCGGTGTGTTCGTCGAACGGCTCGGCCTCATGGACTGATTTCGTCGAGTCCCCGGGCAACTCTGCTGACCCCGGCCGGGGTGTGGTAAATACGTAGCGCACTCGGTGCTGGAAGTAGCGAGGGGAGGATTTGAACCTCCGCTCTGCGGGTTCCTCAGTCCGAGTCTTATGAGCCCGCCGGGATGATCCTTACCCCCACGGGGGGTCTGGCTTCCCCACCTCGCTGAAGAGACCTCCCTACCATTCCGCCTTAAGTCTTGCCCGGAGAATCACTAAACTGCAACCTGCATACATGCCGCCCTCTGATATTTGCAGCAGGTGCACTTCGTGCAGCTCTCGTAGTCCTTGTGCCTGCAGACCCTGCAGATGCACGATGCCATGTTTTGGCTCCTTTCAGTGAGTTTCTTTAATCTTATCGAAGATGAGCTTCTCGGGGTCTCCACCCAGCTCCTCCTGCACTCCGCGTTTCAGCGCGAGAAGCCTCTCCACATCGTGCTTCTTGACCTTGAACCTGTACACTTCGCCATCGAAGGGCCTGACCAGGTCGCCGTCCACCATCTTGTCCGCAAAGCACACGATCCTCTCCTCCAGCGTTCGGGGGACGTAGTCGAAGTCCGGGAGCCCCAGGGTCCTCGCTTCTTCCGGAGAGATTCCGGCTCCCACATGTCTCCTTACAATCTCCACCACCTTCCCGTCTGCTCCCTCCTTCTCGACAATGTCCGCCCCCTCGACTCCGTGCCTGACGGTCTGGATCCTGGACCTCCCGATGTCGTGTAGCAGGGCGCCTGCGACCACCGCTTCTGTGTCCACCGGCTGCCCGCGGCGCTCGAACTCGTCGGCTAGGATCTTTGCGACCTTCGCCACCGTCTCGCAATGCCTGACCGTCTTTTCGTTGCTTCCGTACCTCCGATGGAGCGCCATGGCTTCTCCTTCGGAAGGAATCACTTGGCCAGTTCCTCTTCCAGCTGTCTTATCTTCCAGCGCAGCGCTTCCTTCAGTTCCGCGTTGTCGAGGCGGTTGAGGGGCTTCCCGCAGGTCGGACACTTGAAGAAGTTCTCCATGGCGTCCTCGAACGTCCTCGTCAGACACGTGGACGTCCCACAGTGGTAGAACTCGTGAACCTCTTCAAAGTCGAGCCTCTGCTTCAGCCTGTTGACCACCTTCCTCCTCTGTGTCTGGATGAACCCATCGGTCTGGTCCCTCTGGGCCTTCCATCTGTAGACGAACCAGCCGCGCTTGGGGTCCCTGACCCTGACCCCGGTGATTAGGCTCCGGCCGAAGAGGTCGTAGAGCGCCTTCCTCACGGTCTTGATCTTCAGCCCGGTCGCCGATGCGATCTCCTCGTCGGTCGCATTCTCGTTGTTGAGGAGCGCCCTCGCGACCCGCACGTAGTCCGGTCCACCGATGAGGCCGGCGACTTTCACAAAAGTGTCTTCGTACTCAATCTTCAATTTTCTACAACTCTCTTGCCGTGGGAGGTCGGCAAGATTCTGAGCCGACTTTTCTGAAACGTCCTCTTAAGCTCTTCCCCACCCTGTATCTCGTGCAGTACTATGGCCAGGGCCGCCACCTCCGAGTGGGGCTGTGAGGTCACCGCCACGTTGTAGTCCGCCTCATGGTAGACTTTCCCGGGGACCTTGGGCCCTCCGACGACTATGAGCAGCTTGTCGAGCTTCTTCAGGTCGGGGACGACATCTTGTATCGGCATCCCATACATCGTCAGGTGGACGACGCTCCTGCCCTCCTTCTTCGCCTCCCGGATCACGCCCCTCCAGGAGACCCCCAGCTCCGCGTGGAAGTCCCCGCCCCACGTCCTGTTCACTTCTTCCAGGGTCCTGAGCACGTCCTTCTCGGCGTCTTCAAGATAGATCGACTCCGCCCCCAGCGCCCTCGAGACCAGGCACAGGTGGGTCAGCGTCCTTTCATCCCTCACATATCTCTGGCCCACGCGGAGGACCCTGATGCTTGTCGGGATGTCTTCCACCGAGGCCCGCCCCGCGGCCGAATAGATGAACGATTCCGAGCCCTCCAATTCCGCCGCGAACGGTCGATTGGCCTGCACGAGACCGCCGCCTCTTTATCGGGCCTACCCCGCGCCCAGGCGTTGAAGCCGTCGGACGACCTGAGGACTGTATCCCTCATGGTCGACTATCTCTTCGGTAGGGGGGTCAGCAGGGCTCTCCCGAAATCGGGGTTCCGACTCTATCATTCCCGGAGGTCCGGCCGGGTCAAGCTCGTCGACCTCGACGGCAGGATCTTTGCGACGGTAAAGCCTAACGGCTCCATGGCCCTTTCCCTCTACGGGGCCACGGTACTTTCGAAGAGCCCCAGGTTCCGAGAGAGCTGCGTCCGAGTATCCGATGACGCCGTCCCATTCGTGAAGGGCGGCAAGTCGGTCTTCTGCAAGTTCGTGACCCGGGCCGGGAAGAACATACAACCCAGGGGCGAGGTCGCAGTGACCGACGCCCGGGGCCGCATCCTGGGTGTCGGGATGGCGGTGCTGGATGGGAGTGTCATGCGACAGTTTAAACACGGGGTAGCGGTGAAGGTCAGAGCAGGTCTCCCGGCATGAAGATGGACAACAGGAACGCCAGACGCATGATGGACAGGATGGGGATCAACATGAAGGAGATTCCCAACGTGGAAGAGGTAATCATAAGGACAGCCGACAAGGAGCTGCACATCACCAACGCTTCCGTGTCCGAAGTCAACGCCCAGGGGAACCGCATCTTCCAGGTGGCGGGGGAGGTCGAGGAGGTCGAGGTCGAGAAGAAGGCCTTCAGCGACGAAGACATACTCCTGGTCCAGCAGCAGACCGGGTCCAGCAGGGAGAAGGCGGTCGCGGCACTGGAGCAGTCGGAGGGCGAGGTGGCCAGGGCGATCCTGAAGCTCACCTCATAGTCTGAACGTTTAATTACAGAACTCAGAGGCAGACGAATCGAGGCTTACATGACTTCGGCCGTCGAACAGACAGTGAAGGCCCTGGTGGAGTTCGAGTCGGAGCTCGACAGGGCGAGGGCCGACGCAGCCGAGGCGAAGAGGAAGGCGACGAAGGACGCGGCCGACTGGGCCGAAGCGGCGAGGGCCACGGCGGTCTCGAGGGCCCAAGAAATAGCTTCTCAAAGGGTCGCGAAGGCGAAGAAGGACGCCGAAGGCGACGCCGACAAGATCGCGAAGAAGGGGGAGGCGGAACTCAAGGCGTTCGAAGTCTCGATTTCAAAGCACAGGTCCGAGGCGGCCAAGATGGTGGCGGCCAGGCTCCTGGGTGAGGGCGCATGAAGGTGGTCGCGGTCGGCGGCAAGGCGTTCGTCACGGGGTTCGTGCTTTCTGGGGTCAGCGGGGAATACGTGTCCAGCGCGGACGCTGCGCTCGGGAGGATAGAGGCTCTCTCCAAAGACCCGACCGTAGGCCTGATCATGGTGAGCGACGACGTGGCCAAGCCGATCTCCGACAAGCTCACCGCCATGAGGGCGAAGAAGGCGATACCCTTGATCTATGAGGTGCCGGGCCCGGGGAGCAAGAAGGAGAAGGTCGAGTACAGGGCGATGCTGAGGGCGATCCTAGGAGTCTGATAGGATGAGCAAGGCAGCTTCAGACACTCTCGAGAAGGTCGCCGGAGAGTTCGAAAAGGAAGCGATGGCGGACATCGAAGCGGGGCGCAAGGAGACCCTCGACAGGGTCGAGGCGGTGAGAAAGGATACTGCCGACGCGGTCGCCAAGGTGCTCGAGACGAGCGTGAAGCAGGCGGAGTCGGTGAAGAGGCAGATTATCGGAGCGGCTGAACTCCAGGCCAGGAACTCTCAACTAAAAGCGCTCGAAAAGGGGGTCAACGAGGCCTTCGACGCGGCCATGAAGCAGGTCTCGGAGGTGGAGGGGGCTGCCCATGAGAAGGCGCTCGCGGGGCTGATCCAAGAGGGCCTCGACGTGATAGGTCCGCGGGCCACCGTCCACTGCCCCGCCAAAGACAGGAAGGCGGCGGCCGGGGCGCTCAAGAGGCTCGACGGTGGGGCCAAGGTCACCGTCGCGGCGGAGCCAATAGATGCAACTGGAGGGGTGGTCCTCACGACCCCTGACGGCTCTGTAAGGTTCGACAACACCTTCGAGGCTAGGCTCGAGCGGATGAGGGCCGACCTCAGGAAGGAAACTGCCGCCATCCTCACAGGGTCCTGAAACAACCAGTCGGACGATTTCGGGTTCTAAACGTTATAAGGCCGACAATTTCGCCGGTCGAACAGTTCTCTCTTGCCTGTCAAAGGGAAGATCGAGTGGATTTCCGGGCCGGCAGTGAAGGCTTCTGGCATGGCTTCCTCAAAGATGTACGAAGTCACCCAGGTCGGCGAGGAGAAGCTTGTAGGAGAGGTGATCAAGCTCACGGGAGACATAGCTTTCGTCCAGGTCTACGAGTCGACCAGCGGCCTCAGGCCGGGGGAGCCGGTAGTCGGTACGGGGCAGCCCCTCTCCACCACCCTCGGGCCAGGCATGATAGGGACGATCTACGACGGGCTGCAGCGGCCCCTGGACGTGATAGCTCAGAAGGCGGGCGCCTTCATCACCAGGGGGGTCACCGCCAACTCGATCCCCTTCGACAAGGAGTGGGAGTTCGTCCCCTCGGTCAAGAAGGGAGACGAGCTCGAAGGCGGCTCGATACTCGGGACGGTCAAGGAGACCCCACTGATAGAGCACCGCATCCTGGTCCCTCCGACGGCGCCCAAGTCGAAGGTCAAGGACGTCGTCAAGGGAGGCAAGTACAAGGTCCAGGAGGTAGTCGCGACGGCCGAGGACAAGTCAGGCAAGAAGCAGGAGCTCATGCTGTATCATACATGGCCCGTCAGGACTCCCAGGCCCATCAGGGAGAGGCTCGACCCGGAGATCCCGCTGCTCACCGGTCAGAGGGTCCTGGATTCCTTCTTCCCGATGTCCAAGGGGGGGACGGGGGCGATCCCCGGAGCCTTCGGGACTGGCAAGACCGTTACCCTGCACAGCGTCGCAAAGTGGGCCGACGCCAAGGTCGTGTTCCACATCGGCTGCGGCGAGAGGGGCAACGAGATGACCGAGGTCCTCGTCGAGTTCCCAGAGCTGATCGACCCGGCGAGCGGCCGCCCTCTCATGGAGAGGACCATCCTCATCGCAAACGTCAGCAACATGCCGGTGGCCGCCAGGGAGGCGAGCATCTACACCGGGGTCACCATGGCCGAGTACTACAGGGACATGGGCTACGACACGGTCCTTGTAGCCGACTCGACCAGCAGATGGGCGGAAGCGCTCAGAGAGATCAGCGGCAGGCTGGAGGAGATGCCTGCGGAGGAAGGGTACCCGTCGTATCTCGCTTCAAGGCTCGCCGAGTTCTATGAGAGGGCAGGCAGGGCCGACGCCCTAGGTACCCCGGCGAGGACGGGGTCAATCACGCTCATCGGGGCCGTCTCTCCTGCGGGAGGAGACTTCACCGAGCCGGTCACGTCGCAGACCATCCGCTTCGTCAAGAACTTCTGGGCCCTCGACGCGAGGCTCGCCTATTCGAGGCACTATCCGTCCATCAACTGGATGAGCTCCTACTCGGGCTACATCGAGTCTGTGTCGAAGTGGTGGGGCGAGAGGGTCGACAAGGAGTGGTTGTCGATCAGGAACGAGGCCTACGGCATCCTTCAGAGGGAGGACGCCCTCAAGGAAATCGTCAGGCTGCTCGGGCCGGAGGCTCTCCCAGACGAGGAGAAGCTCATCCTCGACGTTGCCAGGATGATCCAGATCGGTTTCCTGCAGCAGAACGCCTACGACGACACCGACGCCTACTGCAGCCCGCAGAAGCAGTTCATGATGATGAAGATGTTCGTCCAGTACCACAGGGAGGCGCTGAAGGCGGTGAGGAACGGGGTCCCGCTTTCGAAGCTCAGAGGGATGCAGGTGGTGGCGCCTATGCTCCGAGCCAAGTTCTCCATCAAGAGCGACGACCTCGGCAAGCTGGAGGCGCTTTCCAAGCAGATGTTCGACGAGTTCTCCTCGATCTCCGGGGTACAGGAGGTACGGGCTTGAGCAAGTCTCCCTCGGGGCTCGAGTACAGCAAGGTCGCTGAAATCAGGGGTCCGCTCCTCGTCGTAGACGGGGTCGACAGGGCGGCCTTCGACGAGCTGGTCGAGATCGAAGACAACTCCGGGAGCCGGAGGCTCGCCAGGGTCCTCGAGACAGGCTTCGGAAAGGCCGTCGTGCAGGTCTTCGAGGGGACTTCCGGGCTCTCCGTGAGCGGGACCAGGGCGCGCTTCCTCGGCAAGACCATGCAGCTCCCCGTCTCTGACCAACTGCTGGGGAGGGTCTTCGACGGCCTCGGCCGCCCCCAGGACGGGCTCCCCGAGCCTGTGGCCAAGACATTCCTCGACGTCAACGGCGCACCGATCAACCCGGAACGGAGGGAGTACCCGACCGACCTCATCCAGACCGGGGTGTCCGTCATCGACGGCATGCTCACCCTCGTCAGGGGCCAGAAGCTCCCCATCTTCTCCGGGGCAGGGATGCCTCACAACATGCTCGCCGCACAGATAGCCAGGCAGGCGACGGTGGTGGGGGAAGGGGAGGAGTTCGCAGTGGTCTTCGCCGCGGTCGGAGTCTCGCACAGCGAAGCCTCGTTCTTCCAGAGGACGCTCGCGGAGTCTGGCGCGATCAGGAGGAGCATCCTGTACCTGAACCTGGCCGACGACCCAGCCATCGAGAGGATCATCACCCCGAGGGTAGCGCTCACCGCGGCAGAGTACCTGGCCTTCGAGCTGGGGATGCACGTCCTCGTAATCATCACAGACATCACCAACTACGCCGAAGCCCTCCGCGAAATCTCGGCCGCCAGGGAGGAAGTCCCTGGCCGGAAGGGGTTTCCGGGGTACCTCTACACTGACCTCGCCACCAACTACGAAAGGGCGGGCAGGATCAAGGGGAAGAAGGGGAGCATCACCCAGATGCCCATCCTCTCCATGCCCAGCGACGACGTGACGCACCCGATCCCTGACCTCACCGGCTACATCACCGAGGGCCAGATATTCCTCGGGAGGGAGCTCTTCAGGAAGGGCATCTATCCCCCGGTCTACGTCCTCTCCAGCCTCAGCAGGCTGATGGGGCCGGCGCTCGGATACGTCATAAAACAGGGGAAGGCCCGCCCCGACCAACACCAGGTGGGGAACCAGCTCTACAACGCCTACGCCAGGGCGGTCGAGCTCAGGGCTCTTGCGGAGATCGTCGGCAAGTCCGGCCTCACCGGTGCTGACCTGAGGTACCTCCAGTTCGGGGACGAGTTCGAGCAGAAGTTCCTCAACCAGGGGTACGACGAGAACAGGACCTTCGAAGACACCCACCGGATCGCCTGGGAGACGCTCTCCATCCTGCCTGAGAGCGAGCTTACGAACATCAAGGAAGATTTCATCAAGCAAAACTACGTCCGCGGCAAGTCGGCGGGGTAGAAGATGTCCGTAGCTTCGGGCGGAGGCGTGCTTCCGACCAAGATCGAGCTCATCGGGACTCGCCGCAGGCTCCAGACAGCCGTCAGAGTGAAGAAGGTCCTCGACGACAAGCGTGACGTCCTGCTGAAGCGCCTGGACGAGATGATCGAGCAGGCCACCATCGCCAGGGACGCGATCTCCCAGCCTCTCTCCGACGCCTACCTCGCCCTGTTCGACGCCTACCTCAAGCTCGGTCCGCTGAGGCTGGAAGGGACGGCGGCCAACACCCCGCCCATGGTGGAGGCCGACGTGAGCGTCCGCCGGATAGTGGATGTCGACATCCCCTCGATCAAGCTCGCTGAGAAGGACGTGGGCATGACCTACGGCTTCGCGGACTCCAACGTCGCCGTCGACAGGGCTTCCCGCCAGATGAGGAAGGCTCTCCCGTCAATCTTCCGGGCGGCGGAGTACGAAAACGCCATCTTCCGGCTGGCGAAGGAGCTGGAGAAGACCCAGCGGCTGTTGAACGCCCTGGAGTACATGATCATCCCCAGATACGAGCGCTCGATCCGTTACATCCAGGCGACCCTCGAAGAGAGGGAAAGGGAAGAGTTCTCCAGGCTAAAGCATGTTAAGAAGGTCCTCGAAAGGAAGGCCGCCGTATGAGCGACAACCTGGCGGACGAGCCCTTCAAGTCCGCGACCAAGCGGGTGGCGGAAGCCTACGACCAGGCGGCAGAGGAGCTGAAGGCCAAGGTCGAGAAGGCGAAGGCTGAAGCGCTGAAGAAGATCAGCCAGTAGAATCTGCCCGCGCCACGACCGCCTTTATCACCCGGAAGACCGCCACCATCCCTGCCACGAACCCCGCAGTCGAAAACGCTATGGCCAGGACGCTCCCCGAGTACCCTGTCTGTCCTCCCACATAGAAGCCGAGCAGCGCCCCTCCAAGTACGAGGGGGGTCATGACGAACGCCGTCACCAGTATGACCGTGAACAGGGCCCTGCTCCCCTTCGCCATCGTGGCCGTCGCTCTGGGGCTCTGTAAAATCGTTGTGGGGCCGGGGGTCACCCCCGGGCCCGACGGTCCCTACTCACACTTTGAGTAGCCGCACGTATTGCAGTGGTAGCACCCGTTCTCGAAGATCAGGGTGCTCTCGTGGCAGTCGGGGCAGGTTCCTCCCTCCGACGGCTTCGCCTGCACAGGGTTCGCCGACTCCTTGACCACGTGGTTCAGGGTCAGCAGCTCCAGCGCCTTGGCGATGGCGTCGGGGATGGACTGCAGCTGCGTCCCCTCGTCCCAGGAGACGTACTTCCCCTTGATCCCCTTCAGGGTGGAGGTGACGTTCTTGATGTCCCCTCCGTGCTGGAGGTAGAGGCTGATGAGCCTTCCAAGGGCGGCCGCGTCCGCGTTCTCATCTGCGCCAGACTTGCCCAGGGTGACGAAGACCTCCTTGATCTCGCCGCCGACGAGGTTGGCCGTGAGGTAGATGCTCCCCTGAGGCAACTTCAACTTCAGGGTCCTCCCCTCCATGACCTTGGGCCGCTCGAATGACTCGGGGGTCTTCGGGGCTTCGACCTTCTTCCCCACTTTCGCCGTCTCAAGGATCCCTTCTCTGCTCCCTTCCCTGTAGACGGTGATGCCCTTGCATCCCATCTTCCAGGCTAGGAGGTAGATCTTCTCGACTTCCTCGGGCGTGATCTCTTCGGGGAGGTTGACGGTGCTCGAGATGGCGGTGTCGATGTGCTTCTGGATCGTCGCCTGCATCTTCACTCGCATCTCCGGCCTGATCTGGTGGGAAGTTACGAAGTAGTTCGGGACCTGCCCTTCCTCCTTCGCCCCGGTGGTCGCCATGTACTCCTTCACGAGCGGGTGGAAGACCTTGAACTCCCCCTCGCTGAGCGACTTGCTCCTCCGCGTGTAGAAGAGGGCGAAGACCGGCTCGACCCCGCTGCTGGTCCCTGCCAGTATCGACCCCGAGCCGACCGGGGGTATGGTGGTCACCGCCGCGTTCCTGATCCCCTGGGTCCTGATCTTCTCCTTCACCTTCTCATCAAGCCTGGAGACGAACGGCTGTGCGAGGTGCTTGCCCGCGTCGAAGGCCGGAAAGCTCCCCTTCTCCCTGGCGAGCTCGGTCGAGTAGTCGTAGAACACGTTCTTGATCCTCTCGAACAGGTGGTCCACGAACCCTATGGTGGAGTCTTCATCGTACTTCAGCCCCAGCTTGATCAGCATGTCTCCCAGGCCCGTGATGCCCACCCCTATCCTCCTGCTGTGCAGCGACGCCCCTTTCTGCTGCTGCAGTGGGTGTCTCTCAGCATTGTAGTCGAGGACGTTGTCGAGGAACCTGACCCCATATTGGGCGGCCCTCGTGAGCTGGTCCCAGTCGATGCTCGCGCTCTCGGTGAACGGATCTTTTACGAAGGCGCTGAGGTTCACCGACCCCAGGCAGCAGCACCCGTAGCTTTCGAGGGTCTGCTCGCTGCAGGGGTTGACTCCCTGGACTTCCATGCCGTTGTACTCGGTGGTTGACTCGCGCTTGATGGCGTCCCAGAAGAGCACGCCGGGCTCTGCCGACTGCCACGCTCCCTTGATCAGTGACTTCCAGACGTCTCGGGCCCTGACTGTCCGGTTGACCTCTGCCTTCTCGTTCTTGAAGTGCAGCTGGAAGTCGCCGTCGGTCTCCACCGCCCTCATGAAGTCGTCGGTGATCTTCACGGAGATGTTGGCAAAGTTCACCCTCTTGAGGTCCCTCTTGACGCCGATGAAGTCCATCACGTCCGGGTGGTCCACCCTGATGGTGATCATGAGAGCGCCCCGCCTCCCCGCCTGGCCGATGGTGCCGGTGGTGGTCGAGAGCAGCTCCATGAATGAGACGGAGCCGGAGCTGTAGATCGCCGAGTTGTTCACCGGGGCCCCCTTGGGCCTCAGGACCGAGATGTCCGTGCCTACCCCTCCCCCGAAGCTGTAGGTCCTGGCGGCCTCCTTGCACCAGTCGAAGATGGCCTCTATCGAGTCCTCTCTTATCTTGAAGAAGTAACAGTTCAGCAGCGTAGACTTCCTGGTCTGCCCCGCACCGAACAGAATCCTCCCTCCTGGGACGAACCTGTAGTTCTCAAGGAGCCAGTAGAACTTGGCCCCCCACTCCTTCCTCTTCTCCTCGTCCTTCTCCGGCGAGGCGAGCTCCCTGGCGACCCTGCGCCACATGTCTGACGGGACCTTCTCCACCTGCCTTCCGTCGGGGTCTCTCAGGGCATACTTCTCATAGAACACGCGGGCGCGCAGTTCATCTCCTCCGAACGCAGCCAGCGTCTCTGTCGGGAGTCTTACCTCCCCTTTCAGCTCCTCTCCTACGTCCGGAGAGTCGTGTGGTTGCTCAACGATCGACGTCATAACCTTGGCCTCAACCCCATCGTCCGGGATATATATCTCACCCACGGCTGATTGTTAGTTAACCAACATGCAAGACGGCGAGCGCCCGGTCGACGACATGAGGCGCGCCGCTGTTAACTCGTTTTGACAAGAAGTTAAGTGGATTGGAGGGGACTAGCCCGCTGTCGAATACTGGGCCATTGCGACCGACTTGCACCTCGGGCACCTGGCGGAGCCCTGCGGGAGCTTCGCCCCGCAGTTCCTGCAGACGGAGATGGTCCTGTCCACCTTGAAGTAGGGCAGCTTCGGCGTGGCGTTGAGTATCAGGTTGTAGATCCCCCTCACTTCCTCCGCCGAGCCGTCGAGGGTCACCGAGACCCCACCGTGAAGGCCCGCGGACAGCTTCGTCATGTAGTCCATCTTCTCCGGGATCTCGAGTTCGGCGAGCTGAACCCTGGGCGCCTGGGTGTAGGCCCCTCTCATGAGAGGCTGCAGGTTCGCCTTCCCGTACTTCT
>JAKAPI010000012.1 GCA_021807225.1 archaeon | reverse complement strand
CTCACTTCCTCCGCCGAGCCGTCGAGGGTCACCGAGACCCCACCGTGAAGGCCTGCTGACAGCTTCGTCATGTAGTCCATCTTCTCCGGGATCTCGAGTTCGGCGAGCTGAACCCTGGGCGCCTGGGTGTAGGCCCCTCTCATGAGAGGCTGCAGGTTCGCCTTCCCATACTTCTCAGAATCGAGGCTCGCGAGCCTGGCCGCGCCGTCCAGGTCGAGCATGGCCACCCCCAGCCTGTCTATCTTCGTGGACTTGTCGTCGGCCACCTGGGTCGCTGTCCCGATGATCTTGTCCGCCAGGTCGTAGCGCGACGCGGTCGTGGGGTCCCGGATCAGGCTGGCGAGCGTCTCGTCGAGGCCCACGAGGTTCATGATGAGAGGCATGGTGTCGGAGGTCACGGCGTCTGAACCAGCTGCGAGCGATGGCAGCAGTCCCCGCTTCAGCGTCCTCTCTATCAGCTTCCGCCTCGTCGAGAGGGCGTCGGCCGCGGTCCCTATCAGGAGCGCCAGCTTCGCCCGGAAGTACGTCTCGTCCTGGTTCGAGTCATACGCGAGCCTCGGCAAGTTCAGGCTGAGCCCATGCAGCACGCTGATGTTGTCGGCCTGCGACTCCACCGAAAGGACGTTGGCGTTCAGTCCCAGGAAGCTCCTTCTCTGGTCAGACGAGAAGAAGGCGATCCTCCCGCCGTTGAAGATAATGGAGGCCGCGTCCTTCAGCGTCTTGGTGTCGTCCACCCGGCTGGGCTTGGCCAGCAGTAACCTTACGTCGGGCCGCGGGGTCTCTTCGACGTAGCTCCGGTACGCGCCCAGGGCCGCGTCGAGCGTCTTGTCCATGACCTCCCTGCCAACGTCGTCATGCCTGTACGGGTTCAGGTCTATGCTGATGGCTGGGCCGTTGGCCCCCGCGACGGGGGACCCGGCCACCTCGAAGAACCTGAGAAGCAGCGACTCGAGCTCGCGCTTCCCCCTCGACTTGCAGAAGGGCCCGATGAACTGGAGGAAGTTGCGGAAGGTCACTTCGTCAGAAGCTTCCCTGGTCAGCATCGACGCCATGTTGAGGACAATGTTCAGGGCCCTCTCGGCGTTCTCAGGGCTCGGTATCATCGAAGTGTTCGGTATCTTCCCTCTCGGGTTGAGCCCGGCGCTCTTCATCGAAAGGAGGTCGACGAATACTGTGTCCGGGGTCAGCCCCCAGGAACCCGCGTTGGTGATGTGGATGTCCCCTGAGAGGTGGGCGTCGGCCACGTCCCTGGGGAGCTGCTCCAGGAGCAGGTACTCAGAGAACACCTGCTTCCCGGTCTGGTGCACGAGGGATTCGACGTTTCCCCCATCGTCCCCGGCCCTCCCCAGGAGCTGGGTGACGTCGTAGATGGGCATGCCGAGCCTCGTCAGCTTGTGCCTGTATTCTTCCATGCTGTGCTCCACCAGCAGGGCGTTGACGATCTCCCGGATGAGAGGGGCCGTGAGGTACTGGGTCTGGAACTTGTAAAGCCTCGACTCGGTCTCGCTGGTTATCTTCTGAGCCAGCTCCACCGGCATCCCTGCTTCCTTCACCAGCGACTGAAGTATCTTGTTGGCGTTGAACTCCTCCATGGTCTGGTGCGAGGTCCTGACGTACAGCTTCCCGCTCTCCACCAGGGACTGCTCTTCAATCTGGCGGGTTAGGTTCAAGACGAGCCTCCCAAGGTTGGTCACGGTGTACTTCCTCTCCTGTCTGTTGAGCTGAATCAGGAGCTGCTTGACGAGCTTCCTGAGGTGATAGGCAAACTTCCCGGACTCCTTCTTCGACTTGAAGCCAGCCAGCGTCTTGAGGGCGCTGTACGTCAGCGGGCCCTTTATGTTCAGAATCCTGAGGATCTCCAGCCTCTGTGGAGAAGCGATTACGCTGTAGATCGTCTTGACCCTACGAGGAGCAGCCTGCAAAGCAACCGAGACTCGTGGTCAACTCTATTTAATCATATGACTACTCGATTTAATCAAGGGTGTGAAAGGATGGGGTCGCCCGGATTTGAACCGGGGATCTCAAGCGGACTCGGCCCGTAGAGGCACCCAAGGCTTGAAGCCTAGACCAGACTAGCCGACGACCCCTATTTCGCGGTCCCATCCTGAGTTAGTTATGGGTTCTGGGGCAGGGACGGCTTCCCCCGTGAGACAAAGGGGCTCCCGTCGAGGTAGAACCTCCAGCGCCTGTTCTGCCCCGCCGACACCCCTACCCTTGCGCTCGCCCCGACCGGTCCAGAGGAAGTCCGTTCCTCGAAGAAGAGTCTGCCGGACTTCACCATGTCCTCCCCGTTCAGTGCCCCGTCGACCGCCAAGGCTTTCGTGAGGTTGCCGGGCCCCGCTGCGAGCCTCCGGAGGTCGCTGACCCCCCTGTTGACGGCCATAGCGCCGACTCCCTCCAACGGCTCGACCGCCCGAAGGAGGACCGCGGCCGGCGTCCCTTCCGGCTCGGTGGTCGCGTTGAGACAGTAGTGCATCCCCATCGTGAAGTAGACGTACGCATGCCCGGCAGGGCCGAACATCACCCCGTTCCGGGGGGTCCTCCCCCGATAGGCGTGGCTTGCGGGGTCCCGGGCCCCCCTGTACGCCTCGGTCTCTACTATCGTCCCTGAGAGCCTCCGCCCCTCCAGAACCCTGACCAGGCGGCACCCGACGAGGTCCCTGGCCACGTCCGGGGTGTACCGTTCAAAGAATCGGCGTGACAGCCGCCCGCCAGCGCCGCCGTCCGAGGCCAACTTGGTCGCACGTCCCCGCCTTCCGTTAATTAACCAAGTCAGCGCCGCGCCCGCGATGCGGCTCTTCGCCGACCTCCAGCTCCATTCGAAGTATGCCATGGCGACCAGCAGGGACATGGACCTCGAGCACCTTGCCGAGGGCGCGAGGACCAAGGGCCTCAACCTCCTCGGAACCGGGGACTTCACCCATCCGAAGTGGTTCTCTGAGCTGAGGTCGAAGCTGTCCCCCGTCGAAGGGACTGGCCTTTTCTCCTATTCTGGCATGACCTGGATGCTCTCCGGCGAGGTTTCCACGATCTACGAACAGGGGGGGAAGGTAAGGAAGGTGCACCACCTGCTGTACGCCCCCGACATGGAGACAGTGGCCCAGGCGAACGAGTTCCTATCGAAGTTCGGCGACCTCTCTTCGGACGGGAGGCCAGTGCTCACGGGAGTCGATTCGCCCGGGCTAGTGGAAGGGCTCAGCGCGGTCTCACCCTCGCTCTTCGTGATACCCGCGCACGCCTGGACACCATGGTTCTCCGTCTTCGGGAGCCGGTCGGGCTTCGACTCGCTGAAGGACTGCTACGGAGATCAGACCTCCAAGATCTTCGCAATAGAGACCGGCCTGAGCAGCGACCCTCCCATGAACTGGCGCGTCTCATCCCTCGACGGCGTCGCGCTCATCTCCAACTCTGACGCCCACTCGCCCAACCCCTGGAGACTGGGAAGGGAGGCGAACGCCTTCGAACTCCAGGCGATGACCTACCGGGGGGTCTTCGACGCCATCAGGACGAGGGACCCTTCGCGGTTCCTCTACACCGTCGAGGTCGACCCCTCATACGGGAAATACCACTTCACCGGCCACAAAAAGTGCGGCGTCTCCTTCGCGCCTTCCGAGGCCACTCGGCTCGGGAACAGGTGCCCGAAGTGCGGAAAGAAGATGACGGTCGGAGTGCTGCAGAGGGTGGAGGCCCTCGCCGACAGGCCAGAGGGGTTCACCCCAGGAAGGGCCATCCCCTTCAAGCGCCTGCTCCCGCTCTACGAAGTGATCTCATTCTCGACAGGGGTGAACCGACTCTATGCCAAGTCGGTCCTAGACCTCCAGGAAAGGCTGCTCCGCGCCTTTGGCAACGAACTCGCCGTCCTTCTCAAGACCAGTGAAGAAGACATCGCCCGGGTCGTCCCGCCCAAAGTCGCCAGGGCCATAGTCGCTTCCCGCGAAGGGAGGTTGAAGGTCACCCCGGGCTACGATGGGGTATACGGGGTCCCGGAAATGGCGGAGTAGGCTGCGGACCCGGGGCGGCCCATCTTGGAATAGACCGGCAGCGCCGCCAGGTAGAAGCCAAGGAAGAGGGCGTAGCCGATCCAGTTATGGATCCCCCAGAATGCCGCAGCCCCGTCGACGTATCCCACCCACATCAACACCAAGATCCGGACTGAGTTGAGGATGGTGAGGGCGACTATCCCCACCACCGCCAGGGAGGCAGTGGACTTCAGGTCCTTGCGCAGGTCCATGTGCATCAGAGCGAGCAGGCCAAGGAACGTGGTCACCGAAATGATGCTCGAGCATCCGGGCGTGACGACTCCGTAGATGACGTCGCCTGTCCTTGAGAGGAGCTGGAACTCGGTTCCCTGCCAGACGACCGGGAACCCGAACACCCCGACCATTCTTGCCGACAGGTCGGCGGAGACCACCGCCAGTGGCTCGCCGAAGGCCCACTGGAGTGCGAAGGGAGCGCCGACGCCGGCCGCGTAGATGGCCGCATATGGAAGCAGGAACCTCTTGGTGGATGGGTTGATGACGACCGACGACGCGTAGAATGTCAGGACGACGGCCAAGCCGGCCGACACCACGGACTGGCTCGTGAAAGGCTCGAGCGCCCACAGGGCCAGCAAGGCCGAGCCGCCCAGCGCCCTTGCGGCCCGCTGGGATGTGACCCCCCGCTCCTCGAGGAGCAGTTCGCGAAGGTCGCTCCATCGCAGCGCGAAGATGAGGGTCAGCAGGGCCGCGAATGGGATGGCTGGGAAGATGCTGCCGAAGGTGTCCCCAAGCGACTGGTCAAGGAGGCCGACGAAATTGGGCGCGGTGACAAGCGTAAGGGAGGCGGCTGCTCCAATCCAAACTAGGAACCTGGCTTCGGCTCTCAACTGAGGGCCAGACTCACCGCACAGGGACCGGCGGTCCTCTGAGAGCGAACTTCCTGGCCACCAGATAGGCGGACAGTACCAGCGCCACGAAAAGGGCGGTCAGGGCACCGGCGTATGGGAACGCAGGTATCCCTCCTCCACCGCTGCTGCTCGAAGTTGTGCTCGTTGTCGTCGTCGTGGTAGTGGCAGTGGTAGTGGTCGTTGTTGTTGTCGTCGTAGTCGTAGTGGCTGTCGTAGTGGTGGTTGTCGTCGTTGGAGTGGTGGTCGTGGTGGTTGTAGTCGTGGTCGTAGTCGTCACGGCCGCGGAGTAGGCGAACGTCGTCTTGGCATAGATCTGCGGGGGATACGCCCCCCACGTCGCGTTCAAGGTGTAGGTGCCGCTGGTCCAGGCAGAACTCCCCCCAGCGACGAAGGTGTAGTTGTACAACCCTGTACTTGCCCCGACGCTGGTCTCTCCCACAGCCACGACGGCTCCGGAGGGGTTGAGCACCTTCAAGGCGACCGCCGTCGACGGCCCGGGGGCTGGTGACACGCTCCCTGTGACCTTTATCGTCTGACCAGGGCTGTACGATGACGAATCGGTCGCGACCTTCAGGGTGTACGTCGACTGAGCCATGGCTCCCTGCGCGACGAGCAGGAATGCGAAGGCGATGACAACAGCAAGACCCTTCCGACTCCCTCCAACCAAACTAAGGAGTTGAGACCCTCGGTCGCTATATAATCGTAACAATTAGAACAGCAGGGTTCGAGTGTGGGGGTAGTCGGATTTGAACCGACGGTCTACAGGTTTCTGCAGCTCCAATGCTTAATCATCCACGCTGCGGTGTCATCAAACTTTGTAGTTTGACCACTGGAGCCTGTCGCCCTGCCTAGCTGCCCACCTGCTTGGTGTTCTGGGCTATACCCCCAACACTTCCACCGGGCGCCTGCAGGGGGCTTTAGGGTTTTTTCGGGAGGCGCCCTTTCAGAGGCTCCACGGCTTGCCGCCATGGACCACCTGGGCCGGGAGCTTGGCGCTCCACTTCTCAAGGAACCCAATGTCCTCCTTCCTGTTCCTGAGCCCGTCGGGGAGCATCACCGGGATTTCGTCCGTGATGGGGAAATAGCGCCCGCATTCAGAGCAGATGAGAACGCCGTCCACTATCACGTCGGCCCCCCTGAGGGTGAACTCCATGAGCTTGAGAGGGTAGTGCTTGTCGATCGGGCAGGCGAGGATGTCGAGGAGCTTCCGTTGCACGTTGGTTCCTCGCTCCACGGCCGGTAAAAACGCTTGCCGGGGTCTAGAAACGTTAATCTACCGCGGCGCTTCGACTCTGATTCAGCCGGCCATAGCGTGTGGGCCCGACCTGGACTCGTCCGATCCCAGAAGTCAAACCATACGTCGCCCCGGTGCTACTGACTTCCGAGAGGAGTCGGGAAGCCGAGGTGCCGGCGCCTTTCCCAAAAATATTAGCAATTATGAGGCATTCCTACAGAACGTTTAAGTCCCTGCTCACGGTGTCGATTCTCGACTTCCGTGATGTCGATTTCCGCGACAGTCCTCCAGGTTACATCAGGCGACCTCACGACTTACCTCTACATCGCCTTCTTCGGCCTCCTCTTCATAGTGCAGTTCGCGTTTGGGACGAGGCTCCAGTCGTACTTCGCCATCAACGAGATCAGCAGGGGGTTGAACAAGCTCAGGGTCATGAAGGACAAGGCGAGGAAGGACGCCATCGACTACCTCGTCAACGTGGGCAAGGCCCAGGGCGACCCGACGCAGAGGGTTGACCAGTTCCTCGACTACGTCACGATCATGCCGGTTGACATCGACCCGTCCGGTCTCGTAGGGAAGATCGACCACGTCGTGACCACCAACAACGACAGGGTGAGGACCGAAGTGGGCTCTTTGCTGAACCAGAACAACCCGGTGACTGTCTCGATCTCCGAGAATCTACTTGAAGTGGCCACTTCGCTCAACCAGATTCACAAGATTGTCCGCCACTACTACCTTCTGGGGAAGAAGACCAACTCCTACTTCACCCTGGTGCAGCTCCAGATGCTGATGCCGATGATCATACAGGAGGCGGACGCCCTCCTCAATGCCACCGACTCCTTCAGGATGGGCGAACCCGTCGGGGATGGGATAGGGCCGGTTGTGGTCTCGAGGTTCATGGCGGGCAAGGAGAAGAGGGTCATCGCGAAGGACACTGTCATGGCGATCACGGAGTACAAGGGACGTAAGTTGTATGTGCTAAAGGCCGACGGGCCCATGGCCTACGTCGGACAGCCAGGGGTGGCCATCCAGAAGATAGTCGGCGAGATGGGGGTCAAGCCGAGCGCGATTGTGATGATCGACGCCGCCCTGAAGCTCGAAGGCGAAAAGACCGGCGAGATCGCGGAGGGGGTGGGCGCGGCCATCGGGGGGATAGGAGTGGAGAAGTTCCAGATCGAAGAGGCGGCGACCAAGGTGAAGGTCCCGCTCTACGCCATACTGGTGAAGCAGAGCATCCTTGAGGCGATCACGGTGATGAGGAAGGAGATCGCGGAGGCGGCGGACAAGGTCGCAGAGGTCCTCAACCGGGTCATCGAGGAGAAGACGAAGGAAGGGGACGAAGTAGTCGTCGCAGGAATCGGCAACACTCTGGGTGTAGCCCAATGATGAGCTCTGTCCCTGGTGCCGACAGGAAGTCGAAGCTCCTCGTCTACACGATCGAAGAGTGCCCCGTCTGCAGCCAGAAGACCAAGCGCGCCTTCACCGTCGGGGACTACATAACCAAGGAAGCCTCGAAGTGCCCAAAGTGCTCCAACACGACCAGGGTCAGCCTGGTCTATGCTGAGAGCATGAAGCAGTCAGGTTAGGACCGTCAACCCGCCCTCGTCAAGCGCCATCGTATGCTCGAACTGGGCGACCGGACTCCCTGAAGCCTCCACCAGAGTCGGGTACGCCCTTACGACCTTCTTGGCGACGAGGCGGGCGAGTATGTCTTGGAGCTTCTTTCCCGGATACTCCGACGAGTACCACTGGGGGGTGAATGGGAGCGTCTTGCGCTCGATCCAGACCTTCTCCGCGAACGAGTCCAGCTCCTGGGTGCCCGTCCTCTTTCTCGCGACGAGGGAAAATATCGTCTTGGACGGGGTGTCGACCACGTAGCCGGCGGCAGACCCGAGCGTCAGAAAGGGCTCGATTGCGAACACGTCACCCTTCTTCAGGGACTGCATCCCCGGCATGTACAGGTTGGGTATGCTCTTGCCAGCATGTACCACGTATCTGTCCACGGTGTGTCCTGTCAGGTTCTCAATGGTCTTGAAGCCGAACCTCGCCGCTTCGCGATGAATCTCCCTTCCTATCTCCGCTGTCCTGGACTCCTTCCTGGCGGCGTTTATGGCGACCTCCAGGCATCTCTCGGTGGCCTCGAGGAGAAGGTTGTATCCCGGGTTGAAGGTGACTGTGACCGAGGTGTCTGTCACGTAGCCGTCCACATGGACCCCGAAGTCGACCTTCACCAGGTCCTCCTCTTGGATAACCGACGCGTCGCCGTCCTGGGGTGCGTAGTGCGCGGTCACTTCGTTCACCCCAATACCGGTCGGGAATGCGAGCTGCCCTCCCCTGCTCTCCACCTGGTCCTTGACCAGGCTGCAGATTTCAAGGAACTCCATGCCGGGCTTTACTGCGGCCCTGACGAGCCCCTTGACCTCTGAGGTGATCTTCCCTGACTTCCGGTATTGCTCTGGTATCACCGACAAAACCCCCACAAATCTCTTTATTGCGTTCCGAAGCAAGCGGCGGCGTCCGTGGTATTTCAACTGATTTGCCGAAGGGTGACTCATCCCTGAAGTACAAGACAGTGGCAACGGGGGGGACGTTCGACCACATCCACAAGGGACATGTCGCCCTCCTGAGCCGCAGCTTCGAAGTCGGTGAGAGGGTGGTCATAGGGGTCACCTCCGACGCCTTCGCCAGGCGTGAGGGGAAGAGCCCCGACCAGGGCTACACGGAGCGAGTCGCGGCGCTCGAGTCGTTCATTCACCGGAGGTTCCCGGGGAGAGAGTACCTCATAGCGGGGCTGGAAGACTACTTCGGTCCGGGCATCGCGTCGCCGGAAATCCAGGCCATCGTGGTGAGCAGGGAGACCGCCAAAAGGGTCCCCATCGCCAACGCCCTCCGCAAGAGCAAGGGGTTCCTCCCACTCGACGTCGTCGTGGTCGACTATGTCCTCGCGGACGACTCGAAACCAATCTCCTCCACCAGGATACGCCGAGGGGAGATTGACCCGGAGGGAAGGACGCCGAAGGGGCCGAAGACCAGGTGAATCGCCTCGGCCCTGGGGAGTGGTTAAATCAGAACCTCGTCAGGCAACAGCAGTGTGGTTAAGGGAGAGCTCGACCCCTGGGGGACCGGTTCGGTCAAGGACTACGGGCGCCTCCAGACCGAATTCGGAATCGAGCCGGTAGCGCCGCTAGTCTCCAGGTTCAAGGAGCCTAGCCCCCACCTGAGCAGGGGGATCGACTTCGGTCAGAGGGACCTCGCCAGGATAATAGACGCGGTGGAGAAGAACAAGCCCTATGCCGTGATGAGCGGGATCAAGCCGACGGGGGACTTCCATCTGGGGACCAAGATGACCGCCGACGACATGGTGTACTTCCAGTCGCTGTCCAAGAAGGGCACCGTCTTCTACGCCGTGGCCGACGTCGAGGCCTACGCCGACAACGGGCTGTCCTTCGAGCAGACCTCGAAGATAGCCGCCAGGAACGTCGCTGACATCCTTGCCCTCGGCCTGGACCCTGACCGCGCAGTCGTCTATCTCCAGAGCGAGGAACTGAAGGTCATGCGGCTGGGGACCGTCTTCTCGAGGGGGGTCACCAACAACATGCTGAGGGCGATCTATGGCGAGAGGCAGATCGGGCTCTACATGTCCGCACTCTACCAGGCGGGCGACATACTGATGCCCCAGCTTCCGGAGCTCGGGGGACCCAGGCCCGTCCTCGTCCCCGTGGGGGCCGACCAGGACCCTCACATCAGGCTGGCCCGCGACCTGGCGGCGAGGTATCAAGACGAGTACGGGTTCATCCCTCCCTCGTCCATCTACCATAGACTGATGCTGAGCTTGGGCGGCTCGGACAAGATGTCCAAGCGGTCGGAGTCCACCCTCCTCACCCTGGAGGACGCACCCAGGGACGCGAACAAGAAGATAATGACCGCGTTCACAGGCGGCAGGGACACGGTAGAGGAACAGAGGCGGCTGGGCGGTCGGCCCGAGATCTGCCCGGTCTACGACCTTTACGGCTTCCACTTCGCCAGGAACGACGAGCACATGAAGACTGTCTATCATGAGTGCACGAAGGGCATCCGCCTCTGCGGCGAGTGCAAGCTGGAGGCGGCGGGTCTGGTGAAATCGTGGTTGGAAGAGCACCACAAGAAGAGGGACGCCCTGATGGACGACGCCAAGGAGCTCATGGCCAAGAGCAGGGACTACCTGTCCTCGGCGGGGAAGTAGTTCACGATGTCGACCTCCCTCCACCCGATCGAACAGAAGGTCCTCACCGCCCTGGCCTCCGCCGGGGCCGTCTCCTTCGAGAAGCTAGTCGGCGCGACCTCCCTGCAAGAGGACCAAGTCAGGCGGGCCTTGCAGTGGCTGTCTTCCAAGAAGCTGGTGTCGATCACGGAGTCGGTCCAGACCCGCCTTGAGGCGGTCCGCGCCCCACCCGAACTCGACCTCGTCCGCAAGCTGAGCGAAGCCACACGGCTGCTCTCCGTCGAGGATCTCAAGGACATGTTCTCCTCCCCCCAGGAGTTCTCCGCCGCCTTCGGCCGCGCGCGGGGCTCAGGTTGGATCCGGGTAGATGGCGAGCAGGTCCCGGCCGTGTGGGTCACCGACAGCAAGGGCCCTGAGGTAATGCGCTCCCTCCTGGCATCCCTCTCATCGGGGAAGACCGAATCCGAGCTTTCAGAAGCCCAGGCGGCCCTGGTCCCCGACCTGGTCAAGCGGGGGATACTGGTGCGGGGGGAGACCCGGAGCACGACCGTGGCGCTCACCGAGGAGGGCCGCCAGGCCGCGGAGTCTGCCCCGGCCGGCGAAGGGATTGACAGGCTCACCCCGGAGGTCCTGGCCTCCGGCTCATGGCGCGGCAAGAGGCTGCGCCCCATCGACGTGGAAGCCAAGGCTCCTCGGTTCTACCCAGGACGCCGCCACCCTGTCCGCGATTTCATCAGAGAAGTAAGGGAGACCTATGTCTCCATGGGGTTCACCGAAGTCCAGGGCAACAGCGTCCACCCGGCGTTCTGGAACTTCGACGCGCTGTTCGTCCCCCAGAACCACCCGAGCCGCGAGATGCAGGACACCTTCTACCTCGATGGGATGTCTGACCGCAGGCTCGCCCGGACCGGCCCAGTTGCCAACGTGGCGGCGACCCACGAGAACGGCTGGAGGACCGGGAGCAGGGGCTGGGGGTACCGCTGGAACATAGAGGAGGCGCGCCGGCTCGTCCTGAGGACCCACAACACGGTTCTCACGGTCAGGGCCCTGGCCGAGGAGAAGGAGAAGGAGAGGCGGGTGTTCGCCGTATCCAAGGTTTACAGGAATGAAAACCTCGATTACAAGCACCTGGCGGAGTTCTACCAGATGGACGGTATCATGGTGGGGGAGGGACTGAATGTGAGGCATCTCATGGGGTTCCTCACCGAGTTCTACAAGAAGCTGGGGATGTCCCAGGTCAAGCTCTGGCCGACGTTCTTCCCTTACACCGAGCCCTCCCTGGAGGTTGTCGGGTACTCCAAGGCGGTGGATGCATGGATAGAGCTCTCAGGCTCCGGGGTGTTCCGACCCGAGGTGACCATCCCCCTCGGGGTCAGGGTGCCGGTGCTCGCCTGGGGTCCTGGGATAGAGAGGCTGATGCTCATCCGCTACGGACTGGACGACCTTAGGGCCCTCTACGGTGGGGACCTGTCGTGGCTTAGGAGCAGGAGCGAAGTTGCCCGTAGTTAGGCTCTACACCGCCAGGTTCACGAAGATGGTGGGCGCCGACAGGAAGAAGATCATCGACCGCCTCCCATACATCGGCCTCGACATCGAAAGCGTCGAGAAGGACTCCGTCCGCGTCGAGTACAGCCCCAACAGGCCCGACTTCGGCACAGATTTCGGGATCGCCAGGGCGCTCCGGGGACTCCTCGGAAAGGAGGTTGGTCTTCCAAATTTCCCCGTCTCGCCGTCGGGGATTGCGGTGAGCGTGGACCGGCGGCTTTCGTCCGTCAGGCCGTACATAGCCTGCGCGGTCGCCACAGGGCTGCACCTAGACGACGAGGACGTCCGCCAGCTCATCTCCATGCAGGAAGACCTCCACAACGGCCTCGGGAGGAGGCGCAGGGTTGCTGCAATCGGGATTCATGACCTGGACGCGGTCAAGCCCCCCTTCTCCTACAGGGCTGTCGATCCGTCCTTCGCCTTCGTCCCCCTCGGCGGGAAGGAGCCGAGCTCGGTCTCCACGATCCTAGCGCGGACGGACGAGGGGAGGCTCTACGGCTCAGCCCTTGGCGGGGGCCCCTACCCCGTGATTTCAGATTCGAGGGGGGCAGTTCTTTCCTTCCCCCCCATAATCAACGGGGAGGCGACGAAGGTGACCTCGAAGACCAGGAGCCTCTTCGTAGACGTGACCAGCACCGACGAGAAGACCGGGGACGACGTCCTCGCGGTGGTCGCGACCACCCTCGCAGAAGCGGGGGGGAGGCTTGGGACCGTCTCCGTGAGGTACCCTGGCCGTCGGAAGGCCACTCCAGACCTGGCTCCCATCCGCCTGCCGCTCGACGGCGAACTCGTGCGCTCCGTCTTGGGGATGGACCTGTCGGCCGCCGAGATTTCAAAGTCTCTCAGGAGGAGCAGGCTGGGGCCGAAGGGGAAGAGCGTCCTGGCTCCAAGGTACAGGCTCGACCTGATGCACCCCGTGGACATCGCCGAGGAGGTCGCCCTCGGGTACGGCTTCGACCGGATAGGCCCCACCTACCCAGCCAGCAAGCACCCCGGGTCGTTCAGCCGGTTCGAGGAATACCTCGACTCCGCGTCCACGGTCATGGCTGGGATGGGGATGACAGAGCTAATGACATACGAGCTGACAGACAGCGAGTCGCAATACGGTTCGTTCCAGCGGCCAGACGGGGACGTGATACGGGTGAAGGACCCGAAGAGCCTCGAGCACTCTGTGCTGCGGGACGCGCTCGTCCCTCCCATGATGTCAGCCCTCCACAGCAACATCCGATCCGACTATCCGCAGCGGGTCTTCGAAATCGGGCGCGTCTATGCCCGGTCAGGAGAGGGGGTGTCGGAAACTATGCACCTCGGGTGCCTGGTCGCCCACTCACACTCGACGTTCACGGAGGCGAAGATGTACCTCGAATCATTCTGTTCCACCATGGGAGGAATCCAGGTCACCGCCCGCGCCGGGGAGCACTGGGCCTTCGCCCCGGGGAGATGCGCGTCCATTGAGGTGGGCGGCGCCCGCCTGGGGCATGTCGGCGAGCTGAAGCCCGAGGCGATATCAGCCTTCGGCCTCGGGGTCCCCGTCGCCGGGTTCGAGCTCGACCTGTCGCGCTTCTACGAACAGCTAAAATAGCGCGGGAGCCCCGCGGGGGCAGACGGCTTTCGTTCTAAAGCGCGCCAAACGGCCACCTGCGAAGGCGGAAACGCTTTGATGAGCGGATGGTTTACCCAGGCGCGCGACAGACGAAAGCCGTTTGCCCGTTGAAGAGGCGCGGTGATGCTCCCCGCTCAAAGCTGGGACATGATCCGAGCTCGTCAGAGACGGGCAACATTCCAAAGAGGGGGAGCGAGTCGATAGACAAGCGAGAACGGGACCATCAGGCGTTCGGCGCGTTCCTCGCCGACTTCGTCCGAGACCTGAACAACAGCTCAGATGATGGGTGGTCACTGCTGGTCGAAGGGCTCCGGGACCAGAGGGCTCTCCGTAAGCTGGGCTACGACGGCGACCTCCTCCCTGTGTCCCTGTTCGCCAGGAAGGGCGCCCCCTTCCCCGCTGGCGCGAAGAAGGTCATCATCCTCACGGACCTAGACCACGAAGGCACGGTCTTGGCATCGAAGTTCGTCAAGAGGCTCGGCCATGAGGGGGTCCGCACTTCGTTGAGCGAGCGGAGGCGGCTGAAGGCGGCGTCCCGCGGGGTCTTCCTCCACATCGAGAATCTCTCAAGGTTCGCGAGTCCGGAAGAGGGCCGCTGGGACGCGGGCCTGAGAGAGGACATACCCGACCCGGCCAGGGTCTACCGAGAGGCGCTGCGGGGGTTGCGTCGCCGTCATGGTACACTGTGACGGAGATCCTGACCGCAACAATGAAAAGAAAACAAGAAGTTTATATCCCCGCCAAATTCGGAGGAAATCAATTAACGATTAACAGCGTTAAGCACGAGTGAAACAGAAGTGAACGGAGAGAAAGGAGTTGCCAGATTCAGGTATAGTAAAGTATCTAGTCAAACTGAGGTTTGAAGTAGACGGGGTCGTTGAAAGGGCCGACGTAATCGGGGCGATCTTCGGCCAGACCGAAGGCCTCTTCGGCCCTGAGATGAACCTGAACGAGCTTCAGAAGAGCTGGAAGGTCGGCAGGATAGAGATCAACCTGGAGTCCAAGAACGACAGGACCAGGGGCGAAGTCATCATTCCGATGTCCACTGACATCGGGACGGCCGCTCTCATAGCCGCCGCGGTAGAGAGCGTCGACAAGGTGGGACCCTGCAGCGCCCGCTTCAATGTGGGTCAGATCGAGGACGTCAGGGCGGTGAAGAGGAAGCAGATAGTCGACAGAGCGAAGCTCATCGTAAGGGATTGGAGTTCGAAGACCTCCAGCGAGGGGGAGAACCTCCTCAAGGACGTCACCGAGTCCACAAAGAGGGCCAAGGTCATCAACTACGGCCTGGAGAACCTGCCGGCAGGCCCCGGAGTCTACTCGTCAGACCTCGTCTATCTGGTGGAGGGGAGGGCCGATGTGGTGCTGTTCCTCAGGGCAGGGATTGAGAACGTCGTCGCCCTGGAGGGGACCAGCATCCCAGACTCGATCATCGAGCTCGGGAAGAAGAAACGCCTGATCGCGGTCCTGGACGGCGACAGGGGTGGGGAGCTGATCGAGAAGGAGCTCGCCCAAGTGATGAAGGTCGAGAAGGTCATACACGCGCCGCAGGGCAAGGAGGTCGAGGACCTCACGCCCATCGACGTGATCAACATGCTGAAGGCAGAGAAGGTCGACATGCCCGCAGTGCAAAGGAGGCAGAGGGCGGCAGAGGCCGCGCCACCGGCGCCACGGGCGGCAGACGAAGCCGACGAGCCCGTCGTGGTCAAGACCAGGGAACTCTACCCCAACCTGAACGGGACGCTCGAGGCGATACTGCTCGACCAGGGCCTGCAGGAGATTGGAAGGTTCCCCATCAGCGAACTGGTCCAGAAGATGGAGGGGACCAGCGGAGCCCTGTACCTCATCTTCGACGGAATCGTCACCCAGAGGCTCGTCGAGTCCGCCACGAGAATGGGGGTGAAGGGCATCATCGGCCACCGCACGGGCGAGTTGGGCCAGGTGCCAGAAGACGTCAGGATAGGCACCTTCAGAGACCTCGGCCTTGAGTAGGCCCAGGGCCAGTTGATAGTCTCCGAGTTCGATCCGAAACACAACCGCTGCTCGCTTTCCGTCGAGTCTGCTGAGGACCTCTGG
>JAKAPI010000048.1 GCA_021807225.1 archaeon | reverse complement strand
AAACCCTTCCACGGTCGGGCGATATGGAAGCAGATATCCTCAAGGTCGGGGGGCGACGAGAAGGAGTTCGTGGTGGACGGCGTCGACTGGGACGCCAGGTGGAAGGAGGTCTCCGAGAAGATAGTGGACATGGCGGTTGGCATGGTCAACGGCGGGTACCCGTACTTCTGCTTCAAAGGGACCTAGCCTACGTTCAAATCCGTAGGTTCATAGAATCTGCGTGCTTTTCACGATACGATGCGCATGAGCGCGAGAGTGTGGGTCGCAGCGCTAGTGCTCGTCGCACTGGTGGCGCTGTTCGTGCCGTTCGTCCCCCAGACACAGGCCTCGGGGCAGTTCTTCGCCGCCCACTACCAGAGGACAGCAGACGTCTCGCCCACCTACTACGTGTTCCACTGCGGCGCCTACATCAACTCGCAGATCGCCGCTCAGATCGGTTCAGGGTACTCGGGCTTCTACCAGATCTCCAAGGGCTACTCCTTCTCGTGCAACTACAACGTGCAGTAGCCTGACCTCGGTCCCAAACCGAGAGATCGGGTACCAGAGTCAAGAAGAATCAGGGGTGGCAGGCTCACCGAATGCCAATGCCTGTCACAATGAAGGTCAGAGACGTGATGACAGGAACGTAGTGCCCATCGACTCCGATGCGACCGTAGACGAGGAGCCACTCCTAGAGGGCAAACATTCGTCCCGTCGTCCTCGAATCAGGTAGGCTCCACTAGGATTCAGTCCTGACATTTGGGCAGTGTTTTTACGCCCCGCCTCTCACTCACCAGCCGTGGCCCAAGCCGTCCCACCTTCCCAGACCGCCCCCCCGGGCCTCCCTCCGTACACGAAGAGCCTGTTGAAGTGGAGCTTCGCCGTCGGTGTCATCCCGCCGATTGCTCTCGTTGCCGCCCTTGCCCTGAAGAGCCTCTACATGCTTGACTACGTGCACGTGCTTACGGGGGGTGCTTGGACCGGCTTCGACCTCTACACCGGACTGGTTCTGTCGCGCATTTTGAGGTCCTTGGAGGTTCCCGCCAGGGTGGAGGTCGCCAAGAGACTCACCCCGACGACCTTCTTCATCATCCCATCTCTAGCCGCGGTGGCCATAACCGCTGGCATCTACCTCGCACAGGACCTCGAGAAGTTCAACCTGAGCGACCCTTGGATACTCGCGGCCGGTGCCATTGTCATCATACTCATCGCACAGGGCTTCGGGGTATTCCTCCCCAACGGCGTAAGGATATTCCTGGAGCTGGCGAAGGTCAAGCCGGACCTCGCCCTAATATCGAAGCTAACCATGAGGAACGTTCGCCTCGCTGCCAGCCAGGCGGTCTTCCAGATTCTGATCATCCTCGTGATGGCCCACCTCGCGGTGTATTAGATGAACGTCAGTGCCCTCGTCGCCATAATCATCTTCGCTGGGGCTCTCCTCCTCGTGTTCGGGCTCCTCTACAGGATGGCCACCAGGAGTCACGCAAGGGGGGAGCTTGCCTACGAAGGAATACAAATCCTTCGATGGGCGCTGCTGGGACAGCTGATCATATTCGTCATACTTGCCATAACCGCTTTCCTGACCTGATATGTCTCCGGGCGCAGTGGAGGCGCGCCGCAGCCTCACGGGCCGCTCCGCATGCCATTGCGCCGTCTAGAAGTCGGAAACCGCTTCGACCCAGATGTTTCGAACAGGCAAACGAACCGGCTCCGTTCTAAATAGGTCCTGGGCGGGATCCGAGTCCACACGTGTGGGCTCAAATCGCAGATGGTGCGCTCGCTGACGAGAGGACGCCTGCGAGATAGTCGATAGACTCCTTGAAGGTCTCGCTGGAGACGGGAATCCTGTGGCTTCCGTCCCTGGCCGTGTGCATCCGTCCCAGTTCAGCTGGAAGGCTCATCTTGATCCCAGAAGGCGAAGACTTCTTGTCGACAAGTGCGAACCTGAGCAGCTTGTTCTTGTCGAGGTTCGCCTCTCCGGCTTCGACCCCCGTGGACAACCTTAGCAGCAGCTCGGACTGCCTCTCGAAGTCATCCCTTCGGAGGATTCCGAGGCGGAGGGCAATCCAGCCCTCGGCGATCATGCCCAGGATCACGCAGGCGCCGTGCCCCACCCTGTAGTCAGAGGCGCCTTCGATGGCGTGGCCGACGGTGTGCCCGTAGTTGAGAACCGCCCTCAGGCCCGCTTCCGTCTCATCCTTCGAAACTACGGCCGCCTTTATCCTGCAGGCGTCGACTATGATTTCGTTCGGGACCCTGGTTTCCGTACCGGCGAGCGTCGAAAGCCTGTCGAACATCCTCCTGTCAGCGACGACAGCGCACTTCACGATCTCGGCGATCCCGTTCATGATCTCCCGGCGAGGCAGAGTCCTGAGGACGAGGGGGTCGGTCAGAACTCCCCTGGGCTGGTGGAACGTGCCTATCTGGTTCTTGCCCCAGGGGGCGTCGACCCCGGTCTTCCCGCCGATGCTGCTGTCGACCTGGGAGAGCAACGTGGTCGGGAGCTGATAGTACTCGATTCCCCTCTTGTAGATCGAGGCGACGAACCCCGCGAGGTCCCCCACCACTCCTCCCCCAAGCGCGAGGACCGAGCTCTCCCTGTCGGCCCCGAGCCTGTTCAGCCTCGCGGCCAGGGCCCACGCTGTCTCGATGTTCTTGTTGGCCTCGCCTGGCGGGAAGGACACCAGCTCCACGCGCCGGAACACTTCTGCGAGCTCGGCCTTCAGCCTCATCCCATACAGGCGGGACACCGTCGAGTCAGTCACGATAAACAACGAACTGGCCTCCTCGAGGCGGGGGAGCCGCTCGACGAGCTCGCCTAGGATCCCGTCGCGGACCAGTACTTCGTAGCTCCTGTCGCCTTCAGAGGTCAGCGCGACTTCAATTCTGGCCGTTCTCATTGCGAAGGTCGCCGGAGAAGGGGGTCTCACTCTCGTTTATGGTCCTGTAAAGCATGTTGCAGGTCCTGATGATGCTACCTAGCTGCTTGGGAAGGAGGGCCTGGGCGCCGTCGCTCAGCGCTTCCTGCGGCCTGTCGTGTATCTCGATCATCAGGCCGTGGGCGCCTGCCGCGATGGAAGCCCTGCACATTGGTGCAACAAGTTCCCTTTTTCCTGTCCCGTGGCTGGGGTCGGCTATCACAGGGAACGGCGTCTCCCTTCGGACGACTGGAACCGAGTTCAGGTCCAGGGTGAACCTGGTCTGAGGCTTGAAGCTGCCGCCGAGGGGGGTGATCCCGCGCTCGCAAAGGATAATGTTCCTGTTACCACTGGCTACGATCCGCTCCGCGAAACTGAGGTATTCGTCGATCTGGGCCCCGAAGCTCCGCTTGAAGAGAATCGGCTTGTTGGTCCTGGCAACCGCTTCAATCAGGTCCTGGTTGAACATGTTCCTGGCTCCAATCTGGATGATGTCTGCGTACTTCGCAACCTTCTCGACATCGATCTCGCTCCTCACTTCTGTCACCGTGGGAAGGTCGAGGTCGGCGCCGACATCATGGAGGTGCTTCAGGCCCTCCAGACCCAGTCCTTGGAACGAGTGGACGGACGTCCTTGGCTTGTAAGCGCCGCCTCGCAAGACTTGTGCGCCCGCCTCCTTCACCTGCTTCGCGATGCGGTAGATCTGACCGTAGCTTTCTATGGAGCAGGGCCCGCACATGTAGACAGGAGGGTGACCCCCGCCGATCGAGACCCCGCGGACTTTCACCACCACATCCTTGCGGATATAGCTGCGGCTGACAAGCCTGTAGGGCACCTGTATTCTGATAGCGTCGGAGACCCCCGGCATCGCTTTGATTTGGTCGAAATCCAGCTGCTTCTCGTCTCCAATGACCCCGATGACAGTC
>JAKAPI010000011.1 GCA_021807225.1 archaeon | reverse complement strand
ATCTGTAAATTTTTTAATTCGAGATTCGGTTGGTCACAACGCTAGGCACGCCGGAACAATTGCGGGCCCTGGTTAAAGAGATCTCAACTACCAAGAGGGTAGACTTCAGGTGGTTGGACCAGAAAGAGATAGACCGAATCCGGGTCTTGTTCGATTTCCTGTACAACTCCGAACGTCTGTCAACGACCGAAATTGCCAGGAAGTTGGGTAAGTCCCAACTATTCGCATGGTCTATGTGCCGAAGACTCGGAATCAGTCTCAGATCGCGCGAAGACGGAGGTCGACTTTATGCTCCCAAACGAACCCCTAATGTGCGAAAACAATTCGGCGGTTCGAACCTGGACAGAGCGTATCTGAAAGGGTTCTCGCAAGGGGATCTAGATGTGAGAAGAGTAAGCAAGCTAGCGATAATGGTGTCTTCGACGACTACACATCCTGACTTCGTAAGTCTGTTCGAATCTCTCTTCAGAGGCTACGGTCCTGTCTACATATATCCCGTATTCGACAGAGCCAGTGGCTATAGGTGGAAGGTGGCCGCTAGGCTAGACAACAGCTTCGAATTCATGTTGCCTGAACGGAGGCTGCCTTTTCCCGATCAAACGACGAAGAGTGAATTCTTCGCGTGGCTGGCTGGCCTTGTTGACTCGGATGGTTCCATTGGGATCATCCATGACGGCCGTTATGCCAGAGTGAATCTAGAAATTGCAAACGAAGACCTCGAACTGCTAGAACATATCAAGAAACAACTGCTTCAGGTGGGGTACTTTCCTAGTGGTCCTTACAAAGGACACCCCAAAGGCCATACCACCCCAAGCCGGAATATCAGATACCAGGCTGACATGTTCCACCTACTTCTCCAACGTTCCGATGAAGTCAAGGACATCCTGTCTCAAATGAAGTTAAGACATCCTGAGAAATTGGTCAGGCAAGAATTCATCCAACAACATCCGAAACCTCGGCTTTGGAAAAGGGTCGGGGTAGAAGTTGAGAGCTTAAGGCAACGTGTGGAGAGCATGGTCAATGAATATGTCAAACGCGCCGAGGTGTCATATAATGGGACGAAACACAAAAAGTGGGGGGAAAGTCCTACTTCGCGACTTTCCCGAGCCTAAAGTCCACGTCGGACCAGTTGACAACGTTCCACCAGTTTTCGATGTACTTTGGTCTGTCTGGGCCCACGTCATACAGGTATGCGTGCTCCCAAGCATCTAATCCAAGCAAGATAGTTGCACCACTAAGGTGCATCAAATTTTGCTTCTCAATCTGGGTGAGGACAAGCGACTCTGTGAGTGGATCGTAGAGGAGCAAAGCCCATCCAACCCCCTCTATCGTCTTTCCAGCGTCAGTGAACTGGGCCCTGAATTTGTCGAAGCCGCCGAAGTCCCGATTGATCGCGTCGGCCAACTTCCCTCCCGGCTTTCCTCCTCCTTTCCCCGCCGGTGCCAAGTTGGGCCAGAAGATGGAATGCAGCACATGTCCGTCGTAGTTGAAGCTGAAGTCCCGCAAAACGGCCCTGATATCGATTTGCATTTCCCCTTTCCGTGACTTTTCGAGTTTCTCGAGAGCGGCGTTCGCCCCATTCACATATGCTTGATGATGCTTAGTGTGGTGCAGGGTCATCGTCTTTTCTGAGATATGTGGTTCGAGTGCGTTGTACGTGTATGGAAGTGGTGGAAGTGAGTATGTCTTCGCCATTGAACCAGGCGGAAAAAACCATATCGTAAAAACTTGTCTGACTAGACTGTGATGGAGGCTTTCGCCTTCTTCGCCTTCTCCCAGTCCTCCAGGAACCGCTTCAGCCCTGCGTCGGTGAGGGGGTGCTGCATCATCTTCTCCATCACTTCAGGAGGCATGGTGGCTATGTCGGCGTTGGCCTTGGCGGCCTCGAGGACGTGCTGGGGGTGGCGGATGCTCCCCACCAGGACCTCGGTTTTCAGGCGGTAGTTGTCGCGTATCTTCACCAGGTCTTCGACCACCTCCATCCCTCGCTGGCCTATGTCGTCCAGGCGCCCGATGAACGGGCTGATGAACGACGCACCGGCCTTGGCAGCCAGCAGCCCCTGGTTGGCCGAGAAGACGAGGGTCATGTTGACGCGGATCCCCGCTTGGCTGATCGCCTTGGTGGCCCTGAGCCCCTCAGGGATCATGGGGACCTTGACGACGACGTTGGCGGCGATGGTCGAGAGCCGCTTCGCTTCGGCGACCATGCCTTCGAAGTTAGTGCTCACGACCTCGGCGCTGACGTCGCCTTTGACCTCCCTGCAGATAGCAGAGACGATCTCTTCGAACTCCCCAGGCTCCTTCGCAACCAGCGTGGGGTTGGTAGTGACGCCGTCCACGACCCCCATCTGGTTGAGCCTCTTGATCTGCGCCAGGTTGGCGGTGTCGAGGAAGAGCTTCATCTCTGACCGAGACGGCCCGTTTTCGTATTAAAGGCTACCGTGACTGCATCAGACCCGTAGCCGCCTGCTCGATGTTGGCGGCGGTCAGGCCGTACTTCTTCAGGAGCTCCCCGGCCTCGCCGCTCTCCCCGAAGGTGTCCATAACCCCGACCCGCTTCATGGGGGTCGGGTGGCCCTCCCCGAGTACCTCGGCGACGGCGGACCCCATCCCGCCAAGCACGTTGTGTTCTTCGGCGGTGACGACGCGCCCGCACTTCCGGGCGACCTTGACGATGGTCTCGGAGTCGATGGGCTTGACTGTGTGCAGGTCGAGCACCGTCGCGGAGACCCCCTTCGACCTCAGCGACTCGGCGGCCTTCAGGGCTTCGGGGACCATGATCCCGCAGGCGACCAGGGCGACGTCCGATCCCTCTTGGAGGACCGTCGCCTTCCCGAACTGGTACTCGAAACCGGAGTCGTAGACTATTGGGGTCGAAGACCGGGTCAGGCGGACGTAGAATGGCCCCGGAATGGCCGCGATGGCCTTCACCGCTGCCTTGGTCGACACCGCGTCCCCGGGGACGATGACCTTCATCTTCGGTATCGCTCTCATGATCGCTATGTCCTCGACTTGCTGGTGGGAGGCCCCGTCGGGGCCGACGGAGATCCCGCCGTGGGAGCAGACAAGCTTGACGTTCAGGTTGGGGTAGGCGATGTTGTTGCGTATCTGGTCCACGGACTTGCCCGGCACGAAGATCGCGTAGGTCCCGGCGAACGCCACCTTCCCTGCCAGCGCCATCCCCGCCGCGATGGAGACGAGGTTCTGCTCCGCGATGCCCACGTTGAAGAAGCGCTCAGGGAACTTGGTCGCGAACACCCCTGACTTCAGCGACCCGGTGGTATCGGCCCCCACGACGACGACGTCGCGGTTCGACGCCCCCAGCTCAAGGAGCGCCTCTCCGTAGGCGTCTCGCATGGCCGCGGTCTTCGACATCATGCGGGTCTCCTCGCCTTCTCGGCTTCACTCCTCAGGGCCGAGATCGCCCCGACCGGGTCCTTCTTCCCGTAGACCCCGGCGCCTGCCACCAGCACCGTGCCTCCCCTCTTCACGACTTCGGCCGCGTTCTCCGGCTCGACCCCACCGTCGATCTCGATGTCGGTCCCCAGCCCCCTTTCCTTCACGAGGCGGCTCAGGTTCTGGACTTTGGGCATGACCCCCATGTCCATCTTCTGCCCGCTGAACCCCGGGTTAACTGTCATGACGACCAGGGCCGAGACCTTGTTCAGCCGGTCCACTGCCCACCGCGGGAGGGCCGTCTGGGGCTTGACCGCCAGGCCCACTTCCTTCCCCCTCGCCGTGACCGCAGCATGAAGCTCGTCGAAGGTCCGGCCGTTGAGCACCTCCGCGTGGAAGGTCAGGAGGTCGGAGCCAGCGTCGAGGAACTTGTCCACGTACGCCCTGGGGTTCTCGATCATCAGGTGCGTGTCGAACTTCATGTCTGTCAGGCGCCTGAGGGCCTTGACCGTCCCCGGGCCGAAGGTGATGTTGGGGGCGAAGTTCCCGTCGATGACGTCGAGGTGCACCTGGTCGGCCTTCCCCTCCACGGATATCTCCACCGCCTTCTCCAGGTTGCCCAGGTCCCAGGCGAGTATCGAGGGGGCGATCTTTATCCCAGCCAAGCTACTTTTCCAACTCGCTGAGGACGTCCGAGAGCTTATCCTTCGTGGGCGCCGTGCCGTGATAGTGAGGGGACCACTCCATGAATGATATCCCCTTCCCCTTCACGGTGTGGGCTATGATCACGGTCGGCCTGTTCCTGGTGCTGGTCGCGAGGTCGAACCCGTCCATGATCTGTGAGAAGTCGTATCCGTCGACCTCGATGACGTTCCAGTTGAAGGCCCGCCACTTCGCGGCCAGGGGCTCCAGGGGCATGATCTGCTCCGTGAGCCCGTCCTGCTGGATGCCGTTCCTGTCGATTATGGCCGTCAGGTTGTCCAGCCTGAACTTCGAGGCCGCCATGGCCGCCTCCCAGACCTGCCCCTCCTGCTGCTCCCCGTCCCCCATGAGCACGTAGCTCCTGAAGGGCCTGTTGTCCAGCTTCGCGACGAGAGAAGTCCCCACGGCCAGTGAGAGGCCGATCCCCTCCGAGCCTGCGGGGGCTTCGATCCCCGGGATGCCCATGGAAGGGTGGCCCTGCAGCCGGGCGCCGGTCTTCCTCAGGGACATCAGCTCCTCGGCCGGGAAGTACCCCGCCTGTGCCAGGATGGAGTAGAGCAGGGGCGCGGCGTGCCCCTTGCTCAGGAAGAACCTGTCCCGGTCCTCCCACCTGGGGTTCTTCGGGTCGTGGTGCATGACGTGGAAGTAGAGCGTGACGAGGAGCTCCACCGCGGAGAGGGACCCGCCGGGGTGTCCCGACCCCGCCTCGGCGAGCGCCTCGAGTATGAGCTTCCGGGTGCTACGGGCCAACTCCTTCAGGTGGGCGATTTCCTGGGCGGTTTCCATCAGCGCCTCACCGGGACCTGGACGATGCGGCGGACGAAGTCCTCCACCCCCTGGGTCCTGGTCTCCAGGTCGTGGAGGGAGAGCGACGCAATCCGGGGCAGCTCGCTCCTCGCCTCGCCGGCGACGTTGGATAGGACAGACGCCTGGTAGGGGTTCCCCCCCGACGCCAGGGCGAGGCCGAAAACCCCGGTCATGGCGTCCCGGACTCCGACCTTGCTGAACAGGTTCTTCTTCCCTCCGATGGGCGGGAAAAGCGTGACGTTATCCTTGTCGAAGAGCGTCACCCCCTGCTCGCCGCGGGTGATGAGTATCGCCTTGCATTCTATGCGGCTCAGGAGGTTGACCCCCATGTTCCTGAGGCTCGTCTCATTGACCATCGCCATCCCGGTCGCGTGCTCCGCCTCCTCGAGGTTCGATTTCACGTAGGACACCCCCGAGAAGTCGAGGTAGTGGTGCATCTTCGGCTGTCCCACGACGATCTTTCCTGCGGCCCGGGCGGCGGCGACGATGCCGCCGATGAGGTAGCTCGTGATGGCGCCCCTGTCGTAGTCTGACAGCATGACGCAGTCCACGTCCTTGATGAGAGGCTCGGCCTCTGAGAGAAGCTTCTTCGAGGTGGCCAGGGGGACGTCCCTCCTGTCCTCCTTGTCCACCCTGAGCGCGTGGAAGCCGTTGACCATGTACCAGGTCCGTAGCGACGTCGGCCTTGCGGCTTCCGTGAGGACCCCCCCGGAGGAGAGGCCGTACTTACCGAACTCGGACTTCAGCCAGCTCCCGTATTCGTCGGAGCCCACCAGCCCGACGAGGCTGACGGAGGCGCCGAGAGACGCCAGCTCTCTTGAGAGGTTGGCAGCACCCCCCGGTAGCAGGGTCTGACCCACGAAGTCTCCGGCCGGCACCGGCGCCTCTCTCGCAAGCTTCCGGGCAGCCACTTCAACAAAACGGCTCACCAGCAGGTCGCCTACCACCAGGACCCTGCGTCCCTGGAACTGGCGGAGGACGGCGGTCAGCTTCTCGTTGTCGACCGTGTCCAGCGGCAACCTTTTTCGAATTTGCTCGGCCCGCCGCACTAGTTAAGGTTTGGCGGATTTCTTCTTGTCCGGGCCCGACCGCTCTTTCCACTTTTCGGCGAGGAGCTCTCCGATGATCTCGACAGCCTTCCTCATCTCCCTGTCCATGGCCAGCGGGTCGTACCCCTTGGGGGGAGGGAAGTCGAGGAACTTCTGGTTCGGGTCGGCGCCCAGGAAGTCCTTGCTGGACTCGTAGATCGACATCAGCGCGGGGCCGTCGAGCTTCTGGAGCTCCGACTTCCAGGCGTGGTGGAACCCCTTTTCAGAGAGGAAGGTGAGCTTCACGTCCCCCTCGGCTTCTTTCTTCACGTCCTCCCAGAAGACCTTGTCGAAGTCCCCCTTGGCGGCCCTTCCCGACTTCAGCTTCGCCCCGTAGGACTTCGCCAGCGCTGACGCCCTGGCCGGGGTGATCTCGAAGTGGGCCGCGACCGACTCCGCGGTGAGCCCCAGGTCGATGAGGTAGAAGCACCCTTCCTCCAGAACCTCCTCGCTCACGCCCTCGGGGTCCAAGGAACCGCCGACCGCGCGCTCGGCTTTAAGACCTGTCGCCCGTGCTCCTGTCCGCTTCGTACAGGGTCCGGGAGCGTTTCAGGTACGGGATAGGGTTGTACCAGTTCCACTTGCCCATCGCAGACATCACCGCCGGAACCATGTATGTCCTTACTACCAGGGCGTCGATGAGGATCGAGAAGGCGAAGGCGAACCCGATCTCCTTGAGGAGCAGGTCGCTGGAGAGCATGAGGGCGCCGAGCGACCCGGCGAGTATCACCGCGGCGGCGGTGATGATCCCTCCCGTCTGCTCCATCGCTGAGACGATGGCGTCGTCGAGGTGCTTCCCCTTGGTCGCTTCTTCGCGGACCCTGGTCAGGATGAAGACGTTGTAGTCCATGCCGAGGCCGAGGAGCGCCACGAAGAGGAAGAACGGGATCAGGAAGAGTATCTGGTAGTTGTAGAGCTCCTCGAAGACGATCCTGGTGACCGCCAAGGTCCATACGATGCTCATCAAGACGGAGACCACTGCGAAGACGGGGAGGAAGAGCGATCCGAGGACCACGAGGAGGACGAGGGCGACCCCCACGGCGACGATCGGGACGATGGTGCTGAACTGGGAGTCGAAGAAGTTCTTGGTGTCAAGGATGGACCCGGAGGCGCCTCCGAGGTAGAGCCCGGTGAGGTTGGCCGCGCCGTCGAAGTTCTTGTGAAGCCCCTGCCTCAGGGCCGAGGCGTCGGAGATGGCAGCCGTGGAATACGGGTCGATGCCATAGCTCGCGGTCACTAGCACGGTCTTGTTGTCGGAGCCGACGCTCTGCATCACCGACGTGAACGCCTGCCTCCCCTGGCGGGTGCCGAGGTCGATCGAGCTGTAATTCAAGGGCTGGCCGTAGGGGGACGTCGGGCTGGTCACGTTGGCCACGTCAGGGGAGGCTGCGACTGCCGACGTGACCGCGGCTATGGTGCCCATCTCGCCCGGGTTGAAGGAGTGGCCCACGACCACCGGCTGGCTGAAGGTAAGCACCACATAGGTGGGGAGGATTTTCCCCCCGCCGAAGGCGGCGGTCAGCTGGTTCGATGCCGCTATGGAAGGGAGGCTGCTCGGTGCCGCCGAGATGAAGTCGAAGGTGGGGGTCGTGTTGGCGTATGTGTAGACTGCGGGGATCGAGACTACTATGGCTAGGACTATCAGGACCTTGGCCCGCTTCACCGCGAAGGAGCCGCTCCTTGAGAAGTACCCCTTCTTCCCCTGCAGCTTGGTGGCTGCGGAGGCTGCGTAGCGCTCGAAGCGCTTCCCCGACGTGGGCCAGAAGACCCTCCCCCCGAGCATGCTGATTATGGCGGGGACCAGCGTGAGGGCGACGAGGAGGGCGACCAGCACCCCCAGGCCGACGACGTACCCCATGGTCTTCAGGAAGACCACGGAGGTGACCGCCAGCGAGAGGAATGAGATGACGACTGTCGCCCCGCTGGTGGTGATGCTCTCCCCGGCCCAGGTCACCGAGGTCCCGATCGCATCCTCCACGGACGCGCCTCCGACGCGCTCCTCTCTGTACCGCGCGATCACAAAGACGCTGTAGTCGGTCCCCACCCCGATCAGTATGGTGAGGAGTATGGTGGGTACTGTGAAGTCGATCTTCGCCACGAAAAGCCCCACGAGGACGATGAAGACCTGCGAGATGCCAAGGGCGACCCCTATGGTGCCGAGGGTGACGAACGGGGTGAGGAACGAGCGGAAGAATATCCCGGTGGCCGCGATCAGGAGCATTATCGTAACGGGCAGGATCAGGGCGAGGTCAGCTTGGGTCGAGTTCCCAAAGTCGTAGGAGATCGCGTCCTCCCCTGTGACCTGGGCTGACTTCACCCCTGAGCTCGCTCCAGACGCGGAGAGGGCGGACGAGACCGCCGAGCGGAGCTCGACGATGTTCTGGTTGTGAGAGGCGTTGAAGCTCAGCGCGAGGAGGGTCGTGCTCCTCGCCGGGGAGACAAGGGAGGAGATCAGGGTGGAGAACTCGTGGCCAACGGCGTACTTCGAAGGGGCCCAGATCATGTTCCCAGCCAGCGCGTGCAGGGAAGAATTGTCGAAGGCCCTCCCGAGCCCGAAGGCGGAGTTTACGAAGGCGTCCGAGAACCCGCTCTCCTGCGCCGTGTACCCGACCGCGAAGGAGGACAGGGTCGAGGCGGACTGCGCCCTGGTGTCAGTGAGGTAGGCGGTCAGGTTGTAGGAGCTGAGCAGTGAAGTTGCGAAAGGCTTCGATGAGGGGGCGAACTGGTCGAGGTACTGGAGGTCCGCCGTCTGGGCGGCCACGGTGGCCCTCGCCAGGGGGGTCGTGCTGTTGAGAGCCGGGTCGGACCAGCTTATGACCCAGGACGAGTTGAAGAGTTTCAGCAGGTGCGATGAGTACAGGGAGTAGGCGGTGGCGTTGGCGCCCGAAAGGGTCCGGGCAGACACGTTGTAAGCGACCGCGTCGGACGCGGCGAGGTTGAAGGTGGAGGCGTACGCCTGCTGCCAGGCGCCGAGATACAGTGCGGGGACGCCGAGGAGCATGCGGCTGGTGCCGTTGGCCCCCGACAGCGCGGAGTACGAGGCGCGGTTCATCGCCGCGATGGCAGAGTACAGCCCCGAGTAGACGTCCACCGTCTGATTGAGCCCGAGGAGCCCCTTGTCCGACCCAAGCGAAGTGGCCAGGTTCGTGACGAACCCCTGTGTCGCGGGAGCTGAGACGTTGGAGGCTGTGATCACGACGATGAGGGAGCTGTTGGGGACGGTCTTCGCGAACTCGGCGGTTATGAGGTTGGAAGCCATGACTGACTCGAGCTGGCTCCCAGACGCCGTCCCCAGCTGGAGGGAGGTGACCTTCCCCTCGTCGGATATGACCGGGAGCACGGCGATCAGCGCGATGACCCAGGCGACGACTATGAGCTTCCTCCGCCGGTAGACGAAACCCCCCAGGGCCCTGAACGCCTTCGACCCCGACCCCTTCCGCCGCGGAGATTCCATGAAACGACGCCCTCAGAGGTGTCGTAATAAAGTGAGGACCTGGCCACCGTTGAGAACTTGCGGGTTGCAGCTCTCTAGCGCTTCTTCACGTAGAGGAAGCCGCCTTCCTCCTTGACGTCGTAGAGCGGCTCGTCTGGGAGGGGCTCGTCGAAGACCCCCTTCCCGGTCCTGAGGTCCCACACCGTCCCGTGACCCGCGCATGTGACCTCGGTCGCCGCCAGTGTCCCCTCTGAGAGGTCCCACTCCTCGTGCGTGCAAAGGGCGCCCATCCCGTAGTACTTCCCGTCCACGTTGGCTATGAGCACCGACTCGCCTCCGACCTCCACGGTCTTCATGCTGTCAGGGGGCACCTTTGACGCTTCGACTGCTTTCACGAACCCGGCCATGGCAACGCCACGGTTCCAGCCGGCTAAAATCTTTGCTCAGACAGGAGCCTTCATGGAGGACTCGAGCTCCATCAAGTCCTTGATGGAGTCGATGAAGCTCCACTCGCCGTAGTACGGGTAGGAGAGGAGCTCGCCGTGGGTGACGAGCTTGGGGAAGGTCTCTCTCTCGATGTCTCCCTTCACCGGGAGGAGCTTCGCGACCTTCGCCGCGTTCAGCACGTACACCCCGCCGTTGATCCAGACGTCTGGGAACGCCGGCTTCTCCTCGAACCCTCTGATCGTCTTCAGCTTGTCGATCTTGACGACCCCGAACCTCGACCTGTATGGGACCACCAGCATGGAAGCGGAGATGCCACCGGCGCGCTGGTACTCGTCTATCATGCGTTTCAGCGGGAGGTCTGTGATTATGTCCCCGTTGGTGACGACGTAGGTCTCGTCGGCCTTGTGCTCGAGCAGGGCCTGGCGTATCCCGCCGCCGGTGCCAAGCGGCTCGTCCTCGACCGAGTAGTCGATCTCCACTCCTGCGAAGCTCGACCCGAAGTGGTCCTTCAGACGCTCCCACTTGTACCCGCAGGCGAAGGTGACTGAGCTGATGTCCCCCTGCTTCGCGAGCCACTCGATCTGATACTCTGCGATGGGGCGCCCGTTGACCGGAATCAGGGCCTTGGGCTTGTCGTCGGTGAGGGGGCGCAGCCTCATTCCGAGGCCCCCGCTCAGGATGATCGCTCTCATGACCCCAGGCCTGCCTGCGGCGCGGTGCACGCGATAAATACTTTCCCGGAAGGTCGGCCGGGACTAGACGGTTACTTTTACCGAGCTTGTGGAGGAGACCGCCACCCCGGTGGAGGTCGTCACGAAGACGAGGGCGGTGTAGGTGCCTGTCGCCGTCGAGGTAGGTATCGACACGAAGCATTGGGCTTTGGCGCTCGCCGAGAAGCCGCAGTAGGCCACGTTCCATACGACCGTCTGCCCCGCTGTGTTGGTAAGGTCCATGTAGACGAATCCGCTGAAGGACGTCGGGAACGTGCTAGAGTAGTTGACGAGCACCCCCTGGTAGCCGCTTAACTTGGTCTGGACTATCCCGGTGGCGGTGACTGCCGTCGCGGGATATGCGGGAGTGGCTGCCAGCGCCGCTGGGACCACGAGCAACACCAGCGTCGTGCAGGCCGCCAGGCTGAGCGCGAGGCCGAAACCGTTACGCCGCATGTTCAAGCGGAATTCCCCCTGCTGAGTATATAATCCTATGATGTTGGACGGCGTCTCCAGGCAGTTCCGCTACAGCTTACGCTGGGTTCGACAAAAAAAGGAAGAATCAGGAAAGGTCTCTTACGAGATCTTCCTGACTAAAATTGCTAGCTCTAGGACTAGGGTTATGGCTGCTAGGACAGCGACGACGAGCACGTAAGTTTGCGTGCTCGAGACAGCGTTCGCCGCGCTTTGCGCGTTGTTCGCTGCTGTCGTTATCTGGCTACCAAGAGACTGGACGTTCGAGTTGATCGTGCCCACCTGAGTTCCAATGCTCGTTAGCGAGCTCTGGAGCTGGGAGACGGCCGAACTCAAAGTGCCAAGTGCAGCGGCCTCGCTGGACTCAGACGTAGCCTGAGCCGTGAAGTTCCCTTTCAGGTCCTTCTGAAGCGTTGCCAGCTGCGCGAGGATGATGGACTGGTTGCCCTGGATGTTGATCAACGCCTTTGTGACGTTGTACCCAGATCCAGTTGTTGATGTGTATGAGAAGGTCGCGGTTCCCGTTGCGCCGTATGAATCGAGGGCCGTGATCGTATAAGTCCCGGTGACCCATGCTGCAGTTCCGCCGACGGCCGTCGAGTAGGAGAACGAACCGCTTGAGACGGTCACGCTCGCCAGGTCGACGGTCTGGCCGGATGGGTTCTTGACGGTAAGACCCACCTGGTCAGCCTGGGTTGGTGCGGGGCTTATGGTGCCGGAGATCGTGTAGGTCTGCGAGCCGCTGTATGATGCGCCAGACGCTGGGCTGGTGAACGTTACGCTACCAGCGGCGGCGTTGACGACCATAGGCGACAGCACGAGAGCCATAGCGATCGCGACTGCGGCGAGAGTTGGGAGTGTCTTCATGATGGCCACCCGATTAGACGGTGACGGAGATTGTGGTTGATACAGAGACTGGCAGGTTACCCGTGGTGAAGACGAAGATGCTCACAGAGTAGGCGCCGCTTGCGAGCCCGACTGGGTCCGCAATGAACACCGACTGAGTAGAGCCTGCGCCGAATGTTGCACTACCAGTCCCGATGCCCATGGTCTGACCCGCGCTGTTCTTGAAGACAGCGAAGATCACGACGTTCTGGGACGTCGGGTTGAGGTTGGTGTAAGACGCGCTGATCCCCGCGAACTGTCCAAGTGTGGACGAGGCCGGAGTACCAGACACGGCGAATGACTGGGCGAACGGCACCGTCACGTGCACCGTAATGGTGCTCGAGTTGGTGTTGCCCGCGTAGTCAGTGGCACTCAGCGCGACGCTCCAGTTCCCGGTGGTTAGACCGGAAATGGTGACGGCGTAAGTGACGCTGCTACCTGGGTTGTTCGTGCCGGTAACACTCGCAGTGAGAGTCTTGGTTGCAGAGGTGTCGATGTTGGTCGCAACAGCGCTGACGCTGGAAGCATTCAGGTCACCGCTCGCGTCGACGATGTTCGCCGACACGGTGGCGGGTGACGAGATGTTGGCGTTGCTCTTTGTCACGTAGTTCACATCTGGCGCCTTGCTATCGACGAGCACCGAAAACTTCTGGCTGACAACTGTGTTGGCAGCCGCGGAATTGTCGGTGGCGTTGAATTGCACTGTATGGGTTCCTGCGGTCATGAAGACCGACACCGCCCATGTTATGGCGTTCCCTGGAGCTACGGAGGCTGTTGCCCAGTGGCCGCCGTCGACCGAGTATCCAATGGAGACGATGTGAGTCGTCGATGGATAGCCGAGCGAGACGTTGGCTTGGCCCTGGAACGTCACTGCCGTTGACCCGGAGTAAATCACCCCGTTCAGTGGCTTGGGTGAAGTTACTGCGAAGGTGGGCGTGGCGCTAACTAGGGTTACCTTGGCCGTGGCTGTTGGGAATGTGCTGGCGGCGCTGAGCGTCACAGTTCCAAATGAGTTCGGCGCGGTCCATAGGATCGGACCGAAGCTCCCGACGGCTGCAGTCGAAGCCTTGCCGCTGGGGATATAGACGCTGCTAGCGCTGAAAGTGCCTGGCCCTGAAAGGGTGATCGGTATCTGGTAGGGGAATGTGTTCAATGTTGGGTTGCCGTATTTGTCAGCGAGGGAGACGTCGACGTACAACGTCGAACCGTTCACCGCGTGGCTGGCGGCCAACGACAGCGCGGTGTCGAAGTAGGTCTGGAATACCAAGGCAGCAGCCGGTCCGGCCTGAGTGGCCATCAAGGCGCTGTCGGTACTGTTGGCAAGGTGCCCTGAGACCTGGGACGCATCACCGAACTGGGCCAGGAAGTACAGCGGAGTCGTGACTCCCGTGTCCAATGTGAATAGCGCTCCTGCGGTCCCGTTGGCTCCGGTTGTGGTAGACACCGACTGGGTTCCATCGCCGTTCGCCTGAGTGCTCGTGGCAGTGTCCAAGTAGAAGATTACTGGGACACCTCTCTGAGCTGGCGTTGTCGTCGAGTGCAGGCTGATTGTGGAACCAGCGTAGCACGGAGAAACGCAGTCGTGAGAGTCCTCGATGGGTGCGACGGAGGCGCCGTCGAATGTGGTGGTCGTAAGGGCGCCGCTCGAACCGCTCACCGTGAAGGACGGTGCAGTCCCTGAGATGGTCGCGGTCAGAACGTCGGTGCTCCTATACGCGCCGAGCTGGTAGTATGGAACGGTAATCACTCCTGCGTTGCTGACGAAGGTTGCAGCGTATGTGACGGTAGTGTGGTTCCCTGCGCTGTAGAAGACGCCCTGTGCAGCCGTCGTGGACACGCTTATCGCGAGTCCGGTGACACCTGACAGGGTGATTGGGTTGCCGAACTTGTCAGTGGCCGCAACAGACATGCTGCTGGCAGCCATCGTGGCGTCGTTCGGTCCAGTTCCACCGATCGCAGAGGAAAGGGCGTTGCTGGCACCACCGATGTAGTGGGTGGCACTCGCCAGGAAGGCGGTCGCTCCGATGTAGAAGGTCGCGCTCACCGGCGTGGTCGCCGCTGTGTTGATGGCGAATACCGTGCTCGCTATAGCACTGGTACCGAGTGTCGCCTTCAGGTTGTTGGGGTTGTTGGCCACAAGGTTCGAGGGTGAGAAGGAGGTGCTGACTGCACCGCCGCTACCCGTCGTACCCGAGGTTGGAGAAGCAGACGCCGAGGTGGCGCCGGTGCTGAACACTACAGGCACGCCAACGTAACCGAAGTTGTTGGCTGTGGCCAGCGTGGCTGTCGCAGCACACGCGCCGGAGCCTGCGGTGTATGTCGCTCCGGAGCATGGGTCACCGGTTGGGAATGAAATGGTCACTGTAGGAGTAGTCCCAGTACCGTACACCTTGAAGGAGGGCCCCGTATAGTAAGCGAGGGACGAAGCGTCCTGGACGCTACTAGTAAAGGTGCCAACCGAGGCGCTGGTGGTAGCTGGGGCTGACGGAGTCAGTGCACCCACTCCAATCGCGTCGCTGGCTCCTGGAGCCAGCGGGTTTGTGGAGGAGCGAAGGGTGCATGCCGCCGATGAAGTGGTATCAGTGCACGAAAAGTAGGTTCCTAGTGCCGACCCGGCGGTGAAGCTCCATCCTGATGGGGCGGTCACCGTGAACGCTGTGATCGCATAAGCGTTTGTGCCCGGGTTGGTTATCGAGATCGTCGCCGTGGGGAGTGTCCCCGCCGCGACGACGTTGGGAGAGATCGAAATCGAAGGAAGACTTGCATTAGATGCGTTGACTGTGGCTATGGGCAGCAGGAACATTAATCCTGAGACTGCCAATAGCGCAAGAAGTAGTCCTGAGCTAAATTTTCTTGAATACGCATTCGTAGGCGTATACATATTTTCAGACCTTGCCGCCCTTGCTCCATATATAAGGGGTGTGGATGATTTATCCATTTTGCGTTCTAGAATCGATTTTTTCCCTTAGAGTGGGGCGGTTCCAGCGCATCCCGCCGCAAACAAGCCCGGATTTCTCCGTCCAATCCATTATTTGCTTTGAAACCCCATTTTAGTTCTTTTTGACTTTAGGGAATCAGGAGAGGGCTGACTTTGGCCGAAAAACGAAAGCAAAACGAAAGGAGAGCCTAGGTGACGTCAACAACCATCGTCGAGCTTGTACCTAGCAGACTTACCGTCACTTCGCCAGCCACTTCAAAGATCCCTGTGTAGTTCTGGGTTGGCTCTATTACGGCCGTGAACGAGTTGCCTTTGATCTGGATCGCCTCGGCGCTCGCGTCAATCCAGACCACCGGTGTCACGCCGTGCTCTGCGGTCACCCTGCTAGAGTTGAAGTTGCCAGACGAGACGCTGACCACCGCGGCTATCGGAACGTAGGTTCCTATGGAAAATGCCGTCTTGCTCCCTAGGACTACTACCGTGTTCGTAGGAGGAGTGCGATACCACTGGAGCGGAGGGTAGGTCACTGTGTAGGAGCCCTGGCCAAGGGTGACATTGTAGGGCGTATCGCTGGTAGTCCCAGATACGGAGGCTGCAACTGAAAGTGGGCTAGAGGTGCCCCCGTAGGAGCTCTGGGCTTCGACGACCAAAGTCCCCGTCCTGTTGATCGCGTTTGAGACCGCGCCCAAAACGAACAGGCTCAGGACCACGATGATAGGGAGGACGAACACCAACCTGCCAAGCTTCCTCGTCCCTGGCTTCCTCGCCGGTTTCGGCAAATCTCCCAGTTGGAGCCTCCCCCGAAGGCGATAAAAATCATAACGGCCCCCAGGATAAGACCCTAAGAACTGGTAAGCCGGATTTAAAAAGGCCCGGCTCGCAGAACCCACAATTGTCCGGACAGGAACTCGTTGACCCAAGCGAGGGCAAGGCGCTCATCCCCAAGCAGCCTGAGGTGAACATAGGCACCTCGGGGCACGTGGACCACGGCAAGACCAGCCTCACCCAGGCCATCACAGGAGTCTGGGCGAGCGCCCACAGCGAGGAGCTGAAGCGCGGCATTACCATCAAGGTGGGGTATGCAGACGCTGCCTTCTACAGGTGCAGCCAAGACCATGGCGCCGCGTCCTATTCAACCAGTGCGAAGTGCCCGGTCTGCGGAAGGAAGACGAGTTTCCTGAGGGCGGTGAGCTTCGTCGACTGCCCGGGCCACGAGAGCCTGATGACCAACATGCTGGCAGGGGCGTTCCTCATCGATGGGGCACTGCTTGTGATCGCAGCCAACGAGTCCGTGCCCAAGCCCCAGACAAGAGAGCACCTGCAGGCGCTTCAGATGCTGGGGATGAAGAAGATCGTCATCGCCCAGAACAAGGTCGACCTGGTGACCGACGCCGAAGCCCAGAAGAACTACGCCGCGATTCAGAAATTCACCAAGGATACCGTCGCGGAGAAGGCGCCAATCATCCCAATTTCAGCGCAGCAGCACCTGAACATCGACGCGCTCATAGAGGCCCTGGAAGACGTGGTCCCGACCCCCAAGAGGGACGCGAGCGCCAGCCCGCTGATGTACGTCGTGAGGAGCTTCGACGTCAACCGGCCGGGAGCCGAAATCAACGGGCTCGCCGGAGGGGTCCTGGGCGGGAGCCTGACGAGGGGGGAGCTGAAGATAGGAGATGAGATAGAACTCAGGCCGGGGATGATCGATGAAAGGAGCGGGAAATACGTCCCGATAGTGACCCGGGTGTCCAGCCTTCAAACGGGGGCGGGAGACTCGGGGAAGGTGGGTCCAGGGGGGCTGGTCGCGGTCGGGACGCACATGGACCCGACCTTTGTCAAGGGGGACCAGATGGTGGGCAGCGTTCTGGGAAGGCCAGGTGCGCTGCCGGAGACCCTGGAGCACATCACCCTGGACGTGGCGCTCCTCGAGACTGCCGTAGGTTCCACAGACTTCGTAAAGGTGGAAAAGGTCAAGCTAGGCGAGGCCGTGCGCCTGAACCTCGGGACGGCGTCGACCTTGGCGTCAGCCACCTCGGTAAGGGGGGACATCGTCGAACTGGACCTGAAGAAGCCTGTGGCCATAGAGGCAGGGATGCGCGCCGCCATCAGCCGAAGGATCGCCGAGAGGTGGCGCCTGATTGGGTCAGGCGTACTGAAGTAAGGAATGCAGAAAGTAGTCTTCGACAGCAGCTTTCTGATGGCCGTGGCCGAGGTCCCCACCACCTGGTTCGACGACATGGTGCAGGGACTGGGGAGGTTCCAGCCGGTGCTGCTTGACTGCGTGAAGGCGGAGCTTTCGGCGCTGGCGGCTAGCCAAGGGAGGAAGTCCAGGTCCGCCCGGGTCGCCCTGGAACTTGCCTCGAAATTCGAAGCGGGAGCATGTGGGAGCGGGTCGGTCGACGACGAGGTGGTGTCCTACGCCCTATCCAACGGGGCTGTCGTGGCCACGGCAGACTCCCAGATGATACACTCGCTGCGGGCTGCCCACGCCAGGGCTGTCACCCTGAGGCAGGGCAGGGTCTCGCTGAGCTAGTCCGACGTCCAGAAGCTATCGCTGAAGGCCCCGGTCTTCCTCTCATCTGGTTTTGTTCGGTATTCGGGTGATTTGAGAGGGGTGTTCGGGCCTGGGTGATTCAGAGGAACAAGAGGTTGTTCAGGACGGGGACGAAGGAGACGACCAGCCACACGAGAAGGACGATGAAGAGCATCTGCCCCCCCACAGAATCGAGGCAAGTTCTCCTCCAAGAAGCATACGCGAGCAACGCAAAGATGACCGCATTACCGACTCTGAAGGCGACCAGCCCATTAATCCCAAGGAAGTCGAGAGCGAACACGCTCAATTTCCCTTTCTCCACGAGACCGAGGCTGAACCCCACGAGCGTGGTGAGAAGATCGAGGAGGTTCGCTACGGCAATAAAGGCAGAAACCCATGAAATCGCCTTCCGCGGAGGATATGCGTTCAGATGACGGATAAGGGATGGATTGGGTGCTGACACTCCTCCTTGTCCTCGTTGCCATTCTCATCATCCTTGGGTTGATTAACCTGACTAGCTGTCAGCCGAACGCTCTCAGAAACCACCCAGACAGCGAACAAGACCTCTCATATCGACCAAAGATTAAAATCGCTGACCGGACGGGGTGCCCCAGTTTCTGATTCATTCATGTTTGAGCTAGTCAACCTTGAGGACGTGGTCAGAGTCCCCCCGGACCGGTTCGGGTCGCCTCTGGAGAAGGTCGCGCTGGA
>JAKAPI010000047.1 GCA_021807225.1 archaeon | reverse complement strand
TGGGCGTCGGGACCGGTGGCTGGGGGAAGAACCACGTCCGCGTGCTGAACGAGCTCCAGACCCTGGCGGCAGTATGCGACATGGACCATGAGAGGGCCGACTCCTTCTCGAAGAAGTACCATGTCCCCGGGTACACGTCGCTGGGGGCCATGCTGAAGGCGGAGAAGCTCGACGCGGTGACGATCTGCACCCCTGCGTCGACCCACTTCAAGATGGCGACGCAGGCATTGGCAGCAGGCGTGCACATCTTCGTCGAAAAGCCCATGACGACGTCGGTGAAGGACGGCGAGCTGCTCATAGAGGCTGCGAAGAACGCCAACAGGTTCCTCACTGTGGGGTTCATCGAGAGGTTCAACCCCCCCATAACGGCCCTGAAGCAGATGATCTCAGAGGGGAAGATGGGAGACCCGATCCTCCTGGAGTTCCATAGGGAGAACCGACGCGGCCAGAACATAAGCGACGTGGGGATCGTCAAGGACGCCTCGGTGCACGACATCGACACCGCCTGCTGGCTGTTCGGGGAGGTCCCCAAGGTGGTCTACGCCAGGGTCGGGGCGGCATACGTCCCCCTGGAGCACGAGGACTTCGCCACCATCCTGCTGGGGTTCTCCGGCCAGAAGACCGCGTTCCTGGTGACGAATTGGATCACCCCCAACAGGGTGAGGACGCTGAGCGCAGTCTTTTCAGGAGGGGTGGTGGACGTCGACTTTGTGACCCAGCAGACAAGCATCCACGAGGGGTCGACGACGACCGTCCCCACCAGGCCCGTTCAGGAGCCGCTCATGCTCGAGCTCAAGGGGTTCGCCGATGCGATACAAGAGAAGAGGCAGCCCCTGGTCACAGGGAAGGACGGCCTCAACGTCCTCAGGACCGCCGAAGCGGCGCTGGCTTCCAGCTCGTCGGGGACTCCGGTGTACCTTGGGTGAGACTATGAAGGTCACCAACTTCGTCTCTCCCGACGCCAAGATTGGCAAGAACGTCAGGGTTTGGCACTTCGCTTACGTGGGCGCCAATACGGTCATCGGCGACAACGTCAAGATCGGGTCGCTGGCGCACGTCGACTACGACGTGAAGATAGGGAGCGGCACGATGATCGAGGGGAGCGTCTACATCCCTCCCCTGAGCAGGATCGGAAAGAACGTGTTCATAGGACCGGCGGCGGTACTCACCAACGACCCCTACCCCCCGAGCAAGAAGATGATCGGGGTCACGATAGAGGACAACGCGGTGGTAGGCGCTCGGGCGGTCATCAGAGCAGGGGTGACCGTGGGGAAGGGGGCCGTGGTGGCGATGGGTGCCGTGGTCACCAAGGACGTGCCTGCAGGCAAGGTCGTAATGGGGGTCCCGGCGAAGGTCGTCTACACGAGGAGAGAGTTCGACGCTAAGATGAAGGCCTGGGAGAGCTCCCGATCTTAGACCTGACGTACAGGTTCGTCAGTTCGTCGAGCACGAGGAACCAGACCCCTCCCAGGGCCAATATCAGTACGACCTTGAGCAGCGCGAAGGAGGTGTATTCGGTGAGCGTGTGGGGGATGGGGCCCAGCGGGACCACGATGATGAAGAAGACGTAGGTCTCCGCGATGATGAGGAGGAAGGCCACAAGCTCGATGAGGAAGAGTGGGAGGAGCTTCATGCTAGTACACCCAGGTCAGGAAGGAGATCGCGACTGAGAAGGCGCAGGCCACGGCAACCAGAGCGACGATGCTCTTCACCAGGTCTTTCTCCGAGAGAGGCGAGGCGAGCAGCACAAGGCGCACCAACGTGTTCGGGGCGGCCTTCTCGGTGGATGCGTGAAGGAGGCCGTCTCCCCCGATGAATGTGGGCCTGGACGGCATCTTCCGGCGCTCCACGAACCCCCTGACGCTCGACAGCGTGTAGAATGAGTTCAGTATCGCCGGGACTATCGCTATCATGGCCGCCACCTCCACGCCGCAGCTGATCGCGAGCCCCGCGAACATGGCCCCGAACATCAGGCTCCCGCTGTCGCCGTCGAAGGCCTTCGCAGGGTACCTGTTGTAGAGCAGGAAGCCTGCTGACACGGCGACGAGTGGGAGGACCGACGCCACCCTGGCCGCGGAAAACGCCGACGCTGCGAGCTCATGAAGGACGGCGCCGACCGTCAGGGCCAGCGACGTCAGCAGGGTGAACCAGGATATCTCGCCGTTGAAGGCGTCCATCATGTTGAATGCGTTTGTGACCACGGGAAAGGCGATGATGGCCAGGGCCGTGTAGATGATGAAGTGCGGGCTGGTGTCCCCAAGCAGAGGGAAGGTCAGCACTGGGCGGTAGAGGTCAGGGGTGAGTGCCACGAAGGAGACGAAGCCCAGGCCGGCGAGGAGGAGCAGGAGGGGCTTCGCCTTCCCGCCCAGGACGAAGATGTCGTCTGCAAGCCCCACGGCGAAGGCGACCCCCGCGCCAGTGATGACGGCCAGCGGGACGGCCGACCCGTACCCCGCGGCGACGATCAGCTCCCCCACCAGCATCGATACGAAGAGGAGGGGCCCGACCGGTTCAGGGACCTTGGAAGGGGGGGTCTTGTGGGCGTCTTCGGACACGAAGCCAATCCGGGTGAGGTACCTGAGGAACGCCGGAAACGCCAGCATGAGAAGGGCGAACGGGGCCAGGAACGAGAGCAGGAGCAGGCCGCCCTGGACCGGCCATGGTACCAATGTGGGCGGCCAGTGAATCCTTTCTCATTAAACGATTTCCAGGCCCTGTCTCAGCGCTTCAATGTTAAATAATGCCATCCGGCGACCAGCCTTCGCATGAACGTACGCGATCTGAGAGACGGTATGCGAAGGGTAGACGCCGAAGGCGAGATTGTAGAGATACAGGAGCCGCGGACCGTCAATCTGAGGACAGGGGGCGAGGCGAGGGTAGCCGACTGCCAGCTCAAGGACGACAGCGGCCAGATCAAGCTCTCTCTGTGGGACGACCAGATTGACCAGGTGAAGGTGGGGTCCAAGGTCAGGGTGACCAACGGATACACCAACAGCTTCCGTGGGGAACTCCGCCTCAACGTCGGCAAGTACGGGCGCCTCGAAGTCCTCGAAGCCTAAAGATTCTAAACCTCGCGAATCCCAATATCCGCTGACGCTGCTTGGGTACAGGCGGGAAGCTCCTGAGGAGGATACGGGCGAAAGTAGAAGACGAGCCCACCGGTTTCGTATGGGTAGAAGACCGTCTGCTGGCTGGAACAGGCTATCCTGCGTCTCGGTCTCAGGTGGAGTGGCTCGCCAGGAATGGGATCAAGAGCATCCTGAGCCTGACCGAGGAACCCCTGCCGAGCGCATGGACTGAGGGGCTGGGCCTGAACGTCGGCCACGTCCCCATGCGGGACCACGAACCGCCCGAGATGGCGTCCATGGAAGAAGGGGCAAGGTTCGTTGAGGGAGAGGTCAACGCCGGGAAGGGGGTCGCTGTGCACTGCCTCGCCGGGGAGGGGAGGACGGGGTGCGTGCTGTCAGCCTACCTCATCGTGAAGGGGATGAGCGCACCCCAGGCCATCACAAAGCTGAGGGCGCTGAAGCCCGAGTTCGTGGAGACCAGACAGGAAGCGGCGGTCTATGACTTCGCGGCGAAGCGCAGACCGAACCGTGACGGCCCCTAGTTCAGCGGGGGAGAAGTGCCAGGACGATTCCCTGGCTTGACGGACCGCCTTGCAAGGAAGTAGGACACCACAAGCAGGGCTGAAATGGCGGTGACCGCTGCTGCGCTGTAGGGGAATTCGGGGACCCCGCCGGCGGAGCTCGATGCGTAAGGAGACGTCGTGGTTGACTGGGTAGTCGCAGTGGTGGTGGAGGTCGGAGCAGTGGTCGTGGTCGTGGCCGCAGTCGTGGTCGCAGTGGTCGTGGTGGTAGTCGTTGTAGTTGTGGTGGTGGTCGTTGTCGT
>JAKAPI010000046.1 GCA_021807225.1 archaeon | reverse complement strand
GAAGCTCAAGGAGGGCCGCTGGAGCGTGTTCAGCCCGAGCTATCTGATGAGCGTCTATCCGCAGCAGGAGGTCACGGACCTGATAATGTTCTGGGTGAGCGCGGTCCACAAGTACGGCGGGGTGCACTTCCTGACCCTCCCAGAGGGGGTCCACGACGAGAAGCACGTGAACTTCATCAAGAGCCTGGTGGACGGGGTCATGACGTTCAAGTTCGCCCAGGGGTTCGGCCAGGCCGAGGGCGAGGTCGAGATACAGAAGCTAAGGCGCGTCATACCAAAGTCAAAGTCATTCAGGCACACCGTCCAGGCGGACGGCATAGCAATCGAGACGACGGCTAGGATCGGTTAGGTTCTTCTTCCTGCGCGCCGCGCTCCTCGTCCCGCGTGCTCCCCCTGCGCCTCCTTAGGGTGGTCTTGACTATCGCATAGCCCGCTACGACTACGATAACTGCGATGATTATCGGGAGGTACGGCCACACCAGCGAGAGGCCCGGAATGCTCGAGGGCCCTGAAGACGTGGTAGTGGCAGTCGCCGACGAGGTGATTATGATTGTGCCCGCGCCAGTCAGCGTCCCTATCACCGAGGAATAGGCCGTGGCGTTGACGGTAGCCACTCCGGGCACCCCCGCGACGTAATTCGAGACGAACTGTCCCGCTGCGTCGGTCGATCCGAATGACGGAACGACCGCCCCCAGAGTCGTGAACACAGACACGGCTGCTCCCTGGACGGGCATCCCCAAGACCGAGACAGATACAGTCACAGAATCGTTCGTCCCCTCTGCCACCGTCGCTGGGGAGACCGAGACCGCAATCTTCGCTCCCGACGGGTTTATCGTGATGTCCACTGATCCGGTGCTGAGCCGCGGGGCCAGGGCGGTGAGGGTCGCAGTCCCCGGCGCCTGCGGCTTCATCGAGCCGTAGTAGAGGTCTGACCCTGCTGGGACGGAGGCGTTTATGATCCCCTGGATGACCGTACTGTTCGAGCTTGTTATCACAAGGCTGATGTTCTGACCGGCGGACGCAGGCTGGCCCGCCGCGTTTCTGAGCTGGACCGCGAAGACCTCGTCCGGCCCGACGAGCGCTTGCACCGCGACTCTAGGTGCAACGTAAATGCTCAACGACGCCGGTTGCGCAGCGACGTGGACCGTGTTCACCATGACGTTGGCCGCCGACAGCCCTTGGGACGTCGCCGCGATGTCTGCCGAGCCGATCTTCGTCGAAGTCGTCACGCTCACCTGCACGAAGCTGTGACCCGCCAGAATGGTCGCCGTCTGCGGAATGGTAACGACCGTCGAGTTGCTCGTTGACAGGTAGACCAGGATGTCGGTCAGCGACAGCGTCGGCTGGTTGAGTGCGTCGCGCAGCGAGATTACGACCGCGGGGTAGGACCGCCCGTCCGCTGGGAGCTGGGCCGGCACCGTCGAAAGGTGCAGCGCCTGCGGCGAGTGGAGGGGTGCTGACTGTCCGGCCGCAGCCATCGAAGGGAGCGCACCCAGCAGCAGAAGGAGCGCAACAGCAGCTACGCGCGCCCGTCTCATTTGCCTAGATGCCCTTCACCGCTTATAAGAAGGGTAAGATGTCCTCGCCGGTGTTACTAGGTCGTCTCAAGCGTGACACCATCGAATTGAGGGCACAACCGCCGCCCAGCTGGGCCCGGACTTGAGCCCCTCCATCCTCACGGTCTTCGACCCCGGCATCTACGCCTCACTGGCCCTCCTCTTCGGCATAGCCGCCCAGTTCAGGGCCATGGACGGGTACTCCTTCCTCCGAAGGGTCCTCGCGAGCCTCGAGTCGAGGATGGGGGCTCTGTACGCCGTCGCCCTCCTTACCTTCGTCGTCTCACCCTTCATCCTGAACGACGTCCTCATCCTCGTGCTCACCCCGCCGCTGATCAAGTACGCCAGGCAGAACGGGCTGGACCCGGCCCCGCTGATCGTCGCGGAGGTCAGCCTTACGAACATAGCTAGCTCCCTCACCCCCATCGGGAACCCCCAGAACATACTCCTCTGGTCGGCCTCGGGGATAGGGTTCGCGAGCTTCGTCGAGGGGACCTGGCTCTACGTCCTGGTCTCCGCCGGGCTCGCAGCCCTGGCCCTGTACCCCTTCTCACGGCAGAAGCGCGACGGCGCGGGCGAAAGGGTCTCCGTCGGCTCCCTGCTGCCGGCCTGGTACCTTGCGATCATCACCGCCTGCGTCCTGGCCTCCGACTACGCCAGGTTCCCTGCCTACGCGGGGCTGGCCCTGGGCTTCGTCCTCGGGTTCGGGTTCACCTGGAGGGACGTCTGGGCGGTCCGCCGGGAGTTCGACGCCAGGAGCCTCCTGATCCTCTGGGTCTTCGTCGGGTCGGTGGCAGCGGCCGCGTACTTCCTTTCGGGGGCGGCAGAGCCCTACGTCGGGCCCGCAGCCGCCGGGACGCAGCCGTACTCCGGGCTGTTCATGGCCATCGTCTCCAACGTCATCAGCAACGTCCCGGCGACCCAGCTGCTCATCAGGGTGTCGGGCGTCGCGGCCGCCGTCGCGCCGAAGATCGCGGTCGAGGCCGGGCTCGCGGGGAATCTCGGCCCTATCGCTTCTTTTGCCAACCTCCTGGCCCTGCAGATGGCTGCGAGGTCCGGCGTCGGGCTAAGGAAGGTCATCGCACTCCAGGTCGTCGTGGGGGTCGTAGCCTTCCTCCCGGCCCTCCTCTGACCCGCCGGGAGCCACCCGTCCAGGCCGTCCGGGCAAGCGCCTGTCTGCTCCGCCTGAACCGGGGAAGATTAGGGGTGAATTCTGCCTCCATATTTCGTCTCGCCGATGCTCATATACTCCCAGTTAGAAAACACGGGTATGGAAAACGTCCAATCCATGCAAACTCAAGACTTCCTCGAAGCAGAGCGCATCGAAGCAGCCATGCGCATGGCCAGGCCCAACGTTTCGGTCGTCGGGCTCGGCGGCGCGGGCAGCAACATCGTCTCCTGGATCAAGCAGCGCGGACTCGCTGGCGGCAAGCTCATTGCGGCCAACACCGACGCTGCCCACCTGAGCATCACCAAGGCTGACAGGCGCCTCCTCATGGGCGAGAAGCTCACCCATGGGCAGGGAGCCGGCGGCTACCCCGAGAGGGGTGCCGGAGCAGCCAGGGACTCTCTGGAGGACATGGTCAAGGAGACAAACGGCTCCAACATCCTCTTCCTCTGTGCAGGGCTCGGAGGCGGGACCGGGACCGGCGCCATACAGGTCTACTCGGAGGGGCTACAGGCCGCGGGTAGGCTCGTCGTCGGCGTCGTGACTCTGCCCTTCTCCGTCGAAAGGCACAGGTACGAGAACGCGAAGAAGGGGTTGCAGAGGCTCAGGAACCACTGCGACACCGTCGTCGCCATCGACAACTCCAAGCTGGCCAAGGTGGCCGGTGACCTCCCACTCCAGGACGCGCTGGGCGTAGCCAACGAGCTCGTCGGGCAGTTCGTGAAGGGGATCACCGAGACCATCACCACCGCGTCCCTGATCAACATCGACTACGCCGACCTCCGCGCCATAATGGAGCGGAAGGGGCTGGCGGCCATCGGTGTCGGTTACGCCGAAGGCGAGGACCGGGTCGAGCGCGCGGTAAGGTCGGCCATCGAGGGGCAGCTTCTCGACATCAAGGACATCACCAAGGCGCAGGGCGCACTGATCCACGTCTCAGGCGGACACGACATCACCCTGGAAGAAGTGACAAAGGCCGGGGAACTGGTCACAAAGTCACTCCCTCCGTCGGCGAAGATCGTGTGGGGGGCGAGGGTCGACCCGACCATGAACGGGCACGCGCGCGTCATGGTGGTCCTGACCGGGATAGAGAGCACCTTCCTGTCCGAGAACAGTCCGAAGTTTGCGTTAGGACCGCTGAAGATAGGCAAGTCGAACTAGGAGACCTGGTCCGACTGCCTACCCCTTTTTCTGGACGGGGTGCTCCTGGGGCGTTAAATCTTGCAATAATTACAATACACGTATCATGGCTCCAGAATCGAAGACTGAATCGACCCTCCATCTGTCTGTATCCGCGGATAATACTCACCGACATATCCCCTGAAGGTCATACTGGTGGACACCAAGATGTCTAGTTTCGGGCTCTATGGGCAACAGCGGGAGACGGCTGAATT
>JAKAPI010000045.1 GCA_021807225.1 archaeon | reverse complement strand
ACTCTGCGACCGACATTTCTATCCCTGAGCAGATCCAGCCGTCTGGACAGACGAGGTATGTCTTCGTCGGCTTGGGGAACTCGACGGAGCGTGCAATCAATGTCACCGCCTCGGCCCCAGTCAACTTCACGGCGAGTTATGCGACATACTACCAGTTTCGCGTGGTCAGCCAGATAGGAAACACCACGGGATCAGGCTGGTACCGGAGCGGAACGTCGGCCGCCTATTCCATCGACGAGACGTCTTCTGGGGGCCCGCTCGTCTATCAGCGGTTCTCAGGGTGGACAGGCAGTTTCTCTTCAGAGCAGGCTGGCGGTTCAACGGTCATCACTTCCCCGGAGACAATTATCGCTCAATGGGGCACAGATAGCAGCCTCCTTTTCGCCGCCGTGGGGGCAGGTTTGGCTGGGGCAGCTGTGATAGGACTATTCATCTTCAGATTGAAGAAATTGGCTTCCAAATGATCATTCAAGATGATAAGCAAACTGTGAAACTGCATGCCGCCTGAACCTCGCCCTCAGCTTATTGAGAGCTTACAGGTTCTTGAGCGTCTTGTACGCCTCGTATAACGACAGGAGAACGCCCACGGAGACCACAAGGAGAGTGAAGAAGTAGCCAGCCGAGATACTCGACGGCCTGAACAGGGTGAGCATGACGGCCAAAGCCGCTGCGAAGAAAGTGGCGTAGGCAGTCTGAACAGGGATAGATGTCCTCCTGAACCTGACGATGTTGGACCAGATTACTTTGTCAACGACGTATCCTCCTGCTTCCTCCCTCAGCAAGCCGAATCCGACCAGCTTCTTGATGTGATACTCCGCAACCGAAGGCGAGCTCAGCCCAAGACCCCTCTGCACGTCGTTGACGCGGACGGCCCCTTTCGACCTGTACACGTAGCGATACACCTTCAGGGTGGTCCCCTTCACAGAGTCGTAACGGGCGACTCCGGTCGCCTCCCCGTCCTCCTCTCTATGCATTCCTGTGCCCCTTCCGGGGCTCCAGATATATTGCTAAAACTTGGAACCGGAACGCAAGCCTTCTCCTAAAACGTAGGGGTATAACCCCGCCGCTCCTTGGGTTCAGCATAGGCGCAAGAAATTGACAGAATACAGGAAGCAGTCGGCTCTTACGGCCGCGGTTGCTGTAATCATTGTCCTGGCGATGGCAGGAACGTCTGTCTACCTCTTCCCGTCAGGATCGACCACGCCAAACTCCAGCACCACAACCACCAGCCTTTCGTTGCGCACCACGATTACTAGTACCACCGGCGTTGTAGGCGCTGGATGGAATTACTATGCCTTGGCATCTGCAATCTACAATTCATCTGAAGTCAAACCCCACATCACGGGCGTCTATTACTACGGCATCCCGGACTACGCCCCCCCCACCGACCCGAATCCATATGCGGAAGTTTACGTGGTAGCAGCGCAAGTAATCTCAGGCAACTGGACCACAGGGTATACCCTAACGTACACGGGGCGGCAGACCCTCAACGTGACGGTCAAGTTCACCTACCCGTCCACCTACAACGTCACCGGGATGGTGGTGACTAACCTGGCGGATAAGTCGAGCCAGATTTCCTTCAATGCGACCCAAAGACAGGCAATCCAAACGGCGCTAGAAAACTCAACGGTGAAGGCCGACCTAAGTGGAATGCCATACTACGTCTACCATGCGTTCGCCACGCCTAACCCCAACGGCACGGGCACAGCCTACTGGGTTCAGATTGCACAGGTGAACGGCTACAAGGTCGTTCAGATTCAAGTGAACCCAGCCCTCACCGAAGTACTTGATGTCATGATCTTCACCGAATCACTGAATCTGCAACCATAGCAATCTAGACGTACACAATCATCTGGCAACGCATTCATCTTGGTGAACGAGTCCCTAAGCTGTTTTATTCACTGATCCCTTTCTGTACCGTTGTCCTCCAAGGAAGACCCTGTCCGCAGGGCGCTCTCCGGTTTCTCCCTCTACACGCTTGGCGAGGAACAAAGGCAGGGCAATTCGATTGCAGTCCTTGGAAAGGAACTCGAGAGATATGATGTCGGCCCTGCAGGAGTAGTCGTCGCGAACGAGGGGGGCATCGGAAGGTACAGCATAATCGAGCCCTCTCTCACTGAGCGCGAAAGGGAAAGACTGAGCCGCCTCCTTGACCATCTCTTCATGAGCATCTCCCCGGAGGACGCCACCGACCCTTCGAAGAGGCTCATACCCAACATGGTGGAAGCAGCCAGGAGCCTGGGGCTCCTCGACGAGGTGACCCGATCCCTCCAGAAGTACGAGTACTACGTGAAGAGAGAGCTGAAGGGGTACGGGAGGCTGGACGTCCTGATGAACGACTTCAACATCGAGGACATCAAGTGCACCGGCCACGGGAGGCCGGTCGTCGTCCTCCACAAGAACCACAGCGAGCTGGGTTGGATCAGGACCAACGTCGTCTTTCCGACCGAGGAGGACGCCGAGGAGTCCACCCAGAAGATGCTTCAGAGGTGCGGGACAATGGCGACCAACGCCATGCCGATAGTCGACGCCAGGACCCCCGCCAACGACAGGGTCGCCGTCAGGTGGGCGACGGACGTTTCTATGACCGGGACCGCGTTCACCATTAGGAAGTTCCCCGCCGAGCCGATGCCGATAACCACCCTCGTCAGGCTGAACACAGTCTCTCCCCTCATGGTCGCCTACCTCTGGCTGATGATTGAAGCCAGGGGGTTCCTGATGATCATCGGCCCAACCGGGAGCGGGAAGACCACCTTCATGAACACCCTCGGCTCCCTGATCAACCCGAACTCCGCCGTCTGCACCATAGAGGACAATCCCGAACTCAGGTTGCCGCACGAAGTGTGGGACCAGTTGATGTCGAGGCGAAGCTACAGCATCGGCATGGACAACCTGGAGGTAACCCTCCAGGACCTGGTGAAGCACTCCCTGAGGCTGACCCCTGACTTCGTCATCGTGGGAGAGGTGAGGGGGGAGGAGATAGCCGCCCTGGTGAACTCGGCCGCCTCCGGGCATGGAGCACTGACCAGCTTCCACAGCGACAGCGTCCCCAACGCCATGATCAGGATGAGCGCCCCTCCGATGCTGGTGCCCACCGGAAACATGATGCTGATCTGGGCCTTCGCCGTGATGAACAGGGTCAGGAGAGAGCATGGGAAGGTCGTGAGGAGGGTCCTTTCCATCACGGAGCTCGACCCAAAGGCTGGGGGCTTCGACCTCAAGGAGCTGTTTACCTACGACGTAGTCTCAGATGCCATCTCCCCGTCGACTCCGGAGGAGTTGGTCGCAATGAACACGCAACGCCTCGGGCAGGTCAGGAGGCTGTTCGGATGGGACGAAAGCCAGCTTGAGGCAGAACTGGCAGAGAGGGCGGCCTACGTCGAGAAGATGGTGGAGAGCAGGCTCTTCACGCTGAACGACGTCGGAGACTCCATTCGGAAGTTCTACATCAACAAGTACGGTCTGGCTTAGCAGGCTCGGCAGAGTTTTTTCCTTAGACTGTGGGAATTCTCGGAGAGGATGAAATACGGTCTCGACCTGGGCTGACTCGAGAGGATGTGCAACCGTTGCCGGGCCTTCATTCTGACCAAGGCCAGGCCAGGCGAAATCCAACTCGGGGAGAGGCGGCGGGACTGCCGTTGTCAGAAGCAGTGCGACCGACTTATTGAAGGCAAATGCGCCGACTGTAGGCACTTTGTTGAGCACTCCTGATTTCCAGAATCAGATGGGAAAGCACTCGCAGTTCACTGGCTCCCGCCTGCACTGCCTGCAGACCCAGATCCCCTGCTCATTCTTGGTCAGCGGCCTTCCGCAGTAGCACTGCACGAACAGCGAATTGCTCCCTTCGTTATTAGCGGTTAGCCGGTGTTGGGATGATGCCAGGCTTCGACGAGGCACTTACCGAAGTCTGTGAAGCGGTCCTCTCGCAAGTCTTGGGAGCGACGGGAAGGGACTCCACCTCTTGGTGGCTCGCAAGGTCAGGGACCAGCCTGTCTGACTGTGCCAGGAGACCTCAGGAGTTCGACGACGCCCTGGTCGATATGTTCCAGCCCACGGGGGCTCTGGTAATCGAGGGGCGCATCCTAGGGAGGTTCTACCGTGCGATAGGGGCACGATACGAAAGTGGAACTGAACTGTGCTTTGCGGAAGAGGTCCGGAAAGCGAGGGAAGCATTTGGCAAGCGCCCTTCGTTAAATCCGTAGCACGACAACTCGGTCAACTTGAGTGCTGACAGCTGCGGGGAACCAACCTTTGACGTCTTCGCGAGAGTCCGGGGGCCCAGGCCGAAGGTCCAGGGG
>JAKAPI010000010.1 GCA_021807225.1 archaeon | reverse complement strand
AGCTCCGCGTTGGACTTGGCGGCGGAGAGTTTGATTGCGCCTATGGCCCAGATGACCTCACGTGGGAACCTCGTACCCGTGCTGAGAAATACCCGCTTCGAGCCTTCCACATACTTCAATGGAAGCTACAGGAAGCGGCGTCTGTTCTTAAGCTCTTGGCCGAATCAGTGCCCGCCGCAGCCGCAGGCTTCTCCCACGGGGACGTTGGGGTTCTCTATCTAGATTGCCCGCCATGGCGATGATATTCGTGGACAGGCACAAGCGACTGAAACGCCCTCTGGACGACCTCGCTCATGGCCGGGTGTATGTGCATCGCCTCCACGATGGTGCTTGCGCTCTGTCCCTCGGTGTACATCAGGTTAATGACCTCTTGGATCAGGACAGAGGCCTGGGGGCCGACTATGTGCGCGCCCAATATCCTACCGCCGCTCTTCCGCACTACGCACTTCACGAAATAGTCCTCGGCAGCCATCGCCTCTCCCTTGGCGGTGTCTTCGTACCTGTAGAACCCGATTAGCACGTCGTCCTCTCCATAGCGAAAGACGGCCTCCTTCTCCTTCAAGCCGACGCCGGCCACTTCGGGGTAGGTGAAAACCGCGTGCGGGACCGCGTGATAGTCCGTCTTGACACGTTGGTTCAGCACCGCGTTGTAGTACAGCACCTCCGACTCGTAGTTGGCCACGTGCTTGAAGAGGTACTTGCCGTCGGCATCCCCCATCGCCCAGACTCCGGGCATCGATGTCTCCAGATACTCGTTCACCTCTATCCATCCCTCCTTGGTCGTCTTGATGCCGGCTTTCTCAGGGTGAATCAGAGCGCTGACCGGACCCCTCCCTGTGGCGACGAGGATTTCGTCTGCCGCCACCTCGACCGTCTTGCCCGAGGTTCGGTTCAGAGATGCCAGGACCTTCTTTCCGTCCGGCCTCTTCCTCGCCTCGCGGGCCTCGTGGTTGGTGAGGATGTTCATGTGCCTGCTCAGCTCTGTCTTGACCACCTCGGAAATCTCCGGCTCCTCGTCCGGAAGGAACTGCGGATTTCTCCCAACGATGGTAATCTTGGACCCCATCGCCGCAAGGAAGTGGCCGAACTCGCCGGCGATGTAGCCTCCGCCTACGACCGCGACCGGCTGCGGCAACTTCGTCAGCTTCAGGAAGGTGTCGCTGGTGAGATATCCCACCTCTTCCAGGCCCCTGATTGGCGGGACGACCGTCTGAGAACCCAGGCATAAGAATATCGTCTTTGACGTCACCGTCTCCGACCCCACACTCAATGTGTAAGGCGAAATGAACTCTGCAGTCTCGTGGAAGTAGTCGATGTTGGGCGAGCTCGACAGCCCCTTCCGGATGCCTTCTATGTCCTTTCCAATCAGAGACCTCATCCGGTCCATCACCTTGGGGAAGTCGATTCTCGTGATTTCGGTCTGGATCCCGAAGGTCCTGGCCTCCTCTGAGTGGCGGACGAGCTCGGCCGGATAGAGCAATATCTTGGATGGGATACAACCCCGAGTGAGGCAGATTCCTCCCGGCTCGTCCTTGTCAATCACGGCAATCTTCATGGAAGGGTTGCGCTGAAGCATCGGCTCGACCAAGTTCATGGCCGACCCTGTTCCTATCACGATGAGGTCGTATGGTTTCAAGTTCCGCCTCACTCCGGGCTGCAGTCGGCTCTTTGTATCTGTTTGTCCGGAGAATGACCCTCAAGGTTCGCTCAAGGTGTAAGTATGCCCTTGGCTCTGACCCTCTCGGCTCTGTCATGCAGCTGGAGTTCGAGTACGACCTGTCGTCGATGGCGGTGCACGACTGGTGGACCGACCTGTCGGGGAAGGGGTACGTCGGCAAAGCTCTCAGGGCCATCAAGCCACTGGACGAAGAAGGCAACGCCAGGATGGTCGAGACCAGGTGGAGAATCATGGCCATGACGATGACGCTTCTCGAGAAGCTGACGCTGGCTTCGGAGGAGCATTGGATTTGGCAGCCTACAATCCTCGGCATAGCCATAACCGACGACTTCAGGATCTCGAACAGAGACGGCAGGACTGTCCTGACGATACTCTCCACGAAAGAGCCCAGGGGGATGACGGGAAGGTTGGCGCAGATGATGCTTGGCTCGTTCCTAGACAGAATGATGGCAGACGAATAGAAGTCGGCGAGCGCGGCAATGGTCTCAGAAATGAACCCGCACTGAAGAAGCTCCCAGACAGTTGCGAGGCGCCCGTCCTCCGCGGAAAACGCGCATTGGGGAGCCGCGTTGGGAGTGCATATCCGCAGTCGCTGATTGTCGGGAAGGCCGGCCTAAGTCGCGCCCTCGCGCTCCATCGCACGGTCCAGATTGGTGGCCGAGTTGATGATGTTGAGGTGCGTGAAGGCCTGGGGGAAGTTCCCCAGAAGGTCGCCTGTCTCCGGGTTGATTTCTTCTGCGAAGAGACCCAGATGGTTGGAGTAGCCGAGGATTTTCTCGAAGAGGGCCTCCGCCTCACTGGCCCTGCCCTGCTTGGCGAGGTTGTCGACGAGCCAGAGGCTACAGAGGGCGAACGCTCCCTCCTCGCCCCCCAGGCCGTCGAAGCTCCTGTACCGGTACAGCAGCCCATTGCTCGATAGCTCGGCTTTCACGCGCTCGACGGTCGACGTCCCGCCGGTGCCGAAAGCGCACACGATACGAAGATCATCCACCGAGTGACCCAGCTCCGACAGTTGCTGTTCGATCTCGAAGGCGGTGAGTCTCTCGTGCACTTCCACGTTCAGCTCGTTGTCGTACTGCTGCGGGCAGAAACCACCGTAGATTCTCGCCAGGAGCTTGGCCAGGCCGATTGTGTCCTGCCTCGCGAGAAGGGCCTCCACCTCCTGGCGCGAATCGTCGAAGACCCCCTGGTCGAAGCCCAACCGGGCCAAGTCTGACCTGATGTTCAGGGTAATGGCCTTGGCAGCGAACGCGTTGGAGTTGAGCTGCATTCCCGGTGCGGGGCAGACGTCCATATCGAGGTCTATCGTCCTTACTCCCGATGTCCTCAGCCCGTCCAGGACCCCCTTCTCGAGCCTCCGCGAGACCAGCGCGACCACTTTCAGTCCGAGCTTCGCGAGCCGCCCGAGGGCTATGCCGAAATTCCCTGAGGTCGCCTCGAAGATTGTCTGCCCCGCCGGAGTGTTCCCGAAGCGATGGCATCGCGGACTATCTCCATTGCAGGTCTCGACTTGATCGACCCGCCGGGTACCTTCGACTCTAGCTTCCCGAGCACCACGAGCTGTTTCCCGTCGAGGTCGAGGTCGTAGACGCTCTTCGTGCAATCCTCGACGGCCCGCTGATGTCCACCAGGGGGTGTAGGGTTGGTCACCTTCGGGCCGTCGCGGCCCTCTTCAAGGTGAGACAGCCTGCTCCATATCTCACTCTCGAACTCCGAGAGGAGCGAGCTGTCCACGGGCTGTTGCCGGGTCTGTTCCAAGCCGTCTGAAGGAGGCGCACACTATTTATATAACTTATGTTATAATCCCAAACCATGGGTGAGACGTACAAGGCACCTGATGTGCCGGCGGAGTCCGTCACCCCGTCCTTCGTAAGGGACGAGTTACTCGCATGCTTCGAGAGCGCCAACAGGGAGTTCTCCAGGATATTGGATCAGCCCGTCGGCGACGAGGCCCTGAAGCAGCAGGTCAGGCAGTTCGTCACCTCGGTCTTCAGCAGGTGCGGGGTGAGCTTCGAGGACCCGACCAAGGCGGGAATCATGACAGCGATCGAGGAGTGCAAGAAGAACGCCGAGGACATGATGGGGCCGAAGGGGTCGGACATAATCAGGGACCATTATGAGGAGATGATGAAGCTCCTCGAGAAGCTACCAAGTTGATGTTCAACCGCGGCCACAAAATGGCGCGATGGCCTGACCTCGACGCCGGGACATATCAATAAATCGTAGGTCGCCTCTGCTGGCGCACAGTTGGTCCATCCCTCCAAGGACATCACGGGAAAAGAAGGGCAGGAGCTGAAGGGTAAACGAATCGTCCTGGGGGTGACAGGGAGCGTCTCGGCCTACCGGGCAGCAGACATCGCCCGGGACCTCATGAGGCACGGCGCTGACGTGCACGCTGTGATGACATCAGGGGCCCAGAAGATAATCCATCCAAACCTGCTCGAATGGGCAACAGGGAACCCAGTCGTGACGGAACTCACGGGGAAGATCGAGCACGTCGCGTTCACAACGGGGAAAGAGAAGGCCGACCTGATACTGGTCGCGCCGGTCACGGCCAACACAATCGGGAAAATCGCGTCCGGCATCGACGACACCACTGTCACATCATACGTGTCGTCAGCCCTTGGTGCGGGCATTCCAATCGTAATCGCACCAGCGATGCACGACACCATGCTGACTCACCCAATCATCGAAGAGAACCTCAAGAAGCTGGAGAGAGCCGGAATCACGCTCGTCCCTCCCGTGATTGAGGAAGGGAAGGCCAAGCTATCCTCGCCGAAGGTGATCCTGGAGATAGCAATCTCCCGCCTGGCGAAGAAGAATGACATGAGTGGCATGAAGGTCCTAATAACCGGCGGGCCGACGGTCGAGCCGATAGACCCGGTCAGAATTCTCACCAACAGGAGCTCGGGAAAGATGGCCGTGGCCTTGGCCTCGGCCTGCATCAGAAGGGGGGCCGAAGTGGTGATGGTATACGGGCCGGGTGTGGCAGAACCCCCCTCAAGTGCGAGGGTTGTGAGGGTGGAGACCGCCCGGCAGATGCTGGCGGCGGTGGAGAAGGAGCTGTCGAGCAAGAGGTTCGACCTCGCCATCGCAGCCGCAGCGGCGTCGGACTACGGTCCCGCGAGATATCACAACGAAAAGCTCGACTCCAAGCGCGAAGATGTGGTCCTGGAGCTCAGAAGGAGCCCGAAGATCATCGAAAGAGTGAAGGAGCTCTCCCCTTCGACCTTCCTCCTCATCTTCAAGGCTGAGCACTCTGTGACGAGGGTTGAGATGGTCAGCAGAGCGGCGAAGAGGGGCAGGGAGGTGAGAGCTGACCTCGTCGCAGCCAACGACGTGGGAAGGGAGGGGGTTGGCTTCGGATCAGAAGACAACGAGGTGGTGCTTGTCGACCCTCGAGGGAAGAGCGTCTCCCTGCCGAAGGCCCGAAAGAGCGCCATAGCGGACAGGCTGCTGGATTCTGTGGTCGCGAGGATCCGTACCTGATGAACAGCGGGTCGCTAAGGGTGGCAGCGGTCCAAATGGAGTGCTCCGGCTCCCTGGGAGAGATTGAGGATAGAGCGCTGAAGATGATTCGGAAGGCAGCGAGGCTCGGAGCGGACATAGCCTGCCTCCCGGAACACTGGTCGCCAGAAGTGATCGAGAATCCTGCCGAGTTCCTCAGCCTCTTCGAAGAAGCCGCCCGGGATTCCAAGATACATCTCATTTCTGGGGGAGACTTCATCAGAGAGGGAGGTTCCACCTACGTGGAGAGCTTCTTCATCGGGCCGAACGGCCTTCTAGGCACTCAGAGGAAAGTTCATCTCTTTGGTAGGGAGAAGAGGAAGGCGAAACCGGGAAGCGAGTACCCGATCTTCCGTGCGGCGGGATCGAAGGTAGGGATTGCAATCTGCCATGATATCGTCTACCCTGAAGTGGCGAGGATACTCGCGCTGAAGGGCGCCGAGGTCATCTTCTCCCCTGCCAGGATTGGCGGCTCCGGCCTCTACCCCTGGCGCCTTTACATCTTGGCGCGGGCCCTAGAGAACAGGATTCCCATAGTCTCCCCGAATTTCCTTTCCAGGTCCCAAGGTGGAAGCGTGATAGTCGGCATCGAGGACGTGGGGGACGGCATCGTCTATCCGAAGGTGCTGGCCAGGGCAGGCTCCCATCCCAGACTGCTCGTCGCCGACCTTGACCTGAAATCGGCCAGGAAACTCAGGGCGAGGAGGCTGAAGGCCAGGCGTGTGGAGACTTTCTCGCGCATCGCCGAACCGTAACTTGTCCTTTCAATTCGCCAGTTAACGGAACTGCCGGCGTCCTTCTCCTTCAGGGATCTCGTGCTACTCGCTCCATTCTCTGTGCGTCCTTCTTAACAGCGCGACGAAGCCCCTAGCGAACAGAACTGCTGGGTAAGCGACCATCCACCTGAGTAGGATCATCGCCGCTCTGTGCCTTTTCATGCCCAAAGCTATGGGTGGGCTATAGCGGTAGTAAGCCCCGAGGACCTTCGAAAACGGTTCTCGCAGCTCGGTCTGGAGCAGGATGTCATCCCTGAACTTCCTGAGAAGCTCCACTCGCGAGTCGAGCTCCGATCCGAAGGCCGCGGTAGCTATGAAGCACTCCTTGTTGACTTCCACACACGAACCTTCGATAAGTCTGCCCGGTCTGCCCGTGTCATCCTCAGCTGTGTCCGGACACTGACTTTCGAGGGGAAGATAGGACCTCCGGGTGAAGACAGAAGCGTCGTCCCTTCTGTACCTTCCCTCGACCCAGTGGAATCTCTTCGGAGCTGCAGGGCTCTCTGCGCTCATACCGGCTCTCGTCCCCTCTCTAGTCTAGAGGCACCGACTATGGCAAGCCTGACTTCCTCCACGTCAGGAACCACCCCCTGGCTGATGATCCTGTCGTCCACAATCGTAATCGGAGGGTGATACGCCCCCTTTGAAAGGGCGAAGGGCAACCTGTTCAGCCAGGGCTCGACTTTGAACCTGACCTGGATTCCATTGGCTCTTGCAATCGCCTCTCTCACTGCCGCCACTGTCAGGTTACACTCCTCGCACACGGACCGGCCCACGTTGAAGAGCAGCTGCCTTCCAGTTATCCTATAGATCTTGACTTCTACCGGGGTCTCGTCTGCGCTATGCAGGGCGTTCGAAGGCCTGTCCATCTATCAGCACTTCCTCGCTGTTATCGCCACATATCCGAGCTTGCCCTCCTCCACGGCAGTAACGGTCAGGGCCAGCAGGTGGCGAGCGTAGTCCAGGTCCTCCTGGTCCAGCCCGAGCTTGCCGACCCCGGCCAGCATCTTCGCGAGGAAGATTTGACGCCTGACCTCGCCGAGGAAATCCAGCGTTTCTTGTTCCATTTTCTCGACGGCTTGGACTTCGAACCCTCCACGTTCGAGCACCTCCAGATACCCCCTGACGGAAAGCGCTCTGCCGACGCAGAAGACGTCGGTCAGGGGGGACCTTAGTTCCTCAGGAAGCTCCCCTTCCACCGCCACGTCGGACACCCCCAGGCGTCCGTTCGACTTTAGGACTCGTGACAACTCCGCGGCTGCCGCGGGCTTGTCACGGAAGGTCGAGAGGACGCACTCCATCATCGCCCCATCGAAGGTCTCCTCGGCCAAAGGGACGTGCTCCCCGTCGCCTGCCAGGAACGAAATCCCGTTGGAATCGACCGTCCTGCGCATGGCGTCCCCGGCATTGCTTGGAGAGGCGTCGATCCCTACGACCCTACATCCGAACTGCTCTGCAAGCAGGCGGGAGGTCGTCCCGATGCCGCAGCCTAGGTCGAGGAACATCTCCTCTCGGCCGGCTTTCATCATCGAAGCAAGTTTCGCCGATGCCTCCGCGCCTCCCGGGTGCCAGGCGCTCCCGAGAATCAGCCCGGTGATGCTAGGCCGGTATGGGGACCCCGAGCAGCAACTCGGCTCGCTCAAGTCCTTGGCCCTCTGTAGACGTTGTTATAGGCGCAGAATGGGATTATCTTGCAGTCGGGGGTAATCTCGCCAACGCAGCACTTCGTCACACGCCTGACATCGAAGTTCCAGGAGTCCATGAAGGGCTGGACGAGGATCATCTTGACCTTCTGGGCCAGCTCCCCCAGGTCGAGGAGCACGTCGCAGGCCGTGCAGTAACTCATGAGGATCTTTTCGGAGCCCGGAACCGCCGACGCCGAATAGAGCGTCTCCAGGCTTGTCCTTTTTGTGAAATACTCCGTATCAGGGAGCGCGCGGTTCGAGAAGTAATTCATGTAGTCCTCATGGTCAATGACGCGGGTCAACGGAGTGGCATTCCCTCCATCCACGTAGACGTAGGTCGCCGTGCTGCAGTTAGGGGAGCAGCAGGGAATCGGGAAGAAGTCCGATTGGAGCAACCCGAAGCTGGACTGCGCGGCCACCCCTTTGACTACGTCGGGAAGGGTCACCCTGTCGAGTGGGTCGAAGTCAGGGTGGCGGCCGGCGTAGAAGGTCGGCTGGAAGACCACCCCCTTTACGTGCTGGTTCCTGAACGCATAGTCGACCACCGCCCCGTACTCGTCCTCATTGACCCCTCTCTGGACGGTGCAAGCAAGGACGGTGTTCACGTTATGCTTCAAGAGGTTCTCCAAGGCGGACCTCTTCGTCTCTCTGGCGTCCTCGCCACGGAGCGTCTCACTGGTGCTTTTCTTGAAACCATCGAACTGGAGGTAGACTGTGACGTTCAGCTCCGAAAGGTCTTGGACGAAGCCCTCGTCCCTGGCGATACGAGTCCCGTTTGTGTTGAGCATGACTATCTTGATGTTCCTCGCCCGAGCAGCGCGTATCATCTGAATGATTTGAGGGTGGATCGAAGGTTCCCCGCCGCTGAACTGGACCACCTCGGGGTTCCCTTCGTACCTCACGAAGGCGTCGAGCATAGATTCAACTTGTCCCAGTTCGAGTGACTTGCCCACGCTTGAGTTGGCGAAGCATGTGGGACAGCGCATGTTACAGCTTTCCGTCACCTCGATTATCCCGAGGCAGGTGTGCTGCTTGTGTTCGGGACATAGCCCGCAGTCGTACGGGCAACCAGACTTCGAAGCCGTCCCGAAGGATTTCGGCATGGTCCCGGGTTTGTTGAACTTGAGGGCCCACCGATAGTAGTCAGCGTCAGAGCTGATAAGGACATCAAACTTGCCATGGACTTCGCAGGTCTTTTCCATTATGACCCGGCCGTCACGGACGATCAGGAAGGCGTCCACGAGGGCCAGGCAGACTGGACAGAGGCTCTCCGTCTGGTCAAATTCTGACCGAACCTTTTCGGCGGAATACTGCATGTTCCCCGTTTACTCCCCTTTGAATGATTTGGTGGCTCGGCGGGCATGCCCCTCGGCGATGGATTTTCTCTGCCACCTCCGGACTCGTAAGAACTCCCTCGGCTCTGGAGCCTTGTAGTGGGTGAAGGAGTGCTCCAGCAGTTTTAGGGCGAAAACAGGAAGTTGTCGGGCATCGGTCAAGGAGGAATAGACAGGACCTATGCCTTCAAGCACGGCCATGGTCTTGGTGCCGGGCCCACTCTCGTCTGCTATGAGCAGCGCGCCGATGGTTCTCGCGCGGACTGTTGACATCGGATACATGGGTTCCTCAGTTGCCACCAGCGGGTCCAGGTAATAGCCGTTGTCGCCCTTCGTCCCGGGGATGAAGCCGTGGTAGAAGGGAAAGTGGATTGGGGTGTAAAGGAAGAGGTCCACAAAGACTAGACCAGTACGAGGATGCGCTTCGAGCTCGAAGCCGCACCCCTTCGTGATCTCGACGACTTTGGCGCGGGCTGGAAGCCCCTTACCCGCCCCCGCCTCCTCGTGCACGCAGGGAGACTCGGCTTTCTGTCTGTTCTTCCTGTAGTCTCCGAGAAATCGGTCCGTCGTGATTACGACCTTCTCCGTCGGGGGCCCAGTCACTTCCTATTGTCCAGCATTCTGGCCTCGTCTCCTGAGACTAGGAGGTGGTCAGTTACGATGACCTCATGCGTCCTAAAGATGAAGCGCTTTATGGAATGCAGACCGAACGGGCCCCTGTTCACGCAGGCCATCGAGAGCTTGGTGAGGGGGAACCTCGAGGTCGCAAAAGTCGACATTTCCTCGCTTGCTAGAAGCCCCAACTGGAATAAAACAGGCGGCTTTAACGCTTCAATCGCAGCTTTGCGCGCTTCAATACCTGTATTGGGTCTGTCCCTCGTCCTCGAGTTCGACGCCGAGACCGCTGGCTAGGCGGTTGACGAAGTTGAAGTACGCCGCTACCAAGGCAAGATTAAGGATTTCTTCGTCGACCAACCCCTGCTTGCGGAGCTCGTTGATGTCCTTCTCTGTGAGGGACTTCGGATTCCTCGTCAGGGTAATCGCATACTCCACCATTGCCCTGTCTTTGGCGGGAAGGGCGACTACGAGTGGGTTCTCGATGAGTTTCGCTATAAATCCTTCTTCCTTCACATATCTACCGAGGGCAGCCGAATGATGCGCGACGCAGTACTGGCATCCATTCTGGGCTGACACGATCACCGCAATCATCTCCCTTTGCTTTCTGCTCAATTTTCCGCCACCGAACAGTATGCTCAGATACAGGTCGAGGTGTGCGCCAAGGGACTTGGGGTCAAGGCTCTGCGCCTTGAATATATTGGAAACTTTTCCTCGGCTCGTACGCGCCCTTTCATACGCTGATTTCAGATCGCCTTCGGTTTCTTCTTCACTCTGCGTCTTTTTCCACGTCATGCTGTTCACCTGCGCTCGAGAGAGTTGAACCGGGTGTTTCCAAGCACTCCGCATTTGGTGGAAATTGAATGTACCCCAACCGAGGGCTTCCATCTCCTCCCCTCTTCGCGATGGACCTCGCCGACGTGGGCAAGGAGAGCTTCCCCGATGGGAACCCGGTCCCGCAGAGAGTGTAGGGGTGCTTCCTGGCCATGGGCAACGAACGGGTCTCGGAGGCTATGAATTATTCCTTTGACTCCGAAGCCGAACTTCCGACCAAGGCCACGTCGTACGCATTGTCCGCTAGGATCGCACCCAATCGAGCTCAACTAGAAGTCTAGGCGTCAATAGTGGGTTGAAGTAGGGGGCCCAAACCTGTCCCACGAGTAGAGGAAGAATTCACAAAATGAGGGAGGGCCGGGGCACTGCCAAGGTGTCCCTGGCCGGCTTCGTTGAGGGATGGGTGCAGCCGTCCCATCTACATCGGGTGCACAGTCTTACCGTGGGCCTGAAGTTCCACCTGAGTAGCGAAGGTGGCGCCGCACGCTTGACACTTGAACTGTTGCACCGGTGCGCTCGCAGCGTGCATCTTCCCATGCTCCATCAGAGCTTCCTGAGTAGGGAACTTTGCTCCGCACGCCTGGCATGCAAATTCTGGCATTTTTCTCAGCGAACGAAGCCTGGCAATCATATTAACAAGTTGAGCTTAAAAGTAAAATGGTGGTTTTAACCTAAAGCTTCGCTGAACGATGGACCTCTGAGGGACCTAGTCCGCTAGGCCCCTATTTGGCCGGGGTCGCCTGGAACTCCCCGATGTCCCCCACGGCGATGATTTTGCCCATCTCCGACGGCACCAACCGGTCTCGCCCAACATCAAACCGCCAACTCATGCTCCGCATCCCAGTAGATCTGGGTCTGTGCGGAGCAGTTATCGCACCTGACGTTGACCTCAATGCTATCTCCATTTGGGCATGGCTCATTCAGCTTAATTTCGTAGTCCTTGGATGGTGGCGTCACTTCGATTGGGTGGCCGCAACTCCTGCAGTCAATCTTCATTTCAACTATCGCCTTCCTTTCGCCCTCTTTTCCTGGGGCACCAGATTAACAGGTTAGGCTTGACCCTGAAGCTTCTGCTTTAAGCGACGGCCTCAGGATGAGGAAGCGCGGCCTGCGACGGCGCCTCGATGTCCCCTACGGAGATGAGCTTCCCCAGCTCGGTGAGCATGACCTGGGTCTTCCCTCTTGGCCCGATATGGGTCGCGGCCAGGCCCATGGTGATGAGGCCTTCCGCCTTCGCGTTCCCATTGACGTGGTACGACACCAATGGTAGGCTCATCTTGGTCCTCGCCGCCAATTCCTCCAGGGAGCTGCAACAATCAGGCTGGTCCTTCAAGAACTTGAGGATCGCAAGCTTCCGTTCAGGCAGGAGCCTGTAGTAGGAGAACTTCAGGACTGGTAGCATAATCAACTTATCGTCCATCACAGCCATGGCCTTTAGCCCGTTGACGTACGACGCCGACAGCGCGGCGCAGTTCACGAGGTTGTCTCCCGACGACACGTTGACGAGGAGGCTGTCCTGGTCCACGGCAGACTTCATCTGGGCGAATATCTTGAACATCCCTTCGAGGAGGCCCCCCTTGATGTCGATGACCTGGACTCCGATCCTGAGCTTGTCAGCCACAGCCTTCAGTTCGTCCAGCCTTTCCCTGTGCTTGCCCGTGGATAGGAGGTAGATCTTCTCGGTGGGGAACTCGCGCACTGCGGTGTAGATTGACTCCAAGTCTTCTCCCAGAGGCGCAACGATGTTGTACTTCAACGCAAGTTCGTGCCGAGGTTGCGAATTTATAATCTTACCCTTAACTTCAAGCCCTGTTTCTTGATTAAAGCACAGGTTTAATCGTTGCAATGCAAGGTTAATTCTCGCCCGTCACCCGTCATCCTGACAAAGAGAATGTCAGACAAAGTACAACACATAACCCAAGCGGACTTCGAACGCCTAGTTCTGAAGTCACAGACACCAACAGTCGTGGACTTCTACGCCGACTGGTGCGGACCATGCAGGATGGTGTCTCCGGTCATCGAGTCACTATCCCAGGAGTATTCGGGAAAAGTCAGTTTCGCCAAGGTGGACACGGACGCCAATCAGAGCCTCGCCATGCGCTACGAAATCATGAGCATCCCAACGGTGATGATTTTCAAGGGCGGTCGGTTGGTTGACAAGATCATCGGAGCGATGCCAGCGGACGCGTACAGGCGGAAGATCGACGCCGCCTTGGGAGGCAACTAACCGTGGCGCTCACATCAACATACTACAAGTGGGGTATCCTCGGCGGCTTCGTCGGCGCAATCCTGATGGTCCTAGTAATGCTGGCGGCGGGCATGTCGATGGGCATGCCACAGGCGCTCATTCTCCGAGCTCTGGGGGTCGGAGTGCTCGGGATAGCTCCCGGAGACTTCATGGGCACCATGCTGGGCGGGCTCGTCATCCACCTGATCACAGGCACCTTCATCATAGCCTCCATCCTCGTCGCCGTGACCCTGGCTGTGAAGCGACAGCTCCTCGTCACGAACGCCGGGCGTGGCCTCGGAATCGGGCTGCTCGCAGGCGCAGTGGTCTACTTCGTCTGGGGGCTCCCCATGCTCTATCTTGTTATGGCTCCAAGCGCTGTGAAAGCCGTCGTAGCCACTATGGGAGTCTCCATGACCATGGCCAAGGGGATGCTGATGGCGAAAATAGGCTACGTCGCGGTGGCTTTCTTCTTCGCGCACCTAGTTTACGGCGCCACCTGGGGCGTCCTGGTCGGCTTCGGAGTCTCGCGAGCCTCCGGCAAAGGTGGAAACGGGAGCCGGAGCGCAGGCTCGAGTCAGTTCAAGTGCCCGACCTGCGGTGCCGCTTTCGCGAGCAAGAACGAACTGATGGAGCACGGAAAGGTCCACATGTCAAGCACACCCAAGCAGGAATTCAAGTGCCCTGCATGCGGCGCGACCTTCGCCAGTCAGCAAGAGCTGATGGACCACAAGGCGAAGGCCCACCCGATGTAAGAAGGCGAAATGGGATGGGCACGTCCCACGCCTCCCTTCTTTTTGATTTGAACTGTCCGTTCTGCTGCTCCCACTATGCTGACTCGTACCCGAAAGAAGGGGTAGCCGCATGATAAAATTCGAGGAGGCCGTAATCGAGAGGACGAAACGGACAATGGCGTATGTCAAGGAGCACGAGACTGATTTGCCTCCCAGGACGATAACCGTGAGGCTGGAGAAGAATGACAATTTTCTTTCTACGGCGTCGCGAGAAGGCAGCAACCTCGTTTGGCATTCCGACGAATACAAGGAAAGAGGGGGAGGAGAGAAAGGTGCCAGCCCGTTATCCTATCTCCTTTCGAGCATGGGGTTCTGCCAGTTCGTGCACTACACAGAGCACTCGATCGTAGGTGGGCTGAAGCTCGACTCTCAGCAGATGAAGGTCTCTGGAAAGATATCAATGCAGCCACCGAGACGGTTTACCGATATCACCTACGAGGTTAGCATTGCAGGCGCAGAAAGTGAAGAAGCCATCAAAACCCTCGCGAGGAAGGCGGCAGACGATTGCTATGTTACTAACACTCTGAAGCGGGCATGCACGGTGACGGGCGTAATAATGCACAACGGCACGAAAATAGACCAGCATTAGCGTTACCCAGCAGCCAAAAGGTATCGGCCGAAGCAGGTAGCCATCGAAAATCCCCTGCGCGCCCGCGGAATCGAAAACCCTCCTTCCGTATTCAAGGCGTTCCGAGCTCTTCGGTCAGCCCATGTGAGACGCCCCGTTCCCTTCCAGGTTCATGGGCGCTTCTTAGCGAGAACAGATTGTAGTATGATGCAGTCCCTGTGGCTGGACCTGTCCACAGCCCACTCGATGACGGGAATTATCGCATCCCTAAGTTTCTCCCCGTCCTCGGTCAGTGAATACTCGACTCGAGGGGGTATTTCGTTGACCGCACGTCGGTTGATAATCCCAGACGAGGAGAGCTGCTTGAGCGTGTCGGCCAGGGTCTTCGGGGAGATCCCCCTTAGCTCGTTCATGATCTCGTTGTACCTCATCTTCGGGGCATTCCCAAGGACGCAGATTATGAGGAGGGCCCACTTCTTGCTGACGACATCTATCACTCCCTGTATTGGGCAGGTGTCAATGAGCTTGCTTTCTTGGGGCATAGTCCCTATGTAGCTATAAACCTGATAGTATAAGTAGTATTCGTTCTGTAGTTAGGGTGGTGAAAGAGTGCCGTCTGAGAAAATAGCCGTACTGAAAGTCGATGGAATGCACTGCCAGAGCTGTGCGGACGCAATCGGGGGCTCCCTGCGCTCCCTGAAGGGAGTGAAGGAAGCCAAAGTGGAGTTTGCGAAGTCGAAGGCGACCGTCAGGTTCGACCCCGGGCAGACCGACAGCCTCAAGGTCAGGAAGGCGATTGAAGGGGCGGGCTACAGGGTGGCCTGAAAGGTACAACCCTGTGGGTCCGCCTTGGGCCACCTGAGGCTCGTCTCTTGAGGTGAGTCGAATTGGTTGAAAAGACCGAGAACCAGCAGCTGAAGAAATATCAGGTCAAGATAGGGGGGATGCACTGCTCGTTCTGCGCGAGCAGCATAACGAAGGTCCTCTCCTCCGTCCCCGGCGTGGAGGGGGCCAGCGTGAGCCTCGCTCACGAGGAGGCGCTGGTCAACTACGACCCGAGCAGGGCAGAGCCCTGGCAGATAGACGACGCCCTCAGGAGCATGGGGTACACGGTCAGGGATCCCAACAGGGTGCGGACACTCGAAGAGGAGGACGCGGAGGTGAAGAGCGCGTTGTACAGGCTGCTGGGGTCAGCGGTCCTGACGTTTGCGGCGCTGGGAGTAATGTCCCTTACCTGGCTCGGCGTCATCTCCAACCCGATGCCAGTCTTGGCCGAGGCCGCCATGGTCGGCCTTGCCTTCGGAAACGTCCTCGGGTTCGGGCTCCCGATCCTGAAGATGGCATACCAGTCGCTGAGAAGGAGCATCCTGAATCAGCACGTGCTGATGGAGTTCGCCGCCTTTGGCGGCATGGCGGGCGGCTTCGTCGGTCTGTTCGTGTACAGGAGCTTCCCCGCGCCAGACTTCTTCGCCATTGCGATTTTCATAACCTCATACCACCTACTCGGAGGGTACGCGTCTCTGAAAGTGAGGACTAAGACCTCCCAGGCCGTCCGTAAACTCCTCGCCCTCCAGCCCCCGACGGCCAGGGTGATAAAAGATGGAAGAGAAGTCGTGGTCCCAATCGCGCAGGTCGCGAGCGGAGATCTCGTCCGGGTCAGACCCGGGGAGAGCATCCCGGTCGACGGCGTAGTCACTGATGGCTACTCCACGGCCGACGAGAGTCTCGTCACCGGCGAATCCATGCCCGCCGAGAAGTCTGTGGGCCGCGAGGTCATCGGAGGCTCGGTCGACCTCACCGGGAGCCTCGTTGTGAAGGTGACGAAGACCGGGGAAGAGAGCTTTCTCCAGCAGGTGGCGCACTACATAGAGGACGCCAGGGCGATGAAGCCCGGAGTGCTGCAGCTCCTTGACGTGACGCTAAGGTACTTTGTGCCGGGAGTGATTATCGCCTCCATCGCCGGCTTCGCCATCTGGACCGTGGGGGCCTGGGCTGTCCTAGGCCGGCCGGACGTTGCGCGTGCTTCGTTCGCAGCCCTCGCCGCACTCGTGATGGGGTACCCATGCGCACTCGGCATGGCCACGCCTCTGGCGATGATACGGGGAGGAGAGATGGCAGCGGAGAAGGGGATACTCTTCAGGAGCAGCGAATCGTTCCACGTCTTCGGCAGGATTGACATCGTGGTGCTGGACAAGACAGGGACAATAACCATTGGGAAGCCCACCGTCACGGCGGTGCACCCCCTCAACGATTACACCATGGTTGACTTGGTGACCTTTGCCTCCAGTGTTGAGGCACTCTCGGAGCACCCGCTCGCCAAGGCGATCGTAAAGAAGGCCGATGAAGAAGGGGTAGGCCCACGGAAGGTGGACGGCTTCGAGGCGATTCCAGGCAGAGGTGTCAGGGCCCTGTACGAAGGGAGGGAGCTCCTTGCCGGCAAGCCAGAGTTCCTCTCCGAGGAGAACGTGGCAACAGATACCGTCAGGGAGGAGATCGAGTCAATGGAGGCAAAGAGGGAGACTACGGTTGCTGTGGCGTACGGCGGGAGGCTCATCGGTCTTATTGGGCTGTCGGACACGATAAAGCAGGACGCTCCTGAAACCGTAGCCGAGCTCAGGCGGCTCGGAATGGAGCCCATGATGATAACCGGGGACAACGAGCGGACGGCCCGGGCCGTGGCCTCGCAGGTGGGAATTGAGAAGGTATTGGCCAGGGTCCTCCCGAACGAAAAGGCGGACAGAGTGAGAGGGCTGCAGCAGCAGGGGCACCGGGTCGTCATGGTCGGAGACGGGATAAACGACGCCCCGGCACTGATGCAGGCGGACGTCGGGATCGCCCTGGGGGCGGGGACGGACATAGCGATGGAGTCGGCCGACCTGATAATAATTGGAAACGGGCTTGGCGGGGTCCTCGACGCCTACCACATCGGTACCAGCAGCTACTCGAAGACCAAGCAGAACCTAGCCATCGCGTTCGCTTTCAACGGCGTAGGCGTTCCCCTGGCGGTTACGGGCATTGTGCAGCCTGTGTGGGCCATGGTGGCGATGCTGGCGGGTGTCACATTCGTGCTCGTGAACTCCTTTGGCGGAAGGCTCGTTCCAAGGCGCAGGGCCATGGCCGCAGAGGTAAGAATGGCGTCGCTGAGCGTCCCCTCGCTCCACTGCGGGAATTGCCTCTCCAACGTGATGGAGGCGGTCTCCGACCTACAGGAGGTCGTGTCCGTGGAGGGAGACGAGCAAAGCAAACTGGTGCTGGTGAGGTATCGCGGCGGAGAAGATGTCGAAGACCGGATAAGGAAGAAGATCGAAGATGCCGGGCATATCGTGGCCTAGGCTTTTCCCTTGGCCTTCTTCTGCTTGTACGCTTTGGCGCACTCCTCGGCGTTGAAGTAGTATCGCCCTCCATCGATGTATTCGACGTACGGCTTGCCTAGAATAGGCGCGTTGCAGAAGGAGCACTTGAACTGGACCATGGCTTCCGCCTCGACGGAAGCCCCGTACTCCTCCTTCCCGGTCTTAGTGACGACCAAACTGGAAGTCCCGGTGATTCCCCCTATCCCAGACAGTCTTTCTGAAATCAACTGGCCGAACCCGTCCAGGTCCCTGGCCTCGACCTTCAGGACCAGGGGATTCGACCCTGCGGTCCTGTAGATTTCCCTGACCTACTTCCTGGTCGCGAGCTTTGCCATGACTTCATCCACGTTCGACGGGCTGACTTGCGGGAGCAAGACGCCCCTGACCTTGCCAAGGATTCTGTCGGCGTCCACAATCACTGCGAACTTCTTTATCACCCCGAGCTCGACGAGCCTCTGAATTCGTGACCGCACCGTGGGAAGGCTGACACCTGCCTTCTGGGCGATGTCCTTGTACACCGTCCGACGATCCTCTTGGAGCATTTCGATGATTCGAACGTCGGTCCCGTCGAGCTGGATGGGCACCTCTAAGGCCAAGACCTTGTTTCCGTGAATTAAGGATTTGGTCATGAATGTTGAAGAAGGAGGAACCGAATCTGGCGCGTTCCCACCCAGTGATACACAACTGGGCTTTCTCCTTCCGCAGTTAAAGGAACAGTCCTACCTAGCCTGCTTCCGATTCCCCCGCCATGTCGTGTTGCAGTCTACCGCTGACAGAAGAAGAGGAAGAGCAGGAGGACGTAGAGACCGAGGTCCGGCCGAAGAGCAGAGCCAAGCGATCCTAGGAGGCCGTGCGCTTCTTGCCTGCTGAATACGACCTTGTGATACTAGGTCAGGGCGCCGCCGCCTTCGCCGCAGCGATAAAGGCAGACGAGCTGGGCGTCAAGACAGCGTTGGTCGGGAAGAACAGGACCAAAGAGACCTTACTCGGCGGGACGTGCGTGAACGTGGGGTGCGTCCCGAGCAAGCGCATGCTCACTGTTGGCGTGTCCTACCAAGAATCTATTGAGGGACCTTTCAAGGCAATCAGGTACGGAAAGAGCAGCTTGGACTTCGAGAAGGCTGTCGCCGAGAAGGACGTGCTCGTAAGGCGGTTCAGGAGACAAAAGTACGCCGACGTGGTCAAGGGGCTCCAGAAGGTCGATTACATACAGGGCGCTGCCATCTTCGCATCAAGCAGCGAGGTGAAGGTGGGGGGAAGGGCCGTGAGCGGGAGGCGGTTCCTAATCGCGACTGGCGCCAGAGCCAGCGTCCCGCGAGTCGAGGGGATTGACGGAGTCGATTACATTACCAACGAAGAAGCCCTCAGTCTGGGGAAGCTCCCGACGTCGATGATCGTCGTCGGCGGGCGGGCGCTGGGCCTGGAGTTCGCCCAGATGTACGCACACTTCGGAACGGAAGTAACCGTCCTGCAGCGGAGCGAAAGGATACTCCCAGACCACGAGCCCGAAATCTCCACGGTTCTGAGGCAGTCTCTCGAAGGAGAAGGCATACAGATTCAAACCGGCGTCCGGCTGGACGAGGTCGTCCAAAAAGGCAGCACTAAGATTGTAAGAGCGACCGTCGGTGGCGCCAGGAGGGTGTTCGAAGCGGAGGAACTGCTCCTCGCAACGGGAAGGACTCCGAACACAGACCGACTGAACACCACCAAGGCAGGGGTGGTGCTGAATGATTACGGCTTCGTTGAGGTAAGTGATGGGATGCAGACGTCGGCGCCCAACATCTGGGCCGCGGGGGACGTCATCGGCGAACCGATGCTCGAGACAGTCGCCGCAAAGGAGGGCGCAATCGCCGTGAGCAATGCCTTCACCAATGAGAAAAGACACATAGACTTCAACGAGGTCCCGAGGGCTGTCTTCACTTCTCCCGAAGTGGCGAGCGTCGGCCTGACGGATGCGCAGGCCAACGGCCAGGGAATCAAGTGCGCCTGCGGGGTCCTCCCCCTCGATTTGGTGCCGAAGGCCAGTATAATCGGTGACACCCGTGGGTTGGTCAAGCTCGTGGCGGATAGAGAGACAAAGTGGATCGTGGGGGTGCACGTAATGGCCCCCCACGCGGCCGACCTGATTCATGAAGGTGTCCTAGCCGTGAAGTTCAAGCTGACGATTGATGACATCATCGATACGGTACACATATTCCCGACCCTTTCTGAGGGAATCAAGCTCGCGGCGCAATCGTTCTACAGAGATGTGGGCAGCTTGAGTTGCTGCGTCGAGTAAACAGACCTCCCCTTCTCATACAACCACCTAGCGACAAATCGTGCACCCGGACAGCACCAAGAGCGCCTTGAATGTGCCAATCAAGCACAATCGCAAGTCCAAAGTTGGAGCATAAATATCGCGTCCCTTGCAGTATATGCAATGAACGCACCAAGACTGACGGAACTGATTCCGACTAGTGCCCGCCGCAGCCGCAGGAACCCGAACGAACGTTTGGATTCTCTATCTTGAAACCGGTCCTCTGCAGGCTTTCAACGAAGTCAATCTTCGACCCCCTGAGCACCTCAGCATCAGCCTTTGCGGCCATGACCCTGAGTCCGCCCACCTCTTCGACGACGTCTGCTTCAC
>JAKAPI010000009.1 GCA_021807225.1 archaeon | reverse complement strand
ACCAGGGGAAGCTGGTCGACCTTGGAGAGAAGCTCGCGAGGAAGAACCAGGGTTGAGCCACCAAGGAGGGACTGTGGTGACGGAGCGCGTCATCGAGGTTCCGAAGGCCAAGGATCCCGTGCTGATCTGCGGCCTGCCGGGGAGCGGATACGTGGGGAAGCTGGCCGCCGATCACCTCGTGAGCTCGATGAAGCTGAAGAAGGTGGCAGAGTATTCCAGCCCGACGTTCCCGCCCCAGGTGAGCGTCAAGGAGGACGGGACAGCCCAGCCCCCGAAAGCCGAGCTCTATTTCGGTCATGCCAAAGGGAGGGGGGTCTTCGTCTTCACCGCCGACGCCCAGCCGACGACGTCGGAAGGGGAGTACGAGCTCTCAGACGTGGTGGTCAAGTTTGTCAAAAAGTGCGGGGTGAAGGAGGTGTACACGCTCGCAGCCTACATCACGGGGTCTTTCTCGGACACCCCCAAGGTCTACGGCGCGGGGACCTCGAAGGACATGGCCCACTCGCTGGCTGAGAAAGGGGCGAACCTCATGAAGGACGGCGGGATAAGCGGGATGAACGGGCTCCTCACCGGGATCGCTGCGCTGCGGGGACTGGAGGGGGCGTGCCTCCTCGGCGAGACCTCCGGGTATGTGGTCGACGCAGGCGCCTCGAAGGCGGTGCTGGAGCTCCTGTCGAAGGTGGTGGGGTTGCCTATGGACACGTCGAAGCTGAAGGAAAAAGCGGAAGAGACCCAGAAGGTCATCAGCCAGTTGCAGGCGATGGCCGAGCAGTCGAGGGAGGCAGCTCCGCAATCAGGGCGCGAGCAGCGGCCGGCCTACATAGGCTGACCTCAGAACGGGTAGAAGCTGGGGAAGGTCACCCCGAAGAGGGCGACGAGCAGGAAGTCCAGGACCATCAGTATGATCCATGCCATGACCACGATCCCCAGGGCTCCCAGCCAGCTGGTCTGGAAGGTCCCTCTGAAGACCGCCAGCCAGGCGAGGAACCCCAGCAGGAGAGCTATCGCCCCGGCCGAGGGTCCGACCACCGCGCCGAGCGCGATGGAGACGACGAAGTAGACGATGTAGTACACCACGACCCCGCCCAGGGTCGCGGTCATCGCTTCGCCGAAGTGAGCCTGCCCTCCCTTGACCATCTTGCCGGCGAAGTAGACTGGTATGGAGACCACCGCCCAGAGGACCAGGAGGCCCACGACATAGACTAGGACGCCGAGCGGGTCAGCCGGGAAATGCAGCGCAGGCACCCCATCTCACCCTTTGATGTTCCCCACAGGCCTCAGCGCGACGACCTTCTTCGATATGCCGGCCCTGTCCATGGTCTCGACCACCTCAGAGATGTCCTTGTAGGCCATGCCCGCCTCCTCGGCGAGCCCGTCCATGGTCGCCGCCTTCACGTAGATCCCCCTCTCCATCATCCGCTTCTGGAGCTCCGCCCCTCTCACCTCCCTCTTGGCCGCCGTGCGGGACATGGTCCTCCCTGAGCCGTGGGCAGTCGACCCGAAGGTCTCCTCCATGGCCTTCTGCGTCCCGACGAGCAGGTACGACCCGGTCTCCATCGAACCCCCGATTATCACCGGTTGCCCGACCTGGCGGTACGGCGCGGGGATGTCGGGGTGGCCGGGGCCGAAGCTCCTGGTGGCGCCCTTCCTGTGGACTAGGACGTCCGCCCTCGCCCCGTCGTAGGCGTGGCTCTCCACCTTGGCGACGTTGTGGCACACGTCGTAGATGAGGTGCATGTCCATCGCCTCCGCCTCCCTGTGGAAGACCTTGGAGAACGCCTCCCTCACCTTCTGGACTATGATCTGCCTGTTGGTGAAAGCCATGTTGGCCGCGCAGACCATCGCGCCATAGTAGTCCTTGCCTTCCTTGGATGCGAAGGGCGCGCAGGCGAGCTCCCGGTCCCTGACCTCGATGCCGTACTTCTTCATCGCGCCGTCGAAGACCCTCAGGTAGTCGCTCCCGATCTGGTGGCCGAACCCCCTGCTCCCGCAGTGCACCATCACCACGACCTGGTCCTCCTCCACGATGCCGAAGTTCTTGGCGAGCTTCGGGTCGAAGTGCCTCGCCGGGTCGACGACCTGGATCTCGAGGTAGTGGTTGCCCGAGCCGAGGGTGCCGAGCTGGTCTATCCCCCTGCTCCTAGCCTGGCGGCTGACCTTGGACGGGTCGGCTCCCTTGATGTACCCCCCCTCCTCGACGTGCGCCGGGTCGTCCGCCCAGGCATGGCCGTTCTCGGCGCACCACTTCACACCGTACTTCATGATCTCGTCGAACTGGGCGTCGCTCACCCTCAGGAACCCCTTGACGCCGACCCCCGCCGGGACCAGCCTGTAGATGAGGTCCACGAGCTCCTTGATCTTCGGTTTCACCTCTGGGAAGCTGAGGTTGGTCCTGATGAGCCTCATGCCGCAGTTGATGTCGAACCCGATGCCGCCGGGGGATATCACCCCCTTCTCCACGTCGAACGCCGCCACCCCCCCTATGGGGAATCCGTAGCCCCAGTGCGCGTCCGCCATGGCGTAGGACGACCTCACGATCCCCGGGAGGCAGGCGACGTTCGTGACCTGTTCGATGACGCCGGCGTCCATCCCTTCCAGGAGCTTGCGGGTGGCGTAGACCTTCGCGGGCACCCTCATCCCCGACTTGTAGGACTGTGGTATCTCCCAGGAGACATCGGACACCTGCCTGAAAGAGCCGGTCTGTGCCACGCGGAACCCCGATTTCGGCTTGGCTGCCTTCGCCTCTTAAAGCGTTTGGAGGCGGGAGGCTAGATGTCGAGGACCACGGTGGCCCTCCACCTCGCCCCCTCGTGCTTGACCCCGAACATGTGCATGGTGACGGCCTTCACGTCGTTCCTGAGCCCGTGGCGCTCCCTGTCGATGGGCTCCCCCTTCGCCTTCGCCTTGAGCGACCCCCCGCCTGCGCCGATCTTCACGGAGAACTCCTTGAACAGGAGGGAGTCGACGTCCTTCGAGATGATGAGCTCGGTCAGGAAGTCGTAGAGGAGCCGGTCGAGGTCCCCGGAGTCGAGAGAGAACTCCCTGGCGACCGAGGCCCTGAGGGTCTTGGGGTCCACCATTATGTCTGTCATGGCCATCGCGCAGGACTCGAACAGGCCGGCTGCGGTGTCCGACTCGGCCTCGAACGCGACGTCTGCCAGGGCGACGTCAGGGAGGAACCTGTAGGTCAAGGGCGGCCCCCTCCCGGGTGCACGGGTGGCTCCCCTGTCAGGGCACGCCCTTGCCCGTGATGATGCCCAGCTCCTTCCCCGCCGTCTCGAAGGCCCTGATGGCGAAGTCGAGGTCGTCCTTCGTGAGAGCTGCGTTCATGATGGTCCTGATCCTCGCCTTCCCCTGGGCCACCATGGGGTAGACGATGGGGAGGGCGAAGACGCCTATCTCGAAGAGCCGGGAGCTGAGCTTCTTCGCTTTGCCGCTTTCTCCGACCATGACCGGGGTGATGGGAGTCTCGCTCTTGCCGATGTCGAAGCCGAGGTCGCGCATCGCGTTCTTGAAGTACCGGGTGTTCTCCCAGAGCTTCTGGACGTGCTGGGGTTCGTTCTCCAGGACGTCCACGGCAGCGAGGCAGGCGGCGGCCACCGCGGGCGGGTGAGACCCGCTGAGAAGCCAGGTCCTCGACTTGTTGTAGGCGAAATTCACCAGGTCCTTCGACCCTGAGACGTGGCCCCCCACGACCCCGAACGCCTTCGAGAACGTCCCCATCTCGACGTGGACCTTTTCCCTCGAGAGATTGAAGTGGGAGACGATCCCGCGCCCCCCGCTGCCAAGAACCCCCTCGCCGTGGGCGTCGTCGACGTAGACCATGGCGCCGTGCTCCGCGCCGACGGCCGCGACCCTGTCGAGCGGGGCGATGTCGCCGTCCATGGAGAAGACCCCGTCTGTGATTATCAGGATACGCCTGAATGCCGGAGAAGCCCGTTCAGCCTCGTCGAGGACCCTGGCCAGGTCGTCGGGGTCGCCGTGCTTGTACACCTTCCTCTCGGCCGCGGAGAGCCTGACCCCGTCGATGATGCTCCCGTGGTTGAGCTCGTCGCTCACCATCAGGTCCCCCTTGCCGGCGAGCTGTGGGATCAGCCCCGCGTTGGCTGCGAAGCCGGTCTGGTAGACGAGCGAGGCCTCGGCCCCCTTGAACTTCGCGAGCCGGCGCTCGAGCTCGACGTGGACGTCCATGTTCCCGGCTATGGGCCTGACCGACCCCGAGCCGGCGCCGTGGGACTTCACGGCTTGTATGGCAGCCTCCTTGACCTTCGGGTGGTTGCTGAGGCTGAGGTAGTTGTTAGAGCAGAACATCAGGACCTTCTTGCCGTCGACGAGGCACCACGGGGTGCTCGGCCCGCCGAGGATCCTCAGCCTCCAGTCGAGCTCCTGGCGGACTAGGTCGTCGTACTCTTGCCTGAGGAAAGAAGTGGGGTCTCTCATCTTGGAGCTCGCCGCAGGTTCAGGGGTTAAACGCCTTTCGCCTAAGGTGACAGCCTGGCTCTGAGCTTGGAGAGCATGTCGTCCACCATCCTGGGGAGGTCGTAGTCGTGCCGCCACCCCCAGTCGCGCCTGGCTTCGGAGTCGTCTATGGACATGGGCCATGAGTCGGCGATCTTCTGCCGGGAGTCAGGGGAGTAGGAGACGCTGAACCCCCTGACGCGCCGCTGGATCTCCTTCGCGATCTCGCCTGCTGAGAAGCTGATGGCGGCCAAGTTATACCCGAGGTGGCGCCTCGCCCTGGCCTTGTCCGCCTCCATCAGGAGGACCGTAGCCTTCAGGGCGTCGGGCATGTACATCATGGGGAGGACGGTGTCCTCTCTGAGGAAGCAGGTGTAGGAGCCCTTCTGCAGGGCGGCGTAGAATATCTCGACGGCGTAGTCGGTGGTGCCGCCACCCGGGGGGGCGACGTTGCTGATCAGCCCCGGATACCTGAGGATCCTCGTGTCCAGGCCGTACTTCACGAAGTAGTAGTTGCAGAGGAGCTCCCCGGCGACCTTGGTCACCCCGTAGATGGTGGTAGGGTTCAGGGGGGCGTTCTGGGGGGCGCTTGTCCTCGGCGCGTCTGGGCCGAACGCGCCTATCGAGCTGGGCCAGAAGACCTTGGAAACCCCATGCGCCCTCGAGGCCTCGAGGACGTTCCTCAGGCCGTCTATGTTGACAGTCCAAGCCAGCTCCGGGTCCTTCTCACCCACTGCGGAGAGGAGGGCGGCCAGGTGGTAGACGGTGTCGACCTTGAACTCCTTCACGACCCCCGCGACTTCGTCGCGGTCTCCCGTGTCCAGCGAGACGAGAGGGCCGTCCTTCAGAGACGGGCTCCCCGGGGACCGGTGGACGGCGGCGATGACGTTGTCCTTGCCGTAGAGAGAGCGGAGGTGGGGGACGAGTTCTGCTCCAATCTGTCCCGCAGAACCTGTGACCAGAACCTTGGGAGGCATTTCGTCCCGATGAGAGGACTAGCCCGTTTAAGGATTGAGGACGCTACGTGAGTATCTTCATCGTGATGGTCGAGACCACGCCTGGCTTGGACCTCAGATGGTCCGCGATTATCGACTTCACTGCCTGGTCGTCAGGGCCCTCGACCATGACCAGCAGGTCGTATAGTCCGTAGAGCTGGTAGACGGAGGTGATCCCTGTCATACCCCGGAGGGTGGACATGCTCTGCTCCTCGGTGCCCGGGCTGAGGTTCACCAGGACTATCGCTCTTTCCATACTGCGACAGTGTTAAGGGAGGGGCTTGGATTAAAGATTATGCCAAGCGTGGTCAAGGACCCGCGATGCGCTCCACGGCGTCCTCCAGCGAGAGGAGCTCTTCCTTCCGGCTTCTCATGTCTCTCAGGGTCACGGCCTTCGCCTTCGACTCCTTCTCTCCGACTATGACAGTCCAGGCCGCCCCCAGTCTGCTCGCGTCCTCCATCTGCTTCGAGAGAGACCTCGGCTGGAGCGGGAACTCGCAGGGTAACCCCCTTCCACGCAGGGCGCTCGCCACCCGCAGGGCGTCCTTCGACGCGGCAGGGCTCGGAAAGGCGACGTAGACCAGCCCCTGGCGCGCGGCGCCTTCCGGCTCGACCGACATGGCCATCCTTTCGATCCCGCCCGCCGCGCCGGTGGCCGAGAGGTCTGGTCGCCCGAAGATCTTGGGGAGGGCGTCGTACCTCCCGCCGCCGAAGAGGGAGCCTAGCCGGGGGTTCGCGTTGTCCGACGCCTCAAAGACGATGCCGGTGTAGTAGTCGATGCCGCGCACTATGCTCATGTTGTATTCCACGTTCCTGAGGTTCCTGGCGTCGAGCATGTCTGCGAGCAGGGTCAGCTCCTTCACAGAGTCGAGGTGGTTCTCGGCGGCCCTCGAGAGGACTTCGTCGGGGCGCCCCCTGAGCCTTCCGAACTCGAGCAGCCGGTCCACCTGGTCACCCTCGAAGCCCTTCTCAACGTACTCCGTCCGAAGGTCGGACGGCGACTTCTTCTCGACCTTGTCGAGCGCCCGCATCAGTTCGACAACGCGCCGGTCCTCGGAGACGCCTAGTCTTGCCCGGATGAACTCCTCCACGACCCTCCGGTCGCCCACCTTGACGGTAGTGTTCGTCAGCCCCAGCCTCCTCAGGATCGCGGCCCCGGCGTCGATCACCTCCGCGTCCGCTTCGACTGAGGGGGGCCCGAAGATCTCGAGGTCCCACTGGTGCGACCAGCGGTACCTCCCGTACTGGGGCTCGTCGTACCTCCATATCCCTCCCGAGGCCGCGAGCTTGGCGGGGAGCCTGAGGTCCTTGCGAGAGCAGACGTAGCGAGTGATGCCAACGGTCATGTCGAAGCGGAGGCCGACGTCGCGGTCCCCCTTGTCCTTGAAGGCGTAGATCTCCTGGTCGATCCCTTCCCCGCTCTTAGCCCGGAGCACGCTGAGGTGCTCCAGAGACGCGGGCTCCATCAGCTGGAAGTTGTACGTCTCCGCGACAGACTCGAAGGCAGACACCACCCGCGCCTGCCTGGCGAACCGGTCGGGCTCGATGTCGTCTATGCCCCGCGGGACCGACAGGTCCAACCTAGTCCCCTTTGCCTTTCAGGGCTGAGAGCTGGGCCAGCATCGCAGTGAGCTGCAGCTCCGGCTGGGAGCCCTGCACGAGGCGGTAGTCGTACTCTGCGAGGATGGAGACAGCCCCTGCCATGTCGGTGACCTTCAGGGAGCCGAGGGCTTCGTTCGCGTACTTCAGGAAGTCCCTTTCAGGCACGCCGTACACGCGCGTCAGCTCCAGCATCTTGGTCCTGGCGGACTCGAAACTCCCTTCGAGCGCCGCTGCTATGACTTCGGCGACCCTCGCCTTGGCGGCGGCGCCCGAGACCGACTTCACCGAGTCGGCGGTCACCTCCCCCGAGGCGGCGGCCGCCTGCAGGAGGTTGATGGCCTGCCTGAGGTCCCCCTGTGTCGCCTCGTAGATGGCGGCGAACACAGAGTCGCCAGGGTGCTCGAGCTTCTCCTTCTTCGCGATCACCTTCAGGTGGTCGGTAACGGAAGCCTCGTCCAGCCTCTGGAACCTGAAGATGGCGCACCGGCTCTGGAGCGGCTCGATTATCCCGGACGAATAGTTGCAGATGAGTATGAACCTCGTGTGCTCTGAGTTCTCCTCCATTATCCTGCGCAGGGCCGTCTGGCCGTCCGACGTCATCTCGTCCGACTCGTCGAGGATGACGAGCCTGTAGGGGACCCCTTCCCTCCTGTCAGCGTATCGGGCGAACGTCTTGACCCTCTCGCGGACGACGTCGATCCCCCTCTCGTCCGACGCGTTCAGCGACAGGGTGTAGTCCCGCCATTGCTCGCCCAGTATCTCCTTGGCCAAGATGACCGCCGTCGTGGTCTTCCCCGAGCCTGGGGGGCCGGCGAACAGGAGGTGCGGGAGCTGCTGCTTCTTCTGCAGGAGGGCGCGCAGCCTCTGCTTGATCGTCTCCTGGTCCACGAGCTCCGTCAGGGACGCCGGACGGTACTTCTCGACCCACATCAGGTCTTCGAGGGGCACCTAGGACTCAGCCGCCCTGTCGTAGCCTCTGGACAATTTCTGCACGGACTCGACTCCCGTTCTTATTTATCCGTTCAAGGGAAAACTCGTCTAGGCGCCGGACACTTTCATGCCAAGGTAGAGCTTCGCCAGCTCCTGGTGAGACAGCAGCTCCCTGGCGGTGCCGATGAAGGCGTTCCTGCCTCCGACGAGGAGGTAGGCCCTGTCCCCTATCTCGAGGGCGCGCTTCGCGTTCTGCTCGACGAGGACGATGGTCATCCCCCTCTCCTTCCCCAGCGACTGGATGGTCTTGAGGACCATGGTGGCATACTTTGGTGAAAGGTTGGCCGTGGGCTCGTCGAACATTATGACCTGAGGTTTCCTCAGCAGCGCCATGGTCATGGCGACCATCTGCCTCTCCCCGCCGCTGAGGTTCACCACCCTGGAGTCGAGATAGGCCTTCAGCTGGGGGAAGATCTCGAGGGTGTCCTTCAGCCTCGACTCGTATTCGGACTTCGCGATCATGTAGGCCGCCATCTTGAAGTTCTCCTTCACGCTGAGCTTCGTGAAGACACCTTCGGTCTGTGGGAGGTAGGCGAGGCCGGACCTGGCGATGACGTGCGGCGGGTGGCCGCTCAGCGTCTTTCCGTCCATCGCCACAGACCCCTTGTAGATGTTTGTGAGGCCCGCCACGCTCTTCAGCAGAGTGCTCTTCCCCGACCCGTTCGGGCCGACCACTATCGTGAGCTCCCCGGGGGCGGCGTCCAAAGAGACGTCGGTGAGGATCTGCAGCTTGCCGTACCCTGCGGAGACGCTGTCAACCTTCAGCAAGCGCTAGGCACCTAGGTATGCCTCGATCACTTTGGGGTCGGTCATAACCTGGTCGGGCTTTCCAGCCGCCACCACCCTGCCGAGGGCCATGGCGGTGACCGTGTCCACGTAGCTGAGCGCTATCTCCAGCCTGTGCTCCACGATGAGGAAGGTGACTCCGAGGTCGTCCCGCAGCTTGAGTATCCTCCCGAAGATCTCGTGAGCCAGGGTCGGGTTCACCCCTGAGATCGGCTCGTCCAGGAGGATAAGCTTGGCGCCGGTCATCAGCGCCCTGGCTAGCTCGAGGAGCTTCATCTGCCCGCCGCTCAGGGCGTTCGCAGGGCTGTCCCAGAGCTTGCCGAGCCCGAGGAGGGCAAGTATGGACATGGCTCGCTCGGTCGACTCGGTCTCCTTCTTTACCCAGGCGCGCTTCACCAGGGATTTCACGAGCGACTCGCCGGGGTTCCCCTTGTCTGCGACGAGGACGTTCTCAAGGAGCGTCAGCTTGGTGAACAGGCTCGGTATCTGGAAGGTCCTCGTTATGCCCATGGCGTACAGTCTGTGGGGTGGAAGCCCGCCTATCTCCCTCCCCTGGTAGAGGACGCTGCCGGTGTCGGGCTTGTAGAACCCGCTCACCACGTTGATCAGGGTGGTCTTCCCCGACCCGTTGGGCCCAATCAGTATGTGGACTTCCTTGTCTTTGATGCCGAAGGTGACTCCGTCGAGAGCACGTAGGTTCCCGAATGACTTCGCGACGTCGTTAATCCGGAGAAGCTCTTCCATCAGTACCACGAAAAAGAGGAGTGGGGACTCCTATCCTATGCAGGGGCGTTGCCTGTTGTCCAGCTGACAGTGTTGCTGGCGTAGTCCCATTGGCCTGCGAGGATCCATCCCCAAGAGCTAGCTCCGGTGGATACCACCTTCCAGATCTGGTAGCCAGAGCCGGCGAATAGGGCACGGTCTCCTGCGGGTGTGAGGGTTTCTGCGCCTGTTAGGCCGTAGAAGTTGCCTGCTACGGTCGGGAGTATTGCTTGGATAGCCTGGCCAGAGTTCCTTCCGGACTGAAGTATCGATAGGGCCGCGAGCCAGACGTCGTCGTAGCCTTCGAACGTGTAGAAGGCGCCGCCGCCGAGGATGGCTGCTCCTGCCGATGTACCCTGGATCCTAGCGTAGAAGGCTGATGCCTTTGAGTTGTTGCTCAGCACGCCGAAGAGCGTCGAGTAGACGCCTACTTTGGCTGCTAGGCTGGCAACGCTGCTAGATGAATTGGATAGGTCAGAGTTCTGAGCGATTCCGTCCATGCCGAACCAGGGAAGATGTGTGCTGAGCAGGCTCGGTGCCTGGGTGTTCACCTGGCTGAGTATGCTTCCATACTCCTGGAACGCCACGATGTATATCGCAACGTTCGCAGCCCCGACCTGGCTCGAAAGTGTAGAATACTGGCTACTCATCGTCGATATGATCGACGTGAAGTCGCTGGTGGAGATGTCGTACTTTGTCGGCCCGCCGATGACTATGCTTGGGTCATCCTGCTTGAGCCATGTGATGGTAGAGTTGGCCAGACCGTCGCCGTAGGTGTCGTCCCTGTTGACCACTATGACCGCCTTGGCACCAGCCGCGAGCAGTTCCTGGGCGTCTGCCTGTCCCTGGGCCGCGTCGTCAGGCGCAGTCCTGAACAGGTAGTCGTTGGGAATTGCAAGGGCGATGGACGTCGAAGACGGGCTGATCAGGACGATGTGGTTCTGGTCCGCGTAGCTCAGGATGCCGGCAGCCGTGCCGCTGTTGAGCGGCCCGATGACCACCTGGATTCCTGAAGCGCCCATGGCCTGAAGCTCAGACAGCGCGGTTGGCGTGTCGAGCTTGTAGTCCTGGTTGTTGAGCGCGAACGTCAAACTACACCCGGACGATGCGACGAAGCTGTTGACGTCTGTGATTGCCAGCTGCTCTGCGGCGAGCTCACCCTTGCCCTGCGCGGAAAGACCTCCGCTGAGGTCGTTCAGGGCACCGATGGTGACTGTCTGCCCGTTGCAGAGTCCTGCTGCTTGCGCGTTGGAAGTGGTGACAGTCGTTGTGACTGTCTTGGTGGCCCCGGCGCCGCCGAGACCGAGTGATGGAGCTGCTGCGTAGAGAATCCCTGCGCCAATCAGAAGTCCCACAATCAGTGTTCCGATAAGCGATGCAGTAGATGCACCTCTCTTTTTCAACGGAGCGCGCTGTTGCGGGCCGAAAGTATTTTAACACTTCTCCGGCCCAAAGCGCGAGCCCTTCATACTTGGTACCAGAGTACCTGATCTCGGCCCTCGTCTACGCGTGCTTGTTCGCGTTGATGGGCATGGGGCTGACCCTCACCTACATGACCACCAAGGTGCCCAACTTCGCCTATGGTGACTTCGTCGCCCTGGGAGTGTATTCGGCCTACACCGCGTCGAAGGTCTACCACTCTACCCCCTATGTGGGGAGCGTCTTCGGGTTCGCCATCGGCGCAGTCGCCTCGGCGATCATGTACCTCGGAGTCCTGAGACCCCTCACGAAGCGCGGCTCGTCGACGGTATCGCTGATGATCGCGACCTTCGGGGTGGACATCGGGTTCGTGGGCCTGATCGGGATATACACGGATTATTTGCAGTACGTACAGAGGCTCATCGACGCGGCGCAGTTCTACCAACTGGGGCCCGACTTCAGCTTCGGCGGCTACGCCGGGGTGGTCTACGCCGCCCCCATCTCGGTCATAGTGACCGTGGCCTCCATCTACCTGCTGTTCACGAGGACGAAGTTCGGGGTGGCGATGAGGGCGGCGGTGGAGAACCCCCCGCTCGCCCGGGTCCTCGGCATCAACGTGGACCTGGTGAACACGATATCATGGATGCTGGCGGGCGGACTCGCGGCCTATGCAGGAGCCCTGCTGACCCTGCAGCTCCCGGCAGGCACGGCGACCGGGTCGAACATCATCGTGGAGATCTTTTCGGCAAGCGTACTTGGCGGGCTGAACAGCATCTTCGGAGCGGCGGTCGGCGGGCTGCTCATAGGGGGGAGCGAGATCCTCCTGACCCTGGACCTCGGCCTCGGGTTCGGATATGCAGGGGCGGTGATCATTTCGGCGCTGCTGATTCTAACGGGCTTCTTCGTGTTCAAGATGAAGAAGGTGCAGGCGAAGATTGCAGGAGGGGTCCTCGCCGCTTTCGGGGCGTGGATCCTCATCGACATGGCGGCCGGCTTCCCAGTAGACTTCCTCTCTGCGGAGCTGGTCTTCGGCTTCGGGCCCAACGTCACCCCCTACCAGCAGGCGATACCGCTCCTGATCATGGCGTTCACGCTGATGATCATACCAGAGGGCATATTCTCAATCGACTTCAGGCGGCTCCTGAAGAGGGCGAAGAGCTAGCATGGGCCTCCCCTCTGTGATCCTGTTCGGGGTCAACCTCGTCCCGTTCACCATCGACTTCATCGAGTTCTACGCCCTCTATCTCGCGATCAGCCTTTCGCTGAACCTGGAGTTCGGCTACACCGGCGTCCCCAATTTCGGGAAGGTCCTCTTCATCGCCGGAGGAGCCGCTTTCGGAGGGATCCTCTCGGGGTTCCTGGCGGTTCAGATCACAGGCATCGGCAAGGGGCAGGACTACCTCGCGCTGAGCGGAAGGATCGTGAACCAGATCGACCTCAACATCGTGCACAACCCCGTGCTCGCCATCGAGCTCATGGCATTCGCGCTCCTCATCGCGGCGTTCATCGGCGCGCTCCTCGGCTTCCTCGCATCGTATCCTGCCATAAGGCTCAGGGAGGACTACCTCGGGATGCTCCTTCTGGCCATGGCACAGTTCTTCGACGTCGCCGTGAGGACCTACTCGGCTTCCCCCATCGCCATCCCCGACCCCGCCTACTACTTCTCGACCCTCGGGCCAGGGGTGGAAGGGCTGGTGGACGACGCCATCATGGTAGGGTTCCTGGTGGCGGTCTACGTCTTCATCGAGAAGGTGGTCCGGTCCCCCATGGGCAGGACCCTGAGGGCGGTCAGGGACAACGAGGACGCGTCTGCTGCCCTGGGCAAGGACAACACCAAGATCAGGAGGAACGTGCTCATCGTGGCCTCGGCCATGGCCGCCATGGCAGGGGCACTCTACTCGCTTTACATCGGGTCCTTCGAATACGACACATGGACCAGGTTCGCCTGGACATTCTGGCCCTTCCTCATCGTAATCATCGGCGGCGCGGGGAACAACACCGGGGTGGCCCTGGGGGCCTTCTTCTTCTCCGCCATCTTCAAGGGGCTGCAGCAGGAGCAGCAGGCGCTCCAGAAGTACGTCTCCTTCTCGCCGGGCTTCGTGAACTGGGTCCAGGACCTGCTTTTCGCCGGGATGCTGCTGGCGATACTGTATCTCAGGCCGGAAGGGATCATCAGGGAGAAGTCGTCCTTCACCCTCCCGAAGAAGCTGCTCAACACGATAGCCAAGGCAAAGGGGTCGGTGAGCGCCAGCCAGTCTTCGGAGAAGGAAGGTCTCTTCGACAGGGTGATGGGGCGCCTGAAGCGGGGCCGAGGAGAGCCCGAGGATGCGAGCCCGGTTAAGCCCTAGGGGCGCAACGACCGCCCAATGTTTATTATCGACACGGGGTCGTCGGCGTCCGCTTTGTCCGATGAGCAATTCGCCCTAAGGCAGATGCTCGAACGCCGTGAGAGGGAGTACCTCCTCGGGACCGCGAGGGCCAAGATGCGCTCTTCGATCGAGGACCTCACCGTCGGCGACTTCCACATCGAGAAGCTCGCCGAAGGAGAGACGGTCGAACTCCCCAGGTATGTGCTGGACGAGCTCGTGACCCAGGGGATGGCAGACGTCGCGGAGACGCCGTTCGAGAACGAGATATTCAGCGCGCTCAGCAGGGAGAAGATGATGGGGCCGCTCCAGCTGTCCGGCCTCCCGCCGGACTTTTACGTCAGGATGAGAAGGAGGCTCGGGGCCCTCGCAGCGGGGGCTTCGGAAGGCAAGGTCAGGAGGGAGGACTTCGACCGCCTCAGGGCCGTCTGTTACGACCTGGTGGGGATCAGGCTCAGCAAGCTGCTGTCGCTCTCAAGTTCCTCTGCCTCGGCGTCGACGCTGACGGACAAGCTCACGCCCGAGGAGAACTCCTTCTTCGCCATCTCCCAGTCCCTTTCCAAGGAGTGGAAGAGCGGGCTTCTGGGGGGACAGAAGTAGTTGGCTACCCTCGCCAGCGGCAAGCTGTCAGAGCAGTTCGAGGACTTCCTAAAGTCCGTGAAAGACAAGTCGGGGGACCCGGTATACAGGGAGAAGATATCTCAGCTTATCTCCAAGGAGGGCAAGTCGTTGGTGGTCGACTTCGGCGACCTCCTGAGGTACAACAACGACCTGGCCAACAGGGTGCTCCTGGAGCCGGACTCGTCCCTGGCGTCTTTCAAGATCGCCGCCTTCGAGACCATGAGAAGCGAGAACGCGCTCTATGCGGACAGGGTCAAGAGGGAGCTGACCGTCAGGCTCAGGGGGCTGACGGACCTGGTCCCCCTCCGGAAGGTGGACACGTCATACATCGACAAGATGCTCGCCATTTCAGGGATGGTCGTCAGGACGTCTGAGCTCAGGCCGCTGATGACCGAGGCCGCCTGGGTCTGCCCGAGCGGGCACCTGACGTACCAGGAGCAGGACGACATGGCGCTCAAGCGGCCGCCGAAGTGCGAGCTGTGCGGAGAGGTGAGGAACTTCGAGCTGGACAGGAGGCACAGCAGGTTCATCGACTTCCAGGTGGTGCGCGTTCAGGAGCTTCCGGAAGAGCTCCCGCCGGGGCAGCTCCCGCAGTTCTTCGACGTAAACGTCGACGGAGACATGGTGAACACCGCGAGGCCCGGGGACAGGGTGGTGCTGACAGGGGTGGTGAGGGCCGTGCCAGACTACACGCTGGGCCAGGTGAAGACGAGGCTCTTCAGGTCCCAGGTGGATTGCAACCACGTCGAGGTCAAGGGGAAGGAGCCTGATCAGGTGCTGGTGAGCAAGGAGGACGAGGAGCTGATCAAGAAGATCGCGGCCTCGCCGGACGCCTACGACAGGCTGGTCAGCTCGATCGCCCCGGTGATACTCGGGCATCAGCCCGAGAAGGAGGCGATACTGCTCCTGCTGGCGGGCGGGAGCGCGACCGTACTCCCGGACGGGACCAAGCTCAGGGGGGACATCAACGCCCTATTCGTCGGCGACCCCGGGACCGGTAAGTCAGAGATGCTGAAGTTCGCTTCGCAGGTGGCGCCGAGGGGGCTGTATGCCTCAGGGAGGGGGACCACCGCAGCCGGGCTGTCCGCCGCCGTGATCAGGGAGAAGAACGTCCTGATGCTCGAAGCTGGCGTGGTCGTCCTCGCAGACCTGGGGATCGCGGCCATTGACGAGTTCGAGAAGATGAAGCCCGAGGACAGGACCGCGCTCCACGAGATGATGGAGCAGCAGACGGTCACCATCGCGAAGGGGGGCATCTACGCCACCCTGAACGCGAGGACCGCGATACTGGCGGCCTGCAACCCGGTGCTGGGGAGGTACAATCCCTTCCAGAACCTCATCGAGAACATCGGGACGCTGCCCATCCCGCTGCTGACCAGGTTCGACATCATCTTTGTCTTCAGGGACCAGCCGACCCCGGCGGACGACGAACGGCTCGCCACGCACATCCTTTCCGTCCACGCCCGGAGGTCATACACGGCGCCCCCGCCCATCGAGTTCAGCCTGCTCAAGAAGTATCTCACTTACGCGAAGAGGATCTCGCCGAATCTCACCAAGGGGGCCATGGACAGGATCAGGGAGTTCTACCTCGAGCTGAGGAGGTCGAGCACGACCGAAGATTCGATCCCTCCGACCCCCAGGACGCTGGAGGCGCTCATCAGGATCGCCACAGCCAGGGCCAGGGTGCTCCTCAGGGACGAGGTGACCGAGGAAGACGCGCTGTCGGCCATCGCGCTGATGAACAGGATGGTGGAGGACATACTCACCGACGCGACCACCAAGAAGACGGACTTCGGCATACAGCTGGGCAAGCCTGCCGGTGAGGCCAAGAACCTCAGGGCTGCCCTCGAGATCCTGAAGGGGCTCGAGGGGGCCGAGAAGAAGCCGGTGGAGCGCAAGGCGTTCAAGGAGGAGCTGGTGAAGGCGAAGTTCTCCGACGAAGACGCGGAGAAGATGATCCGGACGATGTTCAGAGAAGGCATGGTCTACGAGTCAAAGCCCGGATTCATCCGCAGGCTGGGCACCTAGACCAGGGAGCCGTCCCCTTGAGGATAGAGGAAACCAAGGTCCCCGACGAGCTGCTCAACTACATCAGGGAGAAGGGGATAACGGAACTGTACCCGCCCCAGGAGCGGGCGATCATGGCGGGGCTACTCGAGGGGAAGAGCCTTGTCGTCTCATCCCCCACGGCGTCCGGGAAGACCCTGCTGGCGCTGATGGCCGCGTACCTGAAGGCGAAGCAGGGACGCAAGGTGGTCTACCTGGCCCCCCTGAGGGCGCTGGCGTCAGAGAAGTACGCAGAGTTCTCCGAGCTAAACAGGTTCGGGATACGGACCTCGATATCTACCGGGGACTACGACTCCAGCGGAGAGTCGCTCGGGAGGTCGGACATCATAGTGCTGACGAACGAGAGGTTCGACTCGGTGATGCGGCACCGGGTCGCCTGGATCAACACAGTCGGGCTGTTCATCGCTGACGAGGTCCATCTTGCGGGCAGCGACAGCAGGGGGCCCACCCTCGAGATGATCCTCACCAAGGTCCTCCACTTGGGGATCGACGCGCAGCTTCTCGCCCTCTCCGCCACAATAAGCAACGCGAAGACCCTGGGGGAGTGGCTGCACGCGACCCCGGTGGAGATGGACTGGCGGCCGGTCCCCCTGAGGGAAGGGGTGTACGACTACGGAAGGGTGGTGTTCACCGACGGGGAGGAGAGGCCGGTCCCCAGGTCGACCTACGGCTCCCCCATCGACGTGGCCATGGAGACCATCAAGGAAGGGGGGCAGTCCCTGATATTCGCGAACACGAGGCGGAGGGCGGTGAGCCTGGCCACCCGGGCGGCGGAGCTCACAGAGAAGCGGCTCAGCCCGGAGGAGAAGAAGGCGGTCTCGGAGGCGTCCAGGAGGATCCTCGGCGCGGGGGAAGAGACGAGCCTGAGCAGGCTGCTGGCCGAAGTGGTCGCGAAGGGGGCCGCGTTCCACCACGCAGGCCTCGAGGGTGAGCACAGGCGCATCGTGGAGGAGTACTACAGGGCGAGGGCGATCAAGGTCTTGGCGGCGACCCCCACTCTCTGCCTCCCCACGGGAGAGGAGATTTTCGGGAACCCAGGACCAGTGCAGATTCAAGAATTAGGATCGGGCAGCCGTGTTCTGACCCACGGGAACACCTTTGAAAGGGTGATCGGACCTACAAGCAGGCAGTACACGGGACCGTTGCTCAGGGTGACTCCCTGGTTCCAGCTCCCGATGCGCATGACGCCGGAGCACAAGGTTCTGAGGTGCACGCGCCGCAGGTGTTCATCCCACACCAAGAGACACAACCGCCACTGGTGGGTTTACTCTGAACCGACGTGGGTCGAAGCAAAGGAATTGGAACCTGGTGACATGGTCCTGTTTCCGCGAATCAAAGTGGAAAAGGAGATTGCGAGTCTGGCACTTCCAGAGATTGGGCCCATTTCTAACCAGACCGGGGTCGTAGGGACTCACTGGTCACGCCTAAAGTCGAACAGGATCGAACTGACAGACAAGACACTCGAACAGCTTGGGGTGTATGTAGCTGAAGGATTCAGCGAGCCTGGGGGCCAAGTCTACTTCGGACTCGGCACCCATGAAACGGAACTCACACGTGAGACTGTTGAATGGTTCAAGGGGCTCGGACTCGTGCCTAGGGTAACCGACGCCGAGAGGCATCGGCGCAAGGTGTACGCTTGCTCTAAACAACTAGCTTCGCTCCTGCGGCAGGCGTTTGGAACATCCGCCCACGAGAAGAAGCTGCCCCACGAAATCCTTCTTCTGCCGAAGGAGAGGCTGTCTCACTTCGTCCGCGGGCTTTGGCGGGGCGACGGAACGGTCGCAAGAACGGGTCCTAAGAACGCCAGGTACCACACGACTTCCAAGACATTGGCAAAGCAACTCTTCGCCGCCCTAGTGAAGATGGGATACATGCCATGCATCTCGGCAAGCACTCGGGCCGGGAGGGAAGCAAGCGGTCGGGTGAAAATCGTGCATAAGCACGACCTCTATGTGGTTTCGATCTCTGGGAAGCAGTACCGTGATTTTGCAAAGAGCGTCCTTTTCAAGCCTGAGCGGCCTATCCGTGTCAACCGAGAATTCAACCGCGGGCACATTGACGACGACTTCTACTACATGCCCGTCCGCGAGATTGGCGTAGAGGAATATTCGGGACTGGTGCACAACCTCGAAGTGGAAGGGCATTCGAGCTACGTGGGCTCCTTTGTGGTGCACAATTCGGCAGGGGTCAACCTCCCTGCGAGGAGGGTGGTCATCGCGGACATGACGAGGTACGACGTGGAGCAGGGCGGGAACGCAGAGATCTCGGTTCTCGAGTACAGGCAGATGGCAGGGAGGGCCGGGAGGCCACAGTTCGACGACCACGGAGAGACGGTGATGGTCCCGCCCCCGTCCCAGCCCGCCGCCGACTTCCTCGAGCACTACACCAAGGAGCCCCCGGAGCCGATCAGGTCAAGGCTGGCGGACGAGGCGGCGATGCGGTCCCACACCCTGGCGACGATAGCCACGGCGAGGGGCCTGTCGAAGGCGGACCTCGACGGCCTCTTTGGGAAGACGCTCCTCGCCATGCAGGTGCGCCCGGCCGAGCTGACCAGGATGACTGAGAAGGCGCTCGGATACCTCCTGTCTGAAAGGCTCCTGGAGTCCCAGGGCGGGCTCTTCTACGCGACAGACTTCGGGCTCAGGGTCTCGATGCTCTACGTCGACCCGGTGACCGCGGTGATGTTCAGGGACGGGGTGAGGCGCGCGGAGCCGGGGAAGGAGTACACCGCCGGCCTCCTCCACCTGGTCGCCTCGACCCCGGACTTCGAGCCCAAGTTCCCTCTGCGCTCGAAGGACTACGAGGAGGCGATGGCGTTCCTGGAGGAGCATGCGCAGGAGATGCTGCAGAGGCACACCACCAAGGAGTTCGCGGACTACGACCGGGTCCTCCAGGACATGAGGAGCGTGATGGCGCTCCATGGGTGGATAGACGAATGGAGAGAGGAGCAGCTGCTGTCGAGGCTCGGGGTCGAGCCCGGCGACATGCACAGGGCCGTGGACAACGCGGACTGGCTGCTGCACGCCCTGGTGGAGCTCGGGAGGCTGTTCAAGGCGCCCGAGATCGTGAAGCAGGCTGACACGCTCCGAAGGAGGGTGTCGACCGGCGTGAGCGCGGAGCTCCTCGAGCTGACGAACCTGAGCGGGGTGGGGAGGGTGAGGGCCAGGGCCCTGTATTCGGCAGGGTTCAAGACCCTGGAAGACATCAAGGAGGCCCCGGCCGACAGGCTCGCTGCCGTGGAGAAGGTGGGGACCGCGGTCGCGAGGAAGATCAAGGAACAGGTGGCGAGGTACTGACCGAAGGCCCCGAAGGGTTCGAGGCAGCGGCATCCGAGCTGGCCAGGAGGATCGAGCGCTCGGTGGCGAGGGCTGTTGCCCGCGAAAACACGGTTGCGGTAGCGTTTTCAGGGGGGGTGGACAGCTCTGTGCTCGCCGTCTGCGCGAAGCGGAGCGCCCGGGTGGTGGCATGCACAGGCTACTCTGAGGCCTCCGGGGACGGGGCGAAGGCGAGGAGTGCGGCCGCCGACATGGGGGTCGAAACTGTCACGACGAAGCTGACTGAAGAGGCGGTGGCGAGGGAGCTTGAGAGGCTCGACCTCCCCTTCGAGCCGACGGTCATGGACAAGAGCCTCTGGTGCCTCTACTCGCTGGCGGCCCAGAGCGCGGCCGCGGCGGGAGCGCGGGTCATGCTCCTCGGACAGCTGGCAGACGAGCTGTTCGGCGGGTACGCCAAGTACTCCAGGGCGCTCGGCGCCGGCGGCCCGGCCGAGGCGAAGGCGATGATGGAGGCCGACTTCGGAGGATATGATGGCCGGGGGAGGGTGAGAGACGTGGGGGCGTGCTCCCGGTGGGTGCAGCCCAGGTTCCCGTTCGGCGACCCTGAGGTGACGGAGTTCGCCGCGACGTTGCCACTGTCGTACAAGATCACCCCTTCGACCAGGAAGGCGGTCCTGCGGAGGGCTGCGGTCATCCTGGGGGTGCCCGAGGAGATAGCGGAGTCCGCGAAGAAGGCGGCCCAGTACAGCTCGGGGATACAGAAGCTGGTCGCCGGCTCACGCTTTTAACGCCCTCGGCCG
>JAKAPI010000044.1 GCA_021807225.1 archaeon | reverse complement strand
CTGAGTTGGGCAGCTCGTTTCACACGCCATGCAGAAGATGCAGTCCATCTCCCTGACGGGCTCTGACTTGTCGCTCCTGTAGCCGTTCCACTCTTCGCTCCCCTGCTCCAGGACCTTGTCCTTGCCTGTGCCTGCCTGGCCGGGGTTGAGCAACCATTCGAAGACGAAGACCGGGCAGACGTCCATGCAGACCCCGTCCGCGACGCAGGACTCCCAGTCTACCGCGACCTGGCTTCCATGGATCCCGTTGGCCGTCGGGTAGGGCTTCCCCTCCCCGTCCATCCTGCTTACACCTGCGGCCCTGATCTTGTGGCCGTTGTGGTCTCCCGTCACCGGGAACTGGTCTGGCTTCGAGAGGAAGTTCGGGTCGATCGGCGCTGACTTGTAGCCTACATCACGGGTCAATGTCTGTCGTGGGGTCGCCCTCTTCGGGTGGTTATAAGTTTAGTCGTGAGTTTTCAGGACTTCGAAACCTCCGTCCGTCCCGAGCTTGTACACGGTGATCGGCTTGAATGTGAATATCCCGACCTCGGCTACTCCCGGCGTCGACTTTATCCTGACCTCCAGGTCACGAGGGTTGTCCACCGGCTCAAACAGCGTGTCGAGTATAACGTTCCCGTTCTCGGTGAAGTAGGGATACCCCTTCGGCATCAGCCTCTCCTCCGGGACCCCTCCAAGCATCGACAGCCTCACCTTGGCGCTCTCCCTCGCCATGGGGAAGACCTCCACGGGGACCCGCACTCCATTGTCGCAGAGCCTCTTCACGAACTTGTTCTCGGCCGCGACTATGACCGTGCTCTTCGCGGCCCCCATCACCACCTTCTCTTTCAGCAGGGCGCCTCCCCCACCCTTGATCAGGCTCAGCCCCTGGTCCACCTGGTCGGCCCCGTCGAGCACAAGGTCCACGCCGCCCTTGAACGGGACGAGTTCGATGCCGCACCGCGTGGCGACCATCTCGATCTGTGTCGAAGTCGGCACCCCCGCGACCGACTTGCTCTTGGCAAGGACGAGCGGGGAGAGCTCCTCCAGGAGGGTTGCGACGGTGGAGCCGCTCCCGAGGCCGAGCACGGTCCCGGGATGGATTGCCTTGGCGAGCTCATTGGCCACCCCTTTCAGAGCGTCCCTGAGCCTGTCCATCAGCTTTCCTGCTGTTTCTTGTCGATGTCTATCTGTTCCAGCCGGGTGAGCGCGTCCATCACTTCGTCCCTGATCTCCTTGACCCTCTTCTCCGACTCGCTCATCTCCGGCTTCGCCCTGCGCTCAACAGCCCGCTCGAGGTCTGTCCCCCTCTCGACCTTGGGGGCCACCGCCTCCTTCTTGACGGGCTGAGGGGTTGCCGGGCCGAGCCTCTGCTTCGCTGCGTCGAGGCGCGCCTCTATGTTCTGAATCTTGCTCTCGAAGAGGGTGACGAGCTCGTTCCTGAGCCCCTCCAGCTCCCCGACTTCGACCACCAGCTCGACGTCCTTCATCTTCGCCTGGAGGTCCTTGATCTGGTCGCTGTAGCGCTTTGAAATCATCTCCCTCTCTTCCCTGGTGATCCTGCCTTCGCTCTCAGCCTCGTACAGCTTCATCATCGCGGAGGAGAGCAGGTCTCTCTCGACCATGATGGTCCTCATCTCCCTGCGCGACCTGTCCAGCTCCGTTGTGGTCACAGTCACCTCCGTCGATCTTGCGCCCGGCTCCGGCCTGGAGACGACCACCTTCTGCTCCTTCGGCCTCGTGTAGAACACCGCATACGCCGCGACCCCGCCGAGGCCGAGCCCCACAGCGGCAGAAATCGCTATTGTGAGGATGTCAACCATGCGCCTGTTCCTTGCCGCTGCTCCGGCGCCTTTGGTATAAAAGTAGATTCGGGAGGCGCAAATCGTTTGGCGGCTGCGTCCGAGTTCCGACCGGGTCTCAGGACGGCGGCGGCGAGACCATGATTATGTTGTCCCCCCGGACGATCAGCGTCCCGAGGGAGTTCGACTTGCCGTCCTCGGCCACCTCCTCGGCCTTCTCAAGGGCGAGGTTCATGTGCTGGTCGAACCCCTGGAGGTTCCCTCTGATTACCTTCCCTCCCTTCAGTTTGACGAGGACGACCAACCCCATGCTGGACTCGAGCTCTTTGACGGCCATGTCGACTGACAAGTATCTGTCTCGAACCAGCCATCCGAATTCATTTATTTAAGCAGTCATCCGGTTCGCTCCAGTTGAAGAAGTGGGTCCTTTCCAGGCGCGACTCGGTCGAGATGATCCAGAAGATCGAGTCCTCGCTGGGCCTTTCGCTCAACCTCTCGAAGTCTGCCCAGGCCGAGTGCGCCGAGCCGGAGGAAGGGGTCGTCTTCGTCACGCTCGACGGGCTCGAGTTCGTCCAGGCCGGGGACTCGTTCTTCCCCTATCTCGGGTCGCCTGGGGCCGTCGCCCTCTTCCCCTCCGCCGTGGTCGACGAGGGAGCCATCAGGTTCCTCCTCAACGGGGCGGACGTGATGAGGCCTGGGATACGCAAGCTGGACGACTGGGGCGCCGCCGGGAGGATCGTGGTGGTCAAGGAGGAGAAGAAAGGCAGGGCCATCGCCGTCGGGCCGTCCGCGGTCACGGGGCCGGAGGCCGCGGCCATGACCAAGGGGAGCTGCATCAAGAACTCGCATCACGTCGGGGACAGGTACTGGAACGCGCACAAGGCGATCTGAACCGCATCACTTTCGGCGACCCCTCTCCTTATAACCTGAGAACGGATTTTCCGATTTCTGAACAATTCTCTACTACTCGGTCTAACTAATTCATGACCGTGATACAATTGCCAGCGCGCCCTATGCTTAATAATAGCTGAGAGGCCAGGAGAGACAACACAAAAATGTCTGGAGTGATGCAGGAGAGGAAGCTCGAAGGGCAGAACAAGGAGATACTCCTGAAGGCGCTGGCGCTGAGGAGCATCGAAGACCTGCCCAAGATCCAGGAAGACGTGACCAACAAGACCATCGTCATCCTGAAGGTGACCCCGCTGGCCCAGAAGAGCCTCGAGGAGCTGAAGTCCTCGGTGGAGCAGCTCTACGAGTTCGCCACGTCCGTGGGTGGGGACATCGCCAGGCTCGGGGACGAAAGGGTCGTGATAACTCCGCCCGGCGTCAGAATCTGGCGCGGCCTCCAGTAAACCCGTCTAGTAGACCCTTATCGCTTCCTGTACCGCTGGATGAATCGCAGGGATCCTGTAGATCCTCTGGATGGCGTAGGCAAGGTTCTCGGTCTTCCTCTTCTCTCCGTGGTTGACCAGCACCAGCTGCAGCTTCGGCCTCACCTTCCCCACGAAGCGCACGATCTGGTTGTAGTCGCTGTGGCCGCTGAACCCCTCGACCTTCTGCACCGACGCCTTGACGTCGACTATCTTGATCTTGCCGTCGGTCCCCATCAGGCTCGCCTGGCTCCCTCCGTCGAGGACCCTGCGGCCGATGGTCCCCTGGACCTGGTACGACACGAAGAGTATCTTGTTCTTCTCGGAGGGCGCGAGGTGCTCGAAGTAGTCCAGGACCGGCCCCCCTTCAAGCATCCCTGACGTGGCCATGATGATCGCCGGCCCTTCTCTGTACGCCTCCTCCCTGTCGCTCGGGTGCTCGACCTCGGTGAAGTACTCTGACTGGAACGGGTTGACCCCCTCCTCGAGGATCTTGGCCCTCAGCTCCCTCGAGAGGTAGTCGGCATAGGACACGTGTATCGCGGTCGCCTCGGAGATCATCCCCTCGGTGAAGACCGGGGCCTCGACCAGGACCTTGTTCCTCATGTACTGGTCTATGACCAGCAGTATCTCCTGCGCCCTCCCCACGGCGGGGATCGGGATGAGCACCTTCCCTCCGTTCTTCAAGATCCCGTTGATGGCGTTGACGAAGTTCATCTCCACCTCCTCGCGGACGGGCATGATGTCCTCCTTGTTGCCGTAGGTGCTCTCGGTGATGAGCGTCTCCACCCTCGGATAGTTCCAGGTGGCCGAGTCGAAGAGCTGCGTCCTCCCGTACTTGTAGTCCCCGGTGTAGACTATGTTGTGGGCGCCGTCCCCTATGTGCAGGTGCACGGTGGCCGAGCCCAGGATGTGCCCCGCGTTGTTGAAGACCAACTTGATGTCCGGCGAGATGTCCGTCACCATCCCGTAGGGGAGAGTGATGGCGTGCTGTATGACGTCGCGTATGTCCTTCTGGTCGTAGATGAGGCGCCCCCCCTCGATCTGGGCGATCTTCACGAAGTCGTTCTGAAGGAGCGTCATCAGGGGGAGGGTCGGCTCGGTGCAGTAGACCGGGCCCTCGTAGCCGTACTTGTACATCGCAGGGAGGAACCCCATGTGGTCGAGGTGCGAGTGGCTGATCACGATGGCGTCCAGGTCGTTGGGGGAGATGTCCGCCCA
>JAKAPI010000043.1 GCA_021807225.1 archaeon | reverse complement strand
CACAGTGGGTCCGACACAGGGGGTTGCAAGAGAGCACGCCGCCCGCGGCGCCCCGGAGGGCACGGTCATCACCGCCAGGTCCCAGACTTCGGGTACTGGCCGCCTGGGACGCTCTTGGGTCTCTCCCTTGGGCGGGCTCTACTTGTCCTTCATACTGCGGCCCGCAAAGGTCGCAAGGCCTGAGCTTGCCGCCCTCGTGGCGGCGACTGCGATGGTCGAAGGCATCAGGCAGGCAACAGGGCTCGCGCCGACCATCCGCTGGCCCAACGACGTCACCATCAGGGCCAGGAAGCTGGGAGGAGCGATCGCCGAAGCCCAGTCCAGCGGAGGAGAGGTCGACCAGATCATCGTCGGGATTGGGGTCGACTGCAACGCCCCGGCATCGGAGATGGGCGAGCTGCAACAGGAGTCCACCAGCCTGGCATCGGAGCTGGGCAGGAAGGTCAAAGTGTCTGACGTCACACGTTCCATACTCGACTCGTTCTCCCTGCTCTACGAGAGGTGGAAGTCCGGCGAGGACCTCAGGGACGAGTGGGCGCGGCTGGTCGGGACCATCGGCAAGGAGGTCTCCATCAAGCTGAAAACCGGAGAAAACCCGTTTTCATGCGTCGCCGAAGACATCGACGCCGAAGGGAACCTGGTCGTCTCGCTCGAGGGGGAGTCGGTGGCGATCAGCGCGGAAGACCTCGAGTGGCTCAGAGAGCGGGGCTGACGGTTCGTCAATCGGCGACGGAAACTGGAATGCGGCGTCTGAAGGAACCCACCCTTTTAACATCCGGGGCGAAGAGAGCCACAGTTGAGTGGGAACGAAAGAGACCTCGACGAGATGGACCGGGTCGCTGAGCTGGGGGGCGGCCAGGAAAGGGTCGACGACCAGCACAGGAAGGGCAAGCTCACCGCCCGGGAGCGGATAGGCCTCCTCCTCGACCAGGGCACGTTCAACGAGCTCGACAAGTTCGTCACCCACAGGTCCACGGACCTCGGAATGGACAGGTCGCACCCTCTCGGCGACGGCGTGGTCGCCGGCTATGGGAAGATCGACGGGCGCCTGGTCTATCTCTACGCCCACGACTTTACTGTGTTCGGAGGCTCCCTGGGGGAAGCTCTGATGAAGAAGGTGACCAAGGTCATGGACCTGGCCCTGAAGAACGGCGCCCCAATCATAGCGCTGAACGACTCGGGGGGCGCTAGGATCCAGGAGGGCGTCTCCAGCCTTGCGGGCGTGAGCGAGATGTTCTTCAGGAACACGCTGGCGTCGGGGGTGATCCCCCAGATCAGCGCAGTCCTTGGCCCGAGCGCCGGCGCGGCTGTCTACTCCCCCGCCATGACCGACTTCATCTTCATGGTGAAGGGCATCGGCCAGATGTTCGTCACCGGCCCCGACGTCGTGAAAGCAGCGCTCGGCGAGACCGTGACCTTCGAAGACCTCGGAGGCGCCACGATCCACGCGACGCAGAGCGGCGTCGCCCACTTCGTGTTCGACAGCGAGAAGGACTGTCTCGCTTCGATCAGGTCGCTGCTTTCGTATCTGCCGCAGAACAACACGGAGTCCCCCCCGGCCGTCGAGTGGACGGCGCCCATCGAGCCCGACTCCGAACTCGACTCCCTCGCCCCGGCCGAGCCCTACAAGGCGTACGACATCAGGAAGATCATCCAGAGGCTGGTCGACAACGGGAACTACATGGAGGTCCACGCGGGGTGGGCGCAGAACGTCACCGTCGGCTTCGCCCGCATGGCGGGGAACAGCGTGGGGGTGGTCGCGAACCAGCCCATGGTCCTCGGCGGCGCCCTCGACGTCGACAGCTCCGACAAGGCCGCCAGGTTCGTGCGGTTCTGCGACTCGTTCAACATCCCCGTCCTCACCCTGGTGGACGTGCCCGGCTACCTCCCGGGGACTGACCAGGAGCACAGAGGACTGATCCGTCATGGATGCAAGCTGCTCTACGCCTACTGCGAAGCCACCATCCCGAAGGTGACTCTGATCGTGAAGAAGGCCTACGGCGGGGCATACTGCGCCATGGGGTCGAAGTACAGCAAGGCCGACATCAACTACGCCTGGCCAGGCGCAGAGATCGCGGTCATGGGCCCGGAGGGCGCCATCAACATCATCTACAGGAAGGAGATCGAAGCCGCCGCCGACCCCGAGGGCATGAGGAAGCAGCTGACCTCCGACTACCGGAAGAAGTTCGCCAACCCCTACGTCGCCGCGAGCAGGGGGATAATCGACGAAGTGATCCCGCCCTCCTCCACCCGACCGAAGATCATCTCCGCCTTCGAGTCCATGAAGGGCAAGAGCGAGTTCAGGCCCGCAAAGAAGCACGGCAACATCCAGCTGTGAAGACCAGTTGTTCAGAGACGTTCTGATAGCGAACAGGGGCGAAATCGCGGTCCGGATCATCCGGACCTGCAAGCTCCTAGGCGTCAAGACGGTCGCGGTCTACTCCGACGTGGACGCGGACGCGCTGCACGTCAGGCTCGCCGACAGGGCGGTCAGGATAGGGCCCGCCGACCCCGGGGACAGCTATCTGAACATAGACAAGGTGGTGCAGGCTGCAGTCGACGCGGGGGTCGACGCCCTCCACCCCGGCTACGGCTTCGTGTCAGAGAACTGGAACCTCGCCGAGAAGTGCCGTCAGGCAGGCATCAAGTTCGTGGGTCCCAAGGCCCGGACCCTCGTCATCGCCGGGAACAAGGTCGACTGCAAGAGGATAGCCAAGAGGGCCGGAGTCCCGGTGATAGAGGGAGGGGAGACGGTGGTCTACACTCCGGAGGGGGCCCTCGAGGCAGCCCGGGAGCTGGGGTATCCGGTCCTGCTCAAGGCCGCGTTCGGCGGGGGCGGACGCGGGATAAGGGAAGCCAACGACGACAGGCAGCTGCTTCAGGGGTTCAACCTGGCATCGACCGAGATGAAGCGGTCCCTCGGGAAGGCGGGGCTGTTCGTCGAGAAGTTGGTCAGGCCGGCGCGTCACATCGAGGTCCAGATAGTGTCCGACGGCAGAGGCAAGGTCCTCCAGCTGGGCGAGAGGGAGTGCAGCATCCAGCGCCGGCACCAGAAGCTGCTTGAGATTACCCCGGCCCCGGGGCTGGACGAGCTGGCGAGAACCAGGGTCGCCGACTACGCGGTGAAGCTCGCCAAGGCCCTGGAGTACGAGAACGTGGGGACGGTGGAGTTCCTGATGGACAAAGACCAGAACTTCTACTTCATCGAAGTGAACTCCAGGCTCCAGGTGGAACACCCAATCACGGAGATGCGGGCGAGGCTCGACCTCGTCAAGGAACAGCTCGAGATCGCCGCAGGAGAGGGAATCGACTACGGTCAGGAAGACGTCAAGCTGCGGGGCGCCGCGATCCAGTGCAGGATAAACGCCGAAGACCCGGCGGCGGGCTTCGCCCCGTCGAGCGGCAGGGTCGAGCGGCTCTTCTTCCCGGGCGGGGCCGGAGTCAGGATAGACACCGCCCTCTACCCGGGCTACGAAGTCCCAGAATACTACGACTCCCTCCTCGCCAAGCTTGTCGTCTTCGGCAACGACCTTGAGGAGGCAAGGAAGCGGATGCTCCTCGCCCTGTCGGAGTTCGTCATCGACGGCCCCAGGACCACGATACCGCTCCAGAGGTTCATCCTCAGCCACGAGGAGTTCGCCAACTGGAACCTCGACGTACAGTTCCTCGAGAACAACAAGATCGTCCAGTCCTTCGCCGACCGGCTCGCGTCTGAGAGGGAGGCCCTCGCCCACGACGGGGCGGCCATAGCTGCTGCGATACTCGAGTCAGGGGCGACCCTGGCGGTCCTGCGGGCGCAGCAGGAGAGGCCGAAGCAACCGCCGGCGAGGCAGAAGGGGAGGTACTATGACGCGCTATGAGCTGGAGAGCGAGGACGGCCACTTCGTCGTAGACGTGGCCCCGGCGGGCGAAGGGTACACGGCGACAGTTTCAGGCAAGGAGTATCGCCTGAAGCTGAAGCGCCAACCAGGGCAGAACACGGTGCTCGTGGAGGTCGGAGACAAGCCCGTCACGGTCACACTGCTCGAAGCGAACCCACAGCAGGTGCGGATGGCCATCGACGGCGAGCACTTCTCCTACGCGCGGGCCGTTGCCCTTGCCACGACCTCGGCCCCGAGGGCCGCCGCGGCGTCGACACAGAAGGACGTGGTGGTCGCGCCCATGCCCGGGAAGGTCACCACCACACTGGCAAAAGTCGGAGAGAAGGTAAGCGCGGGCGACCCCCTGGTAGTGCTCGAGTCGATGAAGATGGAGGTCGCGGTGAGGGCCGACCGCGATGCAGAGGTGAAGGAGGTGCTGGTCACCGAAGGCACCGCGGTAAAGCGGGGCCAGGCCCTCGTACGTCTCGGCTAGAGCGTTTTCCTGATTGCGTCGAAATCGGGGAACTT
>JAKAPI010000008.1 GCA_021807225.1 archaeon | reverse complement strand
AGGAAGTAGAAGATCACGGCCGTTATCGCGCCGAAGAACACGGGGAGGAGGACCAGGAGGTCGTAAAGCGATATCGGGACGCCGAAGACGTTGTGGACCAGCAGGAAGATCAGGGCTCCGGCGAGCTGAAGCCCCCCCTGTGAGGTCGCGGCCACGTTCCTGCCGACCGGGAACCATGTCTGGATGTCGTGCCAGTAGAAGTAGCCCTGCATGGTGTGGCAGGCGGTGTAGACCGTCGGGCCGCAGTTAGCGGGGTTGGCGAAGAGGGCGGAGTAGAGCCCCTGCTGGTTTGCCAGGTTCACGATGTGCTGGGCCGCGTAGTAGTCGTAATACGGGTCGAACTCGTTCAGGTAGAAGCCGTACTTCGCCGCATAGGCCCTGATGAGGACGGCGATGGAGAAGACAATGGCGAGCACCATGGAAATCATGAGGGCCCTGCGGGATACGGTGGGGCGCTTCATGAAAGACCGGAGGGTGTCGAGTGTACCCAAATCTGGAAATCGAGCGCCCGCCGGGCTATTTTAAGCGTGCTTTTTCAGTCACTTCGTGAGCAGGGTGTTGAGGTAGGCCGCGTACGCCTTCGCGTCCAGGAGGGACTTGCTCTCCCCCGCGAAGTCCGATGGCGTCACCTCGACCAGCCACCCCTCGCCGTAGGGCGACTTGTTCACGAGTTCAGGGTGAGCGTCCAGGTCGCCGTTGATCCTCGCGACCTCCCCCGAAATCGGAGAGTACACCTCGGACACAGCTTTGATTGATTCGACGGTCCCCATCGACTTCATGTGCTCCACCTTCGACTTTGGCTTGGGGGAGGCCACGTAGACCACGTCGTTCAGCGTCTTAGCGGCGTAGTCCGTGACGCCTATCCTGACGACGGCCCCTTCTTGCTTCGCCCACTCGTGTTCCTTGGTGTAAAGCAGCCCCTCGGGGATCTGGTATCCGTGGACCTCCATCGGGCGTGCGCCCTCGCGGCGAACTAATTACCCTTCTGGCGCTTCCAGCCATAGAGGCGCTCGTCGTAGAACGGCGGCTTCGTGATGGTCCCGCTCTGACGGGCCTCTCTGATGAGCACCCCCACCTGTGCGCCGAAGGCGGAGCGGTCGCTCTTCACCCTGCACAGCCCCACCCCCTTCCGGAGCAGAGGCGAGAAGGTACCGCTGGTCACACTCCCAAGCGGGCTGGAGTCGGCAGTGATTTCGAATCCGTGGCGGGGGATTCCCGACTCCACGACAAGCCCCCTCCTGACGGTGGCGGGTCCATGGTCCTTGTACTTGGCAAGTGCGCCCGCACCGACGTACCCGGTCTTCCCCGCGGTCATGACCCAGGCCAGGTCTGCTTCGAATGGGTCTGTATCTTGGTCGATGTCGGAGCCGTGCAGAGGCAGGCCCGCCTCGAGCCTGAGCGAGTCTCTGGCACCGAGCCCACATGGAGCGGAAGTCGCCGCGAGCCGGTTCCAGACCTTCAGCGCGCCCTGAGGGTTCGCCGCCGAAGTCCCGTAGACGATGACCTCGAATCCGTCCTCGCCGGTGTATCCGGTCCTTGAAACGAGGGCGTCCTCGCCAGCGACCCTTGCCTCCGCGCACCTGAAGCGCTTCAGTTGGCTCAGGTCGAGGTCGGTGAGCGGTTGCAGCGAAGCCGATGCGGCCGGGCCCTGGACTGCGATCATCGCAGAGTCCTCGGTCACGTCTTGGAAAGCGAGGCCCGAGGGGGCGCGGTCCATCATGTGGCGGAGGTCAGTCTGATGGTTCGCCGCGTTGACTACCACCATGTATCTGTCGGCCCCCAGCCTCTCGATGATCAGGTCGTCGATGATTCCCCCCCGCTCGTTGAGCAGCAGGGTGTAGAACGCCTTCCCTGGAGGCTGAGACTCGACCGAGGTGGGGACCAGCTCCTCGAGGAACCCGGTCGCGCGTTCACCTCTGACTTCGAACCGAGCCATGTGGGACACGTCGAAGATCCCAGACGCGTTCCTGACCGCCATGTGCTCTTCGCTGGTGGTCGAATACCACAGAGGCATGTCGTAGCCAGCGAACTCGGTGAGCTTGGCGTGTTTCGCGTGATAGTCGTAGAGCTGGGTTGTCTTCGGCACCAGCCTCAAGGGAGCCCGACTCTATTTAAGTGGGCAACGGTCCGGAGAAGCATTTGCTGACGCTGGTCCCGGTGACGATGCCGAGGAAGAGTGCGAAGTTCGACGTCGTAGAACTGATCGATGCCGAGGTTGGGGGGAAGCTGAGGGACGGGGACATACTAGTGATTTCGAGCAAGTTCGTCGCCATATCGGAAGGGCGGGTGGTGAAGCTGGCCAGGGTCCGCCCGGGCGCTCGGGCGAGGGAGCTGGCCGCGGAGCACCGCATGGACCCGAGGCTCTGCGAGCTCGTCGTCCGCGAGTCTGACGAGGTGTTAGGAGGGATCCCCGGCTTCCTCCTCACAAGCAAGGAAGGGCTGCTCACCCCCAACGCGGGGATCGACAAGTCGAACATAGGGCACGGTATGGTGGTCCTATACCCAAGGAGGCCGGAAGCGTCCGCGCGGAGGATAAGGGAAGAGCTGAGGTTCTCGAGGGGCGTTTCTGTGGGCGTAGTGATCTGCGACAGCCGGCTCTCACCTACGCGCAGAGGCACGACAGGAGTGGCCGTGGCTGCTTCGGGGGTGGACGCAGTGCTCGATATGCGGGGGAGGTCCGACCTCTTCGGCAACGTCCTCAAAGTGACCTCGCAGGCGCTCGCCGACGACCTCAGCTCGGCGGCAGAAGTGTTGATGGGGGAGTCGGACGAAGCGACCCCTGTAGTGATAGTGCGAGGGGCGGGGAAACTCCTGAAGGACGAGGAGTACCCTGGGAGAAGGTTCGCCATCCCCGTCGAAGACGACGTGTTTCTCAGGAGCCTGGGGTACGGGCACGGCGCATAGGCCTAAATCCACGCCGAGGCACCGGCAGGGCGTTGACCTTTGAGATAGCCTGCAGTTCCTGCGGCACGCCTCTGTATTCAGGGTTCGACCTGAGGTCTCCGGGGGACGTGTTGAAGGCCGCGGACTACCGCTGCAAGAAATGTGGCGCGAAACTCGCGCCCACGAGGTACCAGGTCGAGGTCAGGAAGATCGACGGCTCCTTTTCCTAGGCAGGAGCTATAGAGCCCGCACGCGCCGGCTGAATGCGTCGGGGGATGATGAATTCGGGGTACACGCTGGTAATCTGTGAGAAGCCAGACGCCGCTAGAAGGGTGGCAGACGCCCTGTCTGGGGGGAGCAGCAGGGTCATGACGGTGGACGGCGCCTCGGCCTACTCCCTTTCCCGAGGGGGGGAAGAATTCGTAGTCTGCTCGGCACAGGGGCACCTCTACGCCGTGTCGGACGCCTCGGAGGAGAGGACGGTCTACCCGGTCTTCGACCTGGAATGGTACCCGTCCGACCTGGTAGACGAAGACGACGCCGGCGCGGGCAGGCGCATCTCTGCCATCAAGAAGTTGTCGGCAGGAGCATCGAGGTTCGTGAACGCCTGCGACTTCGACGTCGAGGGCGAAACGATAGGCTACAATCTGCTGAGATATGCGTGCGGGGGCAAGGAGAAGACCGCCCTCAGGGCGAAGTTCTCGACGCTGACAGAGGATGACCTGAGGAGGGCGTTCGACGGCCTTGAACCTCAGTCAGGGCAGGGGCTCGCCCGGGCTGGAAGGGCGAGGCACTCTATCGACTTCGTGTGGGGGGTCAACCTCTCCAGGGCGCTTTCGCAGTCGGCTTTGGGCTGGGGGCACAGGTACAAGACGGTGAGCATGGGGCGAGTGCAGGGGCCCACCCTGGGGTTCCTGGTGGAAAGGGAGAAGGCGATACGAGAGTTCGTCCCCCTGCCGTATTGGAGAGTCACGGGCAAGTTCCGCAGGGAGGGGAAGGAGTTCACCGCTGCATATTCTCAGGACAAAGTCCCGACCGAGCGCCTGGCAAGGGAGGTCCACGACGGCTGCGTCGGGAAGAAGGCGGTGGCGGCTTCGGTCAGGAGGAGCGCAGTCCAAGTGGGACCCCCCACCCCCTTCGACATCGGCGAGCTCCAGAAGGAGGCGTACAGGGCCTTCGGTTACACCCCGAGCAGGACGCTACAGGTCGCCGAGCGCCTCTACCTCGGAGCCCTGATCTCATACCCCCGGACGGGGAGCCAGAAGCTCCCGCCAACACTCGGCCTGAGGAAGATAGTCTCGGGGATTTCGAAGATGCCTGAGTATTCTGAAATCGCCGGACGGATACTGAAGTCCGACGCCAGGCCAGTCCAGGGGGCGAGGTCAGACCCCGCCCATCCGGCCCTGCATCCTACGGGGGAGAGGCCGCGGAGGGCCCTCGACCGCTCGGAGAGGTCCATCTTCGACCTCGTCGTGAGAAGGTTTCTTGCTGCCTTCGGGCCCTCGGCGAGGCGTGAGCTCGTCGACGTCACCCTCGCCGTCGGCAGCCACGAGTTCAGGCTTGCAGGAGGGAGGACGCTTTCCCCAGGCTGGATGGAGTACTACGGAAGGTATGCGGGGCTCAGGGACAGAGAAGTTCCACCGATATCCGAGGGGGAAAGCCTCGATGTCTCCGATGTAGTGGTCGAAGGCAGATTCGACCAGAAACCTGTTCGGTATAACCCAGGCAGCCTGCTGGAAAAGATGGAGAGAGAGGGGATTGGGACCAAGGCTACGCGAGCGGACGTCATAGCTACGCTGGTGGGAAGAGGGTATGTCGCGGGGGAAGGCATGGAAGTGACAGACCTTGGGTTCGCGGTCGCCGAGGCGATGGAGAAGTTCGCGCCCGAGGTCATGGGCATGGGCCTCACGCGCGGCATCGAAGAGAAGCTGGACGCCGTAGAACGAGGGAAGGAAGAGGAGGCGGAGATGCTCCGGGAGGCGGTCAGGTCCATGGCGAGCCAGCTTGCCGCTCTGGGCGCAGAGGAAGACGCCCTGGGGAAGGAGTTGGACTCGGCCCTGACCGGCGCAGCCGCCAAGGCCTTCGCGCTGGGCAGATGCCCCGTCTGCAAGACCGGGGAGCTGAGACTGATCAGGTCGAAGACTTCGGGCAAGCGATTCGTCGGGTGCTCGAACTACCCCTCGATCTGTCGCGCTTCCGCCCCTCTGCCTCAAAGGGGGACGGTCAAGGCTACTTCGAAGACGTGCGAGCGCTGCTCATGGCCCATCGTCCACATCGTGGGGAAAGGGCGCCCCTGGAGGCTCTGCCCTAACCCGGATTGTCCAGGGAAGAAGAGATGAAGTGTGCAGTCTGCGGTAGGGAGAGCACGGCAGACCTTTGCCGGCACCATGAAGCGGCGAAGGTGAAGTTGCAGGCAGCGTACCCCCTCTGGGAGAAGGCCTACGGGGGCATCGGTTGGGAAAAGTATTTGGATAGTGTTAAACGCAACGTTCAAACGGGCCAGTGGGCTAAGGAGACAGCAGGGTTTCTGCTAGGTGGTTAGATGATAAGACAATCGCTCGAATCGGCGTACCGAAGGACGGTAGGGTCCCTGAAGAACGGGGCCGTAGGGCTACTGGGGTCGCTGACCAGACGTGGAGGGCTAGTCCAGACGGTGTACGTCCTGACCCTGGTGGGGCTCATGGCTGGGTTCGTCACCGCGTTGGTCTACAGGGTGCCCAACCAGACATACATCCCGTATCCGAACGGCCAGGCTGAGACCATCCCCGAAGCTGTGATCAACGCTTTCATCATAATTACCGGCGGCGCCGGCGTCTATCTGGTGTACCTGAGCGGCAGGCAGACGGTCCGGGCGAGGGCGGTGAACCTCTATCTGGGGTTGGCCCTGCTTCTTCTCGTGGTCTCGATCTTCGCCGGCATAGACCTGGCGCTTCTCAAGGGATTCGGCTAGAGAAAACTCCGCCCGGCCACGCCGAGCCTTTCTCTGTCCTGATTTCGACCTCCTCCCCTCTGACGTCCACCGACGCAGTGACATCGGAGAGGTTCGAGATGGACCTTCCTCTGCCTGACTTCGAGAAACCCTCGCGCTTGTACATGCTCAGGATGACGGCGCCGCCGTTCCCCCTAGCGAAGTGCGAAAGGCTAGCAAGGGCGAACATCAGCTTCCTCCCCCTGGAGCTTCCGTCTTCAAGGGAGACCAAGTGATAGAAGCTGTTCAGGCTGTCGATAACGATTACCTTCTGTTGGGAGGCGAACAGCGATGAGAACTCGGGTTCGATGTCGGAGCCGGGAGGAGGGACCCTGATAGTGAAGGGGGCCGCACCAGGGAGGCCTGCGAAGATCAGGTCAGCGTTGGACGAGTAGAGGGCGTCGATGTCAAAGACGACGCATGGATGGCCCGTCTTCGCGACGGCGCTCACGAGCGTGCGGGCGAACCTGACGTTTGCCTGCCGCCCTTCGACGAGGAAGGTCGCAGTCTTGCCCGCCAGGGGGACCAGCAGAGAGGGCCATCCACCTCCGCTAAAGCTCATTAGTCGAAGCCAGTCATCTGGGAGAATATATCAAATTGAGCCGTATCTGCGTGATAACCTCGAAGGCGCGGGCGTACTATGCTCTCGTATCGAGGTTGAGGAGAGCTGGCCTCCCGTTCTCGAGTCTGGTCTCTGAATCGAGCTTCGACGACTGCGACGTCGTGCTTACAACGGAAGACGAATCCGAGCGTTTCGGCGACAAGGCCATGGTGCTGGAGCGCCTGGACGAGAGTCCAGGCATATTCAAGGGCCAGGTGGTGTCCCGCTTAGATGGAGAAGAAGACCTGATCCTCGTCGGGGTGGACCCTGGCAAGAGGACCGGAGTGGCCGTGTTCTATGGGCGGACCAAGCTTTCCTCCAATACGTTCGACTCCCCCGCGGCCGTCTCCTCGAGGGTCGCGGCGTACGCCAGGGCCCTGCCTGGCAGCCGGGTCCTCGTCAGGGTGGGGAACGGCAACAGGCATCTGGCAGCGAGACTGGCGGATGGTTTCGGCAGGGAGATCCCCTCGGCTACCGTGGAGCTGGTCGACGAATCTGGTACTTCGAGGGCCCCGAAGATGAAGGGAGTCCAACGGGACCAGGCGGCGGCCGCCAAGATCGCGTTCAGGAGGGGAGAGGTCGTCAGCCACCCGACCAGAAGTCGTGGCTGAGCGCTTCGATGGTGCCCGGAGACAGGTCGCCCACCACCATGTCGTCCCTCAGCCAAGAAGGCATCAACTCCGTCGCGGCCGGGCTCCCGAACCGCTCGTCGAGGAAGAAGACCATGCCCCTCTTCCCCGGACTCCGGACGTGTCTACCTGCGGCCTGGAACGCCTTGCGCAAGGCAGGGAGTCGCGATAGCACGAGATAGGAGTCCTGGCGCCCCGCGCGCTTCATGAACGCGTACTCGGCGTACATCATCGGGGAGGGCGGCGGGACAGCGAGCCCTACTACGACGATCGAGCCCATGGCGCCTCCTTCGAAGTCTTCCCCTTCGGAGAACCTTCCTCCCTGGACCGCGAACAGGACCGAGTCTCCGGTGGACCTGAACGAGTCGAAGATCTCCGTGGCCTGGTCGTTTGACATCCCGGGCGCCTCGGCGACTATGTTGCGGTCGGACACCCTCCTGGAGACCATCTCAGATATTGCCTGAAGGACGGAATAGGAGGGAGCGAAGACGCCCACCCCAGACGAGGTAGAATTGATCACCGCGGCGATGCGGCATGATATCTTAGAATACATCTCGGGGGTCCTGAGCTTGTAGCGCGTTGAGGTCCCAGTGTCCACCGCGGTCCTGACGGTCACTAGTGGGGCGGTGGGGGCTTGGTATGTCTCGATCGCCTCCGGGTCGAGCCCCACTGACCGTGCGAAGGCCGAGGAAGGGTTGACCGTCGCCGAGATGAGGACGGAGCTCGTGAAGCCCCCCAGATATTCGGAGGTCCCCCTCACTGGGTCGGGGTCCACCAACCCGATGCAGTCGTCCCACTTTACCAAGATGTTGGGAGTGGACGACGAAAGCTTGGCGAGGAAGTCTCCCACACGGAGAATCAGCGAGGGGAGCCTTCGTTCGTATATCACAGAGCCCCAGGCCGCGCCCGAACTTGCGCTCAACTCGAACGCAAGGTTCTGGAGCCAGGCAGTCCCCTGGTCGTTGCGGAACTTCTCGAGTACCGAGGCCCTGTCCAACTGCCACCTATTGCCCCCAGATATGACGCGTTCGAGCGATGTGCGCAGGACTGAGATCGACTTCGCTGCATCCTCCATGAGCATGGCCCTAGCCTCGCGTTCTGCGCCTTCCACCTGGCCCAGCGACAGGGTCGCAGACCCGATGCCCCTGTAGAAGTCTCTCAGGTTGTGGGCCTCGTCGACGACGAGCATGGTGTGGCCCCTGTCCGCCGGGCCTTGGTCGAAGATGACGTGCGCCGCCTTCGGGTCGAAGGCGTACTGGTAGGGTACCACGACGAGCTGGGCTTGGACCATCGCAAGCCTCGTCACCTCGTACGGGCAGACGTGAATCGTCTCCGACTCTCTTACGAGTTCCTGGTGGAGGGGCACCCGGGCCAGGGAACTGTCGACTAGGCGTCTGAACTCCTTCGTCAGCGGGACGTTCAGGAAGTAGGAGCAGAGGTTGTTGCTGGTGTTGAAAGTGCAATACCAGCCAAACGACTCTTGGGGGACGGCCCTGTGCCTCCTGAGGAGGCAGTAGTCGTACTTCGAGAGCATCGACGCGGCCTTGAACGGGTGCTTCTGCTGGAGCCTCGCTATCTCTTCAACTACCCTGAAGATCTGGCGCTTCGTGCGGCATGCGTAGACTATCCTGCAACCGGTCTCCTCGGCTGCCGTGAGCGCCCCCGCCAATACCGCCGAGGTCTTCCCGAATCCGCTCATCGCCTCTGCGATCAGCGTCTGGCCGCCGCTGCACGCGGCATATACCCGCTCTGCGAACTCCCTCTGGCCCGGGCGGAACGACTCGTAAGCGAACCGGTCGGAAACCTCCACGCGATATTAGGGCGCCGGACTATATTACGACCAATATCATCAGGCGGATGTGGCGAAGTCCTCTTCCCTGAACATCTTCGACGCCGCCTTCGCCACCGCCACCCTGTTCTCCTGAGTGGTATAGACGCGCAGCACGTCCATGAAGCCGGCTATGGAACCCACCAGGGACAGCTCGCTCAGAGGGACCGCCTTCACCACCCTCCTCTTTCCCTCCGACTTGAGCAGGCTGACCTCCCTCAGCACCCCCTTGGAGTAGGTGTAGGGCACAGAGGGCGTGGTGGGGACATCGAGATAGAGCTTGCCGGGGTCCACGCCCGAAGCCCTCGCCATCCCTGCAACCGCCTTCCTTCTCGCCGACTCGTCTGCGAAGAGGAGTCCGACCTCCTCGTCCTTCCTCTGCACCACCCTCTCGAAAACGCACTTCACGAGCCTTCTGTCGTTGAAGTCAGACGCAAGCCGCCTTGCCTCCTTCAGGGCCGGCGTAGCGGGGTCGAGCGTGACCAATCTGTGAATGACGAGTTCGTCGGTGAGGTCGAGGTACTTCGAGAGGTCGGACAGATCTGTCAGGCCGAGCACCCCATCGGCAAGCTGCATCGAGCGCACCAGCATCAGCTCGGCGGCCCTTACTGTACGATGGAAGTAGACTGCCTTGAACATCTCGTAGCGGGCGAGCAGCAGCGCCTCGTATGCATAGAGGGCGGCGTCATCGATCACGAGATGCCCCCCTGCTACGTGCAGGGAGTCCATCACCCTCTGGGCGTCGACCTTCCCATACTCGACCCCTGTGAAGTAAGAGTCTCTGGGAAGATAATCCATCATGTCTGCGCTCAGACTCCCAGCTATGATTTCGTTCATGAACGGCGGCTTGGTCCTCTGCCTCCCGACGGCGAACTCGGACATCCTCTTCGGCGAGAAACCGTTTCTGTTCAGTATGTCCCCGATGGAGGTCTCGAGGATGACCCGCTGGGAGATCTCTTCGTGCGACTTGCCCGCGAGGACGTCCTCGTACATGTGGGAAAATGGGCCGTGGCCGACGTCGTGGAGAAGCGCGGCTACGCGCACCTCCTGCGCAAGGTCCGGGTCCAGCTCAGACCCGCGGACGAGCGCGTCCGCTATCTGGCCCGCCACGTGCATGGTCCCGATGACGTGCTCGAACCTTGTGTGAGTGGCGCCGGGGTAGACCAGATACGCCCCTGCAAGCTGGTGGATTCGCCTGAGCCTCTGGATGAAGGGGGAATCGATGAGCTCTTTCTCGACCTGGGTCATCCTGATGTAGCCGTGGACCGGATCTCTGATCTCGGCCACCGGGTTGAGCTTCAACCGGCCGGAAAAGCGGTCTTGGCGTCTTAAACGGTTCGGCCGCCGGCTGCGAGGGCCTTGGTGACCGCGGCCCTGACCGACTCCGCCGTCTCATCAATCCGCCTATTGGCGTCGACCAAGGTCCAGCCGAACTTGGCAGCGAGGTCGGAGTATGCCCTTCGCGCCTTCGACTGGAGGTCCATATTGCGCTCGTAGGAGTCCTTGGACCCTCTCCTGGGCGCGAGGGCCGCTGGCGAGGCGTCGAGCACCAGCGTCAGGTTGGGCACGGGGAGGCCTGACTCGATGCCCATCAGCCAGTCGAGTTGCAGGCCGTTGGAAATGCCGTACGCGAGGTTCGACCCCGAGTACCTGTCCACTATCACTACGTCCATCCTCAGGAGCATGCCTTCCAGCTCCCCTATCGTCTCCCACCTGTTGGCGGCGTAAAGCATTGCCCTGACCTGGGGAGGATAGTGCGCCTTCCCCGTCAGAAACTTTCTGATCTCCTTCCCTATCGTCGTCCCGTAGACCGGATACGACAGGGTGCGGGTGGACATCCCCCGTTGCTGGAGCCACGCCTTCAGGAGTGATGTCTGGGTCCGCTTCCCAACCGCGTCCACCCCTTCGATGGCGATGAATAGATGGCTCCGCCCCATGATGAGGTGTGGCTATGGTGCGTCTAAATCCGTTTCCTAGAACAGTACCGACAGCATGAAGAGCGCCGCCACGGCTGCGACCCCGAACCTGAGGTACGCGCGAGCGAACCTGGAGCTCGCCTGGGTAATCGCCGCGAACTCCTCCAGGGCCTTGGAACCGAAAACCCTGACCTGAGTCTTCGACCGCGCAGCGCCGAATTCAGCCTCCGAGAGCCTTGGGTCAGCGAGCCGGGCCAGGTCGACCGCGAGTTTGGCTATGGAACCGACCGGAGTCGCTTCGCCGAGCGCTTCGTACCCCCTTTCGACGGTCAAGCCCCTGGCGGCCAGATTGTGGCTGTCCGACGTGCAGAACTCAATCAGCCCGTAGCCGGCCGATGCGAGCGCCGTGGACACTTCGCCTCTCAGCCTGGAGACCGCGTTGTTCGCGTCTGCGAGCATGAGCACAGATTTGACTCCGCCAGACTGTATCATGAACAAGCCGACGCCGTTCTCCGTGATGTCCCTCCCTCCCCTGAACCCCGCCTCGCTCGAGTGGGCGTAGGCGACGCTGAACTTGGCGGCCTTGGCCGCCTTGGCGTCGGCGAAGAGCCTCTCCCACCCAGGGTCGTTCGTGACCGGCGCCTCGAGGGCGTGGTCTATCGAGTTGTGGGCGTCGACCACGGAAAGGTCGAAGCCAGCTTCTTCCGCGGCGCGGGCGAGGTCGGTCTCGACTGTGATGTCGAGGTCGTCCGACCCCAAAGGAGCGAATGAAATCGTCAGCAGCATGTCGTCGGAGAACGCGGTCGCGCATGCCTTCGCCTTCCCCACCACGGCTGACAGCGGGCCCCTGACCGCAGCCTTGGCGGCGGTGGGCGTGATCGACTGCGCCAACTCCTTCACCGCCGCGGCATATTTTGCGGCGTCGGCCCTGGTGGCAAGGTTGTACTCGTGGCCCCCTGGCTTGTGCAGGGTCATGGCAGGCCCCACGTCCCTGAGCTCCCGGCCGATGACCCCCGGAAGGTCGTAGCTCCCCACTGGGTGGAACGGCCCCGGGTGCACCCCGGGCAGGACGAGGAAGAACTCCCCGGTCTTTGACCTGAACCGCAGCACCCTGGTGGTGACCGTCGCCGTTTCAGAGTGGTCGGCGATTATCCCCTCGAGCTCGTCGGCGTCCCCTGCGGTCCATGTTTTCATGAATGCCTGGAAGAGGCTCAGCGAGTCGTGGCCGAGGCTCGTCTTGGTCCGCCTGAGAGACAGCGGGAAGGCGACGATTATCGCGACGGAAGCCACCCCGAGGGCGACCGCTAGTGGGTCCAGACCCCTGACGACGGGGGCGAGCCCGACGACCAGCAGGGTGGCGGCGGGATGGAGGGCCGAGAGGCCCAGGGACAGCCCCACGTTCTTGGTGAAGGCTCCGTTGATGATCAGGAACTCCAGACCCGCGCAGATGAAGGCCCCATAGACCAGCGCGTTCCCGGCCGGCTTCGGCGACCCCACGGCCCAGGCATACGCTGCCCCAGCCGCACTGAATGCCAGCCAGAGCAGCTCCCCCGCCAAGAGGAGCGCCGAGACCCGGCGCATGTTTGCTATGGTCTTCCTGTCCGCGATGTTCAGGGCGCTTGACATGGCCGCAGCAGAAAGGACGAAGACTGCGAAAGCAGGGACGAGTGACACCGCGCCCGAGACCCCTCTGGAGACCAGGACGAGGCCGAGCGATGCCAATGCCCCATAGAACAGGAGACGGAGGGAGGAAGGGAGGACGAAGAGGTGTCTGTACCGGCTTGCGAGTGTCTCCGTGGCAGAGGCTGTGCTCAGGTCACGCGAAGATGTTGATGACAATCGACACAGCTATGAGCACAACTGAACCGATCAGGACCACTTCGGGCCTGATCTTCACGCCCTGAGTCTCTTCGTTGAAGAATGTGAGCAGGCCAGCGCTCGAAGCGGGCATCGGTGCGTTGTCCTTCTTACTCATCAGGAGTTCGGAGCTCCTCCAGAGTTCTTAAGCCTAGCGCCGGGCATCAGACGAACCCGCTTTCAGTGAGCTTCGTGACCACGCCCCCCCAGAACCTCCCGCTCATAGTGAAGAGGGCGGACAGCCCGACGAGCGCCCCTCCCCCAATCACGGCGATGATTGGGAATATGGTCGCGACGGAGACGAGCAGGAAGACCCCCACAAGGGGGATGGCCGTGGACATCTGCCTCAGGCTGAACTGGGCCGGCATCATCAGGTCGTCCCCCTTCACCTGAATCGGGGCCACGTACGCGGCCCACAGTATCTCGACGACGTAGGAACCAGGGATGACGACCGCTACCACGACGAAGGCCCCGAGGGCTTCGGCATACCCCAGCGCGAAGAGCCCCAGGTCGGCGATGGCGAAGGGGGCCAGGATGAGGAAGAGAGCCACCACCCGCGACGCCACCAGATGGCGGAAGTACACGCTCGGTGGGAGAGACGTAAGGCAAAGCCAGATCCGCTCGTTGGTTATCGCCGACTGAGAGAAGAAGAACGACATGAACGCCAATGCGATGGCCACTGCGAGCGCGGCCGGAAGCGAATTGGGGGCGGCGAACTGGGCAGGCGGTCCCAGATAGAGCACAGACGCAAAGTAAGCAGCCGCCGCCACCGATGTCGCGGTGACGACCCAGCGGGTCTTGACCCGTCTCGAGACATACCTCGAGGCCCCAGCCATGTTCATCCTGCCGGCGAGAGACAGTGCCGAGAGGTTCATCGAATAGATGGCTCCCACAGGGCTCTTGCCCGAATAGGTTACCTGGGATTTGATTTCCGACGAAGACGACTTCACCAGGTTCTTCATCATGTCCAGCTCTATCCGTGAAAGGCCCCTGAACGCCGCGGCGGTGGTCGCAGCGCCCAACACCAACAGCGTCGCGGTCCCGGCATAGACGTTCCCGTTGAACGGGGCGCCTGGTGAGAATGGGAACTTGGCGATGCCGAGGAGGGTCCAGACAGCTACCGCGACGGCGAGAGAAAGGCGCACCTTGGTGCCCAGCGACGTAGCGAGTATCCCGAGCGAGGTGAAGGTCAGGGCCAGGGCGACCAGGTCCGCCACCAGGAAGACAGACGCGAGCGACTGCGACAGGTAGACGAACATGAAGAGGATTGTAATTCCGAAGGCGATGAACTGTGAGAAGAAGATCGCGATGGAGAGGTCTCTGTGACTGAGAGGGAGCGTGAAGAGGTAGTCCCGGTCAGATTTCAGCACCATCACCCCGCCGGTGGCCAGCGCCATAGCGAGGAAGAGTGCGATTATCGCAGTGCCGTAGTAACTCAGGATGAGGTTCTCACTTTGGGGAGGGACGACGGACGATATCCCGAGTTCGTAGACGACCAAGATCACCATGAGTATCAGGAACGGCCTGGAGAACCGCGTCCGGATGATGAACTTCAGCAGCCTAGGCAGCATCTGTCATCATTCTCGCCACGATCTTCTCGATCGGCTCGTCTGGCGAGCCTCTCTTCCTGAGTTCGGCTATGGTCCCCTCCCAAAGGAACTGACCCTTCGTGATCATGACGACGCTGTCCGTGAGCCTGTCTGCTATCGCCATTATGTGGGTCGATACGAGGTGAGTCCCCTCCAGTTTGTCTAGGAGGCCGATCACCTTCTCCTGGGTCGGGATGTCGAGATAGTTGAGCGGCTCGTCGAGGAGGAGTATCTTGGGGGAGTGCACCAGGGCCAGCGCGATGGCCAGCTTCTGTGTGTTCCCCCTAGAAAGCCGTCCGACGTTCGCCTTCTCGTACTGTCGGAGATCCAGCTCGTCCAGGAGGAAGTCGACCCTGTCTTTCGTGTCCGGCACGCCTCTGAGGGCCCCGATGTATTCGAGGTTCTCCCGGACAGAAAGCATCCTGTAGGGGAGGGCGTCCTCTGGTAGATACCCCACCAGGGATTTGGCTTCTCTGCTGTCGGGTGCGAAGCCCTGGACCTTGACGTATCCTGTGTCAGGTTTCAGGGAGCCGATGAGGAGCTTCAGCGTCGTCGACTTCCCTGCTCCGTTCGGCCCAAGCAACGCGAACCTCCCCCCGGCTGGAATCTCAAAGGTGAGGTCGCTGAGGGCCGGAACCTGGCCGTACGATTTGCTGACGTGAGTGAGCTCGATGCTGGCGCGCGAACCATCATTGGAAGAAGCCAACCTAGACGTTCCGACCCTGAGCCCCCCGGGCGTATAAACGAACCCGCCCGACATGCGGCCCGCTTATCTCCAAACACGTATAATCGACGTTCGGGCGCCAAAGGCCCATGCCCTCGTACGAATCCGAGTTCAAGTCGGTGATAAGGAAAGTCAGGTCGCACGAGAAGTGGTTCTCACAAAGCCTCCCGATGATAGCCAGCGAGAACCTGGCGTCGGAGCCGGTCCGGAGAGTCCTCTCCTCGGACCTCGGGCACAGGTATGCCGAAGGTTGGCCCGGAGAGAGGGTCTACGCGGGGTGCAGGTACATCGACCAGATAGAGCTCCAGGCGATGGCGCTGGGGAAGAAGCTCTTCAGGGCGGACCACGTCGACGTCAGGCCGGTGTCCGGGGTGAACGCCAACCTGGCCGTCTATTCCGCGTTGAGCGGGCCTGGAGACACGCTGATGGCGCTCTCGATCCCCAACGGGGGGCATATTTCGCACGGGAAGAAGGACTTCGGCGGCACCGCCGGCCTCGTTCATTCTCTGGAAGTATCATACTTCGCCTTCGACAAAGAAGCAATGAACATCGACGTCGATGAGACGAAGAAGAGGATAGCCGCCCTGCCCTCGCTGAAGCTCGCGATGTTCGGATGCAGCCTCTTCCTCTTCCCTCATCCCGTAAAGGAGCTGACGCAGGCGATTCACGACAAGGGAGGGACCGTCTGCTACGACGCCGCCCATGTAGCAGGGCTCATCGCCGGCGGACAGTTCCAGGACCCCCTGCGGGAAGGGGCCCAGGTGATGACGTTCAGCACCCACAAGGTGCTCTTCGGCCCCCAGGGCGGAGCGATAGCGTCGACCGCCGAGCTGGCCGAGCCGCTGAAGAAAGCGGTCTTCCCTGGCACGGCAAGCAACCACCACCTGCACAACGTCGCAGCGAAGGCTATGGTCTTCGCGGAGTTCCTGCAGTTCGGGCGGAGATATGCGAAGGACGTTGTGGCGAACGCCCAGACGCTCGCCGTCAGGCTGGCTGAGCTCGGGGAGAAGGTCCTGGGCGAAAAACATGGGTACACGAAGTCCCATCAGGTGGCCCTGGACGTGACCAAGTACTCCGACGGCGGAGTCGTGGAGAAGCTCCTCGAGGACCAGAACATCATATGCAACAGGGAACCGATCCCCGGCGACCTGCAGGCGGGCAGGCACTACACCAACCCCGGCGGCATACGCCTGGGGGTGGCGGAGCTCACGCGCCTGGGGATGGGAAGGTCGGAGATGAAAGAGATCGCCGAGCTGGTGCATCTGGGCATGGGGGGAGCCAGGAAACGTGAAGTCGTCATCAGGACCAAAGAGCTGAGGCGGAGGTTCCAGAAGGTCAAGTACTCCTTCAGGGACTCGCCGGCCTACTCATTTGGCTAGGGCGGGCTTCAGGAACTCGGTCAGCTCCAGCTGGTCCGCCTTCCGTGGGCCCTGGAACAGCTGGTCGAGCTCCCGCTGCAACATGTCCAGCCTGCTCTTCAGATATGGATCCACGTCGTAGTCACGGGCAAGCTTCTGGGCGATAGAGAGGTACTTTTCCACCGAAGCCCGCGTCAGGGTCCCCCTGATCTCCCCGCCGCAGTTGGGGCACTTCGACGAGAGAGGAAGGCGCCTAATCGTCAGGCCGCAGCTCTTGCACTTGAACGACTGGGTCGCGTACTTCTTCGCGTTCCCCATGATGTCCCTGATCAGGTGGGTCTTGATTATCGATTCGACCACGTCCTTGGTGGACACTGCCTCGATCAATGAAGCGACCTCGATCTGCTTCGATATCTTCTCGTTGAGGGTGCGCAGCGTTGAGTAGGAGGCCCGTGGGCGCTTGACTGTGATGGAGCTCGTCGGGTGTGTGAAGCCGTAGTCGTAGAACTGTCTGTCGCTCTCGAGGCGAGAGCCTATCCTCTCTATCATTGGCGCCAGCGCTGCGGCCGGCGGCGTGCCCTGGGTCTTCTCGTAGAACTCCAGGGGGTAGCTGGATGTTATGTCGAAGTTGTGAGCCTGTTCGTCTACTTCCGACGGAAGTATGACCGGTTGTATCAGAAGGGGGGTGTCCATGTACCCTCCAATCTGGGCAGGGACGTACTGCAGAGAGAAGTTGATCAGCACGTCCATCAACAAGAGCAGCGAGTCGCCGTCCCCATCGCAGTCGCGCCTCTTCGCGGAGTGCCAGTATGGGTTGGCGAGGCACACTTCTGTGGCCGAGAACCCGACTATCCGCCCTGCCACCCCGACGGAAGTGTGCGGGGCCAACCCGATGACAATCTTGCCCAGAAGGTCGTTTGGTCCCCTCACGGAGTAGAACGGCTCCAGGCCGTAGAGGTTCTGGAGCTCGTCGTCCACGCACTGGGCCATCTTCACCAGGTCGGAGCCGATGTCGGCGGGGACGACGATGTCCTGGGGCATAAGCTCGAGGACCTGGTCCTCCGTTTGTATTGGAGCCCCGTTGATGTCGTGCGAGTACCCCAGGCGGGCCAGGGTGGGGATGTCCCCCTTCACGTCGCTCACCCTGAAGTGGGTGAGAGGCTCGTTGGTCGCGTCTATCCTGAGGGTGCCGTCCTTGTAGACGTAGGCGTCATGCCTGCTCCTTATGATCCCCTTTTCGAGGGCCTCTGGGAACTTCGTCACACTCGTCAGCCCCCTGACCCCCTTGACGTGCCGGGCGGAGTTGTAGGGTATCTTCGACCTGATGGCTTCGAGCCTCGACCGGAAGTCGAAGTTCATCTTGGAATAGGGGAGCGTCTTCGCCCGGCAGTTGGGGCAGACGTTGTCCTGGGCCATCGTGCCGCACCTGGGACAGGCCATGAAGGGCTCGGTGGGCTCTCCGCAGACCTCGCACTTCGCCGCAAGCCGCCTTTCGCTGCACTTCCTGCAATACAAGTTGACGACCTCGATCTCCGCTCTCTGGGCCCTGGCCGCGGTGAAGACGTCTCGCATCGGTCCCCCTCCATACCCTACCGGGAACAGGCCGTGGACCGGAGGCTTCATCCTCCTGACCATTGCCTTCTCAGGCCTGCCCACCCTGATGCCGATGGTGGTGGTGCTCTGGCGGCCGAGCTGGATCCCCGAGAGGCGCTTGATGTAGTCCGGCTCCTCGACGGCCAAGGCGAACTCCGGGTCGTCGAGCCTCAGCAGCGTGCGCAGAACCGTGGCGGCCCCGCCGACGACTGCGGCCCGGTCTCCTTCGACCCTGTGCTCTATCAGGCAGGTGTTGAGTATCCAGCGGACCCTGGGGTCGGCCGCGTCTATGACTACCTCCGAGCCGTCCACCCTCGCGTTCCTCCTCAGCTCGGCCAGGTCCGTCGCCCCGACCCGGTCAAATCTGGGCGTATGCGATGGATGCAGCGGGATGCCGAGAGACTTTGAGATGGCAATCGCCTCGGCCGCCGATGGGGGGACGAACGGCGACCCGGCCAGCTCCGACGCTCGGCCCTCTGAGACCCCAGCGGCTTCGAGCATCTGCCTGGCTCCGGGCACTCCGGCGAGCGCCCTCCCCAGGTCCTGCGCCCACCACTCAGGGACGTAGGGTGACGGAGGGAGGGCCTTGTTGTTCTCGAGGAAGTCACCGTAGCTGACAAGGACGTCTCCCAGGTCGATGATCTTCGCCAGGGAGTCGTGGAGCTCCTCGGCCTGCGACACGGTCGACACCCTGATTACACTTCCATCCTTGGTCAGGATGGTCGGGCCCTCCAAGGAATCGACGAAGGCTATGGTGGCCGCCTTCCCGGGCATGTCAACCTTCACCTGGGTCCCAGTGACCACGGGGTAGTCGAGCAGCGACGCCACTGCGGGGTGTATGCCCACTGTCGAAAGCCCCGTGTTGACCGACCTGCCGTAGCGGAGCCTGAAGCCGCCCTTGCTCCTGGGCATCGAGAGGACCGCCCTCCCCGAGATGACCTCCTCGAAGTGGGCACCGGCCTTCTCAGTCTCGTTCGTCGTCTGCTGGGTGCCGCCCTTCAGCATCGACAGGAACTCCCATCCGGTGATGTTGAGGCTCGCGAGCTTCTTCGAAAGCTTGTTCGCCCTGCCGATGACTCCGTCGTTCAGGACCCTGAGCGCCCCGCCTCTGAGCCTGTCCGTCCTGACCCGCTTGAGGTTCCTATGGACCACCACTTCTATGGGGTCGGTCTCGATCCCGTCTATCTCGACTGGGATGTTGGAGATGGCCCTCCTGATGTCGTCGTCAGTCACCTTGTACTGGAAGTTCCCCACGTCGCGTTCGTAGATCCTGAGCTCCTCGGCGAACCTGTCGATCTCCTCCTGGCGAGCCCTGTAGTTGCTCAGGCCGAGTTTCTTGGCCGTCAGGTCTGCTATGACGAGCGAGAAGCCTGCTTCGGTGCCACCCGCCGAACGCATGGGGCCAGCGTAGGACACCGACGCGTACTCCGTGTTGTCGTCGTTCTGCTTTATCGTGACCGCAGATATCCCCTCCAGGGGCGCGACTGTGACCCCGTCGGTCATCACGGCGAGCCCAGCCCTGACCCCGTAGCTCAGGGCCTCGTGCCTTTCGATGGTCCCGAACTTCCCCAGGGCGATCTCCTGAGAGATGGTGAGGGCGGCGCGCTCCTTCGTGGTCGTGTGGAGCAGCTCGCGAAGCCTGTCCACCAGCCCCTCGAACTGGTCCAGGCGCAGCATCTGGTTCACTCTGTCCGCCAGGTCGAAGACCGTCTTGCTCTCCACCGCGTCGGTGGGGTCGTGCCCCTTGGAGCGGGCGACGGCGGCCAGGTTCTGCGCGGCCTCGTATTGGGAGAGTATGTCCCTGTAGTAAGGGTGGAGGTGCTCCGGGAACGGCGCGAGGGTCTTGACGCGCTCCCAAGCGCGGTCGGCAGAGAAGGACATTCGAGTGCACGGAGCCCCGGTGGGTCTTAAGCCCTATGCAGGTCGGTTCTCCCCGCGGGGTCACTCATGCCCCAGGACGGCGTGTGGCATGTACGGCTCTTCTAGGGCTTTCACGTCGGTCGACTTCAAGTGGAGGTCGACCGCGTCGGCGAGCTCTTCGAGCTGCGCGACCTTGGTGGGGCCGATGATTGGAGACGCGACGCCGTCCTTCGTCAGCAGCCACGCGAGGGCGACCTGCGCGGGGCGAACCCCCTTCGCCTTGGCCACCTCTACGAGGCGCTCGACCACGTCGAAGTCCTCTGGTCGGAAGTACCTGGAGGCCAGATAGCGGTCGCTGTGGTATCTGGCGCCTTCCGGCTTCGCCCGCCGCCTGTACCGCCCCGTCAGGAACCCCCTGCCGAGGGGGCTCCACGGGATCAGGGGTATCCCCTCCGACCTGCAGAGCGGGATCATCTCCCGCTCCTCTTCCCTGTAGGCCAGGTTGTAGTGGTTCTGCATCGTCTTGAAGCGCTCCAGGCCGTCTCTGTCGCTTGTGTGGAGGGCCCTAGCGAACTGCCACGCCCACATGCTCGAGCCCCCTATGTGGTCGGCCGCCCTGAGCTTCCGGACCACGTCTGTGAGCGTCCTCAGGAACTGCTCGACAGGAGTATCGTAGTCCCAGCGATGGATCTGGTAAAGGTCCACCCTGTCCGTCCTGAGGTTGGCCAGGGAGCGCTTCAGGTTGCGCATCACGTGCCTCCTCCCCAGCCCCCTGTCGTCCGGCCCGTCTCCCGTAGGGAGCCCGACCTTCGTGGCCAGGACCACCTGGTCTCGCCTGCCTTCGAGCGCCTTCCCCACGATCTGCTCGGACCTCCCGTTCGAGTAGACGTCTGCCGTGTCGAAGAAATTGATGCCGAGGTCGATCGCCTTGTCTATCACCCGCTTCGAGTCGTCGTAGCCCAGCGTCCACTCGAAACCCCGGGCGTCGGACCCACCGAAGCTCATGCACCCGATACAGACCCTGGAGACCTTCAGGCCTGTGTCGCCCAGGGTGGCGTATCTCATCGGAACCCGTGACCGGGCCCCTCGTTAAAGGGTTGGCTCGGGTTCTTAACCCAAGCCGTGGTTCCCCGTCCCATGGGCGCTCTTACGCCGAAGCAGCTCGCGTTCCTCAAGGCGCACGAAGTGTGCAGGCTCGCCACCGCCTCGAAAGATGCCAAGCCCCATGTGGTCCCCGTGATCTACGCCCTTGACGGGGAGGACGTGATCGTCGCCGTCGACTACGGGACCAAGAAACTGAAGAATCTCAGAGAGAACAAGGAGGTCGCCTTGGTGATCGACGAGTATCACCCCAACAGGGCGGTCATGGTCGAAGGCACCTGTGAAATCCTGGAACGGGGGAAAGAGTACCTCCGCCTCCTGCGGATCCTCTTCGACCGGTTCGAGACCTATCGGAAGAACCCGTGGGGAGAGGGCGAGTCTCCCATCCTGAAGATCAGGCCCACGAAGGCTGTCAGCTGGTGAGCGGCCCGCTCCTCCGGGCCTCGTAGGCCCGCAACAGCCCCCGAGCGTTGTATCGAGGGTCGAACGGCGCGAGCACCGACGAACATGTCTCGGCGAGCAGTGCGATGTAGCGCCCCGAGTCGTACTTCGCCTGGTCTTCCACCATGTCCAGGGGGGTTGCCCTCTTGGAGTCTCTCCCGCCGTAGTCGGTTATGACGTAGCGTATCCCTTCCCCCGCGTGAAGTGACGCTCCTTCGCGGGTCAGCTGGTCGATGGCCGCGTGCTGGACGGTCATCGCGGTGTATTCGTCCGGCGCCTTCGACAGGTTGGTGGTGTAGGCCAGCTGCGATGCGGGGACCTCGTGCCGGCTGAGTGAGTCGGCCCAGCCGAGGAAAATCTCGACGCACTCAGG
>JAKAPI010000042.1 GCA_021807225.1 archaeon | reverse complement strand
ATGTAGACAGGCCGACGGAGCTGGAGGCGTACAGGACGACCGTGGCCGAGGCCAGGCACGTCGGGATGGAAGAGGACGAGATACTGAGATATCTGAGGATGGACGCCGTCGACGACTCCGAGCTGGGCAAGCTGATGGAGAAGATCGGCGTCAGGGTCAGACGCTGAATACGGCCGTTTTCAGGCGAAAACAGACATCAGACTTTCTTCGAGGGGATGCCCGGTTTCACCAGGCCCTTCATGTCGAGGATCGACTCGATCTCTCTTGGTCCATATCCGAGCTTCTTCAGGGCTGACCTGACAGTGACACCCTTGGCGACCTCCTTCCCAAGTACAGCCGCCTTGTCATACCCAATCTTGGGGGAAACGAGGGTGATCAGGGCGGGGCTCGCCTCCGCATATGCGAGGGCCTTCGCCTTCATCGGCACGACGTGATCGACTACCAGCGTGGAGACCTTGTTCAGCGCCTCTGAAAGCAGCTTCGACTGAAGCACCAGGTTGTACCCCATGAGGGGGACCCCCATTGCCAGCTCGAACTCCCCCAATGCAGCCGCGAACGAGTTGGCGCCGTCAAGGCCGATCACCTCGGCTGACGCCAGGAGGGCGCTCTCCACGGTCACAGGGTTGGTCTTTCCGGGCATGATGCTGCTCCCTGCGACCTCTTCCTGCGTCGGAATGTCGATCTCGCCCAATCCAGTCAGGGGGCCGGAGAACATCAGCCTCAGGTCCTGGCAGAGCCTGTAGAGGCTCAGGCTGACCGTCCTCATCGCTCCGCTCAGCGATGACATGTCGGTGAGAAGCCGCGTCGCCCTGAACTTGTTCCGCGCGCTGACAAACTTGAGCCCCGAAAGGCTGGCTATCTCTCTTGCGACCATCCCCCCGAACTTCGGATCGGAGTTCAGTCCGGTCCCGACGGCCGTCCCCCCTATGGGGAGTTCCAGCAGGTACCCCATGGTCTTCCGCACGAGGTCGGCGTCTCTTGAGAACTCGTCGGCGTATGCGCCGAATTCCTGGCCCATGGTCACCGGGAGGGCGTCCCGCAGATGCGTCCTTCCCGACTTGTAGACAGTCGACGTCCTCTTCGCGAGAGCAGACAGGCTCTTGCTCATCTTCTGAAGTGCAGGTACGAGGTCCTCGCTGGCGGCTACCACCGCGGCAATCCTGATCGCAGCTGGCCCGACGTCATTGGACGATTGGCTCATGTTGACGTGGTCGTTCGGATGCACTTTCTTCCCCAGGGCTTCCGACGCGAGCTCGGCGACGACCTCGTTGGCGTTCATGTTGAGGCCCGTGCCCGACCCGGTCTGATAGACGTCCACGACCATCATGTCGTCGTGCTTGCCATCCATGAGCTCCTTCGCCTTCGCCTGAATCGCCTTCCCGACCTCCCTGTCAAGCTGCCCAAGCTCGACGTTGGACTTCGCGGCGGAGAGTTTGACCGCACCAACAGCCCAGATCACTTCCCGCGGAAACCGAGTGCCCGTACTGAGAAAGACTCTCTTCGAGCCTTCCACGTACTTCAACGTGGTCCGCGGAAAAGCAGTCTGCTCTTAAGTTCTTGTCCGGGGCGGCTCAGTGCCCGCCGCAGCCGCAGGCTTCGACGTGGACGTTGGGGTTCTCTATCTTGAATCCGGTCTTCTGCAGGCTCTCTATGAAATCGATCTTGGACCCCCTGAGCATCTCTGCATCGGCCTTCGCGGCGACGACCTTCAGGCCGCCTACTTCCTCGACGATGTCGGTCTCGGCGGGTGCCTTCTCGAGGCTCAGGGCATACCTGAACCCCCCGCTGCAGGCGCAACCGCCGCCCTGGTAGACCTCGATCTTCAGGAAGGATTCTGTAGCCTTCTCCTCCTCCAGGACCTCCACGAGCTTCTGCCTGGCGAGAGGCGTGAACATGACCAGCGGCTGGACTTGCTGCAACTTGAGACGTACACCGGGCTGTTCGTATTTAATATTTTCCCGGCCCTAGTCCCCTTTCATGTATCTGAAGCGCATGCTCCAGACCAAAAGCACCATCAGCATGGCCGCGCCCACGATGACGGAGCCCAGAGCAAGGGCCCAGCCGTCCGGGCCAGAGCCGAACGCTATGGGGACCGGCCCGATGAATACTACCCCGCCCACTGACGCTCCGCCCGAAGACGCGGCCCCGGCGAAGAGGAGGGCGAACCCTGCCAGGATTATCAGGAACCCAGCGGCCATCAACCTCTGCATGGTCTAGGCCAGACCTGCCAGCAGGATCAGCACGACGAGCGCCGCCGCGAGGACGATCGCCACGCTCGCCCACTTCGCGTCCGACCCGAACACTATGGGGATCGGGCCTATCATAACGACCCCGGCGCCCTTCACCTGGCTTTCGCCTCCCTGGGACCCCCTGAGAGCCGAAACGACGACCGCTGCGAGTCCGACCATGATCAAGACCATGCCCGCCGAAACGGGGCCTAACACGGACGAGACGGGGGCCGCTGCCGCTAAAGGTTTTTGCGCCGGGACCCCAGCGGCCTCATCCTCTTGGGAGACTACCGCTGGTGCGAGAAGTGCGGGACGAGGACCGAGCATGAGGCGGTAGTGGACACCAGGGACTACAACCCCCGGGGGAGGGGGCTCTACAAGTGCAAGAGGTGCGGCAGGGTCAAGTCCATGCGCCACCTCCGGCCGAGCTCAGAGATCGGGTACTGATTTTCACAGCTCGCGGAATGATTCACTCGTTTGTGTTAAAGACTGGTTATATACGCAGTTCATTTTGCGACGTCTGTTGAGCGGCTCTCCTGAAGAGACCAAGGCCCCAACCGTGTTCGCGAGGGAAAGCACCGGCCTTGTGAAGAACGTCTCGTTCCTCGACAGCATCGCGCTCAACCTGAGCAACATGTCGATCGGTCCGCTCCTCACGACGATCGCAGGCTCGACTACGGCCACGCTGTTCATCGTCCCCACCGTCACCGGACTCAACCTGGTGGCGGCCTCGATAATCGCGTTCGTTCTGGCCATCCCGCAGATTGTGGTCTACACCATGATGTCGAGGCGGTTCCCACGCACCGGCGGAGACTACGTCTGGATCTCCAGGACCTTCGGCGGCTTCTTCGGGAGCACCATGTCGTTCTTCGGCTACACGATGGAGACGCTCGCCTTCCTGGCACTCGTGGCCATCCTGACAGACTTCACAGTCGGCAGCGCAGGGCTGACGATGTCCTTCACCTACTGGGGGTACCAGGGCGTGGGCGCCCCGCCGTACTTCAACTGGTTCAACCTGTTCTCCGACCCCACCACTCAGTTCCTCGTCGGCGCGGTCCCCTTCGCAGCCGTGATCCTCCTCAACATCTGGAAGCCCAAGCTCGGCTACAGGCTGGTCTCGGTTCTCACAATAATCGGTGTTCTCACCCTGCTGCTCTCCATGGCGGAGCTGCTCTACGCTGGCCAGGCGGGAGTCAAGGCATACATCGACGGGACGGCTCCTTACCTTCAGTACGGCGGCGCCAACTCCACCTATGAGTATCTCAGCTCCCACTACGCGGCGTCAGGCGGCCTGTTCGACATCAACTTCGGCAACACCATCTACATCATGCCGGTCGTCTTCGCCTTCGTCTACCCGTGGCTGAACGCCGCTCCAGCGGTCGCCTCCGAGATCAAGGACAAGCGGGCACTGAAGTGGAACGTCCCGATCTCCGCCGTCACCGCCTTCGTCCTCCTGACAGGATCCCTCGCGGTCCTCTACGGAGTGGCTGGGATGCCATTCGTCAACTCTGCGTTCGCCAGTCACGCCTGGGCCAACGACGGGCTGAACTTCTTCACCCTGGCGATGGCTGTCTCAGGCAACATCTGGATAGCGGGGATAATCGGCATAGGTTCGATCTTGATGCAGTTCGGGGTGATTGCCTACGGCGTGATCGTGTTCTCGAGGTACATGCTCGCCCAGTCCCTCGACAGGTTCCTCCCCGCAAAGCTGTCGTATGTGAGCCCGAGGTTCGGCTCTCCGGTGGTGGCAATGGCCGTCGACCTCGTCGTGGCCGTCCTCCTCATCGGACTGGCCTCCTACTTCTCGAGCTCCTTCTTCGCGCTCTTCGGCACGATCATCGCCTCCATGATTTACTTCACGATAGTGGGGCTGACCGCAGCCACCCACGGGATCAAGAAGGAGAAAGGCTCGGCGAGGACTCTGCTGGCCGTGTTCGGCATCCTCGACGCAGGCGCCTTCGCCTTCCTCGTCTACCAGTACCTGACGAGCCCGACTTTCAGCATATTCACGGTCAACCCGGCATGGCTGAACGAGGCGTACATCCTGACCACGCTGGTCGCAGGCGCTCTCATCTACATCGCTTCGCGGTGGTACCACAAGAAGCGCGGCATGAACATCGACCTGAACTACAAGGAACTCCCGCCCGACTAGAAGTCTCCCGCCATGATCGAGGATCCCGTCCTCCTTAACGACTGGCATCCGATCGCGAAGTCGTCAGACGTACCTGAGAGGACCATCCTTCCGGCAAGGCTCCTCGGGGAGGACCTGGTGATCTGGCGGATGAACGGCGAGGTCAGGGTCTGGCAGGACCTCTGCGTCCACAGAGGCACCAGGCTCTCACTGGGGCACCTGAAGGGGGACCACCTGGAATGCGCGTACCACGGGTGGACCTACGACGCGGCCGGAGAGTGCGTCAAGATCCCTGCCCATCCGGAGCAGAAGCCCCCTGCCAAGGCAAAGGTGCAGACCTACCGCACGAAGGAGAGCTACGGGTTTGTGTGGGCCTGCTTGGGCGAACCCTCCCGGGAAGTCCCCCCCTTCGAGGAGTGGGGCGACCCAACGTTCAGGATGGTATGCTGCGGTCCTTTCCGATACAGGGCCAGCGGCACCCGGGCGGTGGAAAACTTCCTTGACGTCGCGCACCTTCCTTTCGTCCACGAAGGCATACTCGGCGAAAGGGCCCACGCGGAGATTCAGGACTACGAAGTGGAACAGACGGAGGAAGGCATAGTCGCCAGGAACGTGAGGATATGGCAACCCGACCCGGACGGGACCGGCGTCGCAAAGGACGTCACATACACCTACAAGGTCTTCAGGCCGCTCACCATGTACCTTTCCAAGGACACGGTCGCAGGGAGGTTCTCCATCTTCGCGTCGGTCTGTCCGCTCA
>JAKAPI010000041.1 GCA_021807225.1 archaeon | reverse complement strand
GAGTTCAAGGGTTCCGAGCTGCTCGGGCGCTACGCCATCGCCCCGCTCACCGGCAAGTCCCTCCCGATCCTTCCCGGGAGGTTCGTGGACCCGTCGCTGGCTACAGGTGTCGTGTACAGCGTCCCGGCCCATGCCCCCTACGACCTGATGGCCCTGAGGGACATCCAGGAAGGGAGGGTCCAGGTCGGGCGCCAGGTCAAGGAGATCGCCGACGAGATCGCCCCTGTCCCCATACTCACACTTCCCGGGTACTCCAAGGTCCCCGCGGACGACGTGGTCAGGAAGCTGAGCATCAAGGACTCGGTCGACCCGAACCTTGAGGCGGCGACCCAGGAGCTCTACAGCGCGGAGTTCCACAGAGGGGTGCTCACCCAGGCGTCCGGCCCCCTGGCTGGCCTCACAGTCGCCGAGGCCAAGGACAAGTCCCTGGTGCTCATGGCCAAGACAGAGCGGCTCTCTAAGATGTACGAGCTGCCTGAGAAGGTGGTCTGCCGCTGCGGCACCAGGTGCTACGTCAAGATCCTCGAGAACCAGTGGTTCCTGAACTACTCCAACCCAGAGTGGAAGGCCAAGGCAAAGCTGGTCATCGACCATGCGGCAATGTTCCCGGAGGAAGCCCGACAGATGTTCTACTCCACCATCGAGTGGCTTAACGACTGGCCCTGCGCCAGGCGCTCGGGGATGGGGACGAGGCTCCCCTGGGACAAGGACTGGCTGGTGGAGACCCTGAGCGACTCTACGATCTACATGGCATACTACTCCATCAGCAAGTTCGTGAACATGGAGAAGATCGGCCCCGACAGCCTCACCCCTGAGGTGCTGGACTACGTGCTTCTGGGCAAGGGGAACCCTGCGAACATAGCCAAGGGCGCGAAGACCACCGAGAGGGTCCTCAGGGACCTGAGGACGGAGTTCACCTACTGGTATCCGGTGGACCTGCGCAACTCGGGCAAGGATCTGATACCCAACCACCTCACCTTCTTCGCATTCCACCACGCAGCCCTCTTCCCCGAGAAGTACTGGCCCCAGGGGTTCGGCATCAACGGGATGATCACCATCGAAGGGAAGCGCATGAGCAAGACCAAGGGGAACTTCGTGAGCTGGGAAGACGCCAGGAAGAAGTACGGTGCCGACGCCTTCAGGCTCGCACTGGCCCTTACGGCCGACGGCATGGACGACGCCGACTGGAGGGACCGCGCAGCCATGGACGCCAAGGAGAAGGTCGAATCCCTGATGCCCTTCGTCAGGAAGACCCTGCGCTCGGCGTCCAACCGCGAGGAGAACGAGCTGGACTCGTGGCTGATCTCCACCGTGAACGGCAGGATCGTCGCGGCGACGGCGGCGATGGAGGAACTGAGGATGAGGCGCGCGTCGGCGACGATCTTCCTCGACATCTGGAACGACCTGAGGTACTATCTCCGCAGGGCCGAGAAGCCCCGCCGCCAGACCCTGACGGAGGTGTTCAACGCCTGGGTGAGGATGATCTCCCCGTTCACCCCGTTCATGGCCGAAGACCTCAACCACGAGCTGGGGGGGAAGGGGCTGGTCTGCCAGGCCGACTGGCCCTCTCCCAGAGACTTCCCGGTGGACGATGAGGCGGTGCTGGGGGAGGCTGTGCTCGGCAAGGTCATCGAAGACGCGCGCAACGTCCTCAGGGTGGTGAAGGGTAAGAGGTCCAAGCTCAGCGTCTACGTCTCCTCGGACTCCGCCAGGAGCTACTTCTTCGAGATGGCGTCTGCCAAACGAAAGAAGGAGAGCGTGGGGGCGGTGGTGAAGAAGTACGCCCAGCTTAAGATCCAGCCGGACCGCGTCTTCAAGCTCGCCTTCGAAATAGGGGACGACATGCTGACAAAGCTCCTCGCGCACAGGGGGTTCAGCGAGTTCAAGGCCCTGTCCGAGGCTTCCGGCTTCATGTCCGCCGAGCTGGGGGTGCCGGTGGTGGTCCAGAAGGCGGGCTCCAAGACCATCGACGACCCGGCGAACAGGGCGAAGGACGCCCTCCCGACCAAGCCTGCATTCTATCTAGAGTAGGGCAAGCGGCTGCCCGAGCAGTTCTCAGCCACCGATCTTGTACATGCCGGTGCCGCAGACGGGGCAGGTCCCCTTCATGGCGTGGCGCCCGTTCTTCATGGTCACGCTCTGCGGGCTCTTCATCTCCCGGCTCGCCTTGCACTTGACACAGTATGCGTTTGTCACTTGCTGTCGGCTCCAACAGCGGCGCCACCGGCTATAAACCACACCTTTGGAACGCTTCAACGCCTCGTCCTCCCGCTCATGGTTCAAATACGGGGGAAGTGCCCGCGGGTAGTCAGATGTCTTCGGGCGGGACGACTCTCAAGGACGTCGCAAGGGCGAGGATGTCGGACGAATGGGCAGACTACACACTGTACGAGCGGCTCTCGAAGACCGTGGAGGGGGGGAGCCCCTTCGCCGATGTGCTCAGGACTCTGTCTGCCACCGAGCACGGCCACTACGAATTCTGGCGGAAGTACGTCCCGGGCGAGGAGCCCAGGCCGAGCAAGCTCAAGCTGTACTGGGTGCTCCTCCTCCGGAGGTTCTTCGGCCTCACGTTCGCGATCAGGTACCTGGACAGGCACGAGGCCAAGGTTGTCGTTGAATACGGCGGGCTCGCCCAACTGATCCCCGAAGAAGACAGGGCCGCCTTCGACGCCATGGTCGCAGACGAGAAGGAGCACGAAAAGGCGTTCGCCATGAAGGCCGAAAGCTCCGCGGTCGCCTACATCTCCTTCGTCGTCCTCGGGCTGGCCGACGCTCTGGTCGAGATTTCGGGCATCCACGCAGGGTGGCTGGGGCTCTTTGAGAAGACAGAGATAGCGGGCTTGGCCGGGATCATAGCCGGCGGTGCAGCGTCCCTGGCCATGGCCTCGGCGGCCTTCGCCCAGGCGAAGCAGGGAGGGTTCAAGGGGTCGGCCCGCCTCAGCGCGGCTTACACCGGGTTGTCGTATTTCGTCACCGCGCTCATGCTAGCGACCCCTTACTTCCTGACCGCGAGCATGCCCTTCGCACTGGGCGGGTCTCTGACCCTCGCGGTCGTCATCCTTGCCATCACGACCTGGTACAGCGTGGTGATACAGGAGAAGCTGTTCATGAGGGACTTCGTCGAAATCCTCCTCATCCTGTTCGCGACGACCGTCGTAGTGTTCACGCTGGGCTACGTCGTCAGCGCGGCCTTCCCCGGGATCAAGGTCCTCTAGGGCGTCTGAATCGCAAGATTCCGACAAAACGTCTTATTACCAAAGCCATCAGCCAGGTGTGAGAAGTCTTTGCAGAGCGCCGTCGAGCTCAAGGTGCCGATCAGGAAGGCCGAATTGGCCAGGGCCGTCTGCGACTACATCCGAGAGAACTCGACGTCGCGCATCACCCTGAAGACCCTCGGCGCCAAGTTCGGCGTGAGCCCCTTCCACCTGCAGAGGACCTTCACCGAGGTCATGGGAATGTCGCCCCGCGAGTACCTCGAGGAGTTCAGGGTGAGCAACCTGAGGCGACACCTCGCGAGGGGGGAGCCCGTGATAAGGGCGCTCCGTGGAACGGGATATTCTGCTCAGAGCTGGCTTTACCAAGATTCGAAGAGGAGGCTGGGGATGACTCCTGCGACCTACCGCAACGGCGGCGAAGGGACTTCCATCGTCTTTGCTACCGGGCGGTCTTCCCTCGGGATGCTGCTGGTGGCGACCACAGACCATGGGGTATGCGCGGTCAAAGCGGGGAGGAGCGACGAAGACCTGGTGAGGGCCCTCCGAGCCGAGTTCCCGAGGGCGAACATCGAGCGTGCTCCCAGGGCCAGGCGCCAACTGGAGGCGCTCAACAGGCACCTGAGCGGCCAGGAGGTGAAGTTCCCGCTGGACATCAGGGGGACCGACTTCCAGATGAGCGTCTGGGCTGCCCTGAGGACCATACCTCTGGGGGAGACCAGGTCGTACCACGAAGTCGCCGAGATGGTCGGGAAGCCGAAGGCAGTGAGGGCCGTAGCCAACGCATGCGCTTCAAACCCCGTCCCCCTCATCATCCCATGCCACCGAGTCATCAGAAAGGACGGGAGCCTTGGAGGCTATGGCCTTGGCATCTACAGGAAGAAGGCGCTTCTCTCCAGAGAGAGGGCGATGGCGGCAGACTCGGAAAACGGGCCTCGTTGAGCCTGAAGAGCGTAACGGCCTACTCAGGCCTGGTTGTCCTGAGCCTGATATGGGGCATGGCCTTCGTCGCCATCAAGGGAGTTGAAACCGAACTCTCCCCCGTCAATCTGGCGCTTATGAGATGGCTCATCGCCGCGGTCCCGTTCCTCATACTGCTCCCAATCATCGGGCGGCCCAAGGTCAGGTTCGAAAGGAAGGACGTCCCCCGGCTGCTCGTGATGGCGCTTGCGAACGTTGCCGGATACCACCTCTCGCTGAACTACGCGGAGACGACCCTCTCGGCGGGGCTCTCCGCGCTTCTGACCGCCTTCGGCCCAATCTTCATCGTCGTCCTGTCCTACCTGCTGCTGCACGAGAGGGTTGGACCGAGGATCCTCCTCGGCCTTGGGCTCGCGTTCGCCGGCGCCGCGGTCCTGTCGGTCGGCACGATCAGTGCCAGCGACTTCGCCTCCGCCGCAGGCATAGTCGAGGCGCTTTTCACCGCGCTCTGTTACGGTCTGTTCACAGTGGTAGGGAAGCCGCTCGTGCACAAGTATGGCTCCGCCCCGACCACCATCCTCGCCGGGCTGGTGGGGACCGCGTTGATGACCCCGCTCCTTTCAGAGAGCTTCTTCACTCAAGCCGCATCGCTGACCCTGTACGGCTGGCTCGGGGTCCTCTACCTTGCTCTCCTTAGCACCGTTTTCGGGTACCTGATGTTCTACGCCATGGTCAGCCGCGGCGCTGTCTCGAGGCTCTCGATCCAGCTATACCTGATCCCCGTCGTCAGCATAGTCGGGGGCGCCCTGCTCCTCTCGGAGCAGGTCACGGCGACCGTGGTCATCGGCGGAGGGATGATGCTGGCCGCAGTCGCCATCTCCACGTGGAAGTAGACGAACGAGCCCGGCATCAACTTCATCTACCACGGCCGGGCGGCAGGCGCAAGCCCGGGAATTGAGGAGCATACTTTCGGTCGCAGACCTTTCGCCATCCGAGATGGCGTCGCTGGTCGAGCGCTCGGGGGCCATGAAGAAGCAAATTCTCTCCGGCAGACCGCCGCCCACCCTACGCGGCAAGGTCGTCGGCCTCCTCTTCGAGAAGCCCTCGACCAGGACCCG
>JAKAPI010000040.1 GCA_021807225.1 archaeon | reverse complement strand
CTGGCTGACGTCCGCCGTCCTCCCCCCGAAGGTCCGCTCTGAGTAGCTCCCGGCCGCAGAGTCCCCCCAGTCGGTCGCCTCCTCCTCCCCCTTCAGGCCGAGCGAGGCGAACTGCGCCCCGAACGCCTCCTCGGGCATGATGTAGAGGGGGCTTTCGACCCTGGCGCCCAGCGACGCCGGCGCCGGGCGGGCGACGGTGAAGCCGCCGAACATCGGCTCCCTGCACTGCCCGGCGAACTTCGAAAGCAGGGCCGGGACCGGACCCCCTTCGAGCACCGTCAGCGAAAGCCCTCGCGGGTCTGCCCGGTGCGACAGCTCCGCGTAGAGCCTGGCCGCGGCGGCGAGGCTCCTCTCACCTGAACTTGCATGCACCATGTTCACCCTGAGTCCCTGGAGCACCGAGTCCCAGGCGAGCACCGAGCTGTGCCTCCCCCCAGACACGAGGCAGGCGACCGCTTCGCTCCCCATGGGAGAGCCTCCGGGCCCCCGTGCCACTTCGACCCCCACCACTCCCCCCTTTCCGTCCCGGGCCGCCCTGAACCTCACCTTCGCCGCCTCGTTCGAGGCCCTCGCGCCCTTCACCTTCTCGAGCATGACGGACGTGACCGCCCCGGCGAGGTCTGACGCCATCCCCCCGCCCGTGACCTCGGCGCTGACTGAGAACCTGACCCCGCGCCTCAGGTACGCCGCCGCGAGAGCCGATGACGCCCTGGCCACGTCCCCGGCACCGGCGACCGCGTACCCGGCTGCAGTCCAGGCGACGCCGGGCATGCCTTCGAAGATCGAACAGGCGCCGACAGGCTCCGGCACGGCCAGGACGATGGACCCTCCCATCGTGCGCATCCGCGCTTTCACGCCCCTCTCCTTCAAGACGTGCCGGACGGAAGACTGGAAGTCCGCTGCGTTCCCCATCCCTGTCCACCTGAGAATCGCGACCCGGTCCCTCACGACTGGCTCCCGGGAGCGCCGCGAGGCTCCTTTAACGTTGGGGGTCTGACGCATCACGCTTTTAGCACGTGGGGGCCGAGCCCTGCACCGTGAAAGGCTTCGAGCTCGCCACAGCCGCGGACGTGCTTGCCGGCAGGTCGCCGCCGTCGGTCGAGGTCAGGGGGTGGGTCGCCCGGAAGCACACCGTGGGCGGGCTGGTCTTCGTGCAGGTCAGGGACGGTTCGGGGTATGTCCAGGTCTCCGCCCGCAAGGGGGTCGCTGACGCGGCCTTCGAGGGGGCGAGGAGCTCGACGAAAGAGTCTGCCGTGGTCGTCAGGGGAGAGGTCCGGGACGACAAGAGGGCGCCGGGGGGGAAGGAGATCTCAGCGGAGGAGTTCTTGGTGGTGGCCAAGGCCGAGAGCTGGCCCATAACCAAGACCGCGGCAAAGTCCGCCTCGTTCCTCTTCGACAAGAGGCACCTGAGCATCCGGGGTCCGAAGGCCATCGCCACCATGAGGATCCGCGCCGAGGTGATAGGCGCCGCCTTCGACTACTTCAGGGAGAACGGCTTCCAGCTCATCAGCGCCCCGAGCTTCGTCCAGGCCGCGGTCGAGGGGGGGTCCACCCTCTTCTCCGTCGACTACTTCGGCAAGCAGGTCAACCTGAGCCAGAGCGCGCAGTTCTACGAAGAGGCGGCGCTCCCGGCACTGCAGAAGGTCTGGATCTTCCAGCCCGCGTTCCGGGCCGAGAAGTCGAAGACATCCAAGCACCTCACAGAGTTCTGGATGATAGAGGCGGAGCAGGCCTTCGCGGACCAGCCGGAGAACATGAAGCTCCAGGAGGGGCTGCTCTCGAAGATGGTCGAGCGGGTCATCGCCAACAGGCAGGCGGAGCTGAAGACCCTCGGCCGCACCCTGAAGCAGCCGCCGCTCCCCTTCCCCAGGATCAGCTACGACGAGGCGCGCTCGGTCGCGGAGAAGAAAGGGTACCCCTTCGAGTGGGGGGACGACCTCCCGACGGAGGCCGAGAGGGCCATCAGCCTTACCCAGGACTCCCCCTTCTTCATCACCGACTACCCACTCAGCGCCCGGTCGTTCTATCACATGACCTACCCGGACAGGCCCAAGGTGACGAAGTCGGCAGACCTGATCGCCCCCGAGGGGGTCGGGGAACTTGCCACCGGCGGCCAGAGGATACACGAATATCAGGAGCTGATGCAGAGGATCGAGTCCCAGGACCTCCCCACCGAGTCCTTCGCCTGGTATCTCGAGCTCAGGAAGTACGGCATGCCCCCTCACTCGGGGTTCGGCATCGGAGTCGAAAGGTCGACAAGATGGATAGCGGGGCTGAAGCACATCAGGTCCGCGAGTTTGTTCCCGAGAACACTTTCGCGCATCTCCCCCTGAGGCAGGCTTATCTACCTGAAAGCGGCCGTGCATAAAGTTGGCTGGCACGAAGGTGGAGAAGAAGGACGAACCTGAAGAAGCAGTGAAGGAAGCGGCGGGGACTGACAAAGAGCTCGAGCTTGACACGCTCCCAGGCGTAGGACCTGCCACCAAGCAGAAGCTTAAGGACGCAGGCATCGAAACGATCCTAGACCTGGCCACCTCGGGCCCCATGGACATCGCCGAAGCGGTGGACATCGACGTCTCGAAGGCGGTGGAGCTGAACAACAAGGCGCGCAAGAAGCTGGTCGAGTTGAACCGCCTCGAGCCGGACTTCATCAACGCGGCCGACCTGCTGGCGAAGAGGAAGGCCATCGACCGCATATCGACGGGCTCGAAGAACCTGGACGACCTCCTCGGCGGAGGGATCGAGACCTGGGCCATGACCGAGTTCTACGGCGAGTTCGGGTCAGGGAAGTGCGTCGCGGGAGATACGAAGGTCTTCTACAGCAACGACGCCAACGTCCACTTCGAGCCCATCGCCCAGACCTATGAGAAGTATAGGGGCTTGTATGGGGAGCGGCCACTCGATTCGGGCTACGTCGTCCCCCTGAAGGAGGTAAATGTCGTAGGGCTGAATTCGCGACTCACACCGGCGTCCTATCTCTACAGGGAGAAGGTTTCATCCATCCTCGCCATCAAGACAGAGCGCGGGCGGCTGCTGAAGCTGGCCAAGCTACACATGGCGATGGTCATGTCTGGTGCCGGGATAAGCTGGGTCCCATCGGGTTCATTATCCGTTGGCGACAAGATCGCCACGCCAAGGACGCTCTCGGTGCCCGGGAGGTCCGACATCACCAACGACGACGCCTTCTTCCTTGGGTTTTATGTCGCCGAAGGGACGGGGAACCCCCTGTCCATCACGAACACTGACGGCAAGCTGATAGAGTGGACCAGGGGTTATCTGATGAAGAGATTCGGCTTCGAACCCACCGTCTCGCGGAGAGAAGGCCATGCGGCTCTGGTTCTGCTTAGGGCCCCCGTCAAGAGCCTGCTCGGGAGGCTGGCCGATGCCAACTCGTACACGAAATACGTTCCCGATAGCATCCTCAACGGCAACGACGAAATAGTACGCCACTTCCTGGCAGGATACTTCGAAGGCGACGGGCGTGTCGCGGGCGCCGACATTGAAGCGAGCTCGAACAGCAAGGAGCTGATCGAAGGCGTGTCCTACCTTCTTTCCAGGCTGGGCATCGCCTCGTCCTTCGGCGTCAAGAACGTCAGCACCGGGCAACACTACAGGCTGCGCGTCTCGGGTTTCGACAGGGACAAGATGTCTCAGATTCCGTTCAAGAGCAAGAGGGTGCCAAACGTCAGGACCCGGAACAGCAAGTACGGCATCCCAGCCGGTGACCTGCTAAGGGCGACGTACAAATCTGCGGTCTCTTCCAGGCATATCGAACGCAAGCGTCCCCTGAGCAAGAGCGGTACTCTCTACGAGGCCCTTACCAGGTCGGCCTACGGGAAGACCGGGATGAGCGACGCCCAGGTCATGTCGGCAGCCGGATTCCTGGAAGGTGTCTCGGAGGCGCTTGCCCAGAACCTGGAAAACCTCCAACGGGCCAATCTCGAATCCGCGGCCGGTTTCAGGAAATACGCTCTCTCCTTGTCGTTCTCGGCGAACATCCTGGCGGGGCCCATTGGCGTATCGAAGTCAGGTTTCAACAACTACTTCAGTCGGGGGCTCCCAAAGATGAGGACTGCCGCGTTCAAGGCGGTGGCGACCCAAGAGATTGAACGGCGCATCAGGGTGCTTGGAGAGGCCGTAGCCGCGCTTGAGACTGCGTTGCAGTTCAACTGGGACACAGTCACCGAAATCCGAGAGGAGAAGTATGGCGACTATGTCTACGATTTCGAGGTCCCCGATGGGCACGCCTTCGTCAGCGGGAACGTCCCGACTATCCTCCACAACAGCCAGGTCTGCCACACACTGAGCGTCATGGTGCAGGCGCCCAAGGGGGAGGGGGGCCTCGACGCAGGGTGCATCTACGTCGACACCGAAGGGACCTTCAGGCCGGAGAGGATCGCCGAGATAGCGGAGGCGAGGGACATGGACCCGGAGAAGATCCTATCCAGGATCACCGTGGCCAGGGCGTACAACAGCGCCCACCAGGAGCTGATCGTCAAAGACCTGGGGAGGATAATCGAGCCCAACAAGGTGAAGCTAGTGATACTCGACAGCGCCGTCGCCCACTACAGGGCGGAGTTCCTCGGGAGGGGGACGCTGTCCGAGCGCCAGCAGCGGCTGAACCGGTTCATGCACCAGCTCCTCAGGACCGCGGAGATCTACAACATCGCTGTCGTGGTCACGAACCAGGTGCAGGCTGCGCCCGACTCCTTCTTCGGCGACCCGACCAGGCCCACCGGCGGCCACGTCGTGGCGCACACAAGCACCTACAGGATCTACCTGCGCAAGGCGGCCAAGAACCGCATCGCCAGGATGGTGGACAGCCCGTACCACCCGGAAAGGGACGCGGTCTTCCTCCTGGGCGAAAAGGGGGTCGAGGACCCTGCGGAAGACAGTTCGAGAAAGAAGTAGAATCCAACCACTTTTATATCCTGAATCGAGCGCCTTCCTGCGTCTCGCTTGAAGCGTTCTCAGATGCTGGCAGTGTCCGTCCTTGCCCTCTTGCTAGTGTCAGCGGTACCGCTGAGGGCGGCCTACGCCCAGTCCGGTTACACGGAGAAGCTCAACGTATACGTCGCGGGGTCCGACGCCCTCTGGTACTTCACCTTCGGCGGTCTCAACGGGTCCGCCCACCTAAGCGCCCTGGAGTCCACGCCGGGCCTGAGCTGGTACAACGTCACGGCGATCTCGACCACCGGGTGGCAGTCCGACTTCCAGGTCTTCGGTCCGAGGGGGTACGGCCTCCTCCCTGTCCCTTACGTCACCCCCCAGGGGATCTTCCTGAC
>JAKAPI010000039.1:4739-5416 GCA_021807225.1 archaeon | reverse complement strand
TCGACGGCGCTGCCAACCCCTTCATGATGTCTCCTGAGAGCCTGCCCGGGCGGAGGTAATAGTTCTAGGCACGAGAACGGCGCGATATGGCCGTGGTACGTCCGACGCCGAAGGTCAGAGCGGACTGGTGAGGGAAGTACCCCCATGACTGACAGGGCGCGCTGGACCACCCTCAACGCCTCGTCGATGGGAGCGCCGGAGTCGATGGTGACCACAATCCTGTCCTTCACGTCCTTGACCTTCGTCGTGACCGGCACCTGACTTTGATCCGCGCTCGGCCGTGTCCGCCCTTAACCATGATACGCGATTTTTCGGTCTGGGAATAGGTCAGGTCGGAGCTAGGTCCCTTTGAAGCAGAAGTACGGGTACCCGCCGTTCACCATGCCGACGGCCATGTCTACTATCTTCTCGGAGACCTCCTTCCATCTTGCGTCCCAGTCGATGCCGTCGACCACGAACTCCTTCTCGTCGTCCCCCGACCTCGAAGGTATCTGCTTCCAGATCGCCCGGCCGTGGAAGGGTTTGACGATGCGCACGTGCCACCTGTTGCACGACATCTTCCTCCCCTCCTGCTTGAAGTGGCGGCAGGACGTGCAGAAGTTCGAGAGCCAAATGATCTCCTTGGTCGGCTTTACCAGCTTCCCAATCTCTTCGAGGAGGCGCTCCGACTCCTTGCT
>JAKAPI010000039.1:0-4729 GCA_021807225.1 archaeon | reverse complement strand
TTCCGATCTCCGTGTTGGTGTAGTAGTCTGGATCCCTCGACAGGGCCAGCCACCAACTGGCGTACTCCTCCTTTTCGTCGCTCAACGCGTGCGGACGAGGCGCTCGCCGTTAATAAGACCGAGCGCCGAATTTCTCGCTTCCCAACGGATAAATAACCAGAGGGGACGTAAAGTTAGGTCCGGCGCGCAGCGTGCTACGACGGGCGATCTGGACTGGCTCGCAAGGTCAGGATGATGACATCACTGCTGCGCGCCGAATAGTTCTGCGACGTCAGCCCCCTTCACGGTCGAAGCTCCCGCCCTCACCATCTCGCCGACGGCCGCGGCGGAGTCCCCCTTGTGGGCCTCGAGTCCTTTGACGCAGTCCGAGATCACGTGGACGGCGAACCCCCTGCTCAGCGCGTCCTCGGCAGTCGTCTTGACGCAGAATTCGATCGTCAGGCCCCCGATGAACACCTCCTTCACCCCCAGCTTCCTGAGCCTGTCGGTGAGGTCGGTGCCCTGGAACCCCGAGTATGCCTCTTCGCCAGGGTCCTCCCCTTTGCTGATGAGCACCGAGCCGGACGGCTGTTGGACTCCTCCGTGGATCTCCGCGCCGTGGGTCCCCTGCACGCAGTGCGGGGGCCATGTCCCTCCCTGGGCTTTGAATGAACAGTGGTTCGCCGGGTGCCAGTCCCTGGTGAAGAAGATCGGCAGCCTCGCTCCTGTGAACGCTGAGATGACCCTGTTCAAACCCGGGATTATCGAATCCCCGCTGGGCACCGCGAGCGTCCCGCCGGGGCAGAAGTCGTTCTGGACGTCCACGACCAGAAGGGCGGCCTTGGGCATGGCCTCACCTCCATGAAATCTTGGGCTGGGCAGTCGACAGTTCCTTCAGTTCCTTCGCGACCCTGGCCTTGATGGCTTCCAACCCTTCGTACTTTCGGATGATCTTGCCCCTCTTCATCAGGGGCTTGAGCAGAGATTCACCGGCCGCTGCCCCCCCTTCGAGCGTCACCACGTCGTTGTACCCCTTGCTGCGGTGGACCTGCTTTCTCCCCCCCAGGCCGCCTCTCTTCGCCCTGAACTCCGCCCCGCCCCTTCCAGCAACTTCGACTATCTTCGCGCTGAGGTCTATGACCGGCGGATACGCGACCGCGGTCCCCACCCCGAACCCGTCCACCACGTCTCTGAGGCCGGCGACCGCGTCCTCGTCGAGCCTCCCTGAAGCGATGATCTTCACCTTCTTCCCCCCGCGTATGTTCAGCTCCCAGCGGACTTCCTCGACTATCTGTCGGAAGTTCCCGCGGCGCGACGCCGGGGTGTCGAGGCGTACCCCCCAGAGCTTCTTGCCGAGCGCTTCGTAGGCCCTCACGGCTTCCGTCTTCTCGTCCCAGAAGGTGTCTACGAGGGCGATCCGGGCGGCCTCCTTCGGCGCGTCCCTGTCGAAGAGCTTCCAGGCCTTCTCCGGGTCCCCCACTATTTGGATGAGCGCGTGCGGCATCGTCCCTGCCGGCGCGACCCTGAGAAGCTTGGCACCGAGCACGTTGGAGACGCCGTCGAAACCTGCGATGTAGCAGGCGCGCTCCACCAGCGCCGAAAGCGCCGGGTGGACCCTGCGTGTCCCGAAGCTGAGAAGCGTACTGTCTCCAGCAGCCTGGCGGAACCTAGCCGCCCGGGTCGAGACGCTCGTCGACGAGCCGAGGAGGCCGAGGATGGCGGTCTCGTACCACAGGAAGTCGAGATAGCGCCCCTCGATAGTGAGGAGCGGCTCGTACATCGCCGTGGCGTCGTCGGCAAGGAAGACCGACCCCTCCTCCATCGCCCAGACGTCGACGGGGACGCCTTCCAGCAGCTTCGCGGCTTCGTAGACCCCGCTGAGGAGCCCCCAGTTCTGCTGGTACGGGACGTCGCGGGCGTACACTTCCATCACCACCTTCGGATTGTACCCGCTCTTGCGAAGGACCTTCTCGGCGTGGCTGAAGTAGACGTCGGTGGTGTCCCCCCTCTTGATCTCCCGCTCGCTTGCGAGCCAGAACGTCCTGTCGTCCAGGTCGAAACCGGGCATATGAGAGGGCGACGGGGCGCCTTCTTGAAAAGGTATTTCTGCCCGCAGTGGGCCGATTTCCAGGTTGGCGCACGGACAGCTCGACTTGGTGGGCACGAGGAAGAAGATAGTCTCCTTCATCAGGAGCAGGGCGGAGAAGGCAGAAGTGGAGGGGGCCGTCATCGGGCTCAGCGGAGGCGTCGACTCCGCGGTGGCGGCCTATCTTACGGTGGAGGCGCTGGGGAGCAGGCGCGTGGCCGCCCTGATCATGCCCGATTTCCGGGCGACCCCGGAAGGCGATGTCTCGGACGCCAAGCAGGTCGCCGAGGAGCTCTGCGTCGAGACGAGGGTCATCGACATCGCTCCGATTCACCGGGCGTTCATGAAGGGGCTCGGGCAGGACAGGCTGGCGGAAGGGAACCTCAGGGCGAGGATCAGGATGGCCTTCCTCTACTTCTACGCCAACTCCGCGAATCGGATGGTGGTGGGCACGGGGGACCGGTCGGAGGCGCTGCTCGGGTACTTTACCAAGTACGGCGACGGCGGGGTGGACATACTCCCCATCGGAGACCTGTACAAGACGGAGGTGAGGAAGATGGGCGAGATACTCGGGATCAGCAGGAAGATAATTTCGAAGAGGAGCAGCCCCAGGCTCTGGCCGGGCCAGACCGCAGAGGGGGAGCTCGGGATGAACTACGACGCCATCGACGAAGTGCTTCGGCTGCACGTCGACCAGAAGAAGGGCGTCGGCGAGGTCGCGGCCAGGCTCGGAGTGAAAGCCGCCGAAATCAGGAAGATTACTGCGAGGCTGGAGCGGACCGCCCACAAGCGCGAAACCCCTGAAGTCTGCAGGGTTCACTAACTCTTATACAAGGAACAGGGCGAGGCCGAAATCAAGGGCCGGTAGTTCAGCGGTATGAACGTCCGCCTCGCACGCGGAAGGTCGGGGGTTCAATTCCCCCCCGGTCCACTTTATCCAAGAGTCCTACCCGTCGTTGCTCGAGCGGGCAGCCCGCGTGAAAAGATGCGGCGGCTAGTCTGTGGCAGCCCGGTTCTGGAGGACCGGGACGGCAGCCGAAGTTTCAGCCTCGGCAAGACCCAGCTGTTTGCCGAGGTCGGCCCTGAGTCCCTTGTACCTGTTGCGGACTGTGACCTCGGTGACCCCGGCGGCTTCGGCAATCTCCTTCTGCGTCTTGACTTCGCCTTCGATGACACCGGCGAGGTAGAGGGAGGCGGCGGCCAGCCCCATGGGGGACTTGCCTGCCGAGATCTCTTTCTCCTCGGTGATCCTGACGATCTCGATGGCCTTGCGGGCCACCCTCTCGGAGAGTCCTACCTGGGATGCGATCCTGTTGACGTTCCTGGCTGCGTCTGCCACCGGCATGGTCAGATCCATTTCTCTGACGAGGATCCTGTAGTCGCGTGCGACCGACTTCTTGTCGAGGTTCTCGGCGGCGGCTATGTCCTTCAGCGTCCTTGGAGTCTCCGTGTCCCGCATGGCCGCGTAGAGGGATGCGGCCGAAATCCCGATTATGGAGCGGCCCCTCAGAAGACCGCGGTCGAGCGCCTTCCTGTAGATGTAGGCTGCCCTCTCCCTGACTGCCTGAGAGACGCCGAGCTTGTCGGCCATCTTCTCCAGTTCGCGCAGCGCTATGCTGAGGTTCTTCTCCTGGTTGCCGAAGGCCGGGGACCGGTTGTCCCACTTCCTGAGCCGGTCGATGCTGCTCCGCATGGGGGAGTCGAACGACCTGCCGGAGGCGTCGCGGTTGGAGCGCCCTATCATAGTCGATAGTCCCATGTCCCTGTAGGTAATCGAGGTCGGGGCGCCGGTCCGTGCCCTGTCCTGGCCCTTCTCATCGCCGAACGACCGCCACTCAGGGCCCTGGTCGATGGCATGCTCGGTGACCACGAACCCGCAGTTGCTGCATGAAAGCTCGCCCGAGTTGGCGTCTTCCACCAGTGTCCTCTTGCCGCACTGGGGGCACCTGTCCGAAACCTGCAAAACGGATGTTCTAGGGTATCTCAATCTAATCGAAATTACTATACAACTAGTCGTATATAAGCGCAGTAGTATCCTAGGTATTAGTAGCAAAACCGTAGCATACCAACGCTAGCTGATCCTACCGAGGGAACAGCCGCTCGCCGGTATCCAGGTCCTCCAGGATTATCGCCCTGTAGGGGCACGACTGAGCGGCCCTGAAGATCTCCTCCGCCTTTGTGGTCTTGTCGTCCAGCATCTCCAGGGGGGCGGGGTCGAACCTCGACTTCTTCTTGCTCCAGTCCAGCTTGAACATCCCCGGCGCCAGTTCGGTGCAGCTCCCTGCTCCCATGCAGAGGTTCCAGTCGGTCCTCACTTTCACCCGCCTGTCCTGCAGCAGGGCGCTGGTCCACCATCCGTCGGGCTCCTTGGAAAGTTGGGTGAGCTTGTACATCGTCACCAGGAGGACCGCGCCTCCGACGGCGAAGACTGGGAGGACCCATTCCATGGGGAGGTCGGTTTAGGATGCTCTTCCGGTATAAAGAAGCCTCGGTCAGGCAGCCCCTCAGTAGCCGCTTCTGACCAGCCCGGCGTAGTCAAAGACCATGACCCCGTCGCTGTTGTTGAAGTCGTATTGGAGCTGGGACTGGTAGTCCTGCTGGCTGGTCGTCGCGAAGACCCCCACGCTGGCGACGGTTCCCTGCCTCACATACGGCCTCGCAGCG
>JAKAPI010000007.1 GCA_021807225.1 archaeon | reverse complement strand
AACTCTAGGATCGAGTCGGTCCATACGGACGCTGGGGTTGTGGTTTCGGCATGGAGGTGGAAGCTCAGGCGCCCGGCTCTGTCCCCCGCAGGCCGTTTGCCCTGGCCGCGCGGGCGCTCCTCAGGGTCGGTAGGTGCGCGGGTCCACCCGTGTTATCCCCGCCACCCTGTCGTATACTTCGTCTGTTGAGAGTATCTTCCGCTCGTCGTCCTGGTTCAGGGCCGTGGCGGCGTAGATGGCGTCGAAGAGGCCAGGCACCCTGAACGTCCTCATCACGGACTGGGCGGCGAGGATCACCTCTGACGTGAGGGGCATTATTGTGAGGCCCCTGATGGAGGCCAGCTCGGCCTGCTTCGCCAGTATCGCTTCCTTCCCATAGCCCGCGTCCTCAAGGACATAGTAGAGCTCCAGGAGCGCTGCAGATGAGGTCTTCATCGCCGTCTTGCCCTCTTCCATCTTCTTGAAGAGGGGGTCTGCCACCCCTTTCAGCCAGTCGCTCTTCTTCGAATGCGCGACCAGGATGTCAGACTCGATTATCACGTTGCCGCCTCTTTTCCCGGGCTCTTGCTTCATCGGACAACCTCTTCTCCGCCTTCGCCTTGGCCGAGGCGCCGGAATCTTTGATGTCGAACTCGAGCGGCACCTTCGGGATCGGGACCACCATGTACGACTCCCCCAGCGGGATAATGAGGGCCCTGTCTGCGTCCACCCTCATTTCCTTCGGGATGGTGAAGCGCCCCCTTTCGTCGACCTCCACCACCGACATGAGACTCAGAGAGGCTCAGCCCGTATTTATCAGTTGTGGGCAAGACTGAGAATCGACCCACTAGGGATGCCTTTGCCCACATCCAGTCCACTCGTCGCCGGTCCGGTTGGGCCCCTAGCCGGCGTATGGCTGGCGCCGGCCCCGGCATCGAGATGGTCCCCATGAGGGAGTTCTACTACCGCAAGAGGTGCGAGGGGATAGCCAAGGAGAGCGTCTGCCCGCACACCGAGGGGGACCGCCTGACCTTCAGCGGCACTGCCCTGAGGAAGATGTTCCAGTCCGGCCAGGCTCCGCCCAGGGAGTCCATGCGCCCCGAGGTGGCGAAGGTCATCCTGGAGAGCAATAGCCCCTTCGTGGAATGAAATCTCATGGCCAGCTTCATTCCGCCCCTGTCATCATCGTCCGCCGCTGGCACGGGGCATAGATACCGGAGGGGCCCTTTATCGCGCAATGGAACCAAGGAAGTATCATGTGTTCCTGGAACGACAGGGCCGGGAGGGGTACGTGGCGCTGGTCGCCGAGCTCCCTGGTTGTCTGAGCGAGGGCAGGACGGAAGACGACGCCCTGAAGAAGGTCAAGGACGCGATACAGCTCTACATGGAGGACGTGGAAGCCGGAGCCAGTTCCAAGAAGGCCCGCCTTGTCCAGGTCACCTTCTAGTTGTAGACCCGTTCCAGAATCCTCGGCGTATCCTAGAGGAAAGTTCTCAAAGCGCAGAGCAGTGCCGGGTTCGTCCCAACCAGGCATTCACTCAGTCATATCCTGTTGCGTGGACCGGATGGGAGGAGAGTCACGCTCCCAAAGCACGACCCCGTCGGAAAGGGTCTTCTCATGGAGATCCTGGCCGAAGCTGGTCTAGACAGGGAGCGGTTTCTAGGGCTGCTCTAGTGTCACTCTCACCAACGCCGTCTCGGCTCAGGCACCGCGTGGAGGGGCCGTGAAGCCTTGGCGGGAGATATAGCAGGCATCTGGTCGGACTCTGGGCGTCTTCGTTCCTCTTCGACAGGCTCCTGGACAGGCTCACGAACTTCAGCCGCCTCTACAAGCAGGGCCTCCATGGCGACCTCAGGACCTGCGACCCGCCGATCACCGTCCCCGCCTGGATGGTGATGATGACCGGGAAGAAGCCGGGGAAGCTCGGCATCTACGGCTTCCGCCACCGCAAGCCGGGGGCATACAGCGACGGCTACATCGTGAACTCGACCCACGTGCACGCCGACACTGTCTGGGACGCGTTAGCGAAGAACGGCCTGAAGTCGATCGTCCTCGGGGTCCCGCCAGGCTACCCGCCCAGGCCCCATCGAGGGGGTCGCGGTCGAGCTACTGCATAAGCCAGCACAGAAGGAGGTGGGTGGTGCCATGGAGCGCGAGATGCACGAGCCCAGCACGGCCGGATGTTTCGGTTCCATGATTGAACGTTAAAAGGCTTGGGATTCCGTTATTCGCGTCAATAGCAAGTTGAGGCGCTTTCAGACGCTGGCCAAGGCACTCGCCGCTTTGATTGTAATTGTCCTTCTAACGGGCCCGCCATTCATGGTGGCTCCTTCAGCACAGGGCGGGTCTCGCTCGTCGGACGCGTCAGCACTAGCTTACAAGCCCCCGTTTGAAATCAAATTGGGGAATGTCAGTACCAGTTTCCGTACTGTCGTGTACATACCTGTCTATCTGATCAACGGGTCTTCCTTCAGCAACCTCTCCCAAGTGTATTCCTATGACGGTTCAGTCCTAATGTTCGAAGGGGTGACAGACGACGTCGCTTCGCAAGCGGTGAGCTTTGAGCAAAGACAACTTGCGACTGACGTGGTCCAGATCAACGGTTCTGGAGATTTCGTCGCTCCCGACTACAACACGACACTGTTTTACCTGGAGTTCCAGCCCCTGGTCCAGGCTCAGACAATCACCCAGGTTGTCGTAGACTCATCTCAAATCGGTTCTTCAATTGACCAGATACAGAGCGCATCCACGGTGTTGCTGGCTTCAGGGTGGGAAAGCCTTGGCCCCTCGAATGTTAGCCCCGAAGCGACATACAATGCTTCAGAACAATTCGTATCGGGAACAATCCCAGCGATAGGCTTCAGCCCTGTCAATATGAGCATCATCTACGCCGCGTCCGGAAGGGGGGGACCAAGTAGCAGCCCGGGGGCAGTTTCCGACGTGAACGGCTACGGAGGGGTTTTCAGATCCACCGACGGGGGGAAGGATTGGGCGACGGAGGACGTCGGGTTGGGTTCCACTGAAGTAAACTCGATTGTGGTCTCCCCCACCAACCCCGATGTCTTGGTGGTCGCGACGGGAGGGGTCACCAAAAGTATAGGAGGTGGAATCTACAAGTCCGTCAATGGTGGAACGACATGGCAGGAAACGTATACCGTGGGAGGCAACCTTCTTGCCTATGTTTCCGGGGCTCTTTACGCGGCGGCATATAATGCCGTTCTTGTGTCGCACGACTTCGGAACGACCTGGACAGTGGTAAGCCGCTTCTCAGGTTTTGTAACCACCCTCGATGTGCAGGCCGCCGGGTCCACTATTTTCGTCGGTCTGTACCAACCTGGGTCGGTACAGATACTTCGATCTGCTGACGGAGGGAAGAGTTACGTCGTGGTTGGCAGCTTCCCCGGCTATCAGACGGTAAGCCAGGTCCTGACCGACCCGTCGAACCAGTCGCAGATGTGGGCGTTGGTTCACCATGGGTATACGTCCTTCCCGAGCCTATTCAAGTCCGATGACGACGGTGTAACCTGGAACCCTGTCAACGACAGCGCAGTCGGCATTGAAGTCGCCGTATTTTCCAAGGCGGGGGTCACCGCAGGGATTTCAGAGGCTCCCCAATACATTACCTACGACCCGCTCAACGGCGACGTCATGTACGTCGTCGGTCCGGGGTACGTGGACAGGTCAAACGATTCTGGGGCGATGTTCTCACCTTTGGTTTCGTCGGGACCGTATGCCGGGATGGTCGGTCATGACAACAGGGTGTTGACCATCGACCCAGCTAATGGCAGCATCATGTACCTCGGCAGCGACCAAGGCTTGGCTGTAACCTACAACGCCGGGTATACGTGGACTCCGCTCAACAACAGGTCCGCGAGTCTCATCTACAGCGTGTCCTCGACCGGGAGCAGGATATTCACGACGGTGCAGGACTGGGGGCCCGAGGTTTCCAACGACTTCGGAAAGACATGGGTAAGCGCACTCCAAGGCCTGAGTGAGGAGGGGTCGACGGAGGTGGACCCCTACAATGACTCGGTCGTAATCGTCGCGCAGGGCTTCGGTGGCTTCAGGGTGTCCGACGACGGCGGCGCGTCTTTCTTTATGCCAGCTGGTAACTGGTCGCAGATTCATATCTTGGCTGACAATGCGATGTCGGTCGCGTTCGCAAACAGGAGCATCTATCTGGCCACCACAAATGGGATTTACTGGAGCAACGACTGGGGCAAATCGTGGAATCTGCTGCCGAATTCGCCGCGGGGGGACATAGCAGTCACAACAGACCCAGTCGACCAGAACGTCCTCTACGCTTCGGTTTGGGGTGGCTATTCAAACACGCCCGGCCTCTTCCGTTCGACAGACGGAGGGAGTGCGTGGACTAGGATCAACACGTTGGTCTTCAACGCTCTCGCGGTCGACCCCTTGAATGATTCGATAGTTGCGGCCGTTTTATGGCCGCCGTCGCAAGACTATGGGCGGCTCATGCTGAGTACAGACGCCGGGCTTAATTTCACAGACCTTGGTTTCCACACTTCGGCTATATTCGCTGCGGCACCTCTGGTCTTTTTCCACAAGGTCGCCGGTGCTGCATACTTGATCTACACTACGGACGATGGTCTCTACGTCTCAGGAGACCTGGGCCGAACGTGGCAGGACCGGACGCTCAACTTGCCCACCAGGGTGATAACCGGCATATCATTTTTGCAGAACGGTTCTGCGCTCCTCTCCACCTATGGCGCAGGGGTATGGTATAACCCGGAATTGTTCAGCCCAGGAACGCAGCAGAATGCCCCCCAGCTCACGGGCTACGTCCCGACCCATTCCACCTTGGTGGTAGATGGGAATGAGACGATCGCAGTTGGGGGGTACTTCCGTCTTCCTCTAAGACAAGGGCCGAACAACATCCTTGTATCAAGAAACGGGGTAGACTCCTACGCTGTGCTCAACGCGACAGCCGGCTCTGTCTATTTTGTCAACTTCGGTCTCAACACGACGACCCTGAACATCGTAGCCAGCGGGCTGGGAGGAGAATCTTACAACGTCGAAGTCGGACAGAACGGGTTCAAACTGGCAGGAAGTTCGACTCTTGAAATCCCCCAGGGGGTCGAGAGCTACGTCGTGGGCAACTCGTCGACGGATTACTCTTTGCTCGTCCCTTCGCCGCAGGAGGGGGAGATCAACGCAAGCTTCCTCCCGGTCACGCTCCGCATACAGTTCTCGCCAATGGTGGAAAGCCGCTACACGAACATCACCGGCTTGATACAGAATGGACCTTTCTGGACCGAGGCGCTGGCCCACAATGGTGACTATGAGCTGCTGGCAGGGGGCGGGTCATTTGGTCTGCTCAATCTGAACACCGATGCGTTCGTACGAGGGCCTGGATGGAACGTGCTCGTGGACTCCGCGACTGCCTACAAGGACGGCTTTCTCCTCGGGGGACTGACCGGCGTCGGCGCGGAGATGTTCTTCTACAACCTGACTGATGGAGCGCTCTCCAACCTGACAAGCATCCTTCCGCCCAGGCTTCAGGATGCCTACCGCGGCAGCATCACTGCCCTTGACACCACGACGAACGGAAGCGCAGTAGTGATGGGCTCGGGCCAGGGAGTCTACTATATCGGGCTCTTGAAAGGGTTCGAGTTGAGCAATCTAACCCAGCTCGTCCCGAACAGCTTCATAGGGTCCCCGACTTACGACGGGTACTATGGCGCCTATCTGGCCGGGTTCAACGAGGAGATCTTGGTGACGAATCCGAGCCGGATTGGCGTGCTCAATCTCACCTCAGGCACTTTCCAGGATTACTCGGAGACGGTACCGGAAGGCGTGCAGTCGCTGGCCCATAGCCCCTTAGCCCTTCCGACTTTCCAGAGCATAGCTTCCAGCGGCAGCGTCGCATTCCTGGGCGGGATAGACGGGCTGACAGGTGGCGGGTTCGAGGCTGTCTTCAGCCCGGCAAGCGGCATAACTGACGTTTCAAATCTGTTCCCAGCGGATGTAGCACTCTACACGATTTCCTGGAACGGCGTCGATTTTCTCGCCTCGGGCCAAAACCTGTCAAGCAACACCCCAGCACTGTTCGCCTACAACCCAGCATCTGGCGCGATAACCGAACTCGATAGGACAAGCCTTCGTAACTTCCAACTCGTTGATTCCATCGATTCGCTGTCCGCCAACAGGCTCGTCTTGTCGGGGTACGAGATAACGGCGCCTCCTGGCGTGAACTACGTGATACTGAGTTCGAAGTATGCCATGTTCGACTTCAACTCGACGGGGCTGGTCGAGGGGAGCGTGGCTCCAAGTACAGCCAGTGTCACAGTCGACGGGGCCCCGGTGCCCACGGTCAACGGAAGTTTCTCCGTCCCAGAGTTCGCCGGATCATACAACGTGACATTTTCAGACCACGGCTTTTCTACCCGGTCATTCGAAGTAGCGGTTCCAGCATTCGCCGGGCTGCAACTCAACGTCCAACTGAACGCCATTTCAAGCACGACGACTTCCATTGCGGTGGCAAGCACGGCCACCAGTGCCGCTCCGGCCGAAACCACCTCGACCCAAACCTCTCTGACGGGCTCGTCGTCCGGCGGCGGAGGCGGGGCAATCCCAGAATTCCCGCTGCAGGTTGTGGCGGTGGTCGTGTTCGTGACGGTCGTAGTGTCAGCGTACCTGCTGGCGAGGTCAAGATACTCCTCCCGTATGCGGCTCCAAGGGGTTTGAAAGCCCGTGACACAGGCCCATCCGAGCCAGGGCCCGGGGTCGTAGGGCATCGGTCGCTACGGTCCCGTATGCGGTGGAAGACTAGAGCACCCAACTTGGAAGGTAAGCCGATGCAAAACGTGCGCCGTGGACTACGACAGGAACAGGCTCGCATCGCCGGCGATAGCCTGTCGTGGAAGACGGCTTTGCGGGCAACCGTTCCCCGCGAGTGCGAACGCCTCTTGGCCCCTTTGGAGGAGGGAATATCTGTCGAATGGCGATGCGCCTAGCAGCGCCATGGCAGATAGGACTGAACAAGGAGTCGACGCTTCGAACAAGGTCATGTCCTAAATGGACATGCTCTGGACAACGGCGAGGCACCCCGGGCTGCTGCGATGGAAACCCAGTGGTCGCGGCCGAGTGTCGCCTACCACTCTTCTACCTCAAGCCCCGGCACCCTCCCGAAGTGCTTGACGTTCCGCGTCGCCAGCCTTTCCTTGTGCTGCAGCGCTATCGAAGCTATGATCATGTCAAAGTCGCCAATGGGTCCCTTCCGAAGCGCTTCTGCGCGTGCGAGTTCGCCATACCTCCTTGCGGCTCCGGCCCCGAACTCGAGCACGACCAGGCGGGCGACGAGCTCATCCACCCTCGAAAGTTCCCTCTCCGGTTCCCTCGCCCCGGCGGCGCCTGCGTACAGCTCGCACAGGTTCACGGGCGTCGTGGAGACCACCCCTCCCTTTTCCGCCTCGGCCTCCAGGGCCCCAACAGCGGCGCGGTCTTTCCTTATCAGCGCGATCAGGACAGACGTGTCGAGGCAGACCAAGGTCCGACCCTGGCTATGCTTCGGCGGGCCTGAGACGCGCCCTCCTCGTTCTCTTCATCGCTGCTTCTACCCGGAGGGCGAGCTCTTCGTCCGAGGCCGACGATTTCAGGTGCTGCAAGAGCATCCTGGCGCTCCCCTTGCCGGTGGTCAGGCGGAGTATGACCTTGGTGAAAGACTCGTTCGTCAGCCGAGACTTCGCGAGGGCATCGTAGGCCTCGTCGGAGACGGTTATCGTCTTGTGGCCCATGCGACTATATGTGCATGTATGTGTATTTAACCTCGCATGCCAACGCTCTCCTCCGTGGATGCGGACAGGCGCGGACCGAGTCCGCGCTCTACGACGTTTGTTCTGCAAGGGCCGGCCCGGTGGGAGAGGTCAACCGGGGGATGCCCCGCCGCATGGGCTCTCCTGACGGGTGGTAGCCAAGCCTTCTTCCATGTGAACTTGAAGTGGCATCCTTCTCTCTGAATCGTCTACAAATCCTCCGAGGGAGCAGGGGTGCTATAAGCGGTCTAGGATATTCAATTAGATATCGTAAATGGTGCTCCGTTGCACGAACGTAGTGTCTGAGATGACCTCTGCTGGGGCAGTGAGACCGGCCTACGCCGTCGCGACGAACCCGTTGTAGATGGACGCCTTCATCGCCACCTCCTTGGCCATGTTCACGAACTTCCTGGCGGTGACGTACTCCCCGAAGATGCGTTTGATGACAGAGAAGGCCCCCTCGACCCTCCACCCGTACCCGAACCTGTGTGTCCTCGACCACGCCTTCGGCCTGAGCGCCTGCTGCTCTATGACCGCCTTCTTCCTCGCATAGCTCCCGTCGCACCTCGGCACCGAGGTCTTGGCCACCCTGATGACTGGCCTGATCCCCTCCTTGGCGAGGAAGTTGAAGTTCGCCTTCGAGTCGTAGGCCCCGTCGGCGAGGACCCTCCTTCCTCACCCTGACGCTCTCCTCCGCCTTCCTCACCAGCCTCTTCAGCCTCCTCCCGTCCCCGACCTTCTCCGACGACACGTCCATTGACACCTCCTGCCTAGTCTTCACGTCCACGGCGAAGTGTATCTTCAGGTGACCCTTCTTCACCTTCCAGAGGTAGAGCCGTCCCCACCACCGCACCACCACCAATCGGAAACGGCCACCACCAGACCGAGGGGAGATTTCATCTGCTCGAATCCACGCTCCGACCACCACCAGTCCTGAAGCCGGTTTGACGGTCGTTCCGCCGAGGTGGGAGGCTGGGTGGGTGGATTTGTGCTGGAAATCCACCCCGCCGAGGCGGGATTTGTCTAGCCGGTATGTCGCCGGAGGTGAGGGCTCATTTTGGGCTCCTTTTTCGGGTGAGAGCCCACCTTGGCCGAGGTGGAGCCAAAGAACGCCACCCCAGTCAACAGCGCTGTTAGAATCTGACGTCACAGAGCCTGGTGCCGGCAAGGACAAGCCAAAGTCGAGGGGAGAGAAGGGCGGAGCGAGGGTCACGGTCGACGGCGAGACAATGACGGTCAAAGAGATGCAGAAGAAGATGGGGAGCCCCGGGAAGGAGTTTTTCCAGTCGAGCAGGTCCTGGGCAGGCCCCGCGGGGGCACACTCGAACCAAAATCATTCGATTACGGAGTCAAATCGTGCAACACACCAGTAAACGGTCGCTCTCGACTTCCGCGCCCAGCTGAGACGGATATCGGAGACCTTCGGGGAGGGGGAGTTCACCGCAAGAACGCTTTCGCAGGCCCTGTCTCGCTGCTATGAGGGCAACCCCGAAATGCTGCACAGGGCGAGGCGGGAGCAGATCAATCGGCCGTTTGAACGCGGGGTGGTTATACTCTAACCTCGAGTCTCGTGGACCAGAATCCCGCGGAAGAGCGCGCTGGCCGCTTTCATCACTATGAAAGAGAGGAGAAACACGGTGGCGAACACCGCAACTATACCGAAGGCTTCGATCCCGAGCTGCAGCAGGGCAGCGGTGCCTCCTCCGAACAATATCCCGTTCGGGAGGGAAGTCCCCGATGCCGCGGCGAAGTCGCTCTGGGTAAAGAACGCTATCATGAGCACCCCGAACAGACCGCCCACCAAGTGGCCCGGCAGCAGCCCCACAGGGTCGGCAAGCCACTTGCGTTTGGCGAAATACACTTCTGCGGCATAGAATATGGGACCGCAGAGGGCCCCGAGTATCATGGCGCTCCCCGGGCTGACGAATCCCGCGACGGGGGTGATCACTATCAGCCCCATGAGCACTCCGTTCGCCATGTTGATGAGCCCTGGGTTCGCTCTGGTCCTCCACCAGACGACTAGCATCAGGGAGAGGAAGCTGGTCGAGGCAGCCAGAAACGTGGTCAGGACGACGGTCGTTGCGGAGCTGTTGAAGGCGAGGACGCTCCCCGGATTGAACCCGAACCACCCTACCCAGAGGAGGAGTATGGCGAGGGTCAGCCAGATTGGGCTGACGTTAATGGAAGCCTGGGGGCTTTCTTTGACCCCCGCCCTCCTTTCTTCCTGCCAGACTGCGACCAATATTGCGAGCCCCGCGGCCCCGGCCGCCCCGTGGACCACCAGCCCGCCCGCGAAATCCCTCATCCCCATCGCGTAGAGCCAACCGGTGGGGTTCCAGATCCAGGCCGCTGGAAGGTTCCAGATCACCAGAAAGTAGATCACAGAGAAGAAGGCGAAGACCTCGAGCTTGACCTTCCGCAGCACGACTACTCCGACGAGGGCGAGGGTCACAGTGGCGAATGCGGTTTCAAAGAGGAAGTAGGTCCCCGTGGTCAGGCCCGTCGCGAAATACTGCGGAGCCATGGACCACCATGTCCCCGAGAGGAGACCTGAGCTGCTCCCTGAGAACCCCCCGAGGAAGAACCCGGGGCTGTACCACGGATCCCCAATCAGCCCGTTTCCGATCGTAGGCGCGAAGGCGGTATTGAACCCCACCACGGCCATCACGACGAAGCCGATTCCGGTGATGAGCATGGTCTTCAGGAGGCTTGTGTTTGAGAACTTCTCCCCCAGCTCACCCACCTCCAGGAGTCCCACCGCCGGGGTCATGGTGAAGACAAGGAGGCCCGAGATCAGAACGAACAGGTTGTTGGCGTCAATGTCGACGGCCACGGGCTAACGCCCTGAGATGACTCGCTTTAAGCGAACTGCCTGGATTCGCCATGTCCCGCCGCAGGGGTCAACGAGAGGCGGCAAGGACAAGCTGCGCCCTTCGCAGCCTCTCCCCGATGCACTCCCGGACGAGGTCGCATGCCTCCACGATACGGCTGTCGCTCACCGAATAGAAGATAGTAGTCCCTTTTCTCCTCGTCTCCAGGAGCCCCTGCTGCCTCAAGACCGCCAGATGCTGGGAGAGGTCAGCTTGAGGGATTTCAGTCGACTTGGACAGGCTGCCGACGGAGCACTCCCGCCTGGATGGTGATGATGGCAGGGAAGAACCCGGGGAAGCTCGGCATCTACGGCTTCCGCCACCGAAGTCCTGTGGCCTCTGCCCCGCCTGCCCGCAGGCTCGACGCCCGAGCACTACGTCGGCGTCACGGCCAGCGAGCCGAGGAAGACAGGGACCTTGGCCTTGTCGAGGACGAAGCAGTCGTGCAGGTGCCTGGGGGTGCGTGCGGCCTTGAACCCCCACTTCACTTCGACCCCGACCTGTTTCTTTCCTTCCAGCGAAACGACATCGACCTCGCTCCCGTTCTTCCAGTAGTACGCCGAGCAGGGCCTTGCGATGTGCGATGCGACCACCCCCTCCGCCACCGCTGGCTCGTCGGCATCGACTCCGGCGTATCGAGCTAGTGTCTTCGCGACGAAGGGGTCGACGAAGTGCAGTTTCCTGTTCTTCCTCGGCACGACCTGGCCGTCCGGCCGGATGAACTCCAGCACCGTCAGCAGGAGGAGGTCGCGCAGCGTCTCCACGTAGGCGCGCGAAGTGTGGGGAGACCCGATCGAAGCCCCCCTGGCCAGGCCGAGCCACGAGACCGGGTTCCCGCGCGCTTCGACGACGCACCGGACCACCTCCTTCATCGTCCCCTCGCTCCTCCCTGCCCTGACCCAGTCGCCTCTTATCCCGTCCAGGAGCGACTTGGCCGCGGCCGTGACCCTCCCCGATTCCGCCATCTCGCGCATCGAAAGAGGGAAGCCCCCTGTTTCCAGGTACTGGAGGAAGAGCCTCCCCATCTCCCCCGCATGGAGCCAGTTGGCTGCCATGGCCTCCCCCACGTCCAGCAGGGAGGCGGCGGACTTCCTCTCCTTCAGGCCGGGGGACAGGACGTCCAGGTAGGAGGCGAAGTCGAGGGGCATTAGGGTCAGGTCCACGCCGCGCCCCCTCCTGCCCGGGAAGTACTCCTTCTGCCTCAGCAGGTCGATGCTGGCCGAACCGGTGACCGTGACCACGTCCCCCCGGAGCGCTCCCGAATCGATTCTGGCCTTCACCGCCCTCCACCACTCGCTGACGAACGTCACTTCGTCGAGGAAGATGTACGACCGGCGCAGGCTCCACGACTTCCTTGAATTCAGGTAGCCGTCCAGCACTTCACCCAGCTCCTTGTGGTCGGAGAGCTCGTCGCACGAGAGATAGAGCACCGAACGCCTGTCCTTCCCAGCCAGCAGCAGGTCGCGGACGGCGAGCTTCACCAGGGTAGTCTTCCCGACCTGGCGGGGTCCGGACACGAAGTTCAGGGAGAACGGGTCGAGGGAGAGTTTGGCCACCTCCTTTGGAACCCATTTCACAGGGCTCCTCTCCCAGGCCTCGACGGTAGGGTCCTCCTCCTCCCTCCACCAGGGGCTCCACCTTTCCATATGCGACGATATTGCACACCATTATATATATCCATTTGCAGCAGCGTTGCATATCGTCCGAGGACGTCGGCAAGGCGCCTCGGAAAGCTGTAGCCCGAGCAACCACGGACGCCAAGGCGGGCCATGCAGAGGGATGTATGATATTATCCTACAGGGATAAGCTTTTATCGGCTCCGGCAGCCCTTGGTCGATGTGAACGCCCTCGAGACTCTGCTGGGGAGCTCGACCAGGAAGTCCCTGGTGGAGGCGCTGGCCCTGTCGGAGAGGCCGCTGACCCCCTACCGCGTGGCAAAGGAGTACAACATCAACGTCGCGAAGACCTACCTGGAGGCGAAGAGGCTGGCCGGAGCCGGGCTCCTCAGGCGAGTGAGGGGGAGCCGAGGGACGGAGTACGAGCTCGCGGACGACGACCTGAAGCGGCTGGCGGTCAAGCTCTCATCCAGGGTCGTGACTTACCGCAGGTGGAACGACGAAGTAGAGCGCGCGTCAAGGTTCAGGGCCGGGCTCCGGCGGGTCCCGGACTTCTTCATCGGAACGCCAGCACGGGGGGCCCTGGCCAAACCCACCAGGCTGCCGGGCGAGCTCGAGGGCCTCGCCGCCCTCGGCCGAAGGAAGTTCGCGAGGAAGTACCGGCAGGTGGGGGTCAGAGAGTACGCTCGCCTATAGCACCGCGAAGAGGGTCATCCTCCAGACAGAAGACCCCACGGAGCGGAAGGTGAGGTTCATGGCCTTGCTGACCTCGGCCCTGCCGAAGCGGGGGGCGAGACCGGTGCTTGTGGGCGGTTCCGCCGTCGAGGTGTACCTCGACGGGGTCCTCCGGACGGGGGACATGGACGTGGTCCATGAGCCCAGGGCGCTCGGGCCTGTCCTGAAGGCATGGAAGTTCGACCTCGGGACGGGCCTGCGGGCCTGGGTGAACGACGAGCTCGGACTGGCGGTGGACATGGTCGGGGGCAAACTCGCGGGCTCCGCCGAAAGGACCACGACCATCACCACGGACTACGGCCCCGCGACCATAATCGGGGTCGAAGACCTCGTCCTGAAGAGGCTCGCGTCGGCGAAGCACTGGAAGGCCCCGGCCGACATGGAGCAGGCGTACCTCCTGGCCAAGGCGTTCGAGGAAAGGCTCGACTGGGCCTACATGGAGGCCGAGGCGGCCCGGGGGTTGGTCTCAGACTACCTAGAGACTCTGAAGCGCATGCTCGCAGACAAGCGCGCGTCAGGGAACAGCTCTCGGTCTGTGAGGAGAGGGACCCCAAGGGGCTCTACGTCAAGGCTAGGCGGGGCGAGATCGACAAAATGACGGGCGGCCAGGACCCGTATGAACCCGAGCAGCCTGACCCCGTCTCAGATACAACCAAGGACGGGCCCGCCGGCGGACCTGCCCGCCCACCTTCTTCCCGCCTGCATGGAGGCCATCATGGCCGACATTGACGCCGCCTGAGCGCCTCCCTAGACCTCGAAGAGGACGCCCCTGCGCCCCGCCGCCTCCTTCAGCACAGGGTCGGTCGTGAGGAGCACCTCGGCGTTCGCCTCCAGGGCTGACAGGGCGAAGCAGTCTGCGAGGGACAGGCCGGGGCGCCTGAGCTTCCATCTACCTACGGAGACCACGGCCCCTTCGTCCGTGGGGACCGAGACTATCTTGGAGCTCCTCACGAGGCCAAGCCTGGCGTCGGCGGTCTGCACCCCGAACTTCCTCCCCGTCTGGTAGTAGAACTCCGCCAGATTCACGTCGGAGACCATGCCCGCAGCCCTCCCCGCGGACACCCTGTCGAAGTACGGCTTCACCTCTCCCCTCCCGGCGAAGTACAGGGCGAAGACCCCCGCGTCGAAGAGGTAGCTACGTGCGCTGGGGCTCGACTTCGGCTCGCCTGTCCATGGAGATCTCCCTTGCCACTTCGGTCATGCGTCCTCCGTCGACGCCGAACGCGTCCTCGAGAGACGCAGTGGGCTCCACGACTAGCCTCCCCCCCTCTTCGGATATTACGACCAACCTGGTGATCCTCAGCTTCTTCCTGTACTCGGCTGGTATCACCACCTGACCTTTGCTGGAGACCTTCGCGACGACGGCCATCGTCTCACGCAGAGTATTACAGTGATTTATGTTTTACCCGTATACATGTAAACCGCGGCTCCCCGCCTCCGACGCACCCTCGGCTGCAGACAATTAGATGAGCGAAGAGGATCAGTGGACAGCCTGGTCGGGAGCTGTTCTACCATGACCATCAGAGCTAACAACGTCCCCCAGGGCCACAGCTGACAGTCGGAAAGAGGTCCTTCGCGCAGATATAGCACGGCCCATCCTGATCAGCGACGGTTCCCATCACCCCACTTCGTCCAGGAACTCCCTGCTCGTGCAAACGTCCGTGATCGCTGTCGCGCTCGACCTACGGAGGTCTGCCCTGAGCGCACTGCCGTCCTCGAGTTCCTATATGCAGCGCGAGGTTCATGCTCTCAGTTTGGACGCGCGGCTCAAGCGGATGGTAGTCGATCCCAGGGTGCTGCGAGGGAAACCGGTGATCGAGGGGGCACGAACCCCTGTGGTGCCTGGTCGTCGATCTCATGGCCTCCGGGATGAACGAAGCCGAGATCCTAAGAGAGTATCCCCACCTGGGTCGCGGGGACATCCGCGCCGCCTTGCAGTATGCCTCGAATGTCCTGCGCCAGGAAGAGGTCATCCCAATAGAAGCGTAGCCTTTTGGCTCGATTCATCAATCGGTGGTCAAAGCCGGGAAGAACTCGCATTGTATTCCGTCGCAGGGCGTCTAGGATGCGAAAGTGATAAATTTCATCAGAAGCTGGCAAAGTCGCAAATCGTTTGTCCAAGATGCGGGAGTTCCGATAGTTGCTCGTGGTTGTCCTGGCCGGGGGTGAGGGGACAAGGATGAGGCCGCTGACATTTACGAGGCCGAAGCCTATGCTCCCTGTCGGGCCGAGGCCGTCGCTGCACTACCTCCTCCGCCATCTCTCTGACCAGGGATTCAACGACGTGGTAATGGTCGTCGGTTACCTAAAAGACCAGATAATGGGGTACGTCGGGGACGGTTCGGAATTCGGTGTACGCGTCACATACGTGGTCCTGCCCGAAGGGCTCGTCTTTGGCACAGCAGGAAGCCTGAAGCTCGCCGCTCATCTCCTCGACTCGACGTTTCTTGTCGCCCAGGGCGACACCATCAGCCAGATTCCGCTGAATGAAATGTTCGAATTCCATCGGAGGGCGGAGAGGGACCTAACGATAGCCCTGACACCGGTCGAGAGGCCTGCGGAGTACGGAGTCGCCGTCGTGAGCGAAACCGACCAAGTGACAGGATTCCAAGAGAAGCCGCGACCAGAGGAGGTCAAGAGCAACTTGGCGAGCACAGGGTTCTACATCCTGGAGCCCGAGATAACAGACTACATAGCAGACGACAAGTGGGACTTCGCGAAGAACCTGTTCCCTGCGCTGATGGCGGAGGGGAAGACGATCTCCGGGTTTGTGTCAGGCTCGTTCTGGGCAGACATAGGGAGCCTGTCAGGTTATCTAAAGGCGATAGGCTGGGTGCTCGACGGCATGAGCGTGGAAGACAGAGATAGGAAGGGGGCCCTTTTGGGCAAGGGAGTCGAGATGTCGGAAGGGTGCAAGATCCAAGGGCCGAGCCTGATCGAGGACGGGGTGAGGCTCGGGAGAGGCGTCGTCGTCTCTCCCTACAGCGTGGTAAAGTCGAACAGCGTCGTTTCACGAGACAGCGTCATCAGGAAGAGCGTGGTGCTGGAGGGGACGACGATAGGGACATCGACCCAGCTTGACTCCAGTGTCATCGGTGAGACCGCCTGGGTAGGGGATGCGGTGACCGTCAGTGGGTCGATAGTGGGCCAGGGCTGCAGGATAGGCAGAGGAACCAAGGTCGAAGTGGGGAGCAGGATATGGCCGAACATGTCCATAGAGGAGAGGGAGGTGGTCAGCGGGATAGTGGCTGTGCCGAGGGAGAAGGCGTTCTACTTCTACACGTCTCTCGGGGCCTATACAGGTAGAATGGCATCGTCCATAGACGAGTTCCTCGAAGCGATTAACACGGTGCCGCTGCATTCCCTTGAATTCCATATGGCAAGGAGAGACTTTGAAAAGTGGGCCAAGGACGTCGTCCGCTCCATGGTCCTGGCGGACAGGCTGAGAGACATGAGGAGGAAGGGGCTTCTTGGAGAGGAGCTGAAATCAGGCCTTGTCGGATGCGTAGAGAGATGGAGAAGAGAGGTGACGACTAACGAGGGCAGCCCGCCATAGCAGGGGAGGGAGCGAATCCGGATGAGCGGTCCAGCACCGGGAGAGCCAGGCATAGAGCCGAAGTGGACGAGGGGGAACAAGGACGGAGTGGGAACGGCCTATTCGGCCGACAGCAAGCTCTGGTACACACTGTGGAGCGGCATCGTAACCGAGGTCTACTTTCCCACCATAGACAGACCGCAACTCAGGGACATGCAGTTCCTAGTTACGGACGGAAAGACGTTCTTCCACGAAGAGAAGAGGCAACTCGTGCACAGGGTGGAGAGGCTCGCTCATCACGCCCTTGGATACAGGGTGACCAACACGGACCCCGAGGGGAGGTACGAGATAATGAAGGAAATCGTAGGCGACCCTCACCTCCCAGTCCTTCTTCAGAACACCACCTTCCGAAGGAAGGTAAAGGGGCGTACCAACGATGGCAACGATATCAGGCTCTATGCCTTGTGCGCACCCCACCTGGAGGTGGGCGGCTGGGGCAACAGCGCGTTCTCGGCAGAGTTCTCGGGGAGGAAGGTGCTCGTGGCCCAGAAGCAGGGCACGTGGATGGCTATGGGGGCGAGCGTCCCTTTCACGAAGACGTCCTGCGGCTACGTCGGAAAGAGCGACGGCTGGACAGACATTTCGTCAGATTTCAAGATGGACTGGAACTACGAGAGCGCGGAAGACGGCAACATCGCTCTCACGGCAGAAATGCCTCCAGTCGACACATTCACTCTTGCCCTTTCGTTCGGGGAGACTCTGCATAGGAGCGTAACCGCACTCTTCCAGTCTCTTTCGACCCCCTTCGACGCGCAGAAGGAGAAGTTCCTGGACCAATGGGAGAGACCCACCAGACACATCCTCCCTCTCGAACCGCATTCCCGAGACAGCGGCAACCTCTACCACACGAGTTACAGCGTTATCCTGGCACACGAAGACAAGTCATACCCTGGCGCTGTGATAGCCTCGCTTTCTATCCCATGGGGAGAAGTGAGGGGGGACGAAGACCAGGGCGGCTACCACCTCGTCTGGACGAGGGACCTCGTCCAGGCGGCCCTAGGCCTTCTCGCTGCAGGCGACACAGAGACTCCCTGGAGGGCCCTGATATACCTCGCAGTCAGCCAGCATCAGAACGGCAGCTTCCCCCAGAACTTCTGGATTGACGGGACGGCATACTGGAGCGGGGTCCAGCTCGACGAGGCGTCGTTCCCCATAATTCTCGCCTGGAGACTGGCCGAGGCGAATGCGCTGAAGGACTTCGATCCCTTCGTCATGGTCATGAGGGCTGCGAAGTTCATTGTGGAATTCGGCCCCTCAACGGGGCAGGACAGATGGGAGGAGGTCGGCGGATACTCGCCCTCGACCCTGGCGTCAAACATCGCGGCCCTGTGCTGCGCGGCCGACTTCGCAAGGCGCAGGGGAGATAGCGTCACAGCAGGCTTCTTCGAAGAATATTCGGACTTCCTAGAATGCCACCTCGAAGCTTGGACTGCGACTGCGGGCCCAAGGAGACACTTCATACGCGTCCAGCCGGCTGACCGGGACGTCGACGGCCCGGGTCACAAGATGGTGACGTTGGCGAACAGGGAACCTGGCAGCCAGGCCGCGTTCGAGCCCGAGGAGATAGTGGATGCAGGCTTTCTAGAGCTGGTCAGGTTCGGAATACGGAGGCCTGACGACCCGATCATCCGATCGTCGGTCGAGGTGATTGACCGTATCCTTAAGGTAGGCACGCCGTCCGGCCCCTGCTGGCGCAGGTACAACAACGACGGTTACGGGCAGAGAGATGACGGAAGCGCGTACAGGGATGGCTGGGGGAGGGGGAGGGCTTGGCCGCTGCTCACGGCGGAGAGGGGCAACTACGAATTCGCTGCAGGAAAGAGCGTGGCGACTTACATAGGCGCCATGGAGGGCTTCACGTCAGAGGCTGGTCTCCTGCCGGAACAGGTGTGGGACGAGAAGGATGTCCCAGATGCGCACATGTGGCTCGGAAGGCCTACCGGGTCTGCCATGCCCCTCGTCTGGGCGCATGCGGAGTACATCAAGCTCCTCAGGTCGGTTCACGACGGGAAACCGTTCGACAGGATTCGGTGCGTCTTCGAGAGGTACTCGTCGAAGAGGCATTCCAATGTGGAGGTATGGAAGTCAAACAGAAATGTGAAACACGCAAAGAAGGGGTCGAAGCTGAAGATAGTGGCTGAGGAGCCTTTTGTCCTGCACCTTTCTTTCGACGGGTGGAAGACAGTAAGGGATGTTAATTCCATCCACCTTCCGGCGGGCATCGATTTCGTAGACATGTCCCCCGAAGGAGCTACCTTGGCCTTCACGTTTTACTGGCCTGCAAGAGGCGTCTGGGAGGGGAAGGACTACTCTGTCGGATTCAGTTGAAACTCGACGAGACAGCATGCGCAACAGCGCGCGGGTGGTGCCTGGAGAGGGTAATCCGGTCCGACGTCATGGGGCGACCGTTGTGTGGTTCATCGCCTTCGAATCCCAAAGGGTAGCAAGTGCGGGGGGTCTCGGCGGTGCGGTGGCGAACCTTTCGGAGGAGCTCTCGCACGAAGGAATGGCCGTCACCGTCTTCCTTCCGAGCCATGGGATGCACCTTGACGAAGGGGTCAGGGAGAGGCTCAACCTACGGGACACGAAGGTCGCGCTCTCGGGTGCGAGAATCGGAGACGACGGCAGCCTCCACCCGTACTCTATCGGGGTGGAAGAAGGAAGTTATTCGGGTGTGAGGTACCGCCTATTCAAGGGGTTGGACCGTGTCACGTCAAGGTGGCTCGACGGAAGGAGCATCTATGGAGGGGACGAGGCCACATATCAGAAGGCGTCCCTGATGGCAAGAGCGCTGAGGGGTTACGTGGAGGGGAAGACAGTGACAGCAGAAGAGGGATCCGGTCAACCCTCTGTCATCCATATGCACGACTGGCATGCGGTCCCGGCCGGGGTATCGGCATGGCAGGCGTTCGCGGAGCGGGGGAAGGGGATGTGCCGCCCTGCTCTCGTGTTCACGTCCCACCTGCTCGGCTTCAAGCGACTCCCGTGGCACTACGTGTCTGCGGACTGGTCGGGCCTAAAGGAGCAGCAAGGCGGTCAGTACATCTGGGTGGACGGCTCCTTTTCCTTTCGCTCAGGCTTCAAAGAGGTCTGGGAGGCCATGTCTGGAGGCTCTTTCGAGAAGTTCGGCTCCTATGAGGCAGACTTCGTCACATCTGTGAGCCAGTCGTATCTAGCGAAAGAGGTTCTGGGATATGTGGGACAGGGGATAGGAGGAAAGAGCGATTTCGTCCACAACGGATGCGACTGGGACTATCAGGACATGAGAAAAGCAGTCGTAAAGACGCTCGGTCCGAATGAGAAGAGGGGCGGCGCCTCCCTTCCGACCAGGGACGAGGTTCGAAGATTCCTGCTGGAAGAAGTCCTCGCTGAGAAAGAAGGCAGGGACGGCTTCAATAGAGACGGCCCTCTCGCTCTGATGACAGGCAGATTCGACAGGCAGAAGGGGGTGGACGTGCTTCTGGAGGCGGTCCCCCGCGTGCTCAAGCAAATACCGGAATCGAGGTTCCTTCTCCTTCTGCTCCCCAGCGACGGGAACGATTCGTATGCAGACGAGGTCGTGAAGGAAGCCAGAGCCCTTTCAGACAACGTCAGGCTTGTCGAGGGGAATTCGGCGAACGCCGTCTACCAACTCGCCTACCTAGCTTCGGACGTGTATGTCATCCCTTCCAGGTGGGAACCGTTCGGGATAACCGCCCTCGAAGCGATGGCTACGGGGAACCCTGTCGTCGGGACGTCCACTGGGGGAATCAAAGAGACGGTCGTGGACATATTGGAGGACGAGGAGGGTGGAACAGGAAGGCTCGTTCCGCCAGAGGACAGCAGGGAGCTGGCAAGGGGGATAGTCAGCTTCCTGTCCGTGATGATGATATCTCAGGGTGCCAAGGGAAGCACCGGGTCGATAGCTTACGAGTCCCTCAGGGCGGCGGTTGAGGAGGACTTCTCATTCGGAGCAAAGCTGAGGGAAAGATGTATCAAAAGGGTGAGGGAGAATTTCACCTGGGCCCACGCAGCGAGGAAGATGGACGCATGTTACCGGAAAGCCGGCCGGTTCGCCGAGGCAAGGTCCCGCGCGAAGTACTGATCGAGGAGGTGCAGTGACCACATGTCCAACCACTCGCCAGAGGACGATGTCTTCTCAGACTACGACGCCTACCTCTTCCACGAGGGGACACACCTCATGCTCCACAAGAAGCTCGGGTCGCACCCCATCGAGGGGAGAAGAGAAACGCTGTTCTCCGTGTGGGCGCCCAACGCGCTTGAGGTCGGCGTGATGGGCGATTTCACCGACTGGAACGAAGGCACGGTCCCGCTCGAGCCCCATAGGGAAGGCATCTGGCAGGGGCGCGTCCCCGGCGCTGAAGTGGGCTCGCTCTACAAGTATCGAGTGAAGCTCAGGTCAGGAGACGTGGTAGACAAGGCAGACCCATTCGCCCTTTACGCCGAGGTCCCGCCTAGGACCGCGTCGGTCGTCTGGAAGACCGACTACAAGTGGGGCGACAAGGGATGGTTGGAGGACGGGAGAGGTGAAAGGAACTCGCAACTGTCTCCCTTCTCGATGTACGAGGTCCACCTTGGTTCGTGGAGACGCGACAGACGTGGGAAGCCTCTGGCGTACTGGGAACTAGCGAAGGAGCTTCCGGCCTACGTGAAGGAGATGGGTTTCACCCATGTCGAGTTGCTCCCAGTGATGGAACACCCGTTCTATGGCTCTTGGGGATACCAGGTGACAGGGTACTTCTCGCCGACAGCCAGATATGGGACCCCGCAGGATTTCATGCGGCTTGTAGACGGCCTCCACAAGGAGGGAATCGGAGTCGTCCTAGACTGGGTGCCGTCCCATTTCCCGTCCGACGCCTACGGTCTCGCCTTCTTCGACGGGACGCACCTCTACGAGTACTCGGACCCGAACAAGAGGATTCACCCCGATTGGAACAGCTATGTGTTTGACTATTCGAAGGGCGAGGTGAGGTCCTTCCTGTCCAGCAGTGCTTTCTTCTGGCTCGACGTCTACCATGCGGACGGGCTCAGGGTTGACGGAGTCGCTTCGATGCTCTACCTCGATTATTCGAGGCAGGGAGGCGACTGGACGAGAAACGCGCGCGGAGGGAGGGAGAACTTGGAGGCTGTGAGCTTCCTGCAGGATTTGAACAGGCAAATCTACAGGTCGTTTCCGACGGCGCAGACGATAGCCGAGGAGTCCACCGCGTGGCCAGGCGTCACCGGACCCGTCGAGGAAGGGGGGTTGGGGTTCGGGATGAAGTGGAAGATGGGATGGATGCACGACACATTGACATACTTCTCAAAGGACCCCATCTACAGGAAGCACCACCAGGAACTCATGACATTCAGCATGTGGTATGCTTACTCCGAGAACTTCGTCCTGCCTCTTTCGCACGACGAAGTGGTCTACGGAAAAGGTTCGCTCCTACAGCGGATGCCGGGGGACAGGTGGCAAAAGTTCGCGAACCTGAGACTTCTGTTCGGGTACATGTTCGCACACCCGGGGAAGAAGCTACTCTGGATGGGGGACGAGTTCGCCCAGGCGGAGGAATGGCACCATGACGGAGGACTGCAGTGGCGGTCCCTGCTCTCGGAGAGGGAGAACCAGGGCGTCGAGCTCTGGGTGAAGGACTTGAACAAGCTCTACAGGAGGGAGAGGTCGTTGCACTCGCTAGACTTCGACCCCGGAGGGTTCAGATGGGTTTCGTGCGACGACTCTTTACAGAGCGTCATAGCGTTCTTGAGAAGGTCCGCGGAGGAGAATGACTTCGTGCTTGTGGTCTTGAACTTCACGCCTGTCGTCAGGCGAGGATACCTCGTGGGCGTTCCAGTGGGAGGAAGGTGGCTTGAGGTGCTGAACAGCGATGGAAAGGAGTATGGGGGAAGCGGTATCGGCAACGCAGGAGGAGTGGATTCTTCTGACGTGGCCTGGCACGGAATGGAGCGGAGTCTGAGGCTCACGCTTCCGCCGCTCAGCGCGCTCTTTCTCAAGCCTGAGACAAGAAAAGGCCACCCTTAAATCGCCAGGCCAACGCCAACCAACGCCCTTTCTTGTTCGCGAAGAGACTTGATGCCCAGGACAAGCTCTATCTTGTAAGCGGGTGCGTGGACAACCTTCTGCTGGCACAGGACGAGGCAGAAGGTTGGTTCGTAGCGGCCCCCGGCTACAGGCCCTACGGCGATTTCGTCTGGCACCGGGACAGCGCCGAGTGCGTGGCGGCTCTGGACATGTACGCCTCCTCATCAGGGAAGAAGGACATCTTTGAACGAACCGAGAAGGCACTTGCAAGGTCTTTCAGGGCTATTGCGGAGAAAGAAGAAGGCGTGAAGAAACTTTCGGAGATGAAGGCCAAAGTTTCCAACCCCGACTTTTATGACGACAGATTCCACCCCCATTGCAGGCTGAAGAGGGACGGACAGGAGGTCGCTGAGCCCTGGAACAACGTGCAGTATGACAGCGTGGCCCGGCTTATCGTGGCGCTGTCGAGGCACCTGGCCCTGTCAGGGCGCGTCGACCCTGGGGCCTTCGAGAAGGGCCTCAAAGTTGCGACGTCCTATCTCTTCGACTCGATATGGGATCAGGTCGACGGGAGGAAGTGGCTTACGGTCTGCGCGAACGAATGGGAGGAGAAGAACGAGCCTCACTTGGGAGGCCCTCTGTTTTCATCCGTGGTAGGTACGATTTATGCCGCGAGCCTTGCAGCGGGGGATCTGCAGCAATTCTTTCCACTCCCCGAGGTGAGGGAATTCACGAAGCTAACGATGGACATGCTTCTTGGGCTTTTCAGGGAGGGGGAGAGTCTGAAGATGCTCAAGAGATACTACGAAACGCCAACCGGAATCTGCTCCACCTCTCTCTGGCTTCTCACGGACTACGAGGTCTTCCCGAACGATTCGCCCATGTTCAGGAACACCATATCCGAGATTGTGAGGTCCCTGTACACAGAAACAGCGACAGAGGCAACCGGAGGAGAAGTGCACCTAACGGGCGGGCTCCGGAGGTACCTGATACCCGAAGCGGGCCACGACCAGCGCGGTTTTCATCATGATAGCTATTGGGGTGGGCAAGCATGGATGATTACGACTGCTCAGCTCAGCAGGGCAATGGCCATTCAGAGAAGGTACGATATCGCCGAGACCCTGCTGAAGAACTGCCTGGAAACCAGGAGTGCCGAAGGAAGGCTGCCGGAACAGTTCGAGGGCACCTTCCTTGACCATAGGCAGCACGAGCTTTGGAAGACGAATACAGGGGAGAACACCGCGCCCCCCTGGCTAGCGTGGTCGCACGCGGAGGTCCTGAAGGCTTACGTCACACTTCGGGAGATGGATGCAATCTGAAGGTCAGCTCTTTGGTGACTGACAAGCCATAAGACGGCGGAACGGGCATCTTACCGCGTCCCGGGAAACGAGAGGTCGGCCGGTGTCGATGCGGTCGTTCTGCTTGCAGCCTGAGGCGGGAGCTGCAAGGCGCCGCAAAAGCCGACCCGTGCCTGCCCCATCAAAGCCTAATAATGAGGCCCGGGGGTATCAGAATGTGAGTCGCGGCAAGAGAGGAAAGAAGACGCCTGCCGGGGAGCGAAGGGCGACCATGGAACTGCCTCCCGAGAAGGCGTTCTACTTCTACAGGGGCTTGGACGAGCCGTTGGGCGTGGCTGCAAGCAGCATTGTTGATTTCCAGAGGAAGCTGGCGAATGTCGAGACAACCTCTGTCAAATTCCACGTCGAGAGAGGCGACTTCCAGAACTGGCTCAAGACGCTGGGGGAGATCGACTTGGCCGAGAAGATCGATGGCCTGAAAGGAAAGGGAATCCCGCCTGAAGAAATGAAAGGGAGAGTGACGGCCCTCGCAGCTGAAGCCCTCAGGGGCAAGAAGCCTTAGAGCCATCCCAGCATTGTCCTCCTGTAGACGGCTAGGGAGCAGGCCAGCTGGACCAGCGCGAGATAGTTCTCTGCCTTCTTCTCCCACCTGATGAGGAGCCTCATGAACCGGTTGAGCCAGGACGCGCTCCTCGAGGCCTCCGACGCGCTCGGCACGGACGAGCCGACGGTGGTCACGAAGGGCGAGGAGAGGGTCTTGAACGAGAGCGGCAAGAGGATTGACGTCATCCCTGCGTGGAAGTGGTTCCTTCGGAGCGGGTAGAAGGCGGCCGTCCCTGGCTCCCTTGGACGAGCGGTACACTGCTGCCTCGGACCTCAAGATACAGGCGCTGCGGGCGCCCCGCAGGAGCCCGCTCCGGCCCCGGGGGGCCCGACGTGGTCGAAGGCAGAAGCCTCTGATGGGCGCGCGGGCGCTCCTCAGGGTCGGTAGGTGCGCGGGTCCACCCGTGTTATCCCCGCCACCCTGTCGTATACTTCGTCTGTTGAGAGTATCTTCCGCTCGTCGTCCTGGTTCAGGGCCGTGGCGGCGTAGATGGCGTCGAAGAGGCCGGGCGCCCTGAACGTCCAGGCCAAGGGCATCAGGAAAGTCGGATCGGGGGCCGCTTCCGACCAGCCTATGGCGGCGCA
>JAKAPI010000038.1 GCA_021807225.1 archaeon | reverse complement strand
GACGTTCCCCCTGAGCGCGACCCTGCTGAGCTGGCTGGTCACGCCGACGGTCCCGTGGCAAGTGTAGCCTATCCCTCCTCTGCTGGCCGACGTTGCCGGACAGGCGGCGTTGGAGATGGTCAGCTGTACCTGGGTGGACTGTGCGAAGACCCCAGTGATCGTGCCCAGCAACCCTGCGACGGCCAGGGCAAAGAAGAAGAAACGAGCAATGCGGACGTAGGCTCCGGAGACGTGGTATACGTCCTGTTTGACGTTCATTTCCCGAGGACACCCAGACCAGAAGGCGGGAGGGCGGCTAAAACGAGGTCAGACGCCGGCCCTGCCTGACCCGCCGTGGGCGCCCACATACTCTATCGCCCCCCATATCCCGAAGATGGAAGCGAAGATGATCAGGATGCCCGTGAGGAGGGTTATGACCAGGTTCGCTGTGCTAACGAGTATCTGCGGGAGGGTGATGATGTTGCCGGAAACAGTCCCGACCTGGCAGACCCCGCTCCCCGCCGCGGTGCATGGGATGAGAAAGGAAGACGAAGCGCCGCCAGAGACGAGGTAGGTGACAATGAACGGGAAAGCGATTCCGATGACGACAGCTATCACCGCGGACTCGATCTTCTGCATCGCGGTTCCTAGTGCCATGCCGGAACAGGCGGTGGCTGGTTATAACGAGCTGACTACTGGTGAATGTTTGGTTTCCGCGTCTTCAGAACCCCGCTCGCAATCAGCCACACGACACCGGCTATGGCGAAGGCTGCCACCGTAGTCTCAGGAATGAGAGACGTCAAGGGAGCCGGAGCCGTAGCGACACCCAGGTCGACCGCGGTCTTCGCCCCCCAGACGTTTGTGAAGACAGCCCTCACGTCCTGACCGGTGGCGGGGTACGTGATAGAGAAGAAGCCGGTGAGCCCCTGAGGCAGAGGTGACGGATAAGCCGCCGAGTCCAATGTTGACTCGTTCTCTATCGCACCACTGCCCTGAGTCACCTGGACGCTCGATATCCCGCCACTCCATGGCTCCACGTAGAACGACGCCTGGTACTCGCTCGGACTGACTTTCTGCACTCCCAGGAGGTTCACTCCCCCGCCCTGCAGGTTCACATACACTGTGAGGTTCTCTCCCATGGGCCAGAACCCATATTCCTGCGATGCGAACGCCGACGGCGTTTGGGGCTCGGTCGTGTTCCCCGCGACCCACCCGGACTGGCCATCGTTCACCAGTTCCAGGAATGCCGTAGGATGATCGATTGTGGTAGAGATTGGGAGAAAGGCCAGGTTGCCCTGTATCATGTTGTACGACCAGAGCGGAATCGTAGCGTTCGCGTAGAAGACGGTGCCGTTCAGCGAGTTCGGGACGGACATGATTGCGCTGTCCAAGAGGGTCGGGGTGAAGTCGAAAGTGCCGGTCGACGTGGTGCTCCCCGCCGTCAGGGAGATCTGGGGAGGGACAAGGCTAGTCTGGTTCAGGAGCAGGCTCAACCCGCCCGTGCCTGTGAAGGTCATGGACTGGTTGGTGGGGTAGAGGTCCTCCTCGAAAGCCCGGAGCGCCGCGGGGTCGCTGCCGAAAGCCTGCTGGAAGTTGCCGGTCAGCCAGTAGTCGAGCGGAGACGGGTTTTGGATTGTGAGCGATATGGGCGTGCTCGGCACCAGGTTGCCGCTCGAATCCACTGAGATGATGTTCAGCCGTCCGCTCCAGAGGAACGGCACCAGCAAGTAGGACTGCTTCAGGGTACATGCGTCCTCCTGCTGCCAGAACCCGACCATTGTGACATTCTGATAGACGAATCCCCGAGTCAGCAGGGAAGAGAGGCTCGTAGGAGTGGCCTGGAAGACGTACTTCTCTATTCGATTGCCGTAGTAGAGCGGGGCGGATTCCCTCTGGTTGAGCCAGCCATACTGCGCCGTCCCTGTGCTGTTGATGACACGGAAGTCGAGCACGCCGCTGGTCATGACGGGCTGGTAGCTGAGGGTCGTGAAGTGGAAGCTGTCAAAATAGGCCCTCTCCGCCAGGGTCCTGCTGCCGTTGAAGGCAGCTGTGTTCCCGTCCCCGGCGAAAGAGTATCCCGGGAGGTTCCCGTCGTATCTGACCAGCAGCACCCAGGGCCTCTGCAGGCTGCTGGGAGCGGTGCTGTTGCCGTAGAGCATGTAGGCGTATGCGGTGAACTTAGGGTCGTATCTGACGACCGCGACCTGCTGGCTTGTCGTGAGTGTGGAGTTGAAGGGCTGCGTTGTGTTTCCTACGGTCACAGATCCCACAAAAGTCGCTGAGGCTGTGACCGAGTAGACCCCTATTGCGCTTCCCGAGACATTGAACGAGTCTCCTGTCCTTCGGAACTCTGACTGGTCATACGACCAAGAGAGCGAATGACCGGTCGTGTTCAGGCCGGTGGCAATGGAGACCGAGATTTGGAAGCTGTCCCCGAGATAGAGCGTGTGGTCCGGGTTGGCGCGGATGTAGCTAATCGAGCTCGAGACGCAGTCGCCGTAGGAATCACAGGGATCCTGTGGCGCCTGGTGCGGAATGCCGACTAGGTACATCGAAGTCGAGAAGACGATGGGCACCAGCAGAATCGGAAGTACTCTCAACGACTAGTTGGGAGGCTGGCCGCTAAAACGCGCCCTAGAGTTGAGCCAGGTGTGCCTATTCTTCGGTTTCGTCGTCGCTCAGGCCTTCGTCTTCGTCATCGTTGTCATCCTCAAGCTCTTCGTCCTCTTCGGACATTGGAACGCCGCCGGACCGCAGGAGGTATTAACGCGTTGCAGGCCGGGCCATCGCAAGGACCAGCCGGGGGTCGGTAAGCTTGGTCATGGGGGGAGCGGTTCGGTAGCCGTCCAGAACCTGCCAGACGAGCCTGAGGAGAAGGGCTCTATCCTTCGAAGCGAGAGGATGAGACTTCGTCACAATCCTGACGGCTTCTGCAATGGTCAGTTTCTTTGGCCTCAGAGAGCAGATTGATTCGTGGTCGACCAGCTTCCAAAGGAGGTACACGTTCCCGCAGAAGTTGCACCTCTCAGTGGGATCCAGGGACATGCCCAGAACGGCCGAGGCAGGATAAAAGCAGCCCCGGGGGCGCCCACAGCTCGATAGGGTGCTACAGCCGCCACTAGCTCCAAGCAATCCAGGGCTTGTCCTTCAGAAGGGTCCCTGAGAGGTCGGCCAAGTATCCACCGTACTTCTTGCGTACTACCCGTCCATCCGCCGCTAGGACGTCCAGATCCCGCCGGACCGTACTTTCAGAGACCCCTAGCAGGCCCGCGAAGTATCCCGTCCCCCGCCATCCGTCGCTCGCCAGCAGGCGCGCCAGCCTCTCCCTCCTCTCCGCTGACCTCCTCCCCTTCGGGATGAAGTGCCATCTCAGGCGCCTCACCCCGTCCTCCTCGTATGGGTGGACGAAGTACTGGGCGTAGTGCTCCCCCCTCTGGCGCTTCGTGTAGGGACCGTAGCCCCGCCGGCCGCACTTCGGGCAGACCCGCGTGTTACCCGAATCTGACAACTTCGAGAACCGCCAATTTCGGGTAACAGCCCCTAGGCTTCGGCGAACCTGCCGTCCTCGCCGTAGACGCAGAGGCGCCCGTCAGCCTTCACCATCCACGCCTTCCTCTCCGCGCTCCAGCTCACCGAGCCGACCGTGGGCGACTTCTGCGGCAGGGGGAACCACCCCTCTTCGCCCTTCCGCCTCGCCTCGGCCCTCAGCTCGCCGTCCGCCAGGGCGGCCCAGAGCCAGAACTCCTTCCCGCACTCCCCGTTCACGCAGATGCAGCTCCTCCGGAACGACCCCTCGGGGGAGGCGGCGTCCTTCTTCGGCACGGCCGACCCCTGGAACCTGATCAGGGTCAGCTCCGCGTCCTCCTTCAGCTCGAAGGGGTTCTGGGCCCCGCAGTGGGGGCACTCCACGAAGGGGAGGCGCTCCTTGTAGGTGACCCCGGTGGGGGGCTGGGAGGCAGACGCGTTGGAAGATGTAGTAGAAACCTCCAGCGGCTTCTCGACCGGCGAGGGCGGAGGCAGCTGCTGCGGGGCCGCGACGAAATGGGCCACCACGTTCTTCTGCTCCGGCAACTCCGCCTTGTGGACGGCACCGGCGTCGGGGCCGTCCCCCTTCTCCTCGGGCTTCGCCGCGTACTCGGGGAAAAGCTCGTAGAACCACGGCGGCAACCCCGCCGCGATCTTGTCGATGGAGTTGTTCCGCAGGGCCGCCTGGAGCTCCTTCACGTTGAACCGCGCAAAAGCCACCGCCGCAGCCGCCTGGTAGAACGCCCTCTCGTCAACGAGCTTCGACAGGGCCTCGAGGTGACCGAGCTGGAACGAGGACCCTGCCCTCGTCTCTACGTCATACAGGCGCGACAGCTTCTCCCCCAGCGCCCTGGCCAGCTCTATCCTCTTCCTCACTGCGGAAGGCTCTTCTCCAATCTTGGCAGACGCAGCGACGATATCGTCCTCGTCAGCCTTCCGTGAGGCAAGGTAGAACGACCTTACCTCCTCAAGGACCGAAAGATTCCTGCGCTTCAGGTTCTCCGACATGGACCTCGAGAACAGCTCGACGAATGGAAGCCCCTCGTCCAAGAGGGCATAGTAGCTCTTGGGCTCGCCGTCCTTCTCGAAGAGCTTCTTGATCGCCAGGAGCCGCCCTATCCCCATGTAGATCCAGTATCCGGACCCGTCGGGCCTCTCGACCGCCCTTCCCGGCTGCAGCTGCCCGTGGACCCTGATGTCCTCGGCGAGCGCGTCCACCTGGTCGTACTTCAGCCGCGTCTGAAGATCAGGGTGCGGCTCGCAGAGCTTCACCGGGAGCGCTACAAGCTTCCCCTCGCTCCTCGCCTCGGGCTCCTTCCCTCTGAGGAGCTTCAACTCATCCTACCTCCGATACGCTTGAGGTCCTGGTCTTGGACGACACTCTCGTCGTAGCCCACTTCCCCCTTTAACAGAAGGCCCTTGGTCCCGAGGTAGCCACCCCTGTCCATCTCCCTGCGCACAATCAGGGACCAGACGAGGCCTTTCTGCTCCGGAGACAGGGACCTGAACACCTCCATGTCCGCGAGATAGAGGGCAGTCGCAGCCACGCTCTCTGGCGACCTTCCCCGGGCGTCGACGATCATCTCCCTGAGCAGTGAGGCGAACCTCACCTCTACCTGTCGGAGGCAGTCGGCGGTCTCCATGAGGGTCGCTGTGACAGGGAACTTCGACGGGAGGTAGCGCTTGATCAGGGCGTCGACGTTGACGTGTGAAGGCGAAGTGTTGTCAGCCCTGGCTATGCTCGCAGCCTCCTTCCGCGCTTTGAAGAGGTAGAAGCACCGCCTCGCGGCGAAGACCTTCACGGTCTGCCAGTCGGGGCGCTCGGTCTCGTACGGGGAGCGGACGTCGAGTATTGCCCCGGTCTCATCTGTCCTGATTTCTACTACACCCTCCTCATCCCCGCTCTCAATCAGGTCGCTCAGGTAGATCTGGACCCTCACGGTCTTGGGGGATGCCCTGAGCTTCGTCCCCGTTTCGCGCCTGTTTACGAGGATCCTGACACCCTCGGGTTTGTCCGAAGCCACGGTGATGAGCACGGATTCCATCCGTATCCCGAACCCCGCTCTGGCGAGGGCGTGCTGCATCTCCTCCACCGACCTCCCAATGCTCCTGCACTGGCTCAGGAAAGCGAGTGCCACTGCCTTCTCTAGGGGGATGCTCTTTTCCCCGCTCTTTCTCGACCTCTTCCAGAGCGCGGCCGCCTCCCTTTCCACTCCTGCCATGATTTTAGACCGCACTTCCCATGAGACCTCCAGCTGCTCGACCGCGGCAGCTGCCTTGTCGTGGACAGCCTTCTCCAGGGCGTCGACGTGTATCCCCCTGGCGATGTTGTGCTCCTTCACCGAGGCGGGATGGTCGATGATCTTCCTAAGATCAGACCTAGAGGGAGCGGAGTCGCCATAGGGGAGCGAGAGGTGCGACCCCATGGCCGCCTGAGGCCACTCCTCGTCCTCGACTCCGTCTCCACCGTAGCATCGCGGGCAGTACG
>JAKAPI010000037.1 GCA_021807225.1 archaeon | reverse complement strand
GCTCGCTTATGATGTCGAAGACCGTCATCCTCGGGTCCAGCGAGCCGTAGGGGTTCTGGAAGACCATCTGCATACCTCGGCGGATGTACTTCTTGTCCTCGACGGCCCCATTGGCCAGGGTCTCGTATATGTCTCGGCCTTCGAAGAAGACCTTCCCGCTGTCGGCAGGCTCAAGGTCAAGCACCACCTTCCCCAGGGTGGTCTTCCCACACCCCGACTCCCCCACCAACCCGAATATCTCCCCTTTCTCGATGGAGAGGTTCACCGAGTCGACCGCGTGCACATTGCCTATGAGCGTCTTGAGGAGTATCCCTCTGGAATAGACGGGGAAGTGCTTGACTATCCCTTCGACCTTGAGGACCGGGTCACCCACTCTCGAGTGTCAACTCCTTCCATCTGTGGCATGCGACCATCCGGTGAGGGCCCGAGCTCTCCCAAGGGGGGACCTGTTGCTTGCACTTGTCGACGACGTATGGACACCGCGGGTGATACCTGCACCCTTCAGGCGGGGAGATCAGGTTCGGTATGTTCCCTGGGATGGGGATCAGCTCCCTCCTCACTGTGGTCCGCGGTATGGAGGCGAGCAGCGCGCTGGTGTAGGGGTGCTTTGGGGAGCCGAATATGTCGACCGTTTCCGCGTTCTCCGCCTTCATCCCGGCGTAGAAGACGACGACGCGCTTCGTTGTTTCAGCGATGATCCCCATGTCGTGCGTGATCATGATAAGGGCCATCTTGAGCTCGCTCTGGAGGTTCGTCAGCAGTTCGAGTATCTGCGCCTGGATGGTGACGTCGAGGTTGGTGGTCGGCTCGTCGGCGATCAGCAGCTCCGGCTGGCCGGCGATGGCTCTGGCGATGGCTATCCTCTGTTTCATGCCGCCGCTGAGCTCGTGGGGGTAGGCTTTCAGGCGGGCCTCGGGCTCAGGTATGCTGACCAGCTTGAGCAGCGAAAGCGCCTCCTCTTTGGCTGACTCCTTCGTAGTTTCCTTGTGGGCTCGGATCACCTCCGTGAGCTGGGAGCCGACGGTGAAGAGCGGGTCCAGCGAAGAGTTGGGATCCTGTGACACGTAGCCGATCTTTTTCCCTCTGACCCTCCTGAGCTCCTTTTCCGACTTGCCGACGAGGTTCTCCCCTCTGTAGTTGATGGAGCCCGACACGATCTTCCCCGGTCGGGGAATCACGCCCATTACTGAAAGGGCGGTAATGGTCTTTCCCGACCCGGACTCCCCGACGAACCCCAGCGAGCCCCCCTCCTCCAGCTCGAAACCAACCCCGTCCACCGCCTTCACGATCCCAGCTTCAGTGAAGAAGTACGTCCTCAGGTCGTCGACCTTCAGGAGCGTTCCCAACCAGTTCTACTCCCTTAGCCTCGGGTTCAGCGCGTCTGACAGCCCGTCCCCGAGGAGGTTGAACCCGAGGACCATGAGCACCACGACGATGCCGGGGAATGTCGCCACCCACCAGGTTTCAGCGATGGTAGGGAATCCGTCTTGGATGAGCGCACCCAACGTAGACACGTGGGCGTCTCCGAATCCGAGGAAGTAGATGACCACCTCGACCAGGATGTTGGTGGCTATGAGGAGAGTGGAGTAGACCACCACCGGGGAAAGGATGTTTGGCACAATATGCCTGAAGAGTATCCTCATCCTCCCGGCGCCTATCGCCTTCTCGGCCTGTATGTACTCGAGCTCTCTGACCCTGAATATTTCCCCCCTGGCGACGTAGGCGATCCCGGACCAGCCGAATACGCCTAGGATGATTATGATCAGGTAGAGGCCGAAGCCTTGGGCCACGACGAGCAGGAATATCCTCGAAAAGAGAAGGATGAAGACCAGGACTGGGATCACCAGGAAGACCTGGGCGAGCCCGAGGAGCAGGGCGCCTCCAACCCCTCTCGCGTAGCCGGCCGCCGCCCCCACCAGGACGCCTATGACCACGCTGATGGCGGTCGCACCGAGCCCGACCATCAAGTCGTTGGGGATGCTGTGTAGGATCTCACTGTAGATGTCCAAGCCAGAGCGCTCCGTCCCGAGGGGGTGCGCCCAGCTGACGAACGGGGGCATGCTCACGCAGTTCTGGAAGAGGCAGACGAAGTCCCTGGCTGGGTAGGGGGCGAAGAAGTACCCGTACACGGCGGCGAACAAGAAGAAGAGGATCAGACCCAACCCGGCCAGCCCAATCTTGTTCCGACGGAGTCTCCTCCAGGCGACGGCCCACTGGCCGGCAGACCTCCTCTTCTTTGGAGCTGCGGTCACTCTATTCGCACCCTGGGGTCGAGGACCCCGTAGACAAGGTCGGTTATCAGGTTAGCGATTAGCGCCATGATGCTGATGATCATAGTTATCCCCTGAATGACCGGGAGGTCGAGGACGGTCGCCGCCTGGACGAACTGGTACCCGAGCCCGGGCCAGGAGAAGGTGGTCTCCGTGGCAGGGGCGCCGCCGAGTGCAAGAGCGAAGGACAGGCCGAGGATGGTGACCACGGGGGTGACCGCGTTCTTCAGGGCGTGCTTGTAGGTCACCGCCCGCTCTGGTACGCCGCTAGCCCGGGCACCGAGGACGTAGTCCTGCCTCAGCGTCTCGACCATGTTGGCGCGGAGCAGGCGCACGAAGACCGCGACCGAGGCGAAGGTGAGGACCGCTGTGGGCATGATCATGTGCACCAGGTTGTCGATTATGATGTTCCCTCCGATGTAGGGGGGATAGGGCGTTATCGCGCCGAAGGATGGCAGCCACTTCAGGTCCAAAGAGAACAAGAGTATGAGCTCTATCCCTAACCAGAAGACAGGGATGGAGAACCCGAAGATGCTGACGCTGGTTATGGTGGCGTCCCCCTTGGACCCGGGGTGCTTGGCCGAGTAGACAGCGACCGGGATCGCTATGGCGATGCTCAGGAAGAGCGAAGTGAGCTGGAGCTCCAGGGTCGTCCCAATCCAGGGGACGACGAGTCCCGCGACGGGCCCTCCGAGGACCAGCGACTGGCCGAGGTTGCCGTGGACGAAGTCCCAGAGCCAGTAGAAGTACCGTATGTAGACAGGGTCGTTAACGTGGTAGTAGTTGATGAGGAACTGCAGCTGGGCCGGGGAGAGGTTCTTCAATCCAAATTTTACGATGTCTATCGGGTTCCCTGCCGCCGCTGTGACGAAGTAGGTTAGAATCGACACGGCGAGGAAAACAGGTATCATGAACAGTATCCGCCGAATCACGTAGATCCATGGGCTGCTCAAGCTGTGAAGGCAACCGGTCAATACCCGGCAATAAATACTGTTACCATGGGGGCAAAATCCATGGACAGACGGGAAGCGCTATCGACAGCCGCCCTGGGGGCGTCGCTGGTCTTCGCCCTCGCAACGGTAGCACTGCCTCAGGTGACCTATCCTCAGGTGGCGGTGCATGACGGCCCCGAGCTCCCCTATGGGAACTCGACCTATGCCATCAGCGCCTATTACATACCTACCGTCCCGGAGGGGGTCCCCATCAGCGTGCAGATCTCGGGGTACCTCCCCGGGACCGTGGTGCTGTCGTTCTTCCCCTCGGCCCAGTCCGTCGTGAACCCGACAGGGTCCCCCGACATTCAGTTCGACAGGCCCCTGGGGTCGACGTCCAACGACACCATCGTCTCCCCAGCTTCGCAGGCCTACGGCATTTACGTGGTGTCCTACAACGGGACCGGTTTCCGGCTGGCTGTCAGCTCGGTCTGGTCGCCGTTCTATGTGGTCAGGATCTACACTTTCCCAGCGATGTTCGCTGTGATCGTAACCGCGCTGATGGTCTACTACTTCCACGAGGTGGGGGACCGGAGGAGGGCAGAGAGGGAAGTGATGAAGTCGTTGGCTGCCGGCCGGAAGGGAGACTCGGGGAGTCGAGCCTGACGCCGGTGGGGGGCGCAAGCTCGACTTGGACGGCGGTGGTAAAAATCAGTATAAGCGTGGCGGGCTCGCCAGCATTCCCGTTTGCGGTCTGTAGGGGCCCATCTGTGGGTCGAAGTCGCCTGCGCAGTCTATTTCATCGCGTTCCTGGCCGCGCCGGTCTTCCCCTACGGCACCTCGGTGTCGGTTCCAGGAGCGTACGCTCCCGGATACGCCGCCTGTTTTCCCGGCGGCTTCCCCGTCCCAGCTTCTCAGGCGACGGCCGAAGAGGCTAGCTGCCTGGAGTCCTACCAACTCCCCCCCAGCGGCATAGTGTCGTACGCGACGCCCGCCTACCGGCTCTTCGGGTACGGCCGGGCCCCCTACAGCGCGGAGGAGACGGTAACGTCCGGGAACCACACAGCCCTGCTTTACTTCAGCCATGGAGCGCTGCAGGCAGCCGAGGAGTTCGACTCCCCCCATGTCGAGTACAACCCGCCACAGATAGTGGAGATCGACGAGGCTCCAGTCTCGTCGTCCGACTTCGGCTTCGTCAACATCACGATAGTGACACGCAACGTCGGGTTCGAACCGGTGACGGACCCCACGGTCTACCTCTCCATGGAAGGCTACAGCTCGAACTCCACCGCCGGCGGACTCACCTGGGTCGCCCCGCGGATAGTCGGGGGGTGTCCATCGAGCTGGCTCCCCTCTGACTTCTGCACAGTCACCCAGGTCGTTCCGAACATGCTCCCCGTCAACAAGTCATTCAGCTACTATGTCGAGATACGCGGGACGAGCAACGGAAGCCCCTTCGTGTACAGGCAGGGCTTCGGGGAAGCGTACCCGGCGGGAGGGGTAGGGTCGATATGGGTGGGCCGCTTCCTTGCCGCGGTGAACCAGGGGCGAGGCAATCACCAGCTCGTGGAGAACACCACCTTGGACGCCTTCGCAGCGCTGAGGTTCAGGACCGCGTCTGCCAACTACTCGATATCAGACTACGGCCTGGCGGCGAACGCGTCGAGCTTCTTCGGCCAGTACCCTAGTTGGCACTCGGTGGACGAGCTGCTCCTGTTCCCGGCGCGGGAGACCCCGACCAGCTTCGCCAGCTTCCTGGCCGCCCACGCGCCAGGGCACTGGGCCGCCCTCGAGGACACCAATTATACCTGGTTCGGATACTACGTCGGCCACGCGCCCTACTTGGACGTCGAGTTACCCTGTCCAATCTACGAGATACTCGGGACCAACGTCAACATCACGCAGTACTTCCAGGGATTCGGGTGCCAGACCATCCTGGCCGGAGGCACCACCTGGCTCGTAGTGATACTCGGGAGCTAAGCGCGAAGCACGACGGCCCCCGGCCGCCGCCTGCATCACCTCCAAGCGAGCAGAGTCCACCCTCAGGGGAGAAACTCGGGTCACACTGATGCGGCCGGAGCTTTCACGAAGTTACCCCGCCTGGAGGTCAGGAAAGTATAGGCGGCCCAGGCGTTGAGGAGCACCAGCACGACCGCGAGCACCTGTATCCAGTCGAGGGTGGGAGGGCTCGTCAGCCTGACTTTGCTGCTGAACATGGTGAAGTACTGGGTGAAAGGAGCGTAGGAGAAGGAGACCGAGTAGCCGAGCACGCGTGTGGCATAGGAGATCCGTCCCTGGAGGTCTGACTCGACCCAGACAAGAGCCGCCAGTAGCAGCAAGTCGGCCAAGGCAAGGTAGACTATGGACTTCGTGTCAGAGACCCGGTGGCGAGAACTTCGACCGTCTGCATTAAAACGTTTAACCAGACTCGGAAGAGGTGACCTCGCCTTGAAGCTTCTGACGAAAGGGAACTGGGTCTACGTGGCCCTCGTCGTCTTCCTCCTCTTCTGGTCGTACTTCGTACAGACCGACGCGAGGAGGGTTGACGGAGTCAGCATGCTCCCGACCCTGGAAGGGGGGGACCTGGTCGTAATACAGAACGTGCCGATCAGCACGGTCCACGTCGGGGACATCATAGTCTATGGTGGGGTCTGCTCGAGCAGCGGGGTATCGGTGGTGCACAGGGTGGTGCAGGTCACGAGCCAGGGACTGATCACCAAAGGGGACGACAACAGGACCAACCCCAGGACCGACCAGGCGCTGGGAATCGCGACCTCCCCCATAACTCAGCAGTGCCTTGAAGGGAAGGTGGTGATGATCATCCCCTACATCGAGCTGCTCGCGTACTACATAGACTCCCACAACCTCCCTCAGTGGCTCAACTACATCCCGTCGATTGTCATACTGCTGGTTGTCTGGGCCTCGCTGATCGGCGTCGACAGGGATGAAGACGAGCGGAAGCCTCCGTCCAAAGAGTGACCCCAGAGGCCGCTACCGTCGGCCCCCGACAAGCATCAGCGCATCCGCGCCTTCGAAGTGCAGGC
>JAKAPI010000036.1 GCA_021807225.1 archaeon | reverse complement strand
CGGCATGTTGCGGTGGACTGCCCCTGCCCCGCCGAGCTTCGCCATCTCGAGCGCCAGCCTCCACTCGGTCACGGTGTCCATGGGCGAAGAGACCAGGGGGACCTTCACCCTGATGTTCTTGGTCAGTTTCGACGAGAGCGCTATCTCCCCGGGTTCGACCTCGCTCCGGCCTGGGAGGAGTATGAAATCCCTGAAGGTGAAGACGTTCCGGGCCGAGTCCAGCTTGGAGAGAAAACTGTTTGGCAAGGTCGAAGCCTTGCCGACGTTGGGACTCTGGTTGAGTATATCAACGCTCCCCCGTGTCACCTATTGTTGACCCCTCGGGGGGCTTCACTTTCGCGCACGCGTCCTCCGGCGAACCCCGTCCGTGACCGGGGCTTAATACCGCGTGAGCCGCGGGCTCGCCCATGACAGATTTCGTGCTGATACCCGGAGCCTGGCTCGGCGCCTGGGCTTGGAAGGAGGTCGCCTCGCTGCTCGAGCGGAAAGGGCACTCCGCCTACCCCGTGACCCTCACCGGGATGGGGGAGAGGGTCCATCTCGCGGGGCCGGACGTGGGGATGGAGACTGCGGTCCAGGACGCGCTGAACGTCGTGAAGTACAACGAACTCGGCGACTTCGTGCTGGTCGGCCACAGCTTCGCCGGGAAGGTGGCGGCGGTCCTGGCCGACCGGGCGCACGAGAGGGTGAAGAAGGTGATCTACCTGGACGCGTTCCGTCCCGACAGGGTGTCGGAGCCGCAGGGGGGGTTCGACCCGACCCGGGAGTTCGGGGCCCAGCCGCAGGGCGCCCTGGGGGTGCCGCTGACCGAGGAGATCGTCGACCGCATAGGCCCTGACGTCAAGGGAAGGGCGAGGACGCGGATGATGTCTCTTGCCACCCCATGGCCCATCAAGATGGCCAAGGACCCCGTCACGCTCTCCAGGGACTACGGCTGGGACAAGGAAGCGTACGTGTTCTGCACCCGGTCGGGAGACCCGGTAGACGAGATCATCGCCGGGAAGTGGGGCGCCCTCAACGGCCCGCACAGGACCATCGAGGCTGGCCACTGGCCGATGATCACAAAGCCGGAAGACACCGCGAAAGCCCTGCTGGCGCTGGCGAAGTAGCGCCCAGCCACGGTCGGTCCGGGGAGTGGACCGGGGCTCCACAACCGTTAATACCCCAAAAGCTCCGTTTAGGACCCGGAGTTGCCTCAGGACCCCGGGTCGATATTCGGCGGGCTACTCAACGTCTGCGTAAGCGACGAGCATATCAAGGAACGGAGACTCGCGACGGAAGGGGTGCTCTGCGTGGTCCTGGGACTCGCAAGCAGCCTCGTCACCACCTACGTCCTCTCTGCGGCCGGACTTCTACTTTAAACAATTCAACCTCTCCGTAAAGGAATACTGTCTACCCCCAATTTACCGACTTTGGACATGATATCAAGCATCGAAACAGCATGGGAAGAAAACTCGTACTGTTCGGATTCTGGCTCCTGGGTTACGCCCTGGGATTCTTCGCCTGGCTCGTCAGGGCCCCGGTGATCTCTTTCATAGAGAACTTCGGGCTCAGCGCTGACGCAGCGGGCGCGCTCATAACTGGCTTCGCCGGGTCTCTGGTGATGCTGGTGGGCGTGATCATGTGGAGCTACCTGTCAGGTTCGAGCTAGAACGGATAGGCACCAGAGCGTAGAGCAGGAAGCTCGACCCGGCTCGCGCTCCCGATTTTCTCCCTCACCGACTTCGCCAGCCCTTCCATCCCGCTCCAGGAGTTCGTTCGCTCAGCGGCCCACGGCGGGCACGCAGGCGCCGGGAACCTGGTCCGGTCCCAACGAAAGTGCTGAACCCCATGGTGTGCCCGTCGGCATGGCAAGGCGGTCTCCCTTCACCTTGGGGAGAAAGCGACCACGGGGATGGTCCGGTCGGTCTTCTTCTGGTAGTCGGCGAACTGCGGGTAGAGCGACGCCTGGCGCCCGTAGAGCCTGTCTCTCTCCTCCCCCTTGACCTCCTCAGCCAGGACCGGGACCTTGTCGTCTCCCACCTCGATCTCGACGTCAGGGTGGGCCATGAGGTTGTAGTACCAGCCCGGGTTGTGGGGGGCTCCTCCCTTCGAGGCGAAGACGAGGTAGCGGGCGCCGTCCTTCAGGTACATCACGGGGTTGACCCGGGCGATGCCGGTCCTGGCGCCCACGTGGTGGATCAGCAGGATCGGGGCCCCTTTGAATGGCCCTCCGACCTTGCCGTGGTTCTTTCGGAACTCTTCGATGACGCCGTCGTTCCAGCTCATTGGCAAGAAACCCCCTCGCTGGCGTAAAAATCCTTCGCGAGCCTAAAGGGGGCCCGCGTCAGCGGACCGGTTCGTAGTGCAGCGCGAGCACGCCGTTCCCGAAGGTCTTGGCGGCGACGAGCTTGAGCTGGTGCCTCTTGTCGGGGTCGTCGAACGCAGGCTTGCCCGCGCCGAGTATGATGGGACGGACACGGAGGCGGTACTCGTCGATGAGTCCGCCCCGGACCAGGGCCGACACCAGGGTCCCGCTCCCGATGACAACCATGTCCTTCCCCGGCTCCTGCTTCAGCCTCGAGACCGCTTCGACCGGGTCCTCTCGGATCACTTTCGCAGGGCCCCAGGGGGTCTCTTTGAGCGTGCGCGAGAAGACGAGCTTCGTCTTTCCGTTCAGCTGCCCGATGATTTCAGAGTCGAAGCCCCCGGGCTTCGGCACGGCCTTCGGCCAGAACTCGCTGAACTCCTGGTATGTCACCCTGCCGTAGAGCATCGCATCGACCCTGCGAAGGATTTCCTTGGACCAGTCGATTTCGTCGCGGTCGAACGCGAACCAGTCGATCTCGTTCTTGAGGCTCGTGTAATACCCATCCAGTGAGATTATGGTGTCGAGGATTACCTTGCGCACGGTCCCAGTTGGGCCTTCGGGGTCTTAAGCACAGTTACCAGTTGGGAGTCTCCGGGGGGCCGGACAAGTTCCAGAGATTCGTCCGCGGCCTTACAAGGGCCGAATTATCCTCGCTAAACTTAAATACGCTCTGACAGGGTCGTTTCATTGTAAGGAACGATTTAGCATGGCGAATAAGCCGCACCTGAACCTGATTGTCACCGGCCACGTGGACAACGGCAAGTCCACGACCATGGGACACTTCCTGTTCGACCTAGGCGTCGTCGACCAGAGGATGATCGAGGAGTTCGCGAAGGAGTCCGAGAAGACCGGCGCGGGCGACTCTTTCAAGTACGCTTGGGTCCTGGACCAGCTGAAGGACGAGAGGGAGAGGGGTGTGACCATCGACCTTGCGTTCCAGAGGTTCGAGACTCCGAAGTACTTCTACACGCTCATCGACGCCCCCGGCCACAAGGACTTCATCAAGAACATGATCACCGGAGCGTCCGAGGCGGACGCAGCGGTGCTCGTAGTCTCCTCCAAGAAGGGCGAAGGGGACGCGGCCCTCGCAGCCGGCGGACAGGCGAGGGAGCACGCCTTCCTGCTGAGGACCCTGGGCGTGACCCAGCTCGTGGTCTGCGTCAACAAGATGGACGACCAGACCGTGAAGTACTCTGAGCAGCGCTACAACGAGGCCAAGCAGGACATCGAGACCCTGCTGAAGACCGTAGGCTACAACGTGTCGAAGATACGCTTCATCCCGGTGTCCGGATGGACCGGCGAGAACCTGATCAAGGCTTCGACCAACATGCCCTGGTACAAGGGGCCCACCCTTCTCCAGGCCCTCGACGAGTTCGTAGAGCCGCCAAAGCCCATCGACAAGCCGCTGAGGCTCCCGGTGCAGGACGTCTACACCATCACAGGCGTCGGCACTGTCCCGGTCGGCAGGGTTGAGACGGGCAAGATCAGGGTCGGCGACGCCGTGTCAATCATGCCAGAGGGGCTGACCGCTGAAGTAAAGTCGATCGAGACCCACCACACCCAGATGCAGGAGGCGCTGGCGGGAGACAACATCGGGTTCAACCTGAGAGGGGTCGCCAAGGGCGACTTCCGCAGGGGCTCGGTCCTGGGTCCATCCAACAACCCGCCCACGATCGCGAAGGAGTTCAAGGCGCAGATCATTGTGGTCTTCCACCCGACTGCGATCGCAGCTGGGTACACCCCGGTGCTCCACGCGCACACCGCCCAGGTGGCTGCGACCATCTCCGAACTGGTGGCCAAGATCGACCCGAGGACGGGTCAGCCCACCGAGGAGAAGCCAAAGACCCTCAAGACGGGAGACTCGGCGATCGTGAAGATCACGCCCCTGAGGCCCATCGTGCTCGAGACCTTCAAGGAGTACTCTGAGCTGGGCAGGTTCGCGCTTAGGGATTCTGGGTCAACGGTAGCCGCTGGTATCGTCCAGGAAGTCACCCAGAAGGGCTCCGTCGAGAAAGTCGCCGCAAAGGCATAAGCCCGAAGACCCTCCTTATCTCTACGGCTCAGCGGAGCTGCCGCACCGCTCCCCTGCGACCGGGGTCGACCAACCTGGCGTTGGGCTCAGCCTTTAATGCAGACGGCCCGGGGAAGCCTCCATCCGGGGACAATCTCATGGACATGATCGAGACCGCGGGCCTCACAAGGAAGTTCGGGGACCTCACGGCGGTTGACGGCGTATCATTCAGCGTGGCCGAGGGCGAAGTCTTCGGTTTCCTCGGTCCCAACGGGGCGGGGAAGACCACGACCGTCCGGATGCTCTGCTGCCTCCTCTCAAAGACGTCGGGGGAGGCCCACGTAGGCGGCTACGACGTGGCCAAGGACCACGACTCCATAGAGATACGCCAGATGATCGGGGTCGTCCCTGACAACGTCGGGCTCTACGAGCCGCTCAGCGCCTACAAGAACCTCGACATCTACGGGCGGCTCTACGGGATGACGGACGCGCAGAGGCGGCAGAACATCGAGCGGTACCTCAGCATGCTGGGGCTCTGGGAGAAGCGAGACGTGGCTGCGGGGACGTTCTCGAAGGGGATGAAGCAGAAGCTCGCCATAGCGCGCGCCCTCATACACGACCCCAAGGTCCTCTTCATGGACGAGCCGACCGCGAACCTCGACCCAGAGTCTTCAAAGACCGTCAGGGACTTCATCCTCGACCTCAAGCGGGAGAAGAGGACGATCTTCCTGAACACGCACAACCTCGACGAGGCCCAGCGGGTCTGCGACAGGATAGCCATCCTGAACACCAAGCTCATGGCGACCGGGACCCCCGACGAGCTGGAGAGTCTGGTCGGCGGGAAGAAGGTGGTGGTCGAGCTTGCCCAGGCGAGCGACGCCGTAGTCGCGGCGTTGAAGAAGAAGTTCGCCGGGATGGCGGTCGCCCCCGATGGAGTGAAGCTCTCCATCGCCTCTTCCGACCCTGACGGCCAGATCCCCGACATAGTCGAGGCGGTGGTCCGCGCCGGGGGACGGGTCCACTACGCCGGGGTGGAAGGGTCTTCGCTGGAAGCCACCTACCTTCAGCTTGTGAGGAGGGAAGGCTGAACGAGGTTCTCGCAGGCCTGGATTGTTGCCACGAAGGACTTCGCCACCTTCACGAAGAAGAGGAACATCATCTACACGGTCCTGATCGTCCCGCTCGTCGTCTCGATCGGCCTGCCCGGGGTCGTCTGGTACATCCAACACAGGCCCAACGGCGCCGACGTCGGGGCCGCTGAGCTGACGGTCCTCCTCCCTGCTTTCGTCTTCTTCTATCTCATAATAGCGGGGCTGATACCTACGACCATCGCTTCGTACAGCCTGGTCGGAGAGAAGATCGAGAAGAGCATGGAGCCGCTCCTGGCGACCCCCACCACCGACGGCGAGATCCTGTTCGGGAAGGGCTTGGCCGCCTTCGTCCCGCCCATGGGCGCCATCCTCGCCTCGTCTGTCCTGTTCATGGGGCTCATGGACACGTTCACCCGCGGCGCACTCGGCTACTACTACTTCCCCAACTGGGACGCCGCGACCCTGCTCTTCCTGGCGGTCCCCCTGGCCGTCGTGATGAGCGTGGAGTGGAACGTGTTCGTCTCCTCGAGGGTCAGCGACGTGAGGATCGCGCAGCAGCTCGGAGCGGTCATGATACTCCCGCTGGCCGGCCTGTACGTCGGCGGGGAGGTCGGGCTGGTCCCGCTGGGGGACCTCAGCACCACGCTCTACATCGCAGGGGCGCTGGCGATTGTCGACCTGCTCCTTCTGTCAGTCGTAAGGGAGACGTTCCAGAGGGACCTTATACTCACCAAGTGGAAGTAGGGGGTGAACGCATGAACTGGAGAACGAAGGAGAGGTTCCTGGCGATGGGAGCGATACTTTCGCTCCTCGGGCTCGGGCTGATGGCCATCCGAGGGGTGGGGATAGGCTACGGGGTGATCCTGGGCGTGGGGCTGGTCCTGCTGGTCCTCGGGGTTTTCTGGAAGAAGCCTGCGCCGGCGTCATCTGCCTGAGCCGGCAGAGAGCCCTC
>JAKAPI010000035.1 GCA_021807225.1 archaeon | reverse complement strand
GACCCTGGCCTACGGGAAAGAGGGGGTCGTCCACGGGATGCTCACCTATGTGCTTCAGGACGGGGATGGTCAGGTCGGGGAGACTCACAGCGTCGCAGCTGGTCTCGACTACCCCGGGGTGGGCCCGGAGCATTCTCGTCTGAAGGACACCGGACGCGTGACCTACGTCACCGTCACCGACGACGAAGCGGTAGAAGCCTTCCACATCCTTGCAAGGGATGAGGGAATACTCCCCGCATTGGAGTCGGCGCATGCGGTTGCCTACGCACTAAAGCTCGCGCCGACCATGCGGCACGGCCAGAGCGTCGTGGTCACCCTTTCAGGGAGAGGCGACAAGGACGTCCAGATAGTCGGAAACAGGGCTGGGATCGACCTCTGAGCAGGATAAGAGAGACGTTCGACTCCCTCAATGGAGGAGGGGCGCTGGTCGTGTACGTGATGGGAGGGGATCCCGACCGGCAGACCTCGGTCGAAGTGGCAGAGGCTGTGCTGAGGGGAGGAGCGGACATACTCGAGCTCGGCGTTCCATTCTCAGACCCGATAGCTGACGGCAGGTCGGTGCAGGCGGCCGGAGTGCGGGCCCTCAAGTCCGGGACCAGGCCGACTGATGTGCTTCGAATAGCCTCCGAGGTGAAGGAGGCCCATGATGTCCCTGTGGTTCTGATGACCTACTTCAATCCGATATTCTCCAGGGGAGTATCAGGCTTCCTCGACGGGGCCCGGAAGAGCGGGGTGGACGGCGTCATCGTTCCGGACCTGCCGCTCGACGAAGCCGGCGCGTTCGGAAAGGCGGCCCGCGCCAGGGGGATAGACTCCGTTCTGCTCGCTGCCCCGACAACGACCGAAGAACGCATGCGGCGGATTGTCGCCAACACGTCGGGGTTCCTGTACCTTGTCTCTGTCCTCGGGGTCACGGGGGCAAGGCGAGAGCTGGAGGGCAGTACCGTTGAACTCGTGAAGTTCGCGAAGGGTTTCTGCCGGGGGAAAGTCCCCCTCGCGGTGGGTTTCGGCATCTCGAGACCGCAGCACGTGAAAACTGTCATTCAGGCGGGAGCCGACGCGGCCATCGTGGGGAGTGCGGTGGTAGACAGGGTGGCACAGGTCGGCAGAGGGAAACGGGAGGTTCTGGACGAGATAGAAGGCTTTGTGCGGTCGCTGAAGGATGCCGCAAGCGTGGCCTAGCCGTCCGCGGCGGAGTAGACCCGGGCAAGGGAAGACTGCATCTCTGAAACCGTGAACCAGCGCGCCGCTCTCTTGAATTCCTCACTGAGGGCTTTGCTGTCTTTCCTCTCGATCAGGTCTTTCAGTGATGAGAGCTCCGCGATGAGTGCAGAAAGAGCCGCAGCCGCAGACCGGTTTTCTGTGTCGATTTGTGAATAGAGCCTTGGGTCCTGGGAAAGCACGGCTTTGGCGAGTTCGAGCTGGGCCGCTGCGAACGGAGGAGCGATCCTGTCGTACTCGGTCACTCCGCTTCCCTTCTCGACCGCTGAGACAAAGGCGATGTTCGTCAAGTGAACCAGGGACAGAGTGTGGGCCATCAGTCGGTCATGTTCGTGGGAGCCGACTAGAATCAGCTTGGACCCAGGGAAGACCCGTCCCGCGGCAGCCAAATCTTTCCTGGTCCCTACAACAAGAATCTTCGGCGCCTTCGATCTCGACGACGGACCGAACATCGGGTGGACCGAGAGCAGGGAGGCCCCGTGCGCTGTGGCCAGCTTCCTGAGTACTGACAGCCTGCTTCCCTTGACCGACGTGATTTCTACCAGGGTGCATCCGGACTTCAGTGCCTGAGCTACCCCGCGGGCGACATTCAGGGTCTCGGACATGGGGACCGCGAGCAGGACAACGTCTGCTCCCTCGACGGCCTCGAGGTTCGTGCGCGCGAAACGGAACCGCGCGTGGGACCTTCCCGGACGCAGATCCGAACCAGCCACGTTGTGGCCCAAGCGCGCAAAATAGTCTGCGAAGTACGAGCCCATGCCCCCGGAGGAGCCAAGCACTGCGACCTTCAACCCAGGAGGTCGCCCATCCGCCTGACCCCTTCCAGGAGAGTGTCTCTGGGCTGGCCCAGAGATACACGGAAGAAGTCCGGGTAGTCCCCGAAGGCCAGGCCGGGGGTAACGCTGACTCCTCTTTCCAAGAGGGTGTTCACGAACCGGTTCCCGTCCCAACCCCGTTTTCTCAGCCGGGGGAAGAAGTACATCGCGCCGTCTGGTCTGAAGTATTCGAGGGAGTCGATTTTGTCAAGCTCTTCGGAGACGGCGTCGATTCTTTTCTTCATCTCTTCCACGTTGTCCTTCACTTCCGCGTCGGCGTCCAGGGCCTTTATGGCTCCGAGTTGGATGAACTCCGGGACCGAGGTGATCACCATGGAGGTCAGCCTGGTTATCTTGGCCATGACGTCCTTGCTGGAGACCGCGTAGCCGATCCTGAACCCGGTCATCGCCCAGGCCTTCGAGAAAGACGACGTCAGGACAAACTTCTTCGGCGTTGTCCGGAGGATGCTGGGACAGGGCTTGGACGAATATTCGTTGTATATCTCGTCGCTTATCACCGTGAGGCCGTTGTCGTCTGCGAAGTCGACCACCCCCTTGAAGGTCTCGGGAGTAATCACCTTCCCAGTGGGATTGTTGGGATAGCTCAGGACTATCGCTTTGGTGTTCGGGCGAATCGCTTCCGCGAGGGCTTCGGCGGAGAACGACCACCCGTCCTCCAGCCTTGTGTGCATGACTATCGGCCTGGCGCCGATGTGCCGAATGATCTCGTTGTACGCAGGCCAGTTCGGCTCGAACACTATGGCGCTGTCCCCTTCGGAGACTGTGGCCGAAAGGGCGGCGTAGACTGCGAATCTGCCGCTCGGCGTCACCGCGAGCTCATCCCCCGACGCTTCGAAGTTGCTCTTCCTCCGCAGGTAAATCTGGAGAGCCGAAACGAGCTCCGGGATCCCTCTGGGTTCAGTGTAGTGTGTCCTGAAACCGGCCAGTGCCTCGGTGCATGCTTCTAGGACCGCCTTCGGCGGCCTGAAGTCAGGCTCGCCTACGTCGAGGCGGATCAGCTTCACCCCGCTCCGTTGGAGCGCCACGGCCCTGGCCATGGAGGACATCGGGGTGGGACCGTTGGCTTGGAGCGAGAACCCCTGGGCCTTCTTGGACTCGGCCAGAAGGAGCGCGAATATCTTGAGGCCGGCACCCCTTTCCACCCCTGTCCGGTCGCACTCTTCGGCCACCTCCCTGAGTAGCGAGTCCTCCACGGCGTCGTCCTCGGCGGGGAGGGACGCCCTGGTCTTCAGCCGGCCGACCTGCCGGGCCAAGTCGTTCCTGTGGCCTACGAGGCGGATAATCTCCTTGGTGGTCTCGGCGATGTCGGCCCGGAGCTCCCTGATGCCGGGCTCCGCCTTCGCCGTGCTCATGGTCTCCTGCCCAGTACCGGAGGTATGATTCCCGCCCTTATCGCGTAGTCCGCGAGGACCAGAGCTGTCGTGCTTTCGACCACCGGGACCGCCCTGGGCACGACCGTGGGGTCGTGTCTTCCAGGGACGACCAGCTCCACCTCCTTCCGGGTGGCGAGGTCCACGGTAGTCTGTTTCGACGCTATAGATGACGCCGGTTTGAATGCAATCCTGTAGACGATGGGCATGCCGTTGGACAGCCCCCCGAGGATCCCGCCAGCGTTGTTGGTCTTCGTCTTGATTTCGGCTCCGTCGTAGAAGTATTGGTCGTTGTTTTCGGTCCCGGTGCGCCTCGCCGAGGCGAATCCCGACCCGAACTCCACCCCCCTGGCCGCTGGGATCGACATCGCAATCCTGGCGAGGTCGGAGTCCAACGACCCGATGACGGGCTCGCCGAGGCCAGGGGGGACGTTCAGGGCCACGCATTCCACTATTCCGCCCAGGCTGTTGCCCCTCCCCCGGGTCTCGATGATCTTCCTTTTCATCTGCTCCGCCGCCTCTGGGGTGGGGGCCCTGGCTTCGTTCGTGTAGCGGTTCTTTCTAGCCGTGTCGAAGTCGAAGCCTTCGGCCCGAACGCCGCCTATCTCCAGGGAGTAGGCGATAATCTCAACCCCAAGGGTCTCCCGCAGCAGCTTCTTCGCCACCGCGCCCCCCATGACGAAAGAGGCGGTTATCCTCCCGGAGAACCTCCCGCCGCCCCGGTAGTCGTTGAAACCCCCATACTTCGTCTTCGCCACCAGGTCGGCATGCCCTGGGCGGGGGGAGTTCACCATCGCCTCGTAGGACCTGGAGTCCTTGTCTTCGTTCCTGATCAGCATCATGATGGGTGCGCCCGTGGTGTGGCCGTTGAAGACCCCCGACATTATCTCAACCCTGTCCTCTTCCTTCCGCTGGCTGGCGACAATCGACTGGCCGGGCTTCCTGAGGTCGAGTTCTGACTGGATGTCGTCCTCTCCCAGGCCAAGGCCTGCGGGACAGCCGTCCAGGACAGCCCCCACGACCTTCCCGTGGCTTTCTCCGAAGGTGAGCAGGAGGAACCGTTCGCCGATGATGTTGCCGCTCATTCTCTGACCACCCTTGCCCCCAGCTGTTGCATGTCTTCAAGGAACGCGGGATAGGAGACCCCGAGGCTCTCCTCGCCGACGACTCTGACGTCATCTGGAGCCAGCATCGAAGCCAGGGTGAATGCCATGAACATGCGGTGGTCGTCGTGGGCGTCCAGCACAGTGCGTGAAATCTGGTCAGCCCTGGTTATCTTCATTCCGTCGTGCCTTTCCTCTACCCTGGCGCCCATCTTCTGAAGTCCCTCGGCGGCCACGCTGATCCTGTCCGTCTCCTTGAACCTCGCGTGGGCGACCCCTGTTATCTCCAGTGGCTCTTCGCACCTCAGGGCGAGCGTTGCGAGGACCGGGAGGAGGTCCGGCGTATCGGAGAGGTCGAAGCTCCCGCCCCTGAGCCTCTCCCCGTCTGCCTGGACGACTACGGAGTCGCTACGCTTGGCCACCTTTACGCCCATGCGGACCAGCATATCCATTATGGCCGAGTCCCCCTGGGGGAGCGAAGCGTCAAGGCCCGAAAGCTCCACCCTCCCTCCCACCAGCGCAACCGCCTCCATGATGAACGAAGCAGAGCTGAAGTCAGCGGGCACAGAAAAGTCGCAGGGCTTGTAGACCTGCCGCCCTGGGATGGAGAAGTTGGAGAACCCGTCTCGCTCGATTCCAATCCCATGCAGCCTCGACAGCGTCAACGTGGCTTCTATGTAAGGACGGGAGACGGCGTCAATCACATTGAGCGTCGAGTCCCCACGCGCGAGGGGCGCCGATATGAGTATCGATGAGACGAACTGTGACGAAACGTCTCCCCGCATCCTAGCGGTGCCGCCTGGCATGCCACCCTCGCCCACGATTATCGGCGCGCACCCGTCACCGTTAGACGACCATGCCTTCGTCCCCAGCCCGGACAGCGCGTCCAGGAGTCCCTGCATCGGCCTCCGCCTGATGCTCGCGTCTCCTGTAAGCACCGTATAGCCGCGCTCTGGCAAAGAGAAGACAGAGGTCATGAACCTGAGGGTCGTGCCCGAGTTTTCGACGTCGACCACGTCCTGGGGAGCCCGTGGTTCAGAGCCGACGACAGTCAGGCCGGTGTCCGACTCTTCCAGTTTCGCGCCCATGGCCCTGCAGGCGGAGTAGGTGGCAAGGGTGTCCCTGGAGACCAGCGGTCTGCTGACTCGGCTCTCCCCGGAAGAAAGGCTCGCCATCAGGACGGCCCTGTGGGTGTAGCTCTTGCTCGGCGGGACCTCGACTCTGCCGCTGAGCTCCCCGTCTGCGGCCAACGCAACGTTAGCCAAGGGTTGCTCCTTCGTCGCTGGTCTCCGTCATGATCACCTTGGCCCCGCTGTCTTTCCACTCCTTGGCAAGCTCATCTGGTTTCCCGTTCTCGTCGAACACCGCGGCCAACGCGGGTCCGGTCCCTGAAAGGCCGGCACCCAGTGCTCCTGCCTCGAGGGCCCTGAGCGCGTCGGACGAGTGGTACCTGTAGATTGACGAGTAAAGGAGCCCGTTGAGGGTCATCGCCTTCCAGACGCTCCCCTTCCTCCCTATTCTGAAAATCGACTCGGCCATCTTCGAGAACTTCCTGACTTCCTTCAGATCTGCCTGACCCCTCCTGCTCCTTCCCTCGGGGACCTTGATGACTACCTTCAACCTGCGCCCCAAGGCGGCGGTGGAGAGGACCCGTCCATTAGAATTGTCCGCGAAGTTCACTCCCCCCAGCAAGCACGAAGCAGCGTCGTCGAGGGCGCCCGTCACGCTGACTCCCGCTGACAGAGAGGCGGACACGCTGCAGTCGAGAATCTCGCGTGGCCTGTAGGTCGTCCTCCCAAAGGCGGAGAAAGTAGCGAGCGCGACTGCAACCGAGGCGGAAGACGAAGTCTTCAGTCCGACGCCGACGGGCGCAGAGGTGGTCGTCTGGATCGACCCAGAGTACCGACCGGGGTCCCTTCCAAGCTTTCTTATCGCGCACCCGACGGTCTGAACAACCAGAGCAGACTCCGACTTCCTTCCGTTGAGCGAGGCATCCCAGCTACCCC
>JAKAPI010000034.1 GCA_021807225.1 archaeon | reverse complement strand
ATCGCGCCCCCGGCGACCGCCCCCCCGTAGACGAACGGGATCGCCAGCGACGAGGCCACGATGAGGTTCCCCGGCAGCCCGGTCTTCTTCGCCCGGCTGTTGTAGAGCCATGAAAGGAACGCGTAGAGGGCGGCCACGGCAAACGCGAGCGGGTTAAACGACAGCGCGGCGCATCCGAGGCCCAGGGCCAGGGTCGAGTAGGAGAGCAGATTCGCCCCCCTGACGGTGACCCTGCCGCTCGGGATCGGCCGCTCGGGCCTGTTGACCCTGTCCACGTCGAGGTCGTACACGTCGTTCACCACCATCGAGTAGGCGCAGATGAAGAACCCGGTGAGGAACCCCAGGGCGAGCTGCGTCAGGGAGACGGCCGCGGGCTTGGACACGAACGCACCAACTATCACCGCGAACCCGATCATCGCGCAGTTGACCGGCCTGATCAGGCTCAGCGCGGAGCGGAAGCCCAACGGCTCAGAACCTGGCCCTGCTGACCTTGTAGTAGATCACCTCCCCCCGCCTCTCTATCACCGCTATGATCGCCTCCTTCCCCATCTTGGCCATCTCCTTCACCGACTTCTGCAGGTCTGCCATCCCCTTCTCGATGCCTTCGTCCAGGGCGAACACCACATACTTGGCAGCCTTCTTCGGATAGTCCCCCCTCTCGTACACCCGGAGGTCCGTCCCGAACCCGAACCCCTCTCTGACTATGTACCCCCTGCTCTTGAGGTCCCTGTATATCACGAACTTCGTCCAGGAGTCGCGCGCCCTCTTCTGGCAGAGCTCCGCGAACCTCTCGAACGTCACTTCCTTCCCCTCCTCTTTGAGGTCGAGCTTCCGGGCGTACAGCAGGTAGAGCGCCTCGTAGTCCCTGAGGTTGAGTTCGTGTCCCTCCTTGGAGCCGTACCCTGACTCCTCGAGCTCTCCGAACCTGTCCTTCTCCGTCACCCTGACGACACCGCCCGCCAGCGACGCCCGGTACGGCGCGACCTGCGCTTCTTCCCCCGGAGGCTCCTGCAAAGCTCTCGGGGCCGGACGCCTCCCAGTCTATTTGAAGGTGATGAGGGGTCTCCCGGAAATCCTATAGAGCAGACGCGAGCCGTCGCGCCCCTTGGCCGACTTCTTCACCATGCGGACCGTCACCTGGGCCGACGGCAAGGTGAAGATGATAGACCAGACAGCCCTCCCGACGAGGCTGTCGTACGTGACCTATGCTTCCCCGGACCAGGTGGCGGCTGCGATCAGGACCATGGTGGTCAGAGGCGCGCCAGCCATCGGCGTGGCTGCTGCCATGGGAGTCGCTCTTGCCGCCCGCAGGTCGAAGGCGGCTGGGCTCCCGGAGCTCATGCGCGACCTGGACCACGCTGCTGCCATGCTTCGCTCCACCCGGCCCACGGCGGTGAACCTCTTCTGGGGGATAGACAGGGTGATGGCCAGGGCGCGCGCGGCGACCTCGGTAAGGGAGGCGAGGGAGGCGGTCGTCGAGGAGGCCCAGGCCATGGAGGAGGAGGACGTGGCCGTGAACAGGAAGCTTGGAGCCAACGGGGCAGAGCTGATCAGGGACGGGGAGACGGTCCTGACCCAGTGCAACGCCGGGGCGCTGGCGACCGTGGGCTACGGCACGGCCCTGGGCGTAGTGAGGGCGGCCGTTGAGAGCGGGAAGCTCGTCAAGGTGCTTGTGCCGGAGACCAGGCCTGCGCTGCAGGGGGCGAGGCTGACGGCCTACGAGCTGGTCCGCGACAGGATACCCTGCACTCTCATCTCTGACACCGCCGTCGGTCATATGCTGAGCCTCGGCCGAGTCGACCGGGTCATCGTCGGCGCTGACAGAATCACCAGGGACGGCTACGTCTTCAACAAGATAGGGACCTATCAGGAGGCGGTATTGGCGAGCAGGCACGGGGTCCCGTTCCACCCCGCAGCCCCGCGCTCCACCTTCGACCTCGGCCGGTCGCACGGCCAGGTGACCATAGAGGAGCGGGGCGCAGAGGAGGTGGTCAAGGTCAGGGGGAAGCGGATAGCCCCGAAGGGTATCCCGGTGGCGAACCCGGCCTTCGACATGACCCCTCCAGAGCTCGTCACTTCGATGATCACCGAGCGTGGTGTGCTCGCCCCTCCCTTCGAAGAGACGATACCGCGCCTCATGTCTTAATTAGCCAGCCCTGCCGCGCCATTTCGGGCCCGTAGCCTAGCACGGATTAAGGCGTCAGCCTTCGGAGCTGAAGAGGCGTGCCTCAGATACCGTGGGTTCGAATCCCCCCGGGCCCGCCTGATTCCTCCTCTGCGCCCGAGTCACCCGGAATGCTTCCTGCCTCCCGAAGTCTCGGGGCGTTCGAAGACTGCGACCTCGCCGGCAAGAGCCACGGCGCCGCTGTGGCCTTCTTACCTGAGGATGTCGCCCACGGACGGGTACCGCCTCGCGTCCCGGGGCGCGACGGCCACCCCTCCGTCTGCGCACTGCGCCACGCACGCCATGCACCCGAAGCAGAGCTCTTCGTTGACGACCTCGCATCTCCCGGCGAAGTCGGTCCCGAACACCCCGACTGGGCAGACAGCCGAGCACTCTCCGGCGCCGCTGCACCTGCTGACCCTCACGGCGTACGCATGGAGCGGGCACTCGACGAGCTGCGACCTTGCAGTCAACCCCTCTAGCAGGGTCGGCCTCCTTGGGTCGATCCAACTCGCCATAGGCTCGGCTTCGCTACTCCGGGGCTAATAAGAACCCAACGCGATTTCCAGACTTGAGAAGGCTATCCGACCTTCTGTTCCGCTTCCGGTGCCACGGCATTCTTCCCCGGTGCCTCCGGGGCTTTCTTCTTCATGCTCCTCCAGACTTCGGCGGGGGACGGAGCCTCGGTCATCGGCCGCCAGTCCGAGATGCTCGACCACATGCTCGTCACCGGGCGCTTCAGGTACTCCCTCGTGTACTCCGAGAGGGGGTGCCACCGCCCGTCGTCGACGAGCCTCTCTCTCCTGATTATGACCGGCTTGGGCCGCGCCGATGCCGGCTTGCTCGGGTCCAGCACCACTTCGATGGCGTTGGTCGGGCACTCCCGCACGCAGATCTGGCACCCGGTGCACCTATCCTGGTCTATCAGGTACGGCTTCTCCATCATCCAGTCCCTGGGACGGGACCCCTCCATGATGGCGCCGTAGAATTCCATGTCCGCAGGTCTTGTGAACTCAATACAGGTGGAGGGGCAGAGGTCCATGCAGGCTCCACAGTTCATGCACTTCGTCTCGTCGACGACGAACTTGTAGAGCCCCATCGTCCCTCTCCCCTATTGTATGTACTCGGCACCTTCCACCTGGGGAGGCGCCGAAGCTTGCAGAGAGCCGGCAGCGGGCCCGGCCTGCTGGTGCGCTGGGCGCAGCTGCCTCGAGGGTGCTGACGCCGGAAGCCCGGCCGGGGACGCGGGTCCCTGGGCGTGGGTTATCTTGGGCGTCTGCTTCCCGATTCTGGAGTGGAGTATTGGGTGTGCGAACCCGAAGAGTCCGATGACCCCGAGGGCCGCGAACGTGATGTCGAACGTCGCCATCGCCAGGTTGACGTTCGCCTCTGAGCTGAAGGTGTTGTAGACCGTGTACCAGAAGCCACCCGTGCTGCTCACGCCCGCCGGGAGCGTGGTGAGCGCCAGCGGGGACTCCGTCACGAAGATTGTCCCGGTTATCCAGAGGGCCGTCCCCACGAAGACCAGGATGGTGACTGCGCGGAAGGCGTTCCTGTTGTCGTCCGCGTCGAAGTACAGCTTGGTCACCAGGGCGACCCCGAAGAGGACCACGGAGACCGGCATGAACGGGACCGCCATGGCGTAGTCCTGGAATGTGCCTGGGAAGAAGACCAGAAGCCCCATCACGAACGACAAGAAGATCAGTGCGTCTCTGATGAGGACGTATGCAAGCCACCAGATGTCGGCTCCGAGTCTCAGGGTAAACTTCTCAAGTGTCCTGAGGAAGTAGCCGCGGGCTATCTGGAGAGAGAACGCCATGGCAGTCACGAATACCATCGCGACCGCTATTGTCGTCTCCAGCCAGATCGAGCCTCCGGCCACAAGGCCGCTCTGATCTATGGCGTAGGTTGGTGCTGTGCTGACGAGCACGAAGGAAGTCACTGCGAGGATGATTGCTGCAAGCTTTCCGTTTTTTCCAAGGAAGCTCATGCCAGTCCTTAGCATATGACTGGAGATAGCGTCGCTCCCTAATGCATTAGGCGACTGGCAAGAAAGTAGCTGACGCACCCGATCAGGAGCGGCAGACCGCGAGCTGCGCGTTAGGTTCCGGACAGCACCGACAGGCGGGCGCCTAGTCTTCCTGGAACGGCACGCCCAGGGCGTTCGCCATGATCCTGCGCTCTGCGCTCCTCAGTATCTCGCTGAGGGTGGACGGCTTCACGCCTACGAGCTGACTCAGCCCAGTCAGGCTGATCTTCCTCGGGAACTCGAAGTAGCCGCTCGCCACGGCGGTGGCCATTATCTGCTTCTGCCTCCCCGTCAGCGTGGGCCTCCTCTCAAGAGGGGCCACATCTTCGATCCTGGTCTCGATGCCCTCCTTCTCCAGATGGGCCAGTATCTGTCGGAAGTCGCTGGTCCTCCTTGCGATGAACCTCCAGGACGCCGGCTGCTCCTCGGCGTTCAGCGGGCAGTCGAGGCAGACAATCGCAGCGTCGTTGGAAGCCTTGCAGATTGGGGGCCTGTCCATGACGACCAGGACCGGGCTGACGTCTGACTCCGACTCGCCTTCGACCACCTGTCTGACGCCCGGGATCTTGCGCAACTCCGACGTCGTGGACCTGACGGCGTTCACCCCTCCACGGAGCTCGAGCAGCAGCGACATACCCGTCTTGTTGAACGACTTGCAGTCGACGACGGTGAGCCTGACGTCATGCGCCCTCGCAGCCTCCTGCAGCTTGTTGTCCGCCTTCACCTGGAGCGTTATCTGCCTGAGCATCTGAGCCCATTAGGGTGATGGAGGGATATTTAACGCGGAAAGACGATTCCCAGAAGTGGAAACGTGCCCTAATCCACGCTTTTCCTAACAAGTTAGGGAGCCCGTTTAACGTGGTCTCTTCACATCGACCAGGCATGGCCAAAGCCGCAATCACCGGGAAGAACGAGGAGGCCTTCTGGCGCGAGTACCCGGCCATGACAGACTACTTCGCCCCGGGGATCACCCCCCTACTGAAGTACCTTGGCCTCAACTCAAAGCAGGTGATGCACGAGTTCGGGGAGCAGGTGGGTAGAGCGGCCGCCTCCAAGCTGGCCCACATGTCCATGGACCAGATGCTGGCCGAGTTCAGCAGGATCTGGCAGGAGTACAAGATCGGCTCCCTCACTGTAGAGAGCCAGGCCCCGCTGGTCCTGCAGATCTCCAACTGCACCGTGTGCGGCCAGCTTCAGGGGACCGGGGAGATGTTCGAGTGCGCCTTCCACGAGGGGTTCTTCCAGGGAGCTCTGGAGGCACGCCTTGCCAAGCCCGTGACCGTCAGGCAGGAGACCAACTACGAGGGGGAGGCGGGCACCTGGTGCAGGCGCCTGGCCGTGGACGTCTCCGAGTGACCTGACCGGGCACCCTCGGAGGGACTCCGCGAATGAGGGTGGCCGTCCGCCGGAGCCGCTTCATACACAGAGAGGACTTCGAAGAAGAGCCGAACTGAGGAAACGCGACGAAGCCCGAACCCGCGCCTGCCGCACGCCTCCTCGAACACGCCGAGGTCTGCCTCCTGGTTGAGGAGAAGCACCACCCTGCCGTCCTTCCTGACGACCCGCAGGGCTTCCTCCAGGAACGCCAGGGGCACCTCGAGCCCTGGCCCCCCGTCCACGGCAAGATCGCCCGTCCCCCCGCCGGCCAGATATGGGGGGTTGAGCGCCACCAGGTCGAAGACCCCGTCCCTGAAGCAGCCGGCCCTGTCGGCAAGAACCATGTCTGAGCTTTCGGTCCAGTCTCTCATCGACGGCCTTGTCACGTCGGTCCCAGCAGTGGTCTCGAACCCCTTCGCGAGCTCGACCAGGTTCCCACCGTTCCCCGCACCTATCTCCAGGCAGGTCCCCCCAGACCGTCCCCGGAGGGCCCCGCGGAGCAGGGCCGAGTCATCCGACGAGATGTACGGGGTCCCGCTCAAGGGGAAAGGTCGTCGTCCTTGAACGACTTGTACTCGTCGGGGGTGAGGACCTGCGTGATGTTCTGCGTCGTGTAGAAGTACGCTGGGGTCCCGTCCGGCGAGAATGCAGGGCTGTTGTCGGGGTTCTGGAGCCTGTACACCTTGACCATGGCGGGCTTGATCCCGAGCACAGTCCCGTCCTCGAGGGCGTAGTAGCTGAACCTCTCCTGCAGAGGCTTGAAGCCGACCAGCTTCCCCTTCGGCTGCGGCGATGGTATCATAGGCCGGCGTCGGCCGAGGGCGTTAAAAGCGTGAGCCGGCGACCAGCTTCTGTATCCCCGAGCTGTACTGGGCCGCCTTCTTCGCGGACTCCGCTATCTCCTCGGGCACCCCCAGGATGACCGCAGCCCTCCGCAGCACCGCCTTCCTGATCGAAGGGGTGATCTTGTACGACAGCGGCAACGTCGCGGCGAACTCCGTCACCTTAGGGTCGCCGAACGGGAACCTGGGCTGCACCCACCGGGAGCACGCCCCCACGTCTCTCACCCTCCCCCGGCCATCATATCCTCCGACGTCGGCCTCCATCATCGCCTTCGCCTCGGCCGGGCCGCCGGCGCCGAGCGCCCTGGAGTACTTGGCGTACCCGCC
>JAKAPI010000033.1 GCA_021807225.1 archaeon | reverse complement strand
CGCATTCCAGAATGTGAGTTCGGCGCCGAGATACCCCGCCTCTATGAATACGACAGTCCGCGGCTGTGAAGTCCACTTCTCACCATACAAAGTGCCGTTCGGGAAATCCACTGGCCCTTCTCTGGTGAGGTTCAACTCGGCGTTGTTGGGGAACCCAAGGAAGTTGTTGGTTACAGGGTACGGGAGGGCGAAATCTGGATGGAAACTCATAGAAGCGTGGGACAAATTCGACTCGAAGGACTTTGGAACAACCCAGTTCACGGTAATGGTAAGCGGATTATCCACGCTGAGCGCTCCTTTGCCCTGTAGGATTACGTCGCCGCTACCCATGTTGAGAAGGAACACACTTGTTGAGTTTACCTTGGTGGTAGCGTTGTATGTTGATGCTGTCACATATGTATCTATTGCGCCAACAAAGGTTGCCGAAGTCTGGAAGGTAAAGACCTCCGAGAAGGGGTTCCATGAAGGCAATCCGAAAACTTCGTTGAGGGGCTGTGCGACTACCCCGCCAGCAATGCAGAGGACAATGGCGACTTTCCACCACCGCCGATGCTCTGTGAAGATGTTACCCAATTGCGTCTACTAGCCCTCTTTGATCTTGAAGTATTCGCCCAATATTGACCTTATGGCCTTCGGGAATGTCTCCAACTTCCGGGCCCTCCATTCCGCTTCGAGTGCCTTTAGCATTTCGTAGGCCGAGATTCCCACCTGCATCGACACGCCGTCAACGGAACCTAATAGGAACATGCAAGGTTCGGCGAACAGACAGCTTTCCAGAACCGCAGGATCCGGCTATTTTTTCCGGGGCTGGGCCTGGTGCTTCTGGGCGAGCCCCCGGACCGTCGACAGCTCCTTGGCGACCTTCAGCAGGAGCGCGTGCTTCGGTGGGGCCTTGGCGATGGAAACGTACCCCGACTCTTTGGACGCCTTCGACGGATATCTCGCGGTCTGGGGCTGGGGCTGGAGGTTGAGCCTCCGGCACGCCTCGCCGAGCTCAGCGAGTGTGGGGGCCCTGGTGGCTGTGCTGAGCGGGACCCTCCGGCCCTGGCTCCGCTTCAGCTCTGAGTCGAAGTAGTCAAGCCAGAAGATGTAGCGGTCGTAGTCCTTCATTTCTTGGCCGTCAGCACCGCGTTGACGACTCCGTCCGCCGTGGGCCTGGAGGTGACCACGGCCTCCCCCGCCTCTGTCTCAAGAACGGCGCCCCTGGTTATCACGCCCCTCCTCTCGTAGTCCCTGTTGGCGGGGCTCTTCTTCACCCTGAGTATCTTCGACTTCGTCGCCTTCCCCGACTTGTCTGAGACGTTGGCGAAGTCCGCGGTGATGACCCCTGTGGTGGTGTGGCCCCCCCTCCTGCTGATGGGCCTGCTCGAAGCCGCGCCCACGAGGGGCTCGATGGCGTAGCCGTCCTTTTCGTATGCCCGGCGCCCCCTGGACGGCTTGGACCTGCCGCCGGTTGGCCTGCGCTTCGTCAGGTTCTCGATTGGTCGGGTCACCGGTGAAACCTCTGGGCCGCCCCGCCCGAGCCAGATGTTAAGGTTTCGCTATTTCAGGGTCAGCGTCCGGTTCTCCAGCTGCCTCTTCAGGGTGGTGATCTCTGTGCTGAGGCCGAAGTACTCCGCGAACCTGGATGTCGTCTTGTAGGCGCGCGCCCTCCCCTGCCTCTCGCCCGCGATGAACCCCACCTCCTCCAGGTCCTTCAGGTGCTGGTACACGGTCGAGCCGCGCCTGAGGACCAGCTCCGAGGACGTGATGGGCTGGAAGAAGGCGATGAAGGAGAGGGTCCTGAGCGCAGCCCGGGAGAGGAGCGGCCGCGTCGCGAACTTGCGGGCGGTCTGGGTGTACTTCGCCTTCAGCTGCATCGCGAACCTCGGGCCGGCGTACTCCACCACCTCGACGGCGAGCATGTTCCCGTTGATCGCCTTCGCCACCTCCCTTGCCATTGCGACCGCCTTGCGGTCCGAGGCTGTGCCGGCCGCCTTCGCTATCTCATCCACCGTGAGGGGCCTCCCGGCGGCGTAGAGCGCCGCCTCCACCTTGGCCACCAGGTCCTTGGGGAGGGACTCGCCTGACTGCTCACTCAAGCTGTCCCACCGACACTACCAGCGCGTCTTCGTCGTTCTCCTCCTGGTTGATGACGACCTCGCCGCTGTTGGCCGCGAAAAGGAGGAGGAGGAAGACGCGGGCGGCGTCGATGGGCTTCAGACCGCGGATCAGCTCTGACAGCAGAGCCTTCCCGGTCGCCCTCAGCCTCTCGACGAGTATCTTCCGGAACTCGGAGAGCATGACCTGAAGCGAGACCACGTAGTTGTCGAAGTTCGGAGGCGGGAGGTCGGCGGGGCCCAGGGGGTTCTGGTCGCTCCCCTCGTCCTGGATCACTATCTCCTGGAGGATCCGCCCCAGCTCGTCGAAGAGCTCGTCGATGTTGGTGGAGTAGATCTCGTACCTGAAGGGCATGACTATGATCTGCGGCGGCTCGCCGGCGTTGGGGAGCCTGTGCTGCATCCTCAGCCTCTCGAAGAGGAAGAGGGTCTCGACCTTCAGCCTGTAGATGGTGGCCGAGGAGAGGGCTGCGGTCCCGGCGGCCCTCATGTCGATGAACTCGGACTGGGATATCGCCTTCAGGAACATGTCGAGGAGCTCGGTGAGGTTGATCTCCCAGGGGCTCTTGCGCTTGGCGAGCGAGGGGTCGATCAGGACGTTGAGCGGCGGTCGGGAGAGGAGGTTGCCGCTAGGCACTTCGGGGCACCTCGGCCGGCTTGTAGTGCACCACCCTGGACATCCCTCCGGCTGAGTAGACGCCGTAGGTGATGTCGCTCGCCGCGACGAAGACGTCGCGCAGCGTGATGGCGATTATCTGGGCCTCCGACGACTTCTCCTTCAGGAACTTCGCCAGGCTCTCAGAGTTGACCGCGTCCAGGGCCGCGTCGATCTCGTCGAAGAGGTAGAACGGGTGGCTCTGCACCGCCTGCATGGCGAGTATCATGGAGACCCCGGTCACGGCCCTCTGGCCTCCGCTGTGCTGGGACGACTCGCGGAGCCCGTTCCCAAAGTCCGCCCGCATTATCACTCCGCCGGCGAAGAGCTCGTCCGGGTCCTCGAGCTCGAGGAGGGCCTCCCCTCCGGTCAGCTTCTCGAAGATCGCGCTGAACTCCGACCCGACCTTGTCGAAGGCGGCCATGAACACCTTCCTCTTGTCTGCCTCGACGCTCTCGATGAAGGTGATGATGGAGTTGCGCTCGTTCTCGAGCTCGTTGTGCCTCACCGAGAGGCTCTTGTAGTTCACGTACATCTCGCCGTACTGCCTGTCGGCGCCCCTGTTCACCGACCCTAGGGCGCCCTGGTACTCCTGCTGCAGCTCGGCCAGGAGCGACTCGCTCCCGTCGAAGAACTCCAGCTCCTCGGCGTACCCCAGCATCCTCAGGCTCCCCAGCGCCTCCTCGACCCTCTCCTGGGTCCCCGAGGCCTGCCCCGAAAGCGCGAACAGGTCCTTCTGGTGCCCGGCGATCGAGCGGGCGACCCCGTCCCTCTCCTCCTTCAGCCTCTTCGCCCTGGCGTCGAAGTCGTCGAGGACAGGCTGGCTCCGCTTCGATGACTCCATGAGCTTCGAGATCTGGGCCTCCAGGGAGTTCTTCTGCTCGGTGAGCTCCCGTATCCGCCGCGGCGCCTCCCTGACGAACTGCTTGTTGGACTGGAGGTCCTCGGTGGCGTTGGCCAGGTCGAGCTGGTTGTCCTCGAGGGCCCTCAGAAGGACGTTCTCCAGGTTCGCCTTTTCGCGGCTGAGGGTCAGGTTGAGGTCCTGGATCCTGTTGCGTATGGTGTCTATCTCGTTCGACAGCGACTGCTTGGCCCCGTCGACCTCGGCGAGCATCGAGTCCAGGCCCAGGGCCTGGGCGTCAGCCACCACCTGCTGCAGGGAAGCGATCCCCTTGCCTATCGAGTCCTTCCTTTCGAGGCTGGTCTTGAGCTTCTCCTCGAGGCGGGCTACGGTGCTGCCCTGCTTCTGATACTCGGCGTTCATCGACCTGAATATGCTCTTGTACCTGTTGGCCATCCTGGTGATCGTGGTGGCCTCGGCCTTCAGGCTGGTCGTGGTGACGATCTTCTTGACCCTCTCCTTCATCAGGGACTTTGACTCCGTCTCGATGGTCTCGAGCTCCGTGCGCCTCCTGTCGATGGCGCCCTTGAGCGCCCCGACCGCGTCCTCGACCTCGCTGACCCCCTCGAGGTTCTCGAGCCCCTCCATCAGGTTGACCATGAGCTCCTGGTAGCCGTAGCTGAAAGCCCTCCCGCCCTGCTCGAACGTCTCCCCGGCCATGGTCACGGCGCGGACCCCCTCGGACGCGAGGATGTACCCCACCGCCTCGGTCTCGACCAGGATCGAGTCTCCTGCGAGGAAGTTGACCAGCCCCTGGAACTCGTCCTCGCACTTTATCACGTCTGAGAGCGGCCCGACGACCCCCGCGGACTTCTCCACGTCGAGCGCCTTCACGTCCTCCACCTCGCTGAGCGGGATGACGGAGAAGCTCTTCGCCTTCAGGGACTTCGCGGCCTTGATCAGCTGGGTCATGGACTTCAGGTCCTGGACGAGGAATGCGCCCATCCACCGCCCCAGGATCGCGGTGACCGGCTTCGAGTACTGCTGCTGGTACTTCAGCACCTGGCCGAGGCGGCCGACGTAGCCGGGGACCCCGCCCTGGTCGCAGAATTCCTGCAGCTTGAGCTGCCCGCTCCTCTCCCCCGCGAGGCTCTCGGACATGTGCCTGAACGCCTCCTCCCTCGAAAGCTCCGCCGAGGCCTTCTCGAGTATCTTCGAGGCGCCCTGGATCGTGGCCACAAGCTTCTCCCTTGTCTTCTCGGAGCCGCTCAGCCCCTCGTCCAGAGAGTTGAGCTCCTTCGTCGAGGTGTCGTACAGCTCGAAGAGCTGCTTGGTGCTCGCCTCCAGCTTGCCGAGGACTTCGGAGTAGCCGTCGACCCTGAGCTTCAGCTCGTCGAGGCGCTTCTTCTCCACCCCTAGGCTGGCGCTGGTCGCGTTGATCGTGAGCTCGACCTGAGTCTGCTTCTGACCGAGGTCCGCGAGCCTGACCTGGACCTTTGCCGTCTGCTTCCCCTTCTTCTCGATGGTCCCCCTGAGCTCCTCGCCCGCCCGGAAGAACTCCTTGAGCCGCTGCGCGAGCTCGGCGTGCTTCGCGTCCAGCTTATCGATCTCCGCTGTGAGCTGCCTGACGGTGGAGCTCGCCGCGTTCGCCTCCTTCTGCTTCTCGGAGACGACCTGCTTCAGCTGGGGGACGGTCTCCCCTTCCAGCTCGGCGACGTTCGCTTCGGATGATTTGAAGTCGGACTCGAGGGTCTCCAGCTCGTTCCTCAGCCCCGCCAGCTGGAACTGGAGCTCCACGTGGCTCGCCCCCCCGCCCTGTATCACCTCGACGATGAACTTCGTCTTCTCTGTCTCGACCTGGCCGATGCGGTTCTCCAGCTCCACCAGCCTCGCCCCCATGTCGCTGAGCTTCCCGTTGAGCTCCTGCTCCTGGAAGCGGAGGTCCGCGAGCCTGGACTTCAGGTCTCCGACCCTCTTCGACGTCAGCACCGCGTTCAGCCAGTTGATCTGCGACTCGAGCTGCCCGAAGCGCACCATCTCCGTCCTCTGGGAGTCGAGGGACTCGAGGGTGCTCTTCATCTCCCCGATGCGCGCCATCGCGACCTCCAGCCTCTGGTCGGCCTGGCTGAGCTGGCGCTGTGCCTCGGCCTTGCGCTCGTCGAACTTCGAAATGCCCACGACGCTTTCGATCACCCTCCTCTTCTCCTCTGGAGTGAGGTCGGCCATCTTGGTCGCTGCCCCCTGGGCGACGATGTTGAACCCGCCAGGCGCGAGCCCGGCGATGTCGATGATGTCAGCCAGCGCGCCCCTGGTGCTCTTCCTTCCGTTGATGTAGTAGGCGTTGTCCCCGTCCTCCCTGAGCTCGCGCGTCAGCGTCACGAGGTCGGAGTCGACGGGTATCGCGCGGTCGGAGTTGTCGAACTGCAGCGTCACGCGGCAGGCGTTCGGCTTGCCGGCCGAGCTTCCGTCCTCGGACCTCGGGTCGAAGATCAGACCGGAGAGCCTTCCGTTTGCGGCCCTGAGCGACTTCGGCGAGTTCTCTCCGATGGCGAAGGCGATGGCGTCGGCGAGGTTGGATTTGCCGCTCCCGTTCGGGCCGGTGATCACAGTGAACCCCTGCTCGAAGTTCACCACGACTGTCCGAGGGCCGGAGGACTTGAACCCGCGCATCTCCAGCCTTCGGATATACGTCACAGGAAGATTAGCCCCGTAATAGACACGTTTGATACGGGATATAAGCGAATCGGAGTCAGATTCGTAGCCCGAAATCCGACGTCAATCGCCGGTGCATGGTCTTTTTCCGGTGCAAAAGCCCACAACTCGGAGAGGGGTTGCGAATGGTGCGTTTCAGCCTCAGCCGGCCCCCAAATACTTGAACGCGCCTCTGTAGCCCCAGAGCTCCCTGATTCGCGTTGTTTCAAAAAGGGGGCCGGGGACAGCCATCGGCCCCGCGGCGTCCCAGGGGCACCGGGGGCACAAGATAGTAATAGCGTCGGCAGGGCGGAGCCGACGTTGACAGTATTCTCTCAGAGACGCAAGAAGCTCCTGTCCATGGCCGGAGGCAAGCAGGTCGCCGTCTTCACCGCGCCGAACCTCTTCTACCTTACCGATTTCTTCGGAGGAGGCGCGGCTGTCGTCCACCCGGACAAG
>JAKAPI010000032.1 GCA_021807225.1 archaeon | reverse complement strand
CACCAGAGAGCCCGTCGAGGTATCTCTTGCCGTGGACGTCTTCGTACCAGACCCCCTGCGCGCTCTTCATCACGAGCGGGTCCTTCGCGAAGTCTTTCATCTGCATGAAATCGAGGAAGAGGTGCTCCGCCGCCCCTCCGTCCGAGTCGCGAATGGCCAAAGTCCGTCTCTCCTTGAGTTCGCGGCGTCTCAGGTATAAGTTTGCACCGGACGCGGGAGGGTCCTCTGCGGTAGCGACGGATTTGAAAATCCTTATAATCGGAAGGTGTTGATTTCATTCCCTACCCTATCATGGTGACCAGGAAGGCTGCCTACGCGCTTCTCTTCGGTGTTCTCCTCGCCGTGATGTCGGGGCTCGCCCCGGCTGTGGTACCTGCGGCATCGAGTTCAGGGTCCAGTTATTCACAGTCTGGGACGCTCATCCTCGCGGAGCCCAACTGCATCGACAGCTTTACGCAGTTCCTGACCGCCTGCAACCCTCCTTGGTACTACCTGCAGGACATGTTCCCTGACAATGGGGTGCCTACAGCTTTGGGGCTGGTGCACGTCGCGGTCCAGTCGTACTGGACGAGCACGAACGGGACCATTTGGTACTTCCGGGTGACCCCCGGGATGACCTGGTCAGACGGGGTCCAGGCCAACGCGACAGACCTCTCCTGGTCTATCCAGCAGATGTACTCCAGTTTTTCGTGGGGTGCGGGGAGCCTTGTCCCATACGCGTCTCTGTTGCGGGGGACTCCACAGCAGGCTGTTGTCCCGGTGAACTCCAGTGTCGTGGAGGTCAAGCTTACGCGACCGTTCAGCTTACTCGGCTCGATCATCGGGTCCGAGAACACACCGAACTTTACACCGTACCACATATGGAAGAATTGGATTAACGCTACGACGGCTCCCGGCAACCTCTTTGGCACCTTAGTCGGCGTGGGGCCTTACTACGTCTCGAATTACCATCAGGGCGACCAGCAGCTAGTCATGCTCCCCAACCCATACCCGACCCCTTGGGGGAGCCCGGCCAACGGCGGGCACCCATACTTCAAACAGATTGTCACTGAGCTCGTCCCCTCCAGCGCGAGCCTCGCGGACCTGCTCCTGTCAGGGCAGATTGACGCGGCCCCAGTGGCCCCGTCGGACGTGGCAGGCCTGTTGAGCAATCAGAACATCAAGATTGCGACTGCTTCTGGGACGGGGCTCTGGTACATCGAGTTCCCGGCGACCCACTACCCGTACAACATGACGGCGTTCAGGCACGCGCTTGCGTACGCCATCAACACCCAGACACTGGTCAAGAGCGCGCTTGCAGGATACGGCACGACAGCCAACGCGGCGTTCATTCCTTCCACCTCCCCGGAGTTCAACTCTAGCGTACCCACCTACTCGTACAACATGTCGACCGCCCAGCAACTACTTACGAGCATCGGCTTCAAGATGGGGTCGGGCGGGTTCTACACCCTTCCTAACGGGACTGCGTTCCAGCCTCCTATCTATGTCCCCGCCGAGCAGACTCCGATCGTGCTCGCCGGCACCCTCGTGGTCCAGGAACTGCAGCAAGCGGGCATCGACGCGCAACTGAGACCGATCGCGGGGGCGACCATGGCTTCGGTATGGTACAAAGGGGTGAACATGTACTTCGAGAACCAGAACTTCGGGTACCCGAACAGCGAGCTCCTGACAGACGGGAGCTTCTACTCGTACTTCCTCGCTTCAGGGCCCGAGCCTGGGCAGCAGCCGTTCGCCAGCGCGAGCACCGGCAGCGAATACAACAGCACGGTGGCGGCACTCGAGGCCTCCACTAACCCACAGCAGACTACGACCTATGAGAAAAACATACAGGGCCTGCTCGCGAGCTACCTTCCCTCGATACCTCTCTTCTACCCCGACTTCATCTGGGCGTACAACTCCCAGAAAGTGGCGGGGTGGCCGCAGTCGCCCGGATCGTTCGAGCTTCCTGGTTTGGTCTGGAACCTTACAGCCCTGGCTACGATAAGGCCAGCCAACCTGAGCACCGCGGCCACAACCACCGTGGCGAGCTCTACCCCAACCTCGAGCTCGACGGACTCGTACCTTGTGGCCGGCGCGGCGGCGGTGGTCGTGGTAGCGGTGGTGGCCGCGGTAGCGGCGACGGTCCTGCGTAAGAAACCTAAAACCTGATGCGACCGTGAACAGAGGCTACGTCCTCAGACGGGGGTTCTATGCCTTCATCACCTTCCTCATCGTGCTCGTCCTCAATTTTGCCATACCAAGGGTGATGCCTGGGAGCCCGGTCCAGTACTTCGCCAACCCGAGGATCCTTCCTTCGCTCGAAGCCAAGCTCCTCACGGAGAGGTTCGGGCTCGACAAGCCGATATGGACCCAGTTCCTGCTCTATCTCGTCGGGGTGTTCCACTGGCCCCCTGATCTGGGGGTCTCCTACACGTTCTACCCTGCTCCCGTATGGACGGTCATAATGACGTACCTCCCCTGGACGCTCCTGCTCGTGGGGACGGCCACGGTGGCGACGGCTGTCATAGGGATAGTGATTGGCATCCTGATTGGCTCGAAGCAGGGCTCTAAGACAGACACGGTGGTGACTTCCGCCTCGCTTTTCCTCTGGACGATGCCCTTCTTCTGGCTCGGGACGATACTCTTGTGGCTCTTCAGCATCTATTTCCATGTCTTCCCTGCTGGCGGAGCCGCGTCGCCGTTTCTCTCCAAGATGCCGCTCTTGGACCAGATAGGCAACATAGCTGAGCACGCCTTCCTCCCGGGGCTCACCCTGACACTCGCGGCGTTCGCAGGGTACAGCCTGATGATGCGCAACACATTGGTTGAGGAGTTGACGCAGGATTACGTGACCGTGGCCGTCGCAAAGGGCCTGTCCCACAGGGCCGTTCTCTTCAAGCACGCCGCGCGGAACGCCATGCTCCCCATGATAACACTCATCGGGCTCAACCTCGGTTACGTCGTGAGCGGGGCCCTCTTGGTCGAGGTTGTATTCTCCTACCCGGGGGTAGGGTACCTGACATACCAGGCGGTCCTCGCGCATGACTATCCCCTCCTGCAGGGGCTCTTCTTCGTCCTCTCGATGGCTGTGATCATAGCCAACTTCTTCGCCGACATCATCTACTCCTTGGTCGACCCGAGGGTGAAGTAAGGGACGGACACAGCCACTGCTACCTCGGCGCTCCGGCGTGGGTTGACTGAGAACAAGCGGGTGACCTCGGGGGTGCTCATAATCGGCATATTCGTGTTCATGGCAGTCTTCGCGCCGTGGCTCACGCCGTACAAGCCCCAGGTGGTCTCGGGCTCGCCCTACTCGCCTCCCAGCTTCCAGCACTGGATGGGGACCGACGACCTCGGCTACGACGTGATGAGCCAGGTAATTTACGGCGCCCGGATAAGCCTGACTGTCGGGTTCACTGTCGCCCTCGCTGCGACTTCGATTGGCTCCCTCATAGGCCTCCTCTCGGGGTTCTACAGGGGGGTGGTCGACGAAGCGCTGATGAGGTTCACAGACGTAATACTTGTGCTTCCTTCGCTCCCGCTGGCGATTATACTGGCTGCTTACCTCGGGCCGAGTGTGATCACAATCATCGAGGTCCTGACCCTCACGAGCTGGCCGCTGGTGGCGAGAGTGATCAGGTCCCAGACCCTATCGCTGCGGGAGAGGCCCTTCGTTGACGCAGCGAGGGTCGCGGGGGCGAGCGACGCTCGGATAATGTTCAAAGTGATAATCCCCAACCTCCTGAGTCTCATCGCCGCGAACGCAGTCCTGGCCATAACTGGGGCTGTGGTTGGCGAAGCGGGGCTCGACTTCATCGGGATGGGCAACCCCAGTGTCGTGAGCTGGGGGACCATGCTCTACTGGTCGCAGAACCTCGGGGCGGTCCTAAGAGGGGCGTGGTGGTGGATACTCGCCCCGGGGCTCTGCATAGCCTTCGTCGGACTGGGCGCCGTCCTGATCAGCATTGGGGTGGAGAACATATTCAACCCCCGGCTCCGAGGGCGGTAACCCGGGATGCCCCTGCTAGAGCTGAAGAACCTCTCCGTGGCCTACAGGCTCCAGAAAGGGTATCTGATGGCGGTCGACCAGGTCTCGATGGAGGTCAACGAGGGCGAGGTCCTCGGGATAGCGGGGGAGTCAGGGTGCGGGAAGTCGACGGTAGCGCTGTCAGTCCTGAGGATACTCCCGAAGTCGGCCAGGGTGACCGGTGCTGTAGCCTTCGGAGGGGAGGACGTGTTGACCATGGGTGACGAGCGGGTCCGGGCGTACAGGTGGAAGCACGTGGCCCTCGTCCCCCAGGGGTCCATGAACGCGTTCGACCCGGTGATATCGGTGGGTGCCCAGATAGTCGAGGCGATCAGGCTCCACGAAAGCGCGGGGAAGGAGGAGGCGTGGAGGAGAGCGAGGGAGCTCTTCGGCCTGGTCGGCATACCGAAGGAAAGGGTGACGAACTACCCGCACGAGCTCAGCGGCGGGATGAAGCAGCGCGCCGCGATAGCAATGGCCCTCTCGCTTAGTCCCAAACTCGTCATACTCGACGAGCCCACCACCGCCCTGGACGTGGTGGTCCAGAAGCAGATTCTCTCGCTCCTGGCCAGGCTGCAGCGCGAGCTTGGCGTTTCATTCATGTTCATCACGCACGACCTCTCGGTCCTGGCCGAAGTGGCGACGAGGGTGGCAGTGATGTACGCCGGCAAGCTCGTGGAGGTCGGCCCCGCCGATGTGATGTTCCGCTCCCCCTCGCACCCCTACACTCAGGCGCTGATGCGCGCGATACCAAACGTGCACGGCGACATAAGTCAGGTGAAGTCCATACTGGGGACCCCGCCAGACCTGACCTCCTTGCCGAAGGGGTGCAGGTTCAGCCCGCGTTGCCCTCACAGCTTCGGCCGGTGCACTGTTGAAGAGCCGAGGCTATTGCCATCGACAACCGGGTCCATGGCTGCATGCCACCTTGTCGGAGGGTGAAATGGAGCAGGGTGGCGGCGGCCGGCCGCTGGTCGAGGTCAGGAACCTGTCTGTCGGGTTCTCCGCCTCGATGGGGTTCTTCAAGAAGAGGACCGTGTCTGCCATCGATGATCTCTCTCTCGCAGCGTGGGAGGGGGAGTCGCTCGGAGTGGTGGGGGAGAGTGGAAGCGGGAAGACTACGCTCGCCCGCGTCCTCGTGAAGCTCCTCAGACCGCACTCCGGAGAAGTCCTCTTCAAGGGGGAGGACGTGCTCACGCAGACGAGGAAGGAAGAGAGGGTGTACAGGCGGAAGGTGCAGATGGTCTTCCAGGACCCGTACGAGTCGCTCAACCCCCGGTCGACGGTGTGGGATGCGGTCGAGGAGCCTCTCCTGATACACCACGTCGCAGGCGACAGACACTCCAGGGGGGAAATGGTTGAAAGGCTGGTCGCCATGGTTGGGTTGGACCCAGGGGCCGTGAAACACAAGTACCCCCACCAGCTGAGCGGAGGGGAGAGGCAGCGGGTGTCGATCGCCCGCGCCCTGGCGGTCAGCCCGGACCTACTCATCGCCGACGAACCCGTCTCCATGCTCGACGTCTCCATGCGCATCGGAATCCTCGACCTGATGCTCGAGCTCAAGCGCAAGCTAGGGCTGACGCTCATCTTCATCACGCACGACCTTGGTGTGGCGCGGTACTTCTGCGACCGAATAGCGGTCATGTACCAGGGGAAGCTGATGGAGGTGGCGCGGACAGAGGAGCTCCTCGAGCGCCCTCTACATCCATACACCAAGCTCCTCCTCGATTCCGTCCCCGTGCCAGGGGGCGCCGGACCGGCGCCCCCCGAGGCGGTGGATGCGGACCCCAGGCCTGCGCCTGCTGGGTGCAAGTTCAGCCCGCGTTGCCCCTATGCCAGGGACAGGTGTCGAGGGTCCGCTCCGGACCTGACCGAGGTCAGCAGGAGCAGATACGCGGCGTGCTACTACCCGCTCACTTCCTGACCTCCCGGCGGGGCGAAAAAGGTGATTAACGGCTGTCGGTCAGCCCCGGTGATGTCGCGTTGTCCAAGGTCAAGGTGAGCGTGATTGGCGCCGGGAGTGCCAACTTCTCCCTCGAGCTTGTGAAGGACATCTGCCTGATGCCTTCGCTTGCGGGGAGCACCGTCAGTTTCATGGATATCGACCAGAGGAGGCTGGACGCGGTCCACACCCTGGCGTCTAGGTATGCCAGGGAGATGAAGATGGACCTCAAGCTCGAGAAGACGACGACCAGGAGGAGTTCCCTGAAGGACGCGGATTTCGTTGTGAACCTCGCGCTCGTCGTCGGACACAAGGGATACACGAAAGTCTGGGACATGGCGCGGAAGCGAGACTACAGGTTCGGAGGGAGTTACCACATCATGCACGACGAGGGCTTCTGGGTCAACTTCTACCAGCTCAGGCTCTTCGAGTCGATCGTCGAGGACGTGCTCGAGGTCTGTCCCAATGCCTGGTACATACAGTTGGCCAATCCCGTCCTCGCAGCGACGACGTACCTCTGCAGGAAGTACCCCAAGCTGAAGTACGTCGGGCTCTGCGAGGGGCCCCGCGCCATCTACGACATGGCTAGCATTTTCGGCCTCGACCCGGACAGGATAAGCTTCGAAATACCGGGGGTGAACCACACGGTCTGGCTGACGCGCTTCTTCCACGAAGGGAAGGACGCCTACCCGGTGCTCGACTCCTGGGCGAAGAAGAACTCCCGCGCCTATTGGAAGACGCACACCCCGAGCAACATCCTCGGCCCTGTAGCGTTCGACCTCTACGAGAAGTTCGGGGTGTTCCCAATCGGGGATACATGCACTCCCGGGGGCGGGACCTGGCCGTGGTGGTACCACACGGATGAGAAGCTGGAGCGGAAGTGGGGGGAAGACCCAGAGTGGTGGTGGAGGGACTACCTAGGGGACCTCGAGCGCCGGGGCCCGGCGCTCGACAAGCTACTGGACGGGAAGACCTCGCTTACGGAGGCTATTCCACCCAAGAAGTCCAGGCAGTTCACCGTACCGCTCATCGAGTCCATAGCGTGCGACGTGCCCCGGGTCCTCCCGGTGAACGTCCTGAACACCGGCGGCCTCCTGCCTGGCGTCCCCAGCGATTTCGAGGTCGAGGTCTCGGGGCTCGTTACTGCCAACGGGGTCCAGGGGCAGAGGTCGTCAGGCCTCCCCTCCAACCTCGTCGGATACATACTCAGGGACAGGGTCGCACCCGTGGAGACAGAGCTCGAGGCGTACCAAAAGGGGGACAGGGACAAGCTGCT
>JAKAPI010000031.1 GCA_021807225.1 archaeon | reverse complement strand
AGGCTGAAGCTCTTCAAGGGCTCGGCCAGGGTCGTCGGAAGGTCGTCGGACTACTCTGTCTACGACGTGGGGCTCGCCACCTACGGCCGCGGGTCGAAGTTCGACCAGAAGAGCGCGATAGGCTTCATCGAGCTCTGGGGCCTCCAGTCGAGGGTCGCCGCAGGGCTGAGCTCGCAGGTTGAGGGAAAAAGGGAGAATGGACATCCGAGGACCAAGGCTAAAGAAGCAAAGTGACGAGGCCCTCGAGTTCACCTCCTCCATGGCGGCGGACGGACGCATCGCCCGCCGGGTCATCGAAGTGAACATGGCCCACATGGCGGCGCTCGTGAAGTCGAAAGAGGTGGGCGCGGACACCGGGGCGAAGTGCCTGAAGTTCCTCGCAACGGCGTCTTCGAAGATATCCCCCGACACCAGGGCCGAGGACTTCCACCAGCAGCTCGAGCAGGACGCAGTCGACTCGCTCGGGGTCGAGACCGCAGGCTTCCTGAACTACGGCAAGAGCAGGAACGACCAGGTCGCCACGGCGATACGCATGGAGCTGAGGTCTGCCATCATCGGCTTCGTCGAAGCAGTCGCGGGCCTGCAGCGTGCTCTGCTCAAGCAGGCCGCCAGCCGAGGCGGAACTATGCTGCCGGGGTACACCCACCTCCAGCGCGCCCAGCCCGTCACCCTGGCCCACCACTTCCTGGCCCACTTCGACGCCCTCCAGAGGGACGCCGACAGGGCCCTCCAGCTCTACGACCGGGTAAACCTCTCGCCCATGGGCTCGGCGGCCATGGCCGGCACGTCGGTGAAGGTTGACAGGCGCTACGTCGCAGCCCTACTGGGGTTCTCAGGCTTGGTGAGAAACGCCATGGACGGCGTGTCGTCCAGAGACGTCGCCGTGGAGGCCCTCTCATGCATGACCATGGCGATGCTCGACGCCAGCCGTCTGGCAGAGGAGCTGATACTCTGGAGCTCGGCCGAGTTCGGCTTCATCGAGCTCTCTGACGCTTACGCCGCTTCGAGCAGCATCATGCCCCAGAAGAAGAACGCCGTCGTGGCCGAGATGGTGCGCGCCAAGGCCGGCTCGGTGATCGGCGACTTGGTGGCCGCCTGCGCCATCCTGAAGGCGCTCCCCTATTCGTACAACCTGGACCTGCAGGAGGTGACCCCTCACCTCTGGCGCGCGGTCGACGACGCGACCACTTCACTGCGCCTGCTCTCAGGCATGGTCGGGTCCGTCACGATAAGGTCGAAGTCGACCAGGTCCGCGGCGGCAGGCGGGAACTCCACCGCCGTCGCACTGGCCAACCATCTTGCGAGCCACGCCGGCGTCTCCTTCCGCCAGGCCCATTCCATCGTGGGAGAGCTGGTCAGGATCTCGGAGAAGAGCGGAAAGCCGCTGCAGGCGGTCGCCGCCTCCGAGCTCACAGAGGTTTCATCGAAGTTCGGGAAGAAGGTCACCCTCGACGACGACACCGTCCGGGGCCTGCTCGATCCGGAGGCGTTCCTCGCAAGCGTCTTCACCGAGGGGGGCGCCAACCCCAGGCGGATCCAGAGCGAGCTGAGCGCCCGCAGGCGGGACCTGGCCTCCACGGAGTCCTCGCTCTCCGGGCTCGGCTCGTCCCTGAAGACTTCCGAGCGGAAGCTGAACGCGGTGAGTTCGGGCAGGGCCCGGGAGGTGAACTAGTCAGATTGAACACAAGCTGCGCAGAGTGCGGAGCCGAACTGAACGTTCCCAACGACGCCATCGTGGGGGAGATCGTCTCGTGCAAGGACTGCTCCACAGAGTATGAGGTCGCTGAGATATCGAACGGCAACGTGCTCCTGAAACCAGCCGAGCAGGTCGGCGAGGACTGGGGAGAGTAAGTGAAGGTAACCATAACCTTCGACAGGCTCAGATGGGAGGAGAAGGCGCTGAGCGACGCCGCCGAGTCGGCTGGGCTAGAGGCCTCTCTGGTCGACGTCAAGGGCCTGGTCTTCGAGGTCCCGAAGAGGCGCCCGGAGTTCGGGGACGTGGTGCTCCAGCGTTGCATCAGCCACTACAGGTCGTCCCTCCTCACCCAGACCCTGGAAGGGGCAGGGGTGCACGTGATCAACAACTTCGCGGTGGCCGAGACCTGCAGCAACAAGCTCGCGACGAGCATAGCGCTGGCCAACGCCAAGGTCCCCACCCCGCGCACCTTCCTCGCGCTGACATCCGAGGCAGCGGAGGAGGCGGCTGAGAAGCTGGGCTATCCGCTCGTGATGAAGCCGTTCACAGGGAGCTGGGGGCGGATGGTGACCGTGGTCCGCGACAGGGCGACCCTGCAGTCTCTCGTCGAGTTCAAGGAGGAACTGGCGAACCCCCTGGAGCAGCACATGTACTATCTCCAGGAGTATGTCAGGAGGCCGCCGCGCGACGTCAGGGCCATCGTTGCGGGAGACACCATCGTGGCCTGCGTACACAGGATAGCCCCCAAGGGGGAGTGGAGGACCAACGTGGCGAGGGGCGCCGTGTCCAAGTCGTTCAAGCCAGACAGCGAGCTGAAGGAGATAATCCTCAGCGCGGCCGAAGCCGTCGGCGGAGGGATCCTCGGGGTGGACGCCATGGAGCCCGAGTCGGGCTACCTCGTCCACGAGGTCAACAACACCGTGGAGTTCAAGGGGGCCCAGTCCGCCGTGGACGTCGACATCCCGGCCCAGCTCATCAAGTACGTGGCCCAGTCAGCGAGGCGATAGCATGGTAAGAGTGGGGATACTGGCCGCTTCGGGATACATCGGAGGGGAGCTGCTGCGGCTGCTGCTGCAGCACCCCGAGGCCCAGGTCACCACGGCCACCTCCAGGAAGTACGCCGGGGAATACGTCTTCCGGGTCCACCCCAACCTCCGCGGCATGACCGAGCTGAAGTTCTCCGCCAACGACGCTTCAAAGGTAATCGCAGACTCGGACGTCGTCTTCGCCGCCCTCCCCCACGGGGAGTCGGTCAAGGTAGTCCCCCAGATAGCGGACGCCGGACTCAAGGTAGTCGACCTCAGCGCGGACTTCCGGCTGAGCGACCGGGGGCTCTACCCGAGCTGGTACGGCTACGACCACCCGAGACCCGACCTCCTCGAGAAGTTCGTCTTTTCCGTCCCGGAGATCAACAGGGACGAAGTGAAGGGCGCGCGCCTCGTCTCCTCCCCGGGGTGCATGGCCATCACAGCCATACTCGCCCTAGCGCCGCTCCTGAAGGAGAAGGCTCTGGGGATAGACAGAGAACACATCGTAGTCGACGCCAAGGTGGGCTCTTCAGGCGCCGGCGGTAAGCCGTCCCTCTCCACCCACTTCTCCGAGAGGTTCAGCGTCGTCAGACCATACAGCCCCGCCGGGCACAGGCACTCGGCGGAGATCGAGCAGGTGCTCGCAGCCATGGCCGGAGAGCAGGTCAAGGTCTCCATGTCCGCCCACGCGGTCAACATGGTCAGGGGGATACTCGTCACATCTCACCTCTTCATGGCCAATGGAGCAAAGCCCCTCGACATCTGGAAGGCCTACCGCTCGATGTACGCCGGGAGCTACTTCGTCCGCCTGGTCAGGGACAAGCAGGGGCCCTTCAGGCTCCCGGACCCGAAGCTGGTGGTGGGGTCCAACTTCTGCGACGTCGGGTTCGAAATCGAGGAGAGGACAGGACGCCTGGTCGCGCTCTCCGCCACTGACAACCTGATCAAGGGAGCTGCAGGGAACGCGATCCAGTCGATGAACCTGATGATGGGGTTCGACGAGAAGACTGGCCTGGCGATGGCGCCCCTCCACCCGGTGTAATCGAATGAGGATTGTGGTCAAGATCGGAGGGAGCCTGATGAAGGAGGGGGTCCCCACAGCGCTCATCGAAGACGTCAGGGCTCTTGCGGCTTCACACCAGATCATCATCGTCCACGGGGGCGGGGACGTGGTCACCGAATATGCCAACCGCCTCGGCAAGGAACAGCGCTTCGTCGTCTCCCCTGACGGCATCAGGAGCAGGTACACGGACATGGAGACAGCCGAGATCTACCAGATGGTCATGAGCGGCCTCCTTGCCAAGCGCCTCGTGTCCGCTCTCACGAAGAGCGGCCTGAAGAGCGTCTCACTCTCGGGAGCCGACGGCCAGCTTCTCCAGGGGAAGCGCAAGTCAAAGCTGGTCATCACGGACGACAGGGGGAGGAAGGTCGCCATCGAAGGCGGGTACACGGGGAAGGTGGTCGGAGTGAACAGCTCGCTATTGCAGACACTGCTGTCGGAAGGCTATGTCCCAGTCATCTCACCGGTCGCCTCGGGCGAAGGGGCCGAGCCGCTCAACGTCGACGGAGACCGGGCCGCCTCCTCCATCGCCGCCGGGGTCAAGGCCGACTGCGTGGTGTTCCTCACGAACGTCGCCGGCCTGATGCTCGACGACAGCCTCGTCCCGCGCCTTACGGCCTCCGAGGCGTCTGCCAAGCTCCCTCGCATCGGCTTCGGAATGCAGAAGAAAGTCATCGGGGCAGTGGACGCGGTGGAAGGCGGAGTGAACGAAGCGATCATCTGTTCCGGCGCCAGACCGGGGCCCCTGACGCGCGCATTGTCGCACGACACGTGCACGGTGGTCTGCAACCAATGACCAGCACAGAGGGGCTCGAAGAGGCCTACGGCGCCCCCGCTTTCAAGAAGTTCCCCATCGCCATCGTCAGGGGAAAGGGGTCGCTCGTATGGGACTCGGGCGGGAAGGAGTACGTCGACTTCATGAGCGGCATCGGGGTCGCCATCGTCGGCCACTGCAACGAGGCTGTGATCGAGGCAGTCAGGGTGCAGTCGGAGAGGCTGATCACCTGCCACGGCTCGTTCTACAACGACGCCAGGGCCGGGTTCATGGAGCGGTTGGTGAAGGCCTCCCCCAAGGGCCTGGGCAAAGCGCTCCTCACCAACACGGGGACCGAGTCGGTCGAGGCGGCCATCAAGCTCGCCAGGCGCCACACGTCGAGGAAGAAGATCGTATCGATGAAGGGAGGCTTCCACGGCAAGACCTACGGCTCCCTCTCAGCCACCTGGAACAAGAAGTACAGAGACCCGTTCGGGCCCCTCCTCGAGGGGTTCGACTTCGCAGAGTACGGAGACCCCCAGTCCCTCGCGCAGCTCGTCGACGGCGACACCGCGGCTGTGATCGCTGAGCCGATCCAGGGGGAGGCAGGGATCATCGTCCCGCCGGCGGACTACCTCAGGCAGGTCAGGGAGATCTGCGACCAGAAGGGGGCTCTGCTGATCCTCGATGAGATCCAGTCCGGGCTCGGCCGCACCGGAAGGATGTGGGCGTCGGAGCACTTCGGGGTCACCCCCGACATAATGACCGTCTCCAAGGGGCTCGGCGGAGGGCTCCCCATCGGTGCAGCCGTGGCCACCGACGAAGTCGCGGGGAGCCTGAAAGGAGGAGAGCACACCAGCACCTTCGCCGGCAACCCTCTCTCGTGCGCCGCGGGGTCGGCCACCCTGGACTTCATCGCCCAGAACGACCTCCCCTCGAAGGCCAGGGTCAAGGGGGACGCGATGAAGGCGGCCCTGAACAAGATAGCGTCTGCTCACAGGCTGGTGAAGGAAGTGAGGGGGCTGGGGATGATGCTTGGGATGCAGACGCGCGTAGACATCCTCTCGCAGCTGCAGTCCGCCCAGGCCAAGGGGGTCATATTCGCGTACTCCGGCAGGGACACCTTCAGGTTCCTCCCTGCGCTGGTGATGGAAGAGACCCAAATATCCAGGGGGATGGAGGTTCTGGAGGGCGTCATTGGCGAAGCGGAAGCGGGCCGATTCTAGCAAGACCGACGACCTGATCATCGGCATCCTGCGCGAGAACTCCAGGATTTCTAACACCGACATGGCTACCAAGCTAGGCCTCTCGGAGTCGGCGGTCAGGAGGAGGATCTCGAACCTCGAGGCGACCGGGCGCATAAGGAAGTACACCGTCGAGGTCGACGACAGGGACCTCAGCAGCGCGATCACCTGGATCTCGGTCGACCCCGCTACCCCGACGAGGCAGGTCAGCGAAAAGATCCGGGGGCTCAGGGGAGTCGAGTCGGTCTACGAGACCGCAGGCCAGTTCGACATCGCCGTCGTCGTAAAAGGTGCGAATATCGGCGAAGTGAACGCTACCATAGAAGGAATGCGGCGCATCCAGGGCATCACAGGGACGAACACAACCATGGTGCTCCGCACAATTCGCTGATTTCGGCCGAGAATCGTTAAGACGGCTGGCTCCGCAACGCCTGTCGAGGAACGGGAGAAACATGAACTGTCTCGAGTGCGACGCCCAGGTCCCGGTGCCATCGGACGCCATCCAGGGCGAGATCGTGACCTGCAAGGACTGCGGCACCTCTTTCGAACTGGTGCGCGAGCAGTCAGGGAGCCTCTTCACTCTCCGGCAGGCTGAGCTGGAGGGAGAGGACTGGGGCGAGTGAGCGGACGCACTCTTTTTCGCTTCTTTACGACACCATACGCTGGGAAGAGAAGGCAATCGTAGCCGCGGCGGAGAAGCGCGGCGTGCGCGCCAACCTCGTGGACTCCAAGGACTTGTCCATCGACCTCAGCTCGCGCGGACCCTCGCTGCCCGACCAGGTTGTCCTTCAGAGGTGCGTGAGCTACTTCCGCAACGTCCACACTACCGCGGCGCTCGAAGCGGCCGGCCACAGAATCGTCAACGGTTTCGCATGCGCCTGGACCTGCGGCAACAAGCTCTTCGGGACCCTCGAGCTCGAGAAGCACAACATCCCGACCCCCCGCACACTGCTCTCCCTGTCTGAAGACTCGGCCCTGAGGTCGGTCGAAGAGGTGGGGTACCCCGCCGTCCTGAAGCCCGTCGTCGGGAGCTGGGGGCGCATGTCCGCCCTCCTGAAGGACAGGGACGCCGCCAGGGCGGTCATCGAGGACAGGGAGTACATGTTCCCCCTCTACCAGGTCTACTACGTCCAGCAGTTCGTGAAGCGCCCCCCTCGAGACATCAGGACCTTCGTCATCGGAGACGAGACGGTGGCCGCCATCTACAGATACTCCGGCGACACGGAGTGGCGGACCAACACCGCCCGGGGAGGGAGGGCCGAAGCGTGCAAGGTCACCCCTGAGCTCAACGAGCTCTCTCTCAGGGCCGCCAGGGCGATGGGGGGCGAGTTCGTCGGGGTCGACCTGATGGAGGGGCCCGGCGGCTTCGTGGTCCACGAGGTCAACAACACCACAGAGTTCAAGAACACCGTCCCGGCCACCGGCATAGACATACCCGGAATGATCGTCGACTACCTGGTCTCCATCCAGAAGAGATGACCACAACCGCGAACGATTCTGTCAGGCTCCTCGTCGAGTCCCTGGCCATCTACTCGCCGACGACCGAGGAGGCAGAGTTCGCATCCTTCCTCGCCGACGAGATGAAAACGCTCGGGTACTCGAAGGTCCACCTCGAC
>JAKAPI010000030.1 GCA_021807225.1 archaeon | reverse complement strand
CCGATCTTTCACCCTGTTGGATGTCACGAGCGCCACGACACCGACTATGACTGTGAGGAGCGGCGTGGTGTTAGCGAAGGAGTCTGCGAGAGTTCTGTATGACGCGATGTTTGCTCCGAGTGTCGTCGCCCCGTAGGCGATGGCCACGATGCCGCCAATCAGTAGGATGGCACGTGCCAGCGAGTATGCATCATCCTGTTTCATTCTCTCTTTTCACCCCCTTCAAGCGGATTGCCCAGCTGACAACAGATAATACAACAGGTTTGAACGGAATCTTGGAAGCCAGAAGGCGCGCACGCGCAATTTGTGGAAACTCGCCCGCGCGGGGTTCTGGGCTCTGCACCACTCTTGCCCACTCCCTCTATATTTCATGGTCGCGCATAGAGTGTCATTCGCCAACCGTTTTAGCTAGACGCGAAACAGTGCACGGTGATGCAAGAACAAATAGAAATCGGTCTGACGGGCGAAGGCCCGTGGGAAGCCCTGCCAAGCCAGAGCCTCATGGCGTTGCTGGCGTTGGTGGGGGCGCAGAGCACAGATCTGGAGAGCCTTCGAGGCAGGACCAAGTTGGGGCCGCGTGCTTTCGTCCAACTCCTTGGCTGGCTTCAACGGGAGTATCTCGTCGACCTCATCACTTCATTGGGAGTGGATCACGTCGAGGAGCGCGTCGAACTCACCGACAGGGGCGAGGCTCTGCTGCTCAGCATGCTGGAAAGGACCTGCGAGCTCCCCGATCTCGGGTAGCCTCTCCTGCCGCTACAGCGCCTGGGGCTCCGCCACAGTCAGGTCGATTGCAATCTCCGCGATGTCAGAGCCGTACTCGGCGGCTCTCCTGATGCTCTCAAGCATGAGCTTGGTCGAGGCGACCTGCGCTCCGCTCATGCGCGGCGCGAGGATATCGCCGCTGACCTTCTCTTCCATCCTGATGACGTCCTTCGTCCGTGCGATTGCTTCTTCCGCGAGCTTGCCGTCCAGCCTGAGGAGCGACGAAATCGAGCTGTCGAACACCTTCCTGGACATGGTGGCCATGTCCTGGACTCTCTTCGCCGACGCCTCCGACAGCGCCGTCAGGCTCTCAGCCTGTCCGGCGATCGCTGCGGCGTGGTCGGCGACCCGCTCTGCGCTCTTCACCGCCAACCTGTAGCCGAGGCAGTCCCTCGTAGACGTCAAGCCTATCTCTTGTATCACCGACCTGTCCCTGACTGCGATGTTGAGCTGCCTCAGCAGAAAGTGGTAGAACCTGTCTACCTCGTCGTCTCTGTCAATGACCTCCTTGGCCAACTCTCGGTTCGGACCTCGGAGGACCTCCACCGAGTCGGTAAGCATCCCTCCAGCAATAATCGCCATCCGCTCGAAGGCCTTCTTCAGGGGAAGTTCGACGTAGCCCGAGAGGCACTGCGCCAGTATGGTCCCGGATGACTCCTCGATGATTTCGACCCCGACCAACTTCCGTCTGATGCCCTCGCGGATGAACCCCCTCAGAGACGAGTCCCCTCTCCCAAGGGTGATTCTTATCGTGTCGTAACCTGCGAGGTAGTAGGATATGAAGTGCCTCAGCAGGAAGTCCTTGTCCAGACCCTGCGCCTCGAGCGTCGCCTCTGACTTCACCGCAGTCCTGATGTCCCTCCTCGGCACGATAAGTAGCGACGAATCGGGCTGGATCATTACGGCCACAGGGTCCTTCGCGTGCAGTCCCACATCCGTGACCCAGCTCTTCGGAAGAGAAACGACGAAGCTGTTGCCCCCTGTCTTCTGCACCCTCCTATAGTTCTGCCTCCCGGCTTCGACCAATCTGCACTGGTGTCAGTCGCGTCACTATATACTTCTTCTCTTCAATCCAATGGGCTATTGAGGTGGATTCGACGCTGGCGGAACGTCCCGAATTCTGCGCCCGTTCAGACGTGCTATCGCGTTGGCTAACCATGTAATGAGGTCTGATTGCGCAGGAAGGACACCCTCCTGCTTCTGCCATGTCGTGGCGGGGACCTCATCTCAATATTGTATGATTCTAAACATAGAGTAATTCGGCTACCGATAAATCGCCGCCGGTGTCGGGTCAATTTGAAAATGTCATCTTCAGTGAACGAAAGAAAGAGACGCGCGATTAGCAACGCGGTCATGGTCGTCGTCGCCGTCGTGCTGATGGTTGCGGGCGGCGGAGTCGGTTACTTCGCCGGAGCAGGATCCGGCGCCCCCGTCACCACCACCGTAACGGCGCCCGGCGCGACCACGACGGTCTATTCCATCACAACGGTCTACTCCACAGGCTCGTCGACGACCGCCGCCACGCCGACATTGCCATCTTCTCTGCCGGCGGCGACCATCTCAGAGACGGGCTCAACGCTGCTCTATCCTCTCTTCAACTACTGGGTCCCTGGCTTCGGTGCTACCTACACCAACGTCCACATCAACACAGCTGGCACCGGCAGCGGCATAGGTATCTCCAGCGCGGCTGCTGGCACCGTCCAGATCGGCGCATCTGACGCCTATCTGCTTCCGGCCCAGATGAACCAGTACCCCAGCCTCCTCGACATTCCACTCGCCATATCGGCCCAGATGATCAACTACAACCTCCCGGGCATACCGAGCACCACCCACCTGAACATGACCGGCAACATCCTCGCGAAGATATACAACGGGACCATCTCGTACTGGGACGACTCGCAGATCACTGCAATCAACCCAGGCGTGACCCTCCCGCACCAGATCATCCATCCGATTCACAGGTCTGACGGAAGCGGCGACACCTTCATCTTCACAACATACCTGTCTGACACCAACTCGTGGTGGAAGACGAACGTCGGTTTCGCCACTTCGGTTTCATTCCCAGGCATCCCCACTGCGGCTGCCTACGTAGGCAACGGAGGGATGGTCCAGGGGTGCCAGGCGACACCATACTGCATCGCATACATCGGAGTCAGCTTCATGTCCAACACCCAGGCTGCTGGTCTGGGCTACGCATACCTTCAGAACGCGGCCGGCAACTTCGTCGACATAACACAGGCAAACATCCAGGCGGCTGCTGCCCAGATGGAGTCTTCTACCCCACCCAACGAGGCCATCTCCCTGGTCTACGCACCAGGTGCCAACTCATATCCCATCATCAACTACGAATACGCCATCGTGTCCAAGACCCAGTCTGACGCCAACACGGCGCTGGTGGTCAGGACATTCCTTAACTGGTGTGTCATGCCACAAAACGGCAACGCTCCCTCGTACCTGAACAAGGTAGGGTTCGTCGCTTTGCCCAGCTCAATCGCCACTCTCAGCTACGCACAAATCGCGCAGATAGGCCCGTAGACCAAGGTCAGACGCAGATGAAAGCTGGAGGCAGCTGGAGGCGGACGGCAGACCGGGTCTACGCCCTTGTCTCCGCACTGCTGGGAAGCAGTGCGCTCCTTTTCCTTTTTATGGTTCTCGCCGTGTTGGCGGTCTTCGGAGTCCCGTCCATCATCGTCAACGGACTGAACTTCTTCACGACAGTCATATGGAACCCGGGAATCTCGACCACCCTGACGACCATCCGCGGGTTCCCGGCCATGTCCGGCGCCTCCTATGGGATGCTGGTGTTCTTCTCCGGGACTCTCATCTCGTCCGGCCTTGCGTTGCTCATCGGGGCCCCGCTTAGCCTCGGGGTGGCGATCTTCCTCACGTCCGTGGCCCCCAAACGCCTCTCCACTTCGCTGTCCTTCTTTGTCGAACTGCTGGCGGGAATCCCCAGCGTCGTCTTTGGCTTCTGGGGGTTCCTCGTGCTTGCTCCCCTGCTTTTCAACTACGTCGAGCCTGCAATGGCTCAGTATCTGGGCTTCATACCCGGTGTCGGAGGGCCCGTCTACGGATACGGCCTACTCGCTTCAGGGCTCGTCCTGTCGTTAATGATTGTCCCTATCGTTTCGGCCATAAGCCGCGACGCGATGGCCCAGACCCCCGTTGAACTGAAGGAAGCGGGCATGGCACTTGGCATGACAAACTGGGAGATCACCCGGAAGGTCGTCCTGCCCTACGCCAAGACCGCGATAATCGGCTCTCTGGTCCTCGGCCTCGGGCGCGCGCTCGGCGAAACCATGGCCGTGGTCCTGGTCTCGCAGTCCGCCCTGAACGTGCTTCCGAAGACGCTCTACTATCCGATCAACACCCTTTCGGCCTTCATGGCGGTGACATTTGACAGCGCGCTCACCGACCCGTCCGGAATGGAAGTCAACGCAATCGCAGAGCTGGCCCTGGTCCTCTTCATCATCACTACGACGGCGAACATCGTCGCCCGGCTCTTAGTAAGACGTGGATTCATCTCAAGCGCCGAACACCTTGTCCAGGTGTAGGAAGTCATGAGTGCAAGAGAGCCGTCCTTAGTCCGGGCCCCGGAGGCCCCACATTCCGCCTCTCCCGCCACTTCTGCACGATGGAGCGTCCGCGGACCCCCTGGCTATGGCAGGAGGCGACTACGGAATTATGTGATGACCGGGCTGACAGTGTTCAGCATTGTCCTGGTCCTGGTGCCTCTCGCAGACATAATCTATCTGTTCGTCATAAAGGGCCTGGAAGTAATCTCTTGGCCCGCGCTGACGACGATTACGGTCGGGACCGGCGTGGAGTTTGTAGGCGGTGGCATCTCGAACGCGATCTCCGGGACTGTCGTGCTGATGGCGCTGGCGACGGCGATCACGGTCCCGCTAGGGCTCCTCGGCGGTATCTACATGGCGGAGTTCTCGAACAACAACAAGTTCTCAGAAGCGCTCAGGTTTGTCTCCGACGTGTTGGCAGGCAACTCTTCCATGGTCGTGGGGTTGGCAGGGTACTTCATCTTCGTCCTGTATTTCGGTTGGGGGTACTCCGCACTTGCGGGAGCCCTCACCTTGTCCATCCTGATGTTTCCCTATGTTTTCAGGACGACAGAGCTGGCCCTGCGGAAGGTCCCTGACGACATCAGAGAAGGGGCAAGGGCGCTCGGCAGCACCAAGAGCACTACGATAAACCGCCTCACGCTGAGGTTCGCGATGCCCGGAATCCTCACTGGCATACTTCTGTCGGTGAGCATCGGTCTCAGCGAGACAGCTCCGCTCCTCTTCACTGCCTCCTTTTCCAACTACAACTTCAACGGGAGCTTCCTCCATACCCCCGTGGGTTTCCTTACCTACATCGTCTACGTCTACTCCCAGCTTCCTTCGAACAGCGCCCACAACCTGGCGTACCTTTCCTCCTTCGTGCTCATCACTAGCATCCTTTTGATAAACATCGTCGCCCGGGTAGTAGTCAGGAGGTTCTCGAAGGTATAGATGATGAAACCAGAACCAGAGCCCGTTCACCGCGTCGCCAGCGGCCAAGGAACAAGGGAAAGAGAGATCCTGGACCACGAACGCTCGAAGGGACTGACGGGAGACGAGGGCGGGCTGATAAGGCTGCAAAGCCTCTGCGCCTACTACGGGGAGCAGAAGGTCCTCGACGAGATTTCACTCTCAATCGCCCGCAACAGGGTCACCGTATTCATGGGACCATCCGGATGCGGCAAGACGACCCTACTCCGCACCATCAACCGGATGAACGACGGGGTACGCAAGTTCAGGGTGACCGGCCAGGTCCTCATCAACGGCACTGACGTCTATTCATCCGAGGTTGATCCAATCCTGCTGCGCACGAGGGTTGGGATGGTCTTCCAGAAGCCGAACCCTTTTCCGATTTCGATATACGACAACGTGGCTTTCGGCCCAAGGATTCACAAGCTCACGAAAACGAAGTCAGAGCTCGACCAGGTAGTCCGTGAAAGCCTTGAGAAGGCCGCGCTCTGGGAGGAGGTGGGTACGAGGCTCAACAAGAGCGCCCTCGAGCTGTCAGGCGGCCAGCAGCAGCGCCTCTGTATCGCACGCGCTCTCGCAGTTAAACCCGAAGTGATCCTGATGGACGAGCCGGCGTCGGCTCTCGACCCGGGTTCGGCCTCCAAGGTCGAGGAGCTCATGGTCGAACTGAAGGAGAACTACACCGTCGTCCTCGTCACGCACAACATGCAGCAGGCGGCCAGGGTGGGGAACGAGGTGGCCTTTCTCTACCGGGGAGAGCTGGTGGAGTTCGGCCCGGCCGAGGAGGTCTTCCAGAACCCCAAGAACGCCCTCACCGAGAAATACATCAGAGGTACACTGTAGATGGAGCGGAGGGATATCCGCGAATGAGGCTCATGGACATGGGGCTGGGCCAGCTCAACACGATGCTGACCGAGATGGCCGGGCTCTCCCAGGCCGCAGTCTCCGCCTCAATAGAGGCCTACGTGAAAGGGGGAAGGGGCACCGAGGTCAAGCAGATGTCTGACCGACTGCAGGAGCTTCATCGCCAGGTTAGCGACCTTTCGGTGGAGATGATCGCCAGGTACCAGCCCGTCGCGACCGACCTCAGGTTCCTCAAAGCCTGCCTCGAGATCTCCTATGGATTCTTCAGATACGGTAGGTACGCCCGGGACATAACGGAGGTCCTCGACATGTTCGGCGACCTCGGCCAGTGCGACCACAGCTCAGTCGAAGCGACTGCGCAAAAGACCCAGGAGATGATTAAGATGAGCGTGGAGGCGTTCTCGAGGAGGGACGTGGAGCTCGCCAGGAAGATCCCCACCATGGACGACGCCGTGGACGACAGCTACAGGAGCAACCTCATGAAGACCCTGGGCGCGAAGTCCAACATCAGATGCGCACTGTCTGCGACCCTGATTCTGCGGTACCTGGAAAGGATCGCCGACCATGCGACGTACATCGGAGAGACGGTGGAGTACATAGCGACCGGCGTCGACCCCCCGGGCTAGCCGCCACCCCGGGAGCGCTCACCTGAAGGAAATCAGCCTTGTCACCTTCTTCCCCGCCCTGACTGTCACGCTGTCGCCCAGGCCCACCCTGACTCCGGCCGGCCCGTCTGACGCCCCGTAGAGCCTGGCGTCAGCCTCTCTGAACAGGGACAGCTTGATGGTGCTCCCCCAGGGGACCCTGTATCTCAGCGGATGAACTCCGGCCCCCTCTCTTTCTGTGAAAGTAGGGGCGATGTGGCATACCCCGACCTCGTTCTTTCCAAGGCTGGCGAAGGAAAGGGGCTCCATCAGTTCGCCCTTGATTCTGTCCGGGTAAGAGTAGTAGCCTGACGCCCCTGCCTGAGCCGCGATCACGACCCCGTCTCCAATGGCTGCTTCACGGATGCTGACCCCCGGGCCCGAGACGACCACCCTGTACCGGATGCAAGTGCTCTCGCTCCCTCGCTGAAGGTAGACGTCAGTGAACACCTCGTCAATCAGCTTCCTGTTCTTGAAGACCCCCAGCCTCCTGTGCTCGTCGATGGAATACTCCCCCCGCCTTATCCTCCCAAGGCACTGCGGGAGCTCTTCGTAGGCGACCTGAGCCATCTGAGCCCTGGAGCCTGCGGCGCCCTTCGACCTGACCCCGACGAAGAGGAGGGGTATATCCTCCGTTCTCCCGTACCGGCTGAACCTTCCATCGCCACCAACCACTATCCCGAAGTCCGCCTCCTCGCCGGCGACCTCCAGACCCGCGTCCCGGACGACTTCCTTCAATTCCGCAGGCGGCACCTTTGGCACACCGCTGTCGAGCAGGAGCTTCGCCTTCATCCCAGTCTCCCCTGCTCCACGAACTCCAGGATGCTCCTCTCTCCGGCATCCCTGTTCCCAGTTTGGATGAACTTCGTCGCTCTGGCCTTCGCCTCGTCTTGGGAGGGGTTCGAGACCCCTAACTTCTCCATCATCCTGAGGGAGTTCTCCACCGCGAAGCCGTGGAAGTGGTTGTTGAAGTAACCATAGGTCTCCTTCACTCTGGACGTCACCTCCTGCACCTTGGGCACCCACCCGTCCAGCTCCTTGTCGGTGTATCTGTAGTTGTACCAGGGCCTGCTCCCTCGCCCGTGCCACCGGATGAATGCGAAGTCGGCCGTCACCACGGTGTCTGGCGGGAGGAGAGGCTCGTCGACTATCACGTTCGCCACGTTCCTCCCCCGGAGGAACGACCAGACGTCCTCCCTGAGCCACGAAGGGTGCCTGAACTCGACCGCGAACGCGACGTCTTCGGGGGCCATGTTCAGGAACGCCTTCAGCTTCCCAAAGTCCGAGTCGAAGGAGTAGCTCGGCGGGAGCTGGATGAGGACCGGGCCCAGCTTCCCTGCCGCCATGAGCGGCT
>JAKAPI010000029.1 GCA_021807225.1 archaeon | reverse complement strand
TGTCAACCGCGGCGAACCCGGCCTGCCTCGCGGCCGCGCCCGCAAAGCAGATGATCCGCGCAGACTTCCCTGTCGAGAATACGGCTACGTAGACCAGTGCGGGGTCGGAGGCGACGCTCTTCTCTCCCTGAGCAATAATCTGTTCCTCGCCGAGGGGAGGGTTCCTGGAGACGTAAAGCTTCGCGCCCCCCACGGCCCTCGCTTCAGAGGCGACGCCGGTGGACGAAAGCTCGACGAGCTTCTCCCCCAGGGCCTTCTCCCTGACGCGGGACTCCTGCAGCTCGCCAAGCATCCCCTGAGCGACCCTGGGGAGGTTCTCCCTCTGGGTTCCCAGGATCGAGGAGAGCTCTCCCAGCTCCGAGTCCATCTTGTGCATGTACTCGATGGCCGCTTCCCCGGCCACGAACTCGAGCCGCTCGACTCCGTCCTGGACCCGCTCGGCTTTCTTTATCTTGATCAGCCCCACCTCGCCGGTCGACCCAGCGTGCGTCCCCCCGCACGCTTCGATGTCCCACCCTCCGATGTCGACCACCCTGACCAGGCTCCCGGGCACGACCCCGCCCTGGTAGAGCCTGAAGCCGTACTTCGACTCGGCCTCCTGCCTCGGCATGAAGGTGTTCTTGATCTTCAGGTTCTTCCTCACGATCTCGTTGGCCAGGTCTTCGATCTTCTGGACCTGGGCCTCCGTGAGGTGGGAGAAGTGGGTGATGTCGATCCTCCCGTAGTCCTCTTCCTTGAAAGCCGAGTGCTGCCACACCCAGGGCCCCAGGACGTGCCTCGACGAGCCGTTGATGATGTGGGTCGCGGTGTGGATCTGGGTGACCCTCCTTCTGCGCCTCTGGTCGACGTGGCACTCGACCCTTGCCCCTGCCCTGGGGGCCGTCCCTTCGACCTTGTGGATCACCACGTCGCCGTACTTCTCGATGTCCACCACCTTCGCCCTGGCGATCGTCCCCCGGTCCGGCTCCTGGCCCCCACCGCGCGGGTAGAAGACCGTCCTGTCAAGGACCACGTACCCGCCCTGGAAGACCTTGACCACCCTGGCGCTGAAGTCGAGGGGCGCACCCTCCTCGTAGTACCAGAGCTTGGTCGGCTTCAGCTTCCGCGTGTCGAACTGCATCTTCGGCTGCTCGAGCTCCCTCGTCAGGTGGCGCGCCTGCACCTTCTCGTAGAAGCCTTCGGGAGGGCTGACCTTGGCGCCGGCCTCGATCAGCTGCTCGGGGGTGACGCCGTCAGAGTCGTACAGTCGGACCAGCTCGTCGGTGGTCACCTCCTTCCCCTGACCGGAGAGCGACGAGACGATCTTCGCGACCCGCTCCGAAGAGGAGGTGAACCTGGACTCCTCGACCCCCAGGACCTCCTTGACGTCAGGGCCGTGCTCGGCGAGCTCGGGGTACATCCCCTTGAGCTGGGAGATGTGCCAGTCGATCAGGTCGGGGACCTGCAGCTTGAACCTGTAGTAGTTGATGAAGTTCCTGGTCCTGCGGAAGATCATCCGGAGGTTGTACCCCCCGCCCGAGTTGCTGGGGAGCATCCCGTCGGCGACGGCGAAGAGGAGTGTCCTTGTGTGGTCAGCGATGGCGTACATGGCCTCCAGGGCACCGAACTGGTTCCAGAGCCGCGAGGGGTCCTCCCCGAGCGCCTTCGCTATCTTCTGCCTGGCGTCGTCCAGGTTGTGGTACTCGTCGAGGTTGATCTCTCCCGCGAGGGCGGAGTAGCGGCGGAAGAGCTTCTCGTCGTACTCGACGCGGTTGTCCTCTTTCATCCGCTTCAGGATAGGGGCGAAGTATGAGTCGTAGGCGGTCGGCGTCCCCTGGCTGAGCCAGCTGAGGCGCTCCAGGCCCGCGCCCATGTCGACGACGGGCTCCTTGAGCGCGACGTACTTGTCAGGGCTCCCCTCGAAGGCGGTGAAGACCGCGTTCCCGGTCTCGAGCCCCCGCACGTTGTACTGGAGCGAGTAGCCGAAGGCACCGTACCCCATCCAGACATCTTCGTCGAAGGTGATGTCCTCCTTCTTTATCCCGAATGTCTTCGTCAGCAGGTCGAAGTCCAGGTCGATGGTCCTGTCCTTCCAGTACCCCTCCTTGTTGGCCAGGGCGGTCTGGCCGATCATGCAGAAGGACGTCCCGTGCTTCCCGTTGACCCCCACGGTGGGGACGTCGTTGAACCTCAGGCACATCTGGGGGACGACGAGCGGGTTGGCGGGGAGAGAGAAGACGACCTTGCCCCCTTCGACCCTCTGGAAGTCGATGATCGAGGCGACGGTGAAGTAGAGGTCGGGGCGCCAGCGGCTGACGACAGGGTACCGCTTCACGATGGCGTGGCCCTTCCTTGCGAAGAACGACTCGACGGCGTCCCAGGCTCCGACGTAGCTGAACTTCTTCGAGGTCGGGGGGGAGCCGATGAAGCTGTACGGCGAGCAGGGCTGGTCGTCGCAGCGCCGCCTCTCGGGGTCGAGCGTCCAGAAGAACTTCCCGCAGCTCTCGCACTTCTTCCTCAGGAAGCCCTCGCGCCTGAAGAGGTCGACGTAGTAGTATCGCCTGTAGTCGGCTGAGAACTTCGCCTTCAGGGCTTGCTTCTTTTCATTCAACTAGGCTTGGAAGAGTCCCCCGGTCTGAAGTAGATAAACTTGGGACGGCGCCGACGCACCCTCCCGGACGGGGCTGGCGCAGCGAAGAGAAGAACCGGCGTCGTTTCCGCCTCAAATAGTTAAATACCGAACTAAGTTCGGCTTTCCGAATTCACATGGAGTACGTTTACGCTGCCCTCCTGCTTCACAAGCTGGGCAAGCCGGTGAGCGAAGACAACCTGACCAGCGTGGTCAAGGCCACCGGTGTTGCGCCCGACGAAGTGAAGATCAAGGCTCTGGCTTCCGCTCTCAGCGAGGTCAACATCGACGAGGCGCTGAAGAACGCGGCCACCATGGCTGCTGCACCTGCAGCGGCTGCCGCGGCGCCCGGCGCAGCCCCCGCAAAGGCGGAAGAGAAGCCGAAGGAAGAGGAGAAGAAGGAAGAAGAGGCGCTACAGGGCCTCGCTTCGCTCTTCGGCTAAGCTCGAGTAACACGCTCGCTTGCAAAAAGCCCAGCGTGAGCTCTCGCTGGCTTTTGCTACTTCGGCGGACCGAAAGCCCGGGGGTCGAAGACGGTCTGGATCGACGCGATCTTCCCGTCCTTGACCTGATACCACGACGACATGAACACGGTCGGCCCGGTCGTCTTGAGGTCGTAGAGCAGGCAGACATCGTCGCCGTCCACGAAGACTTTCTTGATGTCGTACCTCCCATGGTATTTTCGTAGCATCTCGATGAAGTCGGTCGGTCTCCCGAAGGTCTCGCCAGACGGGCCGCGCACCCTGACGTTCCCTTGTAGGAGGCCCAGGGCTTCGTCGTAGCGCTCGTTGTCCAGCGCGTCGATGTAGGACTTCACCACGCCGAGGGGTCCTCTGTCCGAAGGCATGGAGTGCGCGGGGCGCGACCGAGGGAAAAGCGTTGCGCGGATGAGCCGCTGCGGCCGAGGTCAGGCGAGGAGAGCCCTGCTACTGCAGTCCCTTTTCCTTGGCTTTGGCTTCCAGCGCGGCCGCCTCGGCCTCCGCCCTTCCGAGTATCAGCGCGGCCGTTTCCTTGTCAAGGAGCCCCGCCTCCACCTGCAGGCTCAGCGCCTCCCTGTAGGCGCGGGCCAGGATGTCTGGGGCTGTCTCCTTCGTAACGTATCCGATCAGGATAGCGAGGCCCCTCGAAGACGAATATGCCTCCATGAGGCTCGCCCTGTACTTCTCGAGGTCGATGGCGACGAGCTCGCCCGCGTAGATCAGGCCGCTTTCATAGGCCATGGCGATGGTGAGCCCGGCCCTGATGGGCTTGATGTTGAGCTTCGAAAGCAGGCTCGCGAGCTTCGGGGTTATCTCTCCGCCCCTCTTGACCGCGACCGAGTCCTTGTTCACCCAGATGCTCCCTCCTTCGATCTTGGTCTGGATCCCCGCCTCCCTGAACTCGCTGAGGACCGGCCCCGCGGGCAGGCTGGTGTTCCCCGCCGGGACGATGATGTCGTCGGGGGCCTTGTCCCCCGCCCTCGCGGCGAGGTACACCTTGTTCTTGTCCAGGGTGAGGAAGAGCTTGAAGGGGTCGTAGGTTGAGAAGATGAGCGCGTTCTGCCCCGTCAGGTGAGAAAGGAGCTGGTCGGCGTTCTTGATGCCGGCCTTCTTGAGCCCCATGACCGCCAGCTTGTTCTTGACCACGAATACCTCGGCGTGCTGTCTCAGCGCCTTGCGCACGGCCATGAGCTGGCTCGCCCTGACCTTCGAAAGGCTGGTGACCGCCAGGACCGGGTACTTCTGGGCCAGCTTCGCGACCTTCTCCACCGTGTCGACCTTCTGCTGATTGTGCTTCTTCTGGACCTGGACAGTCTTGCTCATTCTACTCTACCGCCTGCTTCGCCGGCTTGCCCATCGTCGTCTTGACCATTATCGTCTTGACGTTCTTGTCGCCGTTGGGGAGCTTCTTGGTGACCGCGTTGACAACGGCTATGATGTTCTCCGCGAGCTCGGGCTCGGTCAGCTTGCTGTCCCCGACCTTCGCCATGACGCCCAGCGACCCCCTGCTCCTCACCCTGACGGCTGTGCGCATCCTGTTGATCATCGCCTCGATGGGGGAGTTGGGCGGGACCGGAGAAGGGATCTTCCCCTTCGGGCCGAGCGCCTGACCCAGCACCTTGCCTACCCTGGGCATCAGCGCTGTGTCTGCCAGGAAGAAGTCGTACGACCTCGCCAGCTTCTTTGCGTCCCTCTTGCTGCCGCCGTAGTTCTCGAGCTGAGACTGGTCCAGCACCAGGTTCGCCTTCGCGTTCTTCGCTCTGACCGCCATGTCCCCGGAGCCGATGAAGGCGACCCTCGCCTGCTTGGAGGTGGGGTGCGGGAGATAGACGATCTCGTTGATGTTGAGGTCGGTCTTCTTTGGGTCGACTTCCTTCAGAGTGATCATTACTTCGACGGACTGGGTGAACTTCGTCTCCTTAGACTGGCCCTTCCCCTTCTTGACCAGTTCGGCGAGCTGCTGGTTTGAGAGCATCCACTCTTCACGAATTCCTTGCCGAGCCTTGGCACATCGGTTAAAAGCGTTGTGTCCTCTACTCGAACTTCGAGTCCCACTTTCCGTCGTCTATCTCTTTCATGAACTCCCTGGCGTCCTTCCCGTCGACCTTGACCCCCATGCTGACGCAGCTCCCCACCACCTCCTTGGCTGCCGAACGGATGCTTGCGGCGTAGGACCCCGCGATCTTGCTCTTGGCGATGGTCACCACCTGGTCCATGGTCAGCCCTCCGACGAAGTCCACGTTCGGCTTCGCCGACCCCTTGGGGATGCCCGACTCCTTGGCGACCAGGGCCGAGGTCGTCGGGGTGCCGACCGAGACGGAGAACTGCTTGGACTCCTTGTCGACCTCGACCTTGACCGGGACCCTCATGCCCTTGAAGCTGGCCGTCTGCTTGTTGATCTCGTTCACGATGCCCAGGACGTTGACGCCGAGGGGACCAAGGGCCGGGCCCAGGGGCGGACCCGCGCTCGCCTCGCCGCCGGTCACCAGGACGTTGATTACCTGCTTTTCACCCAACTAGCATCACTTCGGCTGCTCCGGCTTCGCGCGCTCGACGATCTTGACGTAGGTGGCGTCTATGGTGATGGGGAGCGCGAAGGCGGTGTCCAGCAGCGAGACGGTGATCTCCTGCTTCTCCTTCTCCACCCGGGTGATCTTCGCCCTCATGGTCTTGAACGGCCCCGCCACGATCTCCACGGTGTCGCCCTCGTTGAGCTCTGCGACCATGGACTTCGTCACCAGGAACTTCTCGATGTCAGAGTACTGCATCATGCCGGGGATCTTGCTCCTGACGTGCTTGAACCCTTGGATGCTCTCGTCCACCACCTGGCTGTTCGGGGCCTCGAAGAGGACGTACCCCTTCCAGGTGTCCAGTGCAAGGACGGAGTAGATGGGCTTTCGCTTCTGGACCGCCCTGTTGGCCACGAAGGTGGCCACGGTCCTTTCCTGACCTCCGGTGGTCTTGACCGGGAATATGGAGTTGCTCCTCTCTTGATCGCTGATAACGGCCACGGCGAAAACAGGCCGAATTTCGTTTCCCTAATAACCTTTCATCCGAAGAAGATGGCCCCGACCAGTTTGATGATGAAACCGATGGTGCCGACCACGGCTATTCCGATGGCTACGAGCTTCAGGTAGAGGGTGAACTCGTCCCTGTCGCTCTTGTGGGCAAGCCTGAAGATGGCCGCCGACGACCTCAGGAAGTCTCGGAACCCCATGTTCAGAGGGGCGACCTCCATCTTCGGCTTATATCCTTAGTGCATGCCCACGGCCGCCGTGACCCCCCAGGGCGAGCCGGCCACGGTGATCTTGTCTTCGACCACCGACCTCGCGTCCAGGACCCTGGCAGGCGCCCTTGTAGAGGAGGAGGGGTTCGAGTCGACCGGGGTGAAGCTGCGTGGGGAGCCCGTCTATCAGAAGGGCTCGTTCTTGCTGGCAAGGTTCGAGGGGATGATAGTCTTCCCGCCGGACCTGGACGAATACTTCAACCCCCAGGCCTACATCTTCCTGTCCCGGCACTCGGCAGACTCGGGGATCGCGTCGCTGACCGCGCACACCACCGGGAACTTCTCCGCGGAGGCGAAGTTCGGCGGTGCAGGGAAGGAGCTGGGAAGGTCTGACCCGGCGCTGTTGAAGAACTACCTGCGCGCGCTGTGGAAGCACAGGGCCGAGGCCGAAGGGTACGAGATCACCATGGAGGCGACCCACCACGGCCCCACATCCCTGCAGAAGCCCGTGCTCTTCGTGGAGCTCGGGTCGTCCGAGAAGTACTGGGGGGACAAGAAGGCGGCCGGGGTCGTCGGGAGGGCCCTGATGGAGAGCCTCGCGGAAAGGGAGATCTGGCCGAAGATCGCCGTCGGGTTCGGCGGGACGCACTATCCAGAGAAGTTCACCAGGCTCCTGGTCGAGGGGGACTACGCCTTCTCATTCGTGGCGCCCAAGCACGCCCTCGAGTACGTCGACGAGGGCATCGTGGGCCAGATGCTTCAGAGGACGAACGGGCCGGTCAGGTACGCGGTCCTCGACTGGAAGGGGCTGGGCCCCCACAAAGAGAAGGTCGTCAGGCTGGTCAAGCAGTTCGGGCTGGAAGAGGTCAGGGTCTAGCCGGTCCCCCGGGGACCGATGGCGGCCAGCTGGCGCACGGCTTCTTTCACCACCTCGATGCTCCCCAGGTAGTCTCTGATCTCGACCATCTCGCCGTCGGTGTGGCTGGAGGCCGACGGGCCGGGGCCGTAGGTCAGGCAGTCGGTTCCCTCCCTGCGGGCGAAGGTGTTCATGTCTCCGGTGCCAGTCTTCCTCACCAGCCTGGGCCTGGCCTTCAGGCTGAGGATTATCGCCCTCTGGAAGGCCCTGACCAGCGTGGAACCCGGGTCGGCCTCGTAGGCCTCGGTCGGCGCGCCGGCTGTGAGCCGGACCTCGACGCCGTCTCCAGGGGCTTGCGCGATGGCGCGGATCTCCCGGACGGCTGCGGATGATTTGATCGAAGGGGGCAGGCGCAGGTCGAGGGTCGCTTCGCACAACCCGGGGACGACGTTCTGGTAGGAGCCTGCCCTTACCAGCGTCGGAGAGAGGGAGAGCGACCTGAAGTAGTCCCCCTCCACCGCCTTCGAACGTTCGTACTCCCTCAGCTTTGTCATCACCGAGGTGAACTCGTCGAAGGCGCTCCTGTGGGCCCAGGGGGACCCCGCGTGGCCGCCCTGGGTGCGCACCGTCAGGTGAAGGCTCACCCTCCCGCGGTAGCCGATGGTCAGCCGGTCCGCCCCGCTCGGCTCGCCGAAGACCGCGTAGTCGAACTTCTGGCCGCTTTTGATGAGCTGCTCGATGCCGGCGCCGTCTCCCTCTTCTTCGGTGGCGCCCGCGAAGGTGATCCTGACCCCCGAATCCGCGGCTTCGGCCCCGGCGACCAGCAGGGCGCAGAGCGGGGACTTTGCGTCTGCCGCCCCCCTTCCATAGACCGCCGTCTTCGTCTTCCTGACCGGCAGCCGGCCCGGGACCGTGTCCATGTGGCCGCACAGGAGGAGGCGCGCCCGCCCCTTCCCCACGTCCCCGATGACGTTGCCGGCCCTGTCGAGGTGGACCTTCGAGTACCCGAGCGCCTTCATCTCGTCGGCGAGGAAGGACGCGAGCTCTGCCTCCTCGGTCGTCGGCGAGTAGATGGCCAGGGACTCGACGAGGAGCCTGACAGAATCGTTCGCGGTTGTGGTCATCTCTTCTGGATGGAGACCAGGTAGTCGACGATCATTCCGGGTATG
>JAKAPI010000028.1 GCA_021807225.1 archaeon | reverse complement strand
TCCGATCTGCGCTGGTGGAGGAGCCGGCGGGCGGACTGCTCAGGGTCCGCAAGACGAAGTTCCCGGAGCTGGTCAAGACAGTCGAGCCCGGAAGGGTGTTCGGCCTGACGGTGAGGGGAAGGCTTGAGGGGATACCCGAGTTCGCGGCCGACGTCGTCGCAGCGAAGGACCCCTGCGTGGTCGTCGGCGGGTTCCCCCACGGTCACTTTTCCGCGGAGGTGGAGAAGGCCGTGGACGAGTTTGTCAGGATCGACCCGAGACCGCTGGAGGCCCACGTCGTGGCCGCGAGGGTGGTCTACGAGATAGAGAGGGCGACAAAGGGGTTCAACGATTAAAAAGACTCGGCGGGGCTCGGGCCTCGTGCGGTCGTCGTCCAGTCCTCTCAGAGGGGAAAGCCTGGTCCAGGACAGTAGCCCTCCAAGCTACTAACCTGGGTTCAAATCCCAGCGACCGCACTCCCAAATCCGTTCAAATTCTTGTCTGAAGGGCCCCCAGGGGGGCGGTATGGTGGCAAATCCCGCGACTGCGCCGTCTGCAGGTAGCGGCAGGAGTACTTGAGGCGAAACAGTGACCGGCGCGGCCGGAGACTAGGGCTCTCAGGCTAACCCGAGCATGTCCAAGAGCCCGAGGTATCTGCTGTCGGTACGGACGCCGTCGAGGAACTCGTCGCTCTTGACATAGAACAGGTCGAACTCTTTCTTCGAGTACGACCTCTTCAGCCATCTGAACCCTTCGTCAACCTCCCCCAGGTAGAAGTGCAGGTCTGCGATGAACCTGACCACGGTGAAGGTCTTGCCCAGGTGGGCTTCCAGCTTCGGGAGCACCTTCCTGACCCTCTCCCTGTCGTCTCTCAGGTAGGCCACCATCGCCTCCTTCCCCTCCCCCGCGAAGGGGACGGCGTCCTTCAGCAGGCTGATCCCGGCCTTCAATTCCTTCTCCATCTCATTGAACATCTTCAGCTTTCCGCAGAGCCAAGCCAGCTCGATGTGTGACCCGGGGTCCCTCGGGTTCAGTTCGACCGCCCGTTCGGCGAGCCTCAGGCCTGTGCCGTAGTCTCGCTTGGCCTCATAGAGGAAGGTGTGGACCATGGATATGGCCTGTGAAAATGGGTCGAGCTCGGCCGCCCTTTCTATGTGAGAGAGCGCTTCTTCCCACCTTAGCCGGGCGATCAGAAGCTGGGCGAACCACTGGTGGGCGCTGGCATAGCTCGGCTTCAGTTCGAGCGCTACGCTGAACTCCTCTTCCGCCTTGCGGAGCTCGAAGTCGGCGAAGAGGGCGACCCCTTTCGTCGCGTGTGCTTCGGCCAGTCCGGGGTCGAGGCGGAGCGCTTTGGCCACTGCCGCCCTGGACCTCCCCCAGTTCCGCTTCGCGTCTATTTCGAACCTCGTTGCGAGCACGTGATAGCAGTCTCCGAGGCCGACGTATCCTAGGGCGAAGCTCGGGTCCTTTCTTACGGCCCTTTCGAACAGGTCCGCCGCCTTCCTGATGTCGCTCAGCCCTCTGATGTTCCAGTGGTACCTCCCCCGGAGGTACAGAGTGTACGCGTCAGGGTTGGCGGTGGGCCCCCGCGCTATCCGTGCGGTCACCGAGGGCAGGATTTTGATCCTGAGCGCGTCAGTCACCAGCCTCGCGATCTCGCTCTGGATTTCGAATATGCTGCTGAGTTCTCGGTCGTAGGTTTCTGCCCATAGGTGTCTGTCTTTCTGGGCGTCAATCATCTGGACGGTGACTCTCACCCTGGCGCCGTCCTTCCTCACGCTCCCCTCCAAGATGGTCGCCGAATTGAGCTCCCGATACACGTCCTTTATCGGCTTGGGCGCCTTCTTGTACTGCATGATCGACGTCCTGGAGATGACGTCGATCTCCGGGAGCTTGGACAGGGTGGAGATCATCTCTTCGGTCAGCCCGTCCGAGAAGTACTCGTCGGCCGGGTCGGGGCTCATGTTCGTGAATGGGAGTACCGCCAACCTCCGCCTCGCGTCTGGAGCTTCCGCTGTCGCCTTCCTCCTTTCGAGGAGTTCGAGCCTGTAGACGTCTATGGGGAAGGACACGTTCTTCAGCCCCGGGACCTCGAGCTTGGAGAAGCGGAAAGGAACCTTGTTCCGGACCTGATCATACGCCTGCTGGGAGACGCACACCCCTCCGCCTTCCGCCAGTGATTGGATGCGGGAGGCTATGTTGACCGCGTCTCCGTAGATGTCCCCTCCTTCGTGCACGACGTCGCCGACGTGGATCCCCACCTTGACCCTGACCTTATCCCTCCTCCCCTCGTTGAACGCCTTCAGGGCGTTCTCCAAGTCGATGGCGCATTTGGTGGCGGCGAGGGCGCTGGGAAACTCCACCAGGAAGGCGTCACCCATGGTCTTCACTTCCCTACCCTCGTGCCGCGCGAAGAGAGGGCGGGCGAGGTCTCTCTGCTTCCTCAGCAACCCGAGCGCCCGGAGCTCGTCCGACTGGGCCATGGCTGTGTAACCGACGATGTCGGTGAACATGATTGCAGCGAGTCTGCGCTCGCCCTTGACCAACGACCTTCGGGTCGGTCGGCGCCTTTTGAAGATAAAACCGTTTGGCGGGCCCCGAACAGGGATCCGGGTGCCTCCCCCCGGAACGAGGTCTGGGTCCCTACCCTATAACGTCCCTATCGCAATGGGGGTCCCGTTCAGGGAGCGCACGGGGATTTCGCCGCTGATTTCGTGTCCCTTGATGGACTGATTCCCCGCGTCGACCCATCTCTCCCGGGCCCAGTACTGCATCTTCGTGCCACGTTTCACGGCGTCGTTCGTAATGCTGACCGCGGCCGTCCCGTCCGACACTCCTCGGACAAGGACATCGTAGTACACGCAGGACCTGAGGGCGATCCGGCCTGTTCCTGCCGGCTTCGACTTCCCCAGCGACTGCGTATGGACGGTGATAGGCGCCACAGGAGCCGTGCTTCCTTCGATGGTGACCCTGATCGCTTCCGAGTCCCTTCGCCCCGATTCAGGTGACCGCCGCGTTATTTATCGTTGATGCGTTCGGCACGGGTCCTGTTGACTGTGACTCCGCCGGGAATACCTCATCCAAGCGTCAGGCTTCGGGCCTGAAACCTCAATTTTGCCGTTCATGCTAAGATCTGTCTGTCTCAACAAGCTTTGCCTAGACTCGGGCTTCCCTGAAGAACCCCATAGACGAGTACCTCGCTAGTCGGCTGGCACTTCAGCCCATGTGATTCGCTCGCTATTCGTTGGTGTGTTCAGTGACTGTGTAGAACCCGTAGCGACCTGGCTCGGCGTACTTCAACCCCTTGGTGAACACGGAAAAGCTTTGGGTGGCTGTCGCGTTGATTTCCTTGGTGACGATCCCGTCCGGGAGGAGTATCTTTGCGGAGGCTTCTGCCCCGCTGACTGGGTTCCTGTATCGCGTGAGCGTCGCCTGCGCCTCCGTTCCTGCTTTGTATCCGCTGTTGGCGCCGTCGAACCGCCACTCGAATGGGACGTAAGAGACAGGCAGCCACTGGTCAATCGTGTTCATGAAGATGGACCAGGGCAGTCCACCGTACTGGCCCTTCAGGATCCCTTCGATGGCCGCCTTCTGTTCGGGGGTGGCCTTTTCGTCTATGAGGATCTTGCATGTCCCTCGCCCCTCGTGGATGGCTCCTGGCCAGGACCCGGCCCAGACAATCTTCGTGCCTTCGAGGTCGGTCTTGCCCGCGTTTCCCTTCCTCACATTGAAGGCGTAGGCTCCGTGGCAGTATCCGTGCGTCGGCTGAGCGTTGAAGTTGCAGGGGCACCCCCAATCGCAACTGCAAGCAGCTATCAGTTCAGCGGTGTAGCGGTATCGTGGGGCCGCCGGCAACTCCCTCGTATTTTATGGTGGCTCATAAAAGGGTTACATGTTCACTGGCCGAGTGCGAGAGATGCGGGGAAGAGGAGCACAAGGGTGGCCAAGAAGAAGAACACTCCGGCGGAGAATCTCGTGAACCAGCGCCTCCTGCCAAAGAATGTCTTCTCCATGAAAATGAAGCCTGAAAATAAGACCATGGAGAGCAGGCTCATAGCCGCGACGGCGAGCATCACCAGCATGTATAGCCAGCAGCAGCCTATGCAGTAGACTCCATGTTCCGCGCCCATCCTTAGCGCGCCCAACCGTCCTTCCTTGGAATGAGTGAGGAAGAAGCCGATGGGTGAGATGCATTTGGTCAGACTCCGCTCCTTCAGGGGGGACAGCTGCCAGACTCCGGCAAGAAACAGAACGGCGGCCACTCCAACCAGAGAGAATCGGGAGAGCCACGGGAGCAAGTCACCTAACTGGAAGGTTACGTAAACGATGCCGAACAGGCCGATGCCTAGCAGGGCGTAGAGAGAAAGATAGCCTCCCAAGAATATGAGCGGCAGAGTGCTCGAACGGCCTCCGTCCTTGCCGCCGGCATTGGTCCCGAAGCGAGAGTACAGTGAAATGACCGGGATCATCGCGGGAAGCATCATCGCCACCATGCCCACGGTCCACGTCAGGAGGAACGCGGACACCGCCGCGGTGTTCGGTGAGCCGAAGATACTCGACATGCTAGCTATCGGGAGGGCTCCCGTCGAAGACCCCGCCAAGGTCGGGGAGCCCTGCGATAGGACCACCGAGACATACCATGCGCCGAAGGCTACCGCGAGGAGTGGGACTCCCACCGACAGTCCGAAGCCCGGACTGGAGTCATGCTGTGACGACACTGTCCTCCCCCATTACCCAAATTCCCAGCCTTAAACCCTAGCTCGTTCGGTCTCGACTCGGGAACCGCTCAAGTAGAAGACGAGTATTCTGCACTTGCATAGATTCCGTGGTCCACTTTGAGATACCCGCGAAGAACCTCAAGAGAGCATCCTCGTGTGATAACCTCCGCAGATGTAGGATCGACCTGGACAGTCTCAGTTTACCGCGGCAATGCGACGCAGGACTTTCAAGGCGGTGAGCGTAATCATCTTGCTGGGTTCCCCAGGCTGCTCGAGGATGAGCGGCGTGAAGTCCTTGGAAATCGGGTGTTGTCTCCTCCACGCTGTCAAGGCTGCCGATGGCTCGGGTCGGTTGGCGTCAGCGTCCCACTTCCCATCGCGCCTCCTCTTTCCCTTTAGCAGGGAGACGGCGTATCCCAGCCTCTTGTCGCCGGAGTAGCCCAGCGCAGTCATGAAGTCAAGCCCCACGAGGACGTCGTAGTAATAGTGGACGGGATAATGGAAACGATACCAGGGTTCCCAGCGAGCGCCCTGCTTGTGGAGTTCTCGCTCCAAGAAGAACTCCGCGCCCCTCTCGCATGCGAGCTTCATGGTTCTGGTCCACTTCTGGCGAGGGTACACGGCGAAGGCGCCTAGAGGTTCCCAGGAGTCGAGGGTCCTCTTGTGGTAGGGGGGTTCGCCGAAGTTCCAGCAGGACCACCCGCCCAGATCCGCCTGATTCTTCACAATCCACTCGAAGGCCCTTTTCACCCTCGGATGGTCAACATATCCGAACTTGACCAGGGCGCGGGCCGCGTTCCCGGTGATGCAGAGGTGGCCGCCTGTCTTGCCGCTCTGGCTGAATCCGCCGTCCTTGGTCCCGTTACGCTTCATCCAGAGCTGACAGGCCCTGTCAATCCGAGGGTCGTCCTTCGTAAGGCCGAGGTCGGATAACACCAACAGCGTCCAGAAAGTGGCGTGGAACGTCGGGTTGAACAGGCTCTTCTCATTGGCCCAGCTTCCACCCGGCAGCTGCTTGTCCAGCAGTTCCTTTGCCCAGCCAGCCGTCGTTATCTCTCGTCTGGCGCGCTTCACGTCGGCGTCTCTCTCCGTCTTCCCTAGAAGTTCAGTCAGGGCACGGTATCTCACCGAAGGCTGACTCTTCTCCAGGAGCCAGTCCACGACGTGCCCTTCCGCGCCGAAAGATGTGAGGGCTGGTGGCGGGTTCAATCGGAGTGGACGCCGATGACTGTGCGAAGGAGTGATTTGAACCTGAGCTGGGGCTCCCCGCGACTGCCTCAAGGGGAGAGCCTCCCAGCGACCTTCCCCATGGGCGAACTCAGGTTGGAGGAGTTCGGGAACGTGGCCCACAAATTGGCCCAGGAGAGCGACTCTTGGAGGTCGACTGTAGCAGGGATGGCCAGCCGACGACCATCGCAGTCGCGATGAGTGAAGTACAAGTCAAGGACGCGTCCGGCAGAAGGACGAAGGTGCGGCAGTCCCCTGTCCAGGACGCCTAATCGCAGGCCCGAAGAGCGGAACGTCATATTCACAGCGGCCTTGTCCCTGTCCGGCTAAAACCCGCCTCCTGCAATTTTTGGAATCCGCAACCCTTTGAAGTGCAACAGTAGCATGATTGGCGTCTCCCTGTTCAAATACCGAGTTCCGTGCGTATAGGACGCTTGATCACTGGACCGCGCCACCGCGGCAGAGCGGCCCGCTCGGCAAAGCCAACTGAATCGGAGAGGTAACAGGCGTTGGCACTTTCAGCCCAGACGTTCCTCCTCGTCGTTTCAGCCATCATATTCATCGGGTTCGTAGGGAACCTGCTTCTCAGCCGCAAGGGGATCCCCCAGACCCTCTTCCTCATCGCCGCCGGCATGGCGACCCAGTGGTTCGCGGTGCTCCCGTCCTCCACGGTGAACGCCATGCTCCCCATACTGTCCCAGGTCACTCTCGCCATGGTGGTCTTCGACATCGGGATGAGCATGAAGCTGCGCGACATAGTGTCAGAAGGAAGGTCGGCGATTACCCGCTCGCTGTTCTACATGGTGCTTTCGATCATGCTGATCACGCTCCTGTTCACCGTCGTCCTCCACTGGAACCTGTACGACGCCCTGTTCCTCGGGTCGATAGTGGGCGGGGAGATATCCATGATCATCGTGCCTTATCTGGCGAGGAGGATCTCCGAGCTTGGCCTGGTCTCGAACCTGGCCCTCGAGTCGGTGTTCGACTCGCTCATACTGATCATCCTGTTCACCGTCCTGCTCAACGGCTACAACCAGGGCGCCCCTCTGGACATCCAGGGGCTCACTGTCATCTCCAGGAGCTTCTTCGAGGAGCTTTCCATCGGCCTCGTGGGCGGGGTCCTCCTGGGGCTCGGCTGGGTCAGGGTGGCCAAAAGCCTCGGCCAGTCCGACTACTTCTACGTGGCAACCGTCGGCTACGTCCTACTCACCTACATCCTGATCGGGGGGATCGGCGGGAGCGGGGTGATCACTGTCCTGGCCATCGGACTCGTCATGAAGAACCTCTCCGAGGCCCCTCCGTCGCTGGGGATCTCGATGCCCATCCCCGCGCTTTCTCTGAACTACTTATCGGCGTTCCAGACGGAGATCGCCTTCTTCCTGCGGACCTTCTTCCTCTTCTTCATGGGGTTCTCGCTCCCTCTCGGCACCCTCTCGTCCCCCACCGTGTACTTTGAGTTCGCCGGCGTGCTGGGGATCCTAGTCTTCGCCAGACTGCTGAGCACCGAGTCGGTGGACTCGAAGAAGACTCCGAGGGACAGACGTCTGATCGAGACGATGATGGCACAGGGGCTGACGCCTGCCCTTCTGGCCACGACGCTGGTCGCCAACTCCGTGAGCGGGTCAACCGAGATCATCCCCATCGCCGCCCTGGTCATCATATCCACGAACATCATCTCAGCAGCCGGAGTCAGGGTCCTCGTGAAACCAGGTGAGGGCCTCGACCTGGGGAGCCTGGCCTCCATCAGCCCTCTCGTGCGAGAGCTCAGCGGCATGGTCGAGGGGCTCGACGCGGAGCAGGTCGAGAGCTGGAGGAAGAAGGTCGAGGACTACGCCAGGGAATCGGCGCCTCCCGATGTGAAGAGCAGGGTGAGCGTCCCCAAGATCGAACCTGGCCAGAAGGTGATGCAGATCAGGGTGTCCCAGAGCGCGATTCCGTATATCCTGGCTGCGATCAGAAAGACAAAGGACTCGATGCCTCAGGGAGTCAGATCGTACTTCGAGGCTCTCGACGACCTGCTCACGAAAGAGGCAGGCAAGGCGCCAACGGAGTGAGGGGCACGGACCCACCTGTGGTCAGGGTTCAACCGGAGGTCTCGACGTCGACAACCCACGTCCGGGACTGTCCGAAGGCGCGTCCGTACACCGGGGGCCATGACTGCAATGCTGTAGATGTTGGTGGTCAACCATGCGCCGGCTCTTCGGCAGTTAATCCGACAGAGGCTGCTGGCAATGCAAGCACCTGCTGAGGGGAGCGGGGGACCAGCGGGCACGGAGACTCCGCACTCCCTCCAGGCCGGGCATGCGCAGCGCCCGGAGAGGACGCTGACCGAGCTCTTCGTCGTGACGGGGATTGCCTTCGCTTTCATAGGTAGCACGGTTGGGGCCCTGTACCTCGGCCAGCTCTCCGGGGTGCAGGTGGG
>JAKAPI010000027.1 GCA_021807225.1 archaeon | reverse complement strand
GTACAGCGCGCGCGATTAGTGCATCAACGTGGTGGCTGGGTAGGGGTATACAACGTAGTCACCGAACCACCCGCTTGGGGAACATCCATGTCAAGGAGCGGGGTCTGGACGGTCATCGCCAGGAAGTCGACGGCGAAAGGCAAGACCTACAGAGGGATTTGGCTCTACGTCCCTCCAGGAGTAAGCGAAGACACGGCGTTCCCATTCCATGCAGGAGATCCGGTCGAGGTGGCCATCGAAAAAGTTGGCCAAGAGATGGGTGTCGGCACGAAGGCTTGACTGTATGCGTCTAATCTGATACCCGCGGTTTACCGTGGCGCTTGTAGGTGGACCACCATATAAGACGCGTTGTCCGAGCGCCAGGCTTCCAGCTTCCGAATATCGTCCTACACCGAGGACCACCGCAAGGCAATGATCATCCTGAACCAGCTCGGCACATGATAGCGAAGAACGACGGAAAGCCCTGTATCCTGGCCCAGGGACGTCCTCGAGTTTCTACTACAGGGGGGCTTAATTGACTTGGTCAGATTAGGAAATCATGTGCACTGTCGTCTTCTACAGAAAGTGCATCCGGGAGAGGCTATATCCCGTGAAGGCCAGGACCGGCCCCTACGCCTTCGCCAACGACGTCACGCGGGTAGGTGGAAAGGTCACTTCGAAGTATGTCGGCATCCTGCAAGTCCCTGAAGGGAAGAGGGTGGGTATTATAGAAACAGGGCCAAGCGAGAATGTAGTAGAAACGAAACTTGGGACAGTTGTTATAGAAACCAAGGCCGGGAATGACGTTGTAGAAACGGAAAGAGGCCGAGCGAGGACAAGTCCCGTCGACCCGCGTCGCTTCAGCAAGGGCTACTCCGACTTCAGAGTCAGCGAAACGGAGTCCGAAACAAGGTTCTTGGCGACAGGCAACTACTATGGCGTCCACCTGGAGAGGAATGTCCTTGCCGTTCTGAGTTTTATGGTCATTCCGACCACGTTGAATCGACTCTTCCTGCTTCACCTGCGGGCACCGCCCCCGAAGGGGCTGTCACCTCCCGCATCAGACAGGCGCTCCCCGCCGAACTGGCGGTGGCGAACCGTTCGAGGTTCCTCGCGGCGTTCAGGTCCCGGTCGATGGTGAGACCGCAGGCATCGCATCTGAAGACCCGCTCTGACAAAGGCATCTCGCTCTTGACCACGTGACACCTGGAACACCTCTTGGTGGATGGGAAGCTCCGCGGCGCTACGACCAGCCTGCTCCCATACCACCTGGTTTTGTACTCCAGCTGCCGCCTCAGTTCGGCCGGGGCGCCATCGAGTATGGCCCCGGCGAGGCGGTGGTTCTTCGTCATGTTCCGGACCGCCAGGTCCTCGACCACGACCACCGTCTTGGTTCTCGCCAGCGTCGTGGTCAACTTGTGCAGTCCGTCGTTGCGTATGTTGGCTATCCTCCAGTGCAGCTTCTGAAGCCTGAGGATAGCCTTCCGCCTGTTCTTGCTCCCCTTCTGTTTCCTCGAGAGCCCCTTCTGGGTGTGCTTCAATTTCGATTGAAGGCGTCGCAGAGGCCTGCCCCCCTCTATTCTCGTCCCGTCAGAGAGGGTGGCGAGGGTCGTGACCCCGTAATCGACACCGACGACAGGGCCGTGGTTCTCCGGGACCTTGATTCTCTTCCTCGCCAATATCGACACGAACCATCTCCCTGCCGTCTTAGTGATTGTTGCCGAGAGGACGCGCCTCCCCGCTGGCAGGTACCCTCTCTCCCTGAGCTTGACCGCCCCGAACGTAGGAAGCCGGACGGTCTTGTCCTTGACGCGGATCGCCCCTGTAAGGGTGAATGACGGAGTGGTTCTATGCTTCCCCTTGAATCTGGGCCAGCCTGAGCCCCGTTTCAGAAAATTCTGGAAAGCGTCGCCAAGGTCTCTCAACGCCTCCTGTGGGGCGCACTTCGAGACCTCGTACATCCATGGGAATTTTGCTGGCTTCAGCATGTTGAGGATCTTGTGTTGGTCAACTGGCGTCTCGTATCTGACCGGCTCGTGCGGGAGCCTGTTGAACCACCAGATGTTGTTGTTCCTCTCGAGACCCCAGTTGTAGGCGAACCGGGCGACCCCGCAGGCCTTCTCGAGGAGGACCTCCTGGGCCCTGGTCGGGCTGAGCTCAGTCTTGAAGCCTCTGGTGACCAGCACGGGAGATTAGGAGCAAGTCGGTATTTAAGACGCCACAGCAACGCCGTCAAGACCATAGAAGGCACCAGTTGGCATCAAAACAAAGCGACAGCTAAACCCCCGACGGGAAGCCGGCCGTGGCCAGACAGCTTTCGGAGGCGGTTTCGGAGTGCCCCAGATGCTCTAGGCGGGCGCTGGCCCCGCACGCCTACGCCCCGGACCTTGTGGCAAGCCGAAAGCACAAGATCGTGATAGAGATCTACGGGGAGAAGTCGAGCGTCAAGGACGCTGCAAAGATGGAGTTCTACAGGAGGAACGGGTTCACGGCGGTGACGGTGCCGAACGAAGTCGCTGACAATCCCGAGTACTCGAAGCCGGTCTTCCAGCTCCTCGCCCTCGTATGTGGGTCTGACCATCCTGACAGGCTGTTCCTCCCTGAGATCGGTTGAGAAGGCCCTTTTTGTGCTACAACGTCAAAATCCACATTGGTCCTTGAATCTCTACGCAAGATGTTAAATAGAGTGAGGAGCATTCTTTGGTTGTGAAATACCGCATAACCATCTACCAGGACGAAGACGGAGTCTACATCGCCGAGTGTCCCGCCCTTCCCGGCGCCGTGTCCGAAGGGAAGACGAGGAAGGAAGCGCTCGCCAACATCACCGATGCCATTGAGGGCTACCTTGCCAGCCTCAGGAAGCATCACGAGCCCATTCCTCCACCCATAGAAGAAGAGCTGGCAGAAGTCTCTGCCTAGGCTTCCTATTGTTTCGGGCGCCAAGGCGGTCAAGGCATTGTCGAAGGTCGGGTTCGTGGTCGACCACCAGACGGGCTCGCACATGATCCTCAGGCAGAAGGACGAGCCTCACCGAAGGGTCACGGTCCCCAACCACAGGGAACTGGCCAAAGGGACCTTGAGAGCCATTATCTCATGCGAGGGGGAAAACCCACACGCTTTAGCGGTGGGATGAAAGCGAGTCTCATCGATGGTTAAATACGCACGAGGTGCTTTCACCCCTTGAAGATGCTCTCGGCTTTCAGGTTCCGTCTCTATCCGAACAGCGAGCAGGAGGAGAGGATGCTCAGGACAATGGAGGCGTGCAGGAGGCTCTGGAACGACGCCCTCGCCCACAGAAAACTGAGGTGGGAGAAGTTCAGACAATCGACGTCCTACAACCACCAGGCATGGGTTCTGACAGCAGAGCGGCACGCAGACCCTGTCCTCGCCGACGTCTACTCCCAGGCGGCCCAGGACGTCCTCCGCAGGCTCGACAGGGCGTTCGAGGCTTTCTTCCAGGGTCGCGCCAGGTACCCAAGGTTCAAGAAGCTCTCCTCGGCTGGCTCCTTCACCTATCCCCAGGCGTACAACGGGTCTGTGAAGCCCGATGTGGCTCGCAGGCGGCTCTTCCTCTCCAAGGTCGGGAACGTGAAGGCGGTGTTCCACAGACCGTTGCCGAAGGATGCGAGGGTGAAGACCTGCACGGTGGTCAGGGAGCCTGACGGGAAATGGTACGCCTCCCTCGTCTACGATGAGGTGGTACTGCTGCAGGATGTCAGGACCCCAGCCATGCAGCAGCAGCCAGTCGGCGTGGACCTCGGCCTCCTCTCTCTGATAGCCACGTCCGACGGGGAGAAGGTCGAGCATCCGAAGCTTCTCAGGAAGGCGGAGAGGAGGCTGAAGCACCTGCAGCATTCGCTCTCCCACAAGAGGAAGGGCTCCAACAACTGGTCCAGGGCGAGGCATAGGCTCGCCTCTCAGCACGCCCGCGTCAGGCGGCAGAGGGCGGACTTCAACCACAAGCTCTCGACAGGGCTCGTGAGGGGCCATTCACTCGTCGCCTTCGAGGACCTGAAGGTCAGGAACATGGTGAGGAACCGCACACTCGCCAAATCAATACACGACGCAGGCTGGTCCCAGCTCGTCAGGTTCGCCGAGTACAAGGGCCCAAAGGCCGGGAAGCAGGTAGTCAGGGTCCCGGCCGCGTATTCCACCCAGGAGTGCTTCTTCTGCGGCGCGCTGAACAAGGTCCCTCTCTCGGTCAGACGGTCCGAATGCGCCAGCTGTGGAAGGACGCTGGACCGCGACGTGAACGCGGCGCGTATCGTGCTGAAGCGAGCGATCGCTCAGGTAGGGCAGGACATGCCCGAACTCAAGCCTGTGGAGACTGGGCCTCTGCCGCCCCGGACGACCGGGGTCGCAAGCCAGGTCGAGGAAGCAGGAACTACACGCCATGGAACAGGGGCTGGAAGCCCACGGCTTCAGTCGTGGGAGGATGTCACTGTAGAGGAGTTCGTCGACCTTCTCTAGATGCGACGGCCGTCCCTCGTCGGGCCAGTTTCGCTGGCCGTTTCCTTCAAGGCGCGCCTCCGTCGGAACCTCCAAGCCCAGGATAAGTACGACAGGGCGGGCATGTCCTAGAAGAGCATAGGTTCAGTTTCAGAGAGGTGTCCCCTTCGAATCCTTGGCTGGATGGAGGGCTTCTTATGCTACATGCCATCTAACTCGCTTTTAGGAGACAGGGAGGTGATGCGACGTCGTGATCAAGATAGGGTTTGAGGACCTTTCAAGGCACGGGTATTAATTCGTCGGCGGATCGGGGACTGGAAAGACCACTCTGGCTAGGATAATCGCGAAGGGGCTTGAACAGGCCAACAGGACAGGGAAGTTCCCCAACTCCTTCATCTACGTCGACGTGAAGGGTGATGACGCCTGGAGGTTCCTCGCCCAGGCAGACGAGCTAGACCCCGCGAAGCTGACCTTCCTGGACCCGAACGAGACGGGCTTCAGCGTCAACCCCTTCGAGCTCCCGCCCCACGACGAAGGGGACGAGGAGAAGGTCAGGTCGGTGTACACCGGCTTCGTCATGAAGGTCATCGAGGAGTGGTACGGCGCCGACCCCGTCAAGGCCCCGAGGATGCTCAGGATCTTCAGGTCCCTCATCTCCTTCCTCTACAACGTCACCGACGCCCCGACTTTCGTGGACCTCCACAGCCTTGTGGTCGGGCTCCAGTCCGGAGACGACGATGTCTTGAAGCAGATGGCCAGCGTCCTGGACAGGGCCGATTTCGACTCCCTGAAGAAGGAACTGGGCGCCATCGCCGACATGAAGTCGGACGCCTTCGACCCGGTCCTGACCCGCCTCTCCGAGTTCGCCGTCGACCCCTACCTCAGGCGCCTCTTCGGGGCCGTGAGGCACTCGTCCGTCGACTTCGCCGAGCTGCTGGAGCCAGGGAGGCAGACCATCGTGAGGATACCGTCCCACGAGGTCGGGCTGCACATAGGGCCGCTCATCCAGTCGGTCGTGCTGCTCAAGCTCTGGTTCGCCGTCCTTTGGAGGGCTACCCGCACGAGGGAGGAGGAGCGGACACCGCTGATACTATGGTGTCTACCTCATAGCTCGAAAGTCCTTGCGGAAGACGGAAGAGAGCACGAAATTGGTGAGGTTGTCGAAAGAAGGATCCCTCTGAAAGTGTGGTCCTACAACATCGAGACCGGCATGAATGAGTTGAAGCGAATAACGGGATACCACAAGCTTCCGCTGAGCGAACCCCTGGTCGAAGTGACGACCAGGAGCAAACGGCTCATCTGCACCGCTAGTCACCGGGTCTACACCCGGGCAGGATACAAGACAGCAGCTTCACTAAAACGCGGGTTGGTCCTTTTAACGATTGAAGCGGATAATAAGCGAGGATGCCTCCAGAGTGACAAAACGCTATCCTCCCCTAATGCTCTCGGAAGTACAAAAGTCCGCCGTGTTCGGCACAATACTAGGGGACGGGTGCCTCTACGTACCCGAGTCCGAATGGAACGAGCAGGGGAGGCTGATACTGAGCCACTCGTTAGAGCAGAAAGAGTTCTTCATGTACAAATACTCCATGCTCCGGCCTTACATGGGTTCGGTCAGCGTAATCAAGAACGGCGGGTGGGGGGGCTTCCTGATCCGGTCGTCCTCTCTGACTCACCCCTATTGGACGGAATTGTATCACTTGGTGTACAAGAATCGAAGGAAGGCGGTATCACTTGCTTGGCTAGAGGAGATTTCTCATCCCATCGGGCTCGCAGTCTGGTACATGGACGACGGAGGCCGAACTGGCGGAACTCGTGGCCTTGGAAAGACGGTACAGATAGCTACGAACGACTTCACGTTCGAGGAGAACGCTTTACTGGTCAACTGGCTACACAAGAGATGGGGTGTCAGCGGTCACGTGGCCCCGGATATCAGGCACGGCCAGTGGTTCATCATGCTAGATCATGCTGGCAGAGACAGGTTGTTCGACCTCATTCGGCTGTTTGTACCTCCCTCCATGCTCTACAAGCTCCTGGACCCTGTACCAATTGCAACCTGCGGGTCGTGCGGAAGACAGTTTGTGCCGAGCAGGTTTCAAGCGGCGATTATGAGGAATGGATTGAAGGTGATGTGTTCGCCGGAGTGCAAAGTGGAGAGATTGAGGAAGATGGCCAGGCTGCGCTGGAAACACAAGGAGGACAAACGCGATACGTCTACGACATTGACGTAGAGGGGAACCACAACTTCTTCGCAGACGGGATTCTGGTCCACAACTGTGACGAATTCCAAGACCTCCAGAGGCTCCAGGCCATCCAGACCATCCTCTCTCAGGCGCGGTCGCAGGGGCTCTGCCTCATCCTGAGCCACCAGACGACCGCGCAGCTCGACGACACCCTGCTCAAGATCGTGATCTCGAATTGCGCGGTCCAAGCGGCCGGAAGGGTCTCTGGGGACGACGCTGCGAGGTTGGCGAGAGCTTGGGACCCTCAATACAAGAGGGAAATCGAGCAAGCTCTGGTCACTCAACCTGATTTCACATGGACATTCAGATTGAGGGCAGGGCCGGGGGAGGAGCAGAGCCCGCCCGTGCAAGAGAGGCTCCTGAAGCCCCCCGAAGAGAAGCACTCGGAGGCAGAGATCCGGGAGTTCTGCGCGAAGATGAAGGAGCTCTACGGCGCAGACAGGACGGAGAGGTCGGTCTTCGACAAGAAGAACGAAGAGAAGCCAGAATGGACGAAGTTCCTCCTTCCCGGCCAGCCGGTCCCAACGAAGGAAGTTTGGTGGTTGCTAATCACCGAAGAGGCGCCTCCCCGACTGCGAACACCTTCACTCTAGGCTGGTCCTCAGCGCGAAGCGCGTTCCTCAGTTCCATGATCTTCTCGGCCGCGTCCTGGTGGGCCCAGAAGTGCACCTCGTCGAAGGGGGAGACCTCCAGCATGTGCTGCTTTACCTGTTCGACGTGGTCGTGGAAGACGTGCTCCGAGCTCTCGATCTCCACAGCTGCTGAGAGTTGGTGTTCGTAGTCGTAGGCAACGCAGTCCACCTTCCTCTTCAAACCGGCATCCTGCCTGCCGAGGGCGAAGAACAACCCCCTCGAGAGGTAGTAGTCGCGGGCCGCCACCGCCAACCTCTGAGCTTCAGGTCCGCCTATGGAGGCGTACCCCTCGGGGGTCGAAGGCGGGAGGACCTTCCTCCCCTCGTCCGTGAGCTCCCAACGGGCGGTCCCGGTCGCGTTCGGCCGACGGACCTTCACCCACCCTTTCTCCCTCATCATGTCGAGGAGCTCTGAGACTTCGCCTCGGTCGATGCCCGTCCTCTCTGCCAGCTCTTTGATTGCGCTCATGTCCGTAGGTCAAAAGCGGCTCCGCGACAGCGCGCTCGATTCTCCGCAAATCGGTGTGCCGAATCCGGGCGTATGCTCTGTCTCAGTCCCTGCAGCGCCCCCGCCAACGCCACAGTCGGCTCAGACACTAACAAATCGAACAATCCCAACTAACCGTCGCCCTTCCATGAGACGTCTTGGGGAGTGACAAGGGACGAACTACGACGCCAAGAAAGGACTTCTGGCCCGCACGAACCTTATGCTACACGGTAGGGACCGCGCGTGGTCTCGCTTTTACTTTACATGGTCACTGCGAACCTGGTGCCCGTCTATCTGGCTCCGCCCATCCTGGTCTTCCTCTCTATGATCATGCGGGGGACGCTCTCCTTCCACCATCTCGGCAGCTCCAGGCGGCTGCCAAGGAGGATGACGCGGGAGGACTGGCTGGCGGTCTACGGCTTCCTGGGGACCGCCCTGGAGAGCTCCAACGGACCACATGAGACCAGGCCCGTGAGGCCCTGGAGACTGAAGTGGGCAGGGATCATGCTCGCCGCGTCAGCGGCACTTCTGCTCGTCCCTCTTCCACTGGACCTGCCCCTCTCCTTCGCCCAGGCCAGCTGGAACGTCTTCCCCGTCGTCCAGGCGGCTCTTGCCGGCGCGGCCCTCGCCGCCTCCCTCATGCTGGCGTTCGATCGCCCGAAACGATGGCTCCTCTACAGCAGCCCCCGTGCTAGATATCCGTACATCGATTGGGCCTCCCT
>JAKAPI010000006.1:26423-37043 GCA_021807225.1 archaeon | reverse complement strand
TTCCGATCTCTCTGAAGAAGGAACCAAGCAAACATCTTGCTGTAGTCATAACCCGGATAGAAGTACCCTTTGGCAACCCGAAATCACTGTGGTCTCTGCAGCGCCTGGTGCCGCTTCTCTGATGGTCGCCCTACTCTCATTCAGCTTCTCCTGGATGTTCCTCTGGGTGTTCGCCACATACCTGTCAACGTCGGAAGACCCCGCCTTCCGAGAGATACGCTTGACCGCTAGGCTCCTGTTCGGGCGCCTGTTCCACACGCCTTTGGTCCATGACAGGGGGCGTTGAAATATGTGTCTCCTCGGAGCGAGCCCGGTCTTGCCACCATACATCGTCTTCGGGGGCCCGCTCGCATCTGGCAAGACCACCCTGGCAGGCCGCCTCACGGAGCACAGGAGGAGCCGGTCCATCATGGAGGTGGTCGCGAACCATCCGCTCATCGACGACTTCTACAAGGACCCGGTGACCTACGCGCTGGAGACCGAGATGATCTTCACCATCATGCACTACCATGACGTCGCCAGGGCCGTGAAGGAGCGTCTGTTTGACCAGGAGGTCGTGAGCGACCTCTTCTTCGACGGCGTCGAGGCATACACCAGCTACACGCTCTCGCCGGAGAACATGAGGGCCTTCCTGCCGCTCCTCAGGTCCCTGCAGGAGAGGGTCCCGGTGCCCACCCAGGTCTTCTACCTGAACTCCGGCACCCAGTACCTCATGGACCGCGTGCGGGAGCGGGGGCGCGACTACGAGCGGTACATGACCTACGAGTACCTCGACGGCATCAACTCCGCCTTCAAGGAGTTCATCAAGGAGTACAGGCGCGCCCCCGTCACCCACCTCGACGCCGAAGCGCTCTACCAGATGTCTCCCAGAGAGACGATGGAGGTGATCGAGTCGAAGCTCCTCGTCAGGGAGACGAAGGACCTGGCCGAATACCGATAGGCCCGACCTGCACACGAAGGGCTATCTACTCTCCTCACTCAGAGGCGCGTCAGGGCCGCGGCTACGAAAGGGAGGAGACTGGCGCAGTTCTGGGAACAGTTCTGGAAGAGGGAGCAGGAGTTCTTCGACTCCAGGAAGGAGGAGTTCAGGCACGGCACTTCCTTCGTCGCCGTCTCCTCCATAGCCGAGCAGTACTACTGCGAATACAAGCTAGAGAACGAGTTCGCCCTGGGGGAGATCCCCTCCGCGGCGAAGGACACCGGGACCGCCCTCCACGACGAGCTGATGCCCACCGAGGGCATATCCAAGGAGGAGTTCGCCGAGCTCGTGGGGCGGAAGGAGCCGTCCCTGGCGGTGCTGGGGGTGTGGGGGTCGGCGGGCGGCCTGAAGGTCATCGGCACCCCGGACCACGTCATCTGGTCCGAGGGGAGGCCCCTCTGGGTGGTGGAGCTGAAGACGACCAGGGGGGACCCGACGCCGCTCTGGGAGGACCAGGAGAACCAGGCGAGGATCTACGGGCTGCTCCTGGAGAGGATGGGCTTCGACTGCTCTCGGCTGCAGCTGGCGGTGGTCAGGCTGAAGTCGGGCGAGCTGGGGGAAGACGAGAAGAGGAGGTGGATCGCAGAGGTCTCAGGGGCCCTGCTCGAGGGGAAGACCATGTGGCTCGAAGTCAGGCGCCCCGGCAGGATGAAAGTGCACCTGCTGAAGCACGAGCCGGCGAAGGCGGAGAAGGCGGTCGCCTCCAAGGCGGGGTACTGGCTCGGGGAGCGCGAGCCCACGTCGAGCTCAAGCGTTGGCAAGTGCCGCGCCTGCGAGTACAGCTCGTCCTGTCCGAAGAGCCTGTTCAGGCCCTAGGTGTCCTACCTGCGCCTCTCAGTCACTTCTTCGTGCTCGATGATCACCACGGACCCCAGCACCAGCCTGTGGTCGACCGAACCCGAGATCGAGATGTCGAACGAGTCGCGCACCGAGACCCACTTCTTGTGGACCTGGGCGACGTCGACGCCCCCTACCTGGAAGCGGTAGTCGTGCTCGACGAAGTTCCCGTAAATCCTGGCGAACTGGTTCCCGTTCAACTCGAGCCAGTACTCGCTCCCCACCAGCCTGACGATCTTCTTCTTGATGGCCGCCAGGAGCGTCCCGGCCGGGTCGTACATCTCGAACTCCCTCCTGAGCGAGACCAGCTTCCCGACGACATGCATCACTTCTGCGCCGTTCGCATCCTGGACGACGAACTTCGCTGGAAGCTGGATGAAGTTCCCGTCTGCCTCCCCGAGCTGAGTCCCTGACGTGCTCTGTATGTCGTAGTGCTCGCGCACTGAAAGTATCTTCTTGTTGAGCACCAGGTCTCTGGCGGAAAGGAGGAGCGTCTGCCCGATGGAGGTAGGCGGGCTCTGAGACGGGGCGGGGCTCGGCTCCGCTGTTGCCTGCACCGGTTTCCCGCACGAACCGCAGAAGCCGGCACCGTCAGGCAGCTGAGCTCCGCAGTAAAGGCAGAACGTCATCCCCTGGCCACCATTCGACCAGGGGCGAGTAGTTAAGACTGCGCGGTTTCTCTACAGATCTCACATGCCCAAGGGGGTTTTCAGAGTCACTCTGATACTACTCCTGTTGCTCCTCGCAACCGTTGCTGGCGTCCTCTTGGAGGGGCCGCCGGCCAGGGCGCCCGTCGGCGCAGTCCTCTATCTGTGGTACGGTGGTCCGGGGTCGAGCACGGGCCCCGGCACACCGGGATGGAACAGCACCGTCTCCCCCGGAGGAGGTGCGGTCGTCGACCGGCCGACCATAGGGTACTACGCTTCCGACTCCAATCAGACCTTCAAGACCCAGGTTGACCAGATGCAGGGCCTCGGTTTGTCCTTCGCAGTCGTCTCATGGTGGGGGCCATATGCGAAGGGCGAGGCCGGCGCCATCAACAAAGCGACGCTCGACCTGTTCCGTTACCTAAAGGGGACTGACAGCGACTTCAAGGTCGCGATAATGGTCGACTCCTTCCCCAGCGGCTCCAACATCTCCATGTCCCAGGTCTATTCCTATGTCTACGGCAGCTTCGCCGGCCCCTACGCAAAGTGGTACTTCGACTGGCAGTCTAGGCCACTTCTCGTCACCTTCAACCCCGCGAGGCCCCTCTACAACGACACCAGGTTCACATCCCGGGAGATCGGGAACTATGCGTGCGTGCCAGCCGAGAGCTGCCCGAACAAGGCCCTGAACAGCAACCTCGACTGGATCTGGTGGGACGCCCCGGCCCAGTACTTCTCCGGTCAGGCGGGCGCAGTGAACGCAACCAACGACGAGGGCCAGCCTGTAATCTCACCTGACGGCGAAGTGACCATCGTCCCGAGGATCGACAGCTACTTCGACCGCGGATATTCGGGCTCGTACCTGAGGTTCGACCCCAACCTCTCCCAGGGGCTCTACCAGGAGCAGTGGAGCTACGTCCTCGGACACTCGTCAGAGGTCAAGCTGGTCATCATCTACAGTTGGAACGAGTACCATGAGAGGACAGCGATCGAGCCGCACGTCGACGCTACAGCCGCCGTCGGTCCGAGCTACCTTGCAAACCTGACAGCCAGCTACATCTCGGAGCTGTCGTAAGACCTTCGCGCCCGGGCGGCAAGCCGTCCCAGAGGATGCCTCCGCCATGTCCGGTGTCCATGGCCATCATCGCCCCGGAAGAAGTCTATGACGGCACGAAGCGGACGGCGGGAGACAACAGAGTCGAGCCGCCAGACACAACGAGTAGCCCGGAGCCTGCCCTCGCCGCAGCCTGACGCCCTGGCCCCCGCGAACTCCTGTCTTCCAAGCTCCGCAGAACAGATAACGCTCGCAAGTCCACCCGCCCGCCATGGAGTTCCAGAGGGTGGTCCGCATGCGGCGCATGGTCCGCCACCTCCACCCCGTGGGGTCATCTCCATCGGGCGCGGGGCGCCTGACGTGAAGTCTCCATCACTGAAGCACGGGAGGCGGAAGGGTGCGGAGGTCGTCCACGACGAGAAGCGGTGACAGGGCGGCCGAGAGGGGCGCCGTCAGCGTCTCCTGGAACAAGGTAACCGCCTTCAGGCTCGAGAGGCAGCACCTGACCAAGAGGCTCCCGCGCGCGTCGTCGACTTCGGTGCCCGGAGACATCGGAGGCGCCCAGGCCCAGCTGCTCTCCGCCGCCCAGATGTCGATATGGGCGCGGGTCCGGGGGGTGAAGCTCTCCGACCTGGACGCGGCCATCTGGGAGGCCAAGTCGCTCACGAAGGCATGGGCGATGAGGCGGACCATGTTCCTCATCCCATCCAAGGACCTCGCCATGTTCGTCAGGGGGAGCGCGCTGAGGGCCGAGCGCGAGGTGAGGTGGGTCCTCGGAAGAGGGGTGCCCGCTCCAAAGCTCGAAAAGCTGGTGGAGGCGGTCCTGGCCGCCCTCGACGAGCCGGTCACCACGTCTGCCCTTGCCGCCAAGCTGTCCAGTTCGACGGGATTCAAGATCAAGCAGAAGGTCGGGGGCGTCGGGTGGGGGAACAGGAAGAAGGTCCCCTGGGTCGACTTCGGGGCTCTTGCCCTCCCCGCCCACTATCTCCTCCACCTCGCCGGCGCCAGGGGGGTCTACTGCTCAGGCCCCAACGCCGGCAGCGAGTCGACATTCGTCCGGGCGGACAGGTGGATCCCTCACTGGAAGGACATGCCCCTGCTCCAGGCGGAGAGGGAGCTGGTGATGAGGTACCTCAGGGCCCACGGACCGTCCACGGTCGCTGACTTCACCATCTGGACCGGGATGACGGCAGGCGACGCGAAGCGGGTCTGGTCTCTCGCCGAAGACGACATGGCCGACATCGACGTCGAAGGGTGGCGCGCCTCGGTGCTCAGCGACGACCTCCCTGACCTGAAGGACGCGCATCTGGACCGGCCGGTCGTGAGGCTCCTCCCGTTCTTCGACGCGTTCCTCCTCGGGCACAAGTCACACCGCAACATAGTCGGGCCAGGCGAACACGGGCAGGTCTACAGGCCGGCGGGGTGGGTGTCGCCGGTCCTCCTCGTCGATGGCAGGGCCGCGGGAGTGTGGTCCCACGTCAGGAAGAACGGCACGCTCGAGGTGGAAGTCAGGCCGTTCGCCGACCTGCCCCCCCGCATATCGTCTTTGGTGAGGGAGGAGGCGGAAGAGCTCGGGGGGTTCTTCGGCTGCCCTCAGGTCAGGGTCTCCTGATCCGAAGCCATCCGGTCGGCCCAAATCCCAAGTCTAGCTGGAGCCGGGCGCGCCTGCACCTTCGTCTCTGGCGACCTTGACTGTGGGGACGGTCATGACCTCCCTGATCCTGGTCGAGACCCCCTTGGGGTCGCGTATCAGCCACAGGTTAAGCTGCTGGCCTCCCTGCGACCTCACTTCGAGGGACCCGTAGTTCATCATCCTCCCCATGACCCCCTGTTCGACTTCCAGCTCGGCGAAGGCCGAAGGCGAGACGACGAGGGAGCGGCGGCTGACTATCCCTCGGTCGACCTCGACGGAGCTCTGGCGGAGCACATACCTGTACGACGCCCGCATGACGATGAGGCCAGCGATGGACGCGAGCCAGGCGAAGGCCAGTATCCCTGCAGCGATGGCGAAGAGGGGGATCCCGAGGACGGAGAGCCCCAGGAGGCCCAGCGCCGACAGCGCGACGAACGCGACTACGGCTGCCAGGGCCGCACCGATCGTCCTGGCCACGGCAGACGGCCCGATCCAGGGCCTGCCGCTCCAGACCACGTCCTTGTCACCTTCCATTCCGTCTACAATCGGCCCTGGTCGCTATATCAACCAACATTTTCGAAAGCGCCCGGGGTGGCGAAACCCCTCGGCGCAGCTATTCGCCCTGCCCCTTCCTGACTACGGTCGGCCTGGGGAGCAGCACTGCGCCCAGGGCGGAGGCCACCGCCAGCCCGGCCATGATCTCGAACGCGAAGCCGAGGTTGCTGTACTCGTTCAACGCGATGGCGTAGACCAGGATCGGCCCGACCGAGTTTCCCCCGGTCGCCCCCAGCCCCCACACGATGGAGTTGCCGAGCGCCGACGCCTGGGGGGAGTAGTCCGACGTCAGAGACATCAGCAGGGGGAACCCCGTGTAGGCGAAGAACCCGAACAGCGAAAGGAGGGCGACGCTGACCGCCCCGCCGGTGTTGACGTATCCCACTATCGCCAGGGCTGCCCCGACCGCAGAAATGGCGAGGACCCACCTGTGGTCGACCCTGTCCGTGAGCACCCCGAAGACCGGCTGCCCTATGATCGCGGAAGCGTAGAACACCGTCAGGGACAGCCCAAGGATGGAGCTCACCCCCAGCCCCCGCTGGGTCGTCAGGAAGATCGGCGCATAGGCTGCGACCCCGAAGAGGGCCGCCGACCTCAGGAACGAGACCGCGAGGAGCATCACCATCGGCCTGGTGAGAGAGCTCCTTACCGACGGCCCGGCGCCGCCCCCCTCGCGTTTCGCCCCTTCGACCCTCCCCAGCCCTGCCCAGATGAGCAGCGCCGCTCCCAGCCCCACCAGCCCGAAGAACCCCAGGGACCCCGGCGTGGTCAGAGCCGCTGCCGCCACGAAGAACAGGGAAGGGTACAGGGTCCTCCCAAGGCTCCCCATGGCCCCGTTGATGCCCAGGGCCCGCCCTCTGGCTCCTCCCCCGAACGACGCCTGAATGACGCTCCCCCCGAGCGGGTGGTAGAACGAGCTGCCGACCCCCATCACGAGGTCGCACACGAGCCCATACGCGAAGAGTTCCCCTCCCACAGCGTAGGTGATGGCTGCGTAGAACCCCAGGAGCCCGAGGCCCAGGAGACCGATCCCCACGGCCATGAGCCTCCCCGGCGCCCCGGTCCTGTCGGCCCGCCTCCCGACGAAGACGCTGGCCACCGACGAGCTGAGGTAGAACATGAATAGAAGGACCGAAACTTCGAGGGGCGTCGCCCCCTTCAGCGCCGCCAGCAGGTCGACGACCAGTGGCAGGAAGAAGACGGAGCCGTCGTTTACGAAGTGCCCGACCGAAGTGAACCCCAGCGCCCTGGCCCTGCTGTGCTTCGCCCTGGCAGACACGTCATCGGGCTTCACACTCGGCGGTCTCAGGTGGGGGTTCTTAGGGTTGGCCGCGGCGGCGGAGGGCCGGGCGGACGTAGATCCAGTACACGGCCAGCCCGGCGACCAGGGTCACGGAGCCGACGAGGATGGACTGCGTCCCCAGCCCGAAGAGCATCGCGGCCGAAAGCACGACCGCCAGGCCCTGGACCCAGGGGTAGCCCGGGGACGAAAACTTCGCCGCCACGCGTCCCTTCCGGGCGATTGCCACCTGAACCCCTGTGAGCATGTAGGAGAAGACGATCCCGAAGTTGGCGACGAGGGCGACGCTCTCCACGTTCCCGAGCCCCAGCGACGCGACCATCACCCCAGCCACAACCAGGGCCGGGGCCTTCGACCCCTTCCCGAACCAGCCGGGCAGCATCCCATCCTCTCCCATCTGCTTCGTCGTCCGCGCCCCCGCTATCAGCATCGAAAGAGTGACGGCGAAGGTCGCTGCGAGCGCTGCGAAAGCGACCGCATACGACACCGCCGACGGCACCCTCAGCGACCCAAGCGCGACGGCCAGCGGGTCGGAGGCTGTCCCGTAGGCCGTCCAGTTCAGCGCCATGAGGAGGGCGAAGACCACCATGACGTACAGCACCGTGCTTATCACGATCGACGCGATGATGGCCCTCGGCACGGTCCTCTCCCCGTCCTGTACGTCGGGGGTGAGGGTCGCGATTGTGTTGAAGCCCGAGTAGGCAAAGAAGGCTATGTTGGCCGCTACGAGCACCCCGAGCCCTCCCGTCGGGAAGAGGGGGGCGAAGTTCCCGGGGGAGAACCTTACGAGAGCGAACACTGCGGCGAGGAACACGGCCAGACCTACGACCTTCACAACCACCAGCCCCACCTCGACCTCGGAGGCAAGCCTGAGGCCCCCGACCTCGACCAGGGCGAGCCCCACGATCAGGACCACGGCCGCCGGGTAGTACGCGGCCGAAGGGAGCCCCACACTAACCAGATAGGAGGCGAAGCCGAGGGCGACGGCCGCCCCGCTGACCGCGTAGGCGATGAGCCTGAACCACCCGACCAGGAACCCGACTGTGTCCCCCATCGTAGCCCTGGCGAAGCTGTAGACCCCGCCCTCGAGCGCGGGGTACCTCGAAGACAGCTCGGCGGTGTTCAGGCCGACAGTGATGGCCAGTCCGGCTGTTATCGCGAAGGCGACGAGCGCTGCCGGGCCTGCCGCGCCTATGGCCGACCCGGCCATGACGAAGATCCCTGCTCCTATGATGTTCCCCAGGCCTACTGCGACCGCGTGGGTGAAAGAGAGCTTCTTTGTCATCGGCCTATCCGCGCTTCACGTCTGCCCTGTGAGTGATAAGGCTGCGCTCGTCGGATCAGCACTCTGCGGACCGGAGGCTCGGTCTCTAGCTGGGCGGTACAGTCTCTTGGCCGGTTACAGTGGGCCTCAGGTTGTTGGAGGCGCTGATCGCGGTCATGTCGGCCGAGATGTCAAGGACGATGGTGGTCGTCTTCCCTGACGCGACAGTGAACTGCATCGGAACCTTGATCTGACCGCTCGGGACGGTCAGGGTGACGTTGGTCCCGCCGACCGTGGCGACGGCGCTCGTGACCCCGAACCTGACCATGGTGTAGTTCCCCACCGGGACGCTGTTCTTTCCGAGCATCTTCGTCACGTTCTGCAGCGCCAGAAGGTCGAAGGTGGTGGCGTTGAGCTTGAAGGTGGTGCTGGAGTTGCCGGTGCCTCCCTGCAGGACGATGTCAGTGATCGTGAGGTAGATGTGCGTCACGGCGCCCGTGGACGGTGCGTCTTTCACCCCCACGACTAGGCTCCCGCTCGGCGCCATCAGAAACACCACCGCGACGGCCGCCACTACGACGACGACCAAGACTGCTACTGCCACTGCGACGACGCTGGCCTTCAATGCCCCTTGGACGCTCCCTGACCTATATATTAGAACGACTTTGAACGCCCTGCCGAAGCGCAGTGAGCCCGCGAGCAAGAGGAGAGAAAGCCCTCCAGAAGCTGGACCTGCACGCCCCCATCGACTGGGAGAAGACGATTTCGAAGGAGGAGCTCACCCACCTGCTCAACGCAGGGGACCAGACAGGCATCCACGTCGTCATCGGAGACATACGGGGCTCGACCCACCTGATGAGGGAGGCGATCTCGTCAAGAGAGTACGCGATCATCACCACCGCATTCACGGAGAAGATGAAGGAGCTGGCCCAGGAGACCTCGGGTTGGTTCGACAAATTCACCGGGGACGGCTTCGTAGTCTACTGGATCTATGGGTCGAAGCCCTCGAGGTTCCTCAAGGAGGTCATGGAGTTCTGCAGGCGGGCCCACGAGTCGTTCGACGAGGAGATCTTCCCTGAGCACAGGAAGAACGCCCGGAACCTCCCTGCCCACGTCGGGCTGGCTCTGGGGGTGGACTCCGGCAGGTGCGCCCTCGAGGAGATAGCGGGGGACTTCACGATCATCGGCCATGCCGTAGTCGGAGCCACCAGGATGGCCGAAGCCGCAGCCAAGGGTGAGACCCTCTGCAACATCCGAATGGAGCACGTCCTGGCCGGCGAGCTTTCGCTGAAGGGCACGGTGAAGCTCGACGAGACGGTAGCCAAGACCAAGGAGTACCCCGAGCACGGCCAGGAAGCCTACCACATCTCATTCAGGTAGCGTGCTGGGCGGCACCTGAGAGGCAACGCATATCTATCGAACGGGGGTCGGCCTGACGAGATTTCATCAGGAAAAGTTATGCATGGGTAAAGAAGAAGACGAGAGTGAAGCGCGAAGGGCCGCCATCAAGAAGAGCCTCCTCTTCAAGGGCCCCACCGTCGTCGCCGCCCTCGTTTGCTGGGTGGCATTCGCCTTCTCTGACGCGGCCGGGGTCGCCATGGTTCTGGCTCCAAACGACCTGTCTGGGACCTTCCTGATCAGCAGCTCCGGCGGCGCCCTGCCTTCGCAGTATGTCCTGGATCTCCTGGGCGTGGTCATGGTCCTCCTGGGCGTGATGTACGTGGTCTCCGGCATCCTCCTCTGGTCAGAGGTCCACTGGATCAAGGGGGTCTATGTGGGGATAATCGTCTCCGTCGTCGGCATGGTGGGCAGCGGCCTCGGGACAGTATTCGCCCCCGGGCTTGCGGCCACCGGGATGATCATCAACGTGCTCATCGTGACGCTCCTGGCCACCGAAACCTGGGAAGCGACGAGGGGGATGAAATGAAGCTCATAGCGCCCACCTTCGTGGTGCTCGGCACCAACGTCCTGGCCATCCTGGTGATTACGACGACCGTCGTCGCTCCCTACGCCGGGTATGTGGCGGCTAACGACCATCATGGGTTCTCGTCGACAACGACTGCGATCGCCACGTCGACCTCCACGACCACGACCAGCGCCGCCTCGACCGCGACCTCCACTACTTCTCTGTCCGCCTCCCAGACGCAGGCGCTGACCTCCACTACGTCTCAGCCTGTAAGGACCACGACATTCCATTTCACCCAGACTACGACCTCGACCACCCAAACCACCACTACGAACTCTACCACGACCACTACTACGACCACGACGAGTTCCACGACTACGATACCAACTACGACCACCACGACCCTCACGACATCTACGGCTACGTCTTCCACCACATCTTCGAC
>JAKAPI010000006.1:0-26323 GCA_021807225.1 archaeon | reverse complement strand
AGCTTCCAGGTCGTCAACGGCCAGTCGTCGGGAGTCACCTCGATCCCCACGGGCAGCCAGTCGTCAGGCGTCTTCTTCCCCGCGTCGCTTTCGGTGGTCGCGCTGGCGTTCCTGGTCCTGAAGAAGCAGGGGAAGGGCGCAAGCCCCACAAAGACGGAAGCGGCCTAGGTCCCCCGGGGCCACCGGCGCGGTCAGCCGATCCGGCTCTTCCGGAGTCTGACGAAGGGCACAAGCATGGGCGTCTCCCCCGAACACCTCGTCCCCTCCTCCCCGCAGGGGGCTCCGCGCTCTGGTACATCCCAAGCTAAATATGGACGCCAAACCGCGAGGAACCAAGTTGGCTGCCAGTGCTAAGAAGGGCCCTGCCGACATCCGAGGGAACACCCTCCGGGTGTATGTCTACCTGCTCCGCTCCGGCGCTTCAGAGCTCAGGGACGTGCAGAGGGCGCTGGGCTTCTCCACCCCCTCGCTGGCGTCGTACCACCTGGGGAGGCTGGTGGAGGCAGGTTACGCGACCCAGGACGAGCACGGCAGGTACCTCGTCGTCCAGGGCGCCACCAACGCCATACTCGACGGCTACACCAAGCTGGGAGGGGTGGTGGTGCCCCAACTGCTCTTCTTCGCCATCCTGTTCTCCGTGGTGATAGGGTTCTTCGCCTACATGTCTCTCATGTACGCCGCCTACGTCCCCCTGCTGGTGGGGGCTGCGGCCGTCATGATCCTGGTCTTCTGGTATGAGACGGCCAGGGTATGGAGGCGCCTCGCCTCCTGGGCCTGACCATTCGCCTCCAGATGAGACGGCTTTCAAAGGCGTTGAACAGGCTCCAGAGGGCGCCTGGGCCCCTTTCAATTCCCTAGGATTATGCCCCCTGCCCCGACACCCGAAGCCAATGTCCGTAAAGAAAACGACCCTGCAATACGCAGCAGTAGCTATCATCGTCTCCTTGGGCATCGTAGCCGCCTCCTTCCTCTACATCGGCGTGCCGATGTCCACAAACACATCCAACAACTCATCTTCGAGCTCTCAGGGTGGCCAGCTGGCGCCTCTCGCGATCAGGCTGACTGACCCGCCCCAGGTGCCTCCGCTGACATCTTACCTCAACGTCACCTACTCGTCCCTCTCCTTGCTCGTCGGCGAACCCAGCGGGACTCCGGGGAAGGTCAGCACCACGTCGGTGACCGTGACCCCGACAGGGGGCTCGGCTTCCCTCGACCTGCTCAAGCTGCAGAACGTCTCGCAGACCATAGCAGTGGCAAACCTCCCCAACGGCTCGGTGCTGTACTCGGTCACCTTCACGGTGACGAGCATCAAAATCGACGTGAACAACACCGTCTCGACCGTCGCGCTCGCGACCGGAGGGACCTCATTCGAGGTAACCATCGCCCACCCATCGGCATTCGGCTCCGGGGACTTCGCTCTCCTCCAGCTGAACCCTGTCGTGGTAGACACCCCCTCGGGCTTCCAGCTGATCCCCTCTTCGGTGGGGGTCATGGGGCACGGGGAAGGCTCTGACGAAGTGGGACAGCAGCACCAGATGACCAACTCGGAGAACGACGCCCTCGGCAGCGCTAGGGGCAACGTGTCCGCCAGCATCACCGCGCTGTCGGTGAGCGGCAACGTCACCACCTTCACCGTCCTGGTGAACAACTCGGCCAGCATCCCGGTAAGCCTCGTCGGCCTAGGGCTGCATGGCAATTTCACCGTGGTCGGGAACGCGTGCGCGACGCCCGGCGGCCAGCAGCCAGGCGAAGGCGACTCGAACTCAAACCAGACCTCTGACTCGAACTCCACCCATACCTCCGACTCGAACACCAACCAGACCTCCAACTCCAACGCCTGCGAGCTGCCGACTCACATGGACGAATTGGTCTTCGTCCCGGTGATGCCGAGCTCCGCTACCACCACCACAACCACGACCACCTCGACAAGCACAAGCACAACGACCTCGTCCTCCTGCGCCACCGGCCAGCTCTCGCTGTCCAACGGCGAAGGGGAGGACTCGGCCTTCCACCAGCTCGCGCTGGGCCCGGGGCAGTGCGTCCGGCTCACCTTCACTGGCGAGCTGACCTTTGGCGAAGCCAACTTCACCCTGGTGCCTTCGACGGCGTCGGGCCAGGTCTACATCCTACACGTGATAGCATCCAATGGGGCAAACCAGCTAGTGAGCTGCGCTCTCCCCTTGGGAACTGCGAGCTGCACGGTCCAGAACCAGCAACAGGACTCACAGGACTCGTGATCTGCGCCCAGTGGGCGCGGGTCACAAGCCTCCCTTTTTCAGTCGGAATATTCCGAAGTGTAAGGTCTAGTCGTCTTCGCGCTTGACGGCTTCCTCTGTCTTCTTGACCCCTTTCTTCCCGAGGTCGACCCCCTTCTCGCCCACGTCCTTCCCCGCCTCGGCCGTCTTCTTCGCGGCCTCCTCCGTCTTGTCTTTCATCTTCTTCAGGAACGACATGGACGCGATGAACACCCCGCGGTCTAAAGACGGTTTTCCCGAAACCCTTCCGCCCCGGGCCGGTGCGCCGCCGCGCCCTGTCTCGCTCGGGCCACGACCCCGCCTTCAGGCAGGTTGCCCTACTCCCGTCCTGTGACAGGCCTTTCAGGCCTGCACTTCATGCACGCCACGGCCTGGAAGTCCCTCACCGCCTCCGCGAGGTCGCTCCTCAGATAGTACCTCCCCTTCTTCCCTTCGTTGAACACCACGGCATCGGTGAACCGCTCCTCCGAGAGCTCCCGGCAGAGGGCCCTGTGGGCCCTGGGCGGCTTCGAGCCGGTGGTGACGATCACTCCTTCCGCTTTCAGCTTGACCTGCCTGAACTCCTTGATGTTGCGAATCTCTCCTGGCGGCTCCGGCTCCCCGGCCTGGCTGGCGCTCACGGCAGCCGGTGAGTCGACCCTCTGATTCAACGATTTGCCTGCGACCCCGTAGGGGCCGGCTGTATCCCCTGACCCGCTCCTCCGCCCTCGCGAAAACGGCGCCGTTTGCTAGCGTTATCACTGCCACGAGACCGACCTCTCCAGGGTCAGGGCGCGGACTTGATAATTGGCTTCTCCAGCATCACTGCCGACACCACGGCGACCCACAGGAGGAGCGACCCGAGGAAAACCCTCTCCGTCAGCCCGCCGTAGCCGGTGGCGACCCCGGGGACCAACCCTCCGAACACAACCACACAGAGCGCCACCGTGAGGTATGCCAGTGGGACTGCGACCCCTCTCGCTTTCCCCAGCGCCCTGTTCCCCGCCATCCCGAGGGAAATGTATAGGGCGCCGGACGCCCCTCCCAGGAAAGCGGCGACCGCAACGACTAGGTGGATCGCCCCATGCAGGGAGAGGGGGGCCGGAGGCACGTCTGTGGGGAACGCGGCGAGGAGGAGCGCCCCCACGGACCACACTGCGAAGAGCCACGACCCTCTCCTGAGCCTGTGGCTCGCCACATCGTCGCTGTTGGCTGCCAGCATCAAGGCGAAGAGGAAGCACAGGGACAGGATCCCGCGGTTGATGAAGTTCAGTGTCATCACGTACCCATAGGGCCCTACGGCGAGGTCGCTCTCGGCCTGGCTGACGGGGCTGTAGTGAGGGGGGAGCGACTGCGCCACCGCGTCCAGGGCGGTGTAAAGCAGGACTCCCGCCAGGGCGACTGCGAATAGGAGCCGCGAGCGGTTCACCTGGTCAGTCTCGTCGGTGTCCATGGGCGCTCCGGGGTTTCGACTCGGCCCCGGGAGCAATCATAAGGGTTTGGACCGGCCCGCCGGCGGACCAGCGTTCATCTTAAAGCAGGTCGGCTTCCATGAGTGCGCGCATTGTCGGTCAAACCTGCTGGCAAAGTGAAACCCCAGAACGTGGAGAAGGCGGTCAAGACAGAGATCGAGTGGCTGGTGGACAGGCACGACGGGGCGCCCAACTTCGAGATGCGGAGGTTCAAAATCAAGCCAGGAGGGAGCATCCCGAAGCACCACCACCCGGACATAGAGCACGAACAGTACGTCCTCAAGGGAAAGTACAGGGTTGGGATCGGGGACAGGGTCCACAGCGTGAAGGCCGGGGACTCGATCTACATCCCAGAAGGGACCCCTCACTGGTACAAGAACACAGGAAAGGTGACCGCGGAGTTCCTCTGCATCGTCCCGAAGAAGGACAAGTACGAGACGTTCTACGAGGAAGAAGCCAGCGTCTAGAAGCGGCGCCTACTCCGGCTGCTGCTTGGACCCTATCTGGACGAGCTGGAACTGCGCCTGGTATCTCTTTCCGTTGATCTCCACTTTCTGGGTTGCCCAGTATCCCACCGAGCCGGTCTTGAACTTCTTCTCCGGCAGGCCGACGTCGGCCACCTTCTGCGACCCTTCGTAGAGCTCTATTCGAGGCATGGCCGCACGCCGGGGTCGACGATAGTTAAGGGTGCCCATCCTGTGAAGGCCACCCCGCCGTAAGTCATCGGTCCAAGCCGGCGCCGTCACCCGGGCCCCTGTGCGCGCTGCGGCAAAACGGTCAAATCTGACGCGGAGGGATTCCTATCGTGGGCACGGCCGCCTTCGGTCTGGCGCTCATGGTCATCGGCGCCGCCCTGGGTGTGTTCCTTCTGGGCACGGCTGCGATCGGAGCTGGATGGGAGCCCACCTCCCGCAGGAAGGTCCGGCGGATGCTGGAGCTCTCGGGGGCGGGGCCCTCCGACGTGGTCTACGACCTCGGCTCCGGGGACGGCAGGGTGATCATCGAGGCCGCCCGGTCATGCGACGCCACGGCCGTCGGGGTAGAAGCGGATCCGGTCAGGGTCCTCTATTCGAGGCTCGCCGTGTCCCTGAACAGGCTTGGCGGGAGCGTCAGCGTTGTCTGGGGCAACTTCTTTCACGTGGACCTGAGCGAGGCGACCGTGGTCACACTCTTCCTCACGCAAGGGACGAACCAGAGGCTGAAGCCGAAGCTGCTCTCGGAGCTCAGGCCCGGGGCGCGGGTCGTGTCCTACGTCTGGACCTTCGAAGGATGGGCACCCAGGTCCGCCGACAGGGAGAACGAGCTCACGCTCTACGTCGTCCCCGACCGGCCTGGAGGGCCGCCTTGAGACGGGCTCCCGTCTTCATCGGAGACGCCGGCCCTAAGGGCAAGGGGGTCTACGCCGGAGCTCCGATGAGGCGGTCGACCAGAGTCGGGTCGTTTCGGGGCAAGCCTAGATGGATCTGGGACATCCCGGAGGCTGTCTGGCCCTACGCCGTCCAGGTGGACTACGACAGGTACGTCGTCCCGAGGAAGGGCGGCATCGTCTGGTACATCAACCACTCCTGCGAGCCGAACTGCGTCATCTCGGGGGACAGCATCAGGACAGCGAGGGACGTCGAAAGAGGGGAGGAGCTCACCTTCGACTACTCCACCGACGTCGACTGGCCGGGGTTCACGATGAAATGCAGCTGCGGGAGCAGAAGCTGCAGGGGCGTCGTCAGGGCCTACAGGTTCCTTCCGCCGGCGCTCAGACTCAGGTACGGGAGCAAGGTCGCCCCGTTCATACTGAGGGAATACCCTCGGAAGCGGGGGGCGGCGCGCTCTGGACCTGCAGCGCCTGCTGGGCGGCGAGCTGCTCCTCGATCGCCCTGACCCTCCTCCCCAGCTCCTCCATGGACTTGCTTAGGTCCGCGATCACTGACAGGAGCCTCTGCTCCTGAGCCTCCTCCGAGGTCTGGATCTTGAACGACTTTGGCAGCCTGCCTTCTTTGATCATGAGGAGGACCAGCTGGTAAAGGCTCTGCTCCGTCCGCCCCCGGTCTTCCTCGGCTGACTGCATCGTCCCTGAGTACATCTCCATCAGGCGCTCGAGGTCGGAGAACCTCCTGTCCTTGTACACCACCCTGTATTGGTACCCTGTGCCTATGGCGTTCGAATAAGACCAGATCTCCGTCTTCCTTATCCTGTCGAACTGCGGGCCGTCCATGAGATATTCGACGTCCCTTCCGGTGGTAGGGTTCTTCTCTGCCATGTTCGGCTTCAGCGAGCCGTTGTAGTAGGCGACGACGAAGTCCTCCACCATCCTGTGCTTCATCGACTCCCCGAAACCCGAATCGCCGGCTTCCATCATCGCGTCAGATACGGCCCTGACGCCTTATTGAGAAACTGGGCCAACGAATCTTAATCTGCGGGTCACGCTAGTATACACCAAACTAGCTGGGGATGTAGGGGGATACCGCTGCCCCGGCGTTGAGGAAGGCCACGACGACTATCCCGATCCCCGCTCCCATCAGGAAGTAGAGCTCCTTCGACTGGTCGCCCCTCCAGCGCAGGAAGTATCCACCCAGGGCGAGGCCGAACCCCATCAGGGTGACCCCGGAGACGAAGGCGTCGGCGTAGGGCGAAGTTGCGAAGGAAAACACGCCGTAGGCGGTCCCCGACACCGCCAGCCCGATCAAGACGCCCAGCATGAATACCCGGTTGTCTCTCAACTTGCCCACTCAGGTCGAAGACCCGCCCAAGGGGGAATAAGGCTTTGCCAGTCGCGGCCGAAGTGCTCGCCTGGCTCCATGGCCCGCCCTGCTTCGGGGGGGCAGGGGACTTTGGCAGGAGCCCACTCAGGGCGCCGCGCCAACGACTTAAATCGCCGGGGGAGCTTTTCCACCGCCATGCCCATCTCGGGAAAGAAAGTGGCGATACTCGTGGAGAACCTCTACGAAGACCTCGAGTTCTGGTACCCTTACTACAGGCTGAAGGAAGAGGGTGCGGAGCTGACCGTCGTAGGGACAGGGTCCGCCCCGCTCTACAGGGGCAAACACGGGCTCGAAGCGAAGCCCGACATCACCGCCGACCAGGCAGACCCTGCCAGGTTCGACGCGGTCGTCATTCCGGGCGGCTATGCGCCGGACTACATGCGCAGATACCCGGCGCTGATCAGGCTGGTGAAGGAGGCGCACGCCCAGGGCAAGGTGGTGGCGGCCATCTGCCACGCCGGGTGGGTCTTGGCGTCAGCAGGTCTTACGAAGGGGCTGACGATGACCTGCTTCAGTTCGATAAAGGAGGACGTCGTAAACGCGGGCGCCAGCTACGTGGACGAGGCCGTAGTCAAGGACAGGAACATCATCACTTCCCGGTTCCCCGCCGACCTTCCAGCCTTCTGCAGGGAGATCATCTCATCCCTGGAAGCGAAGACGCCCGCGGCTGTGCACTAGCGGTTCGCGTGCTCCGGCCGCTTCATGTCCACTTTCGCTCACCCAACGTTCAAAGTAATCTCGCAACCTGCGCTAAAGCGGTCCCTGCCCCAGAGCGCCCTGCAAGGTTGTCCCTGCTAGCCACCACCGACGACGCCGAGAACGTCGCGAGAGCCTGGATGCAGAAGAAGTACGGGAAGAAGCTGGGCAGGGTGAAGTTCACAGAAGTGATGAGCGACGGTGGGGTGTGGACGGTGAAGGCGAACGTCAAGCTCACGGTGGGGGTGCTCCTGATCAAACCTCACGTCGTCCAGGTGAAGATAGACGCCGGCACCACCGAAGTCCTCGGCTACTCGGAGACCGCGGCCGACGACAAGGCGGCCTGACCGCCGCCCAAAACCTCTAATCTACCCGGCCCATCGCTCGCCTGTTGCGTCCGAGCCAGACCGACGTCAGGGACCTCGCGGGCATCGTACACCCTTGCCCGAGGGGTGGCTGATGATGGAACCAAGGGCGCTCCCCGGCCTGAAGGAGATCGAGGACGCGTCCAGGGAGATCCAGGGTGTGGCCAGCAGGACCCCGCTGCTCGAGTCTCCGGCCCTCTCGAAGCTGACAGGCAGGCGGGTCTACCTGAAGCTCGAATGCTTTCAGCCCATCAAGGTCTTCAAGATCAGGGGCGCCTACAACAAGGTCTCGCGCGTCCGCCAGCGCAGCGTCGTCGCGGCCTCTTCGGGCAACCACGGGATAGCGGTCTCCTACAGCGCCAGGCTCCTGGGGAAGAAGTGCACCGTCGTGGTCCCCGAGACAGCCGTCAAGGAGAAGGTTGACGCCATTCAGGAGTTCGGTGCAGAAGTGATCAGGGCCGGCAGGCTCAGCGGAGAAAGGGAGGCGAAGGCGAGGGAGATTGCGGCCGCCACCGGAGCCGCCTTCGTGCACCCATTCGACGACCCCGATGTAATCGCCGGCCAGGGGACAGTCGGCCTCGAGATTTCGGAGCAGCTCCAAGGGTTCGACTCGGTCCTGGTGCCGGTCGGGGGAGGAGGGCTCATTTCAGGGGTCTCCATCGCCCTGAAGTCCAGGTGCCCCGGGGTGCGGATCTTCGGAGTGGAGCCGCAGCGGGCGCCCAAACTGTCCTCGGCCCTCGCCGCTCGCAGGATAGTGCGGGTCGAGGACCCAAAGTCCGTGGCGGACGGCCTGATGCCCTCGGCGCTCGGCGAACTCACCTTCAGGGCGTGCACCATGCACGTGGACGGGGCTTACGCCGTTTCGGAGGAGGAGATCATCAGGGCGACGGCCGCCATGATCAACACCGCCCGGATCGTCGCAGAGCCGTCGGGGGCTGCGCCGCTGGCGCCGCTGCTCTCCGGCTCCGGAGGGGTGCCCGGAGAGAAGGTCGTGGTGGTCGTCTCCGGCGGAAACATCTCCGGAGGCCTGTTGAAGCAGGTCCTGGGCTGATCCCTCCTTGACCGGTGGCCTCCCCCCGCGGGTCCCATCAGAGCCCGTTCAAGACCCCTGAACGAGGACGGGGACCGATTACAAAACTATCGTATCATTAACCGTCCGCGACATACCTCCGGCGTTGATTGAATTGATCCGCAGGAGGCTGTCAAGGGCGCCCGCCGAGGATCCATGGGCGACCGACCTGACCCTGAAGCCCGAGATCTCCGAGGTCTCCGAACTGCGTTTCGACGGCTCCGGCCTCGCGCATTCAGGCCTTCCCCGACCTCAACCGTCGTCCAACGACGTCGACCTGAAGGGCTACTACAAAGCGGTGATACTCACCGCCATAGAGCACGGGGGGACCTACCAGGGCCAGCAGATCTCGGTCCCCTGGCTGAGGATGACCCTAGCCGGCTTGGAGAAGAGGCCGATGCCCCCCGAGCTGATGTGGGGCGAGGGCCCCGAGGGCTCCGCCGCAGACATGCCTGGCTTCGAAGAGTTCTTCCCCGACCAGAGGCTGGCTCCGTAGCCGCGTTCGCCCACCGCAAACTCAATCAAGCCTGAACGGGACGCCCCCTGCACGCCAAACCCAACCATCGGGTCGAAGACCACCTACTCGCGGACCTTCACGAGGGAAGACGTCTCATCGTTCGCAGAGATCTCGGGCGACAAGGGGATGCACCACATGGTCCCCGACGCAAGGGGCAGGATAATGATCCAGGGACTCCTGACCGCGACCCTCCCCACCAAGCTCGGAGGGGACCTCAACTACATAGCGAGGAGGATCAACTTCGAGTTCCTCAGGCCTGTGTTCGTGGGCGACACCGTCACCTGCGAGGGCACGGTGCTGAGCGTGGCGGAGTCGGAGGACAGGCTCGAAGTGTCGATGTCATTCAAGTGCACGAACCAGGAGGGGAAGGATGTCCTCCAAGGCCGGACGGAAGGGATTATCAGGCGATAGGAGCGCCGGGCCCATGATGCCCTTCGAGGCGCTCCGTTGGCGCTGATCACCTTCGGCGCCAAGTCGGCCGAGCAGGTGAAGGCGGGGAAGAAGACAGTGACGTTCAGGAAGTGGCCCCAGCCCAGAGTGACTGTCGGTGAGGTCTACGACGCCGCGAAGATGGGGTACCCACCCGTCAAGTTTGCGAAGATCAAGGTCACCGGCCTCAGGCGGCTGAAGCTCAAGGAGATCGACCCCAAGCTCGCCAGGCGCGACGGCGCGGACTCGCCCTCGGAGGTCAAAGCCTACTGGTCCAAGCAGGGATTCAAGTCCACCGACGAGCTCTGGCTGGTGGAGTTCGAGCTGGCCTAGGGCCCGCACACAGACGCCTCCCGGTGGTGGCCGCTGAAATAACACTCTGTTAAATGCCCGACGACTTCAGACGCCAGGGCCGGGTGGTCTGTTCGTATGGCAATTTTCACCGATCTGCCGCTTGCCGTGTCGTCGCTGGCGTACCTCGGCATACTCCTCATCGCCGCCAAGCTCGGCGAGGAGGCGTTCCGCAAGGTCGGCCTCATCCCCTTCGTCGGGGCCATCCTGGTCGGCACCCTTCTGGGCCCCGGGGTCTTCAACGTGGTCGACGTCGTGCCGACCATCACGCTCTTCGTGTCGCTCGGGATCAACTTCCTCCTTTTCATAAGCGGGGCCGAGGAGTTCGAGGCGGACAGGCTCCGAGGGGTGTTCGCCAGGCGGACCACGCTGCTGGTCGCCCTCGGGCAATTCGTCGTCCGGTTCCTGGCCATAACCACGATCTTCTATTTCCTCTTCGGCCAGGCGACCGTGGCCCTGGTCATAGGGATCGTGGCCGGCATGAGCAGCGCGGGCCCCCTGTCGAGGCTGCTAACCGACACCGGGCTCGCCAGGACAGACGAAGGGACCGCCATCTTCTCACAGGTGGTCGTCATAGAGGTGGCCGCCGTCGTCCTCTTCTCCTTCGTCATCGACCTCGCCGGGAAGGCGGTCACGGTCTTCTCCATCGCAGTCACCGCGGCAGAGCTGGCCGCGGCCATCCTGGGGGTCGTCGCCTTCGGGAGGTATGTGATGGTCCCGCTCCTGGAGAAGGTCGAGAGCCGGCTGAAGAGCAGGGAGGTGGTCTTCGCGGTGATAATCTCCATCCTGCTGATAGCAGGTTTCGTCGGCCAGATTACGGGGTTCAACGCGGCCATCGTGGCCCTCTTCCTCGGGTTCCTCATGCAGAAGTTCCTGGCGGCCAGGCCTGTCCTGATGGAGAAGCTGCGGGCCTTCACATACGGTTTCTTCGAGCCCCTGTTCTTCGCGGGCCTCGGCCTCTACTTCGTCCGTGTCACGCCGGCCCTCATCGTGACGGGGCTGACCATCTTCGGGGTCGCCCTGGCCTTCGACTCCGCGGTCGGAGCCACATCCGCGGGCTTCTTCCACGTCGACAGGTGGCGGAACGCCTTCGGGACCATAGTGAACGGAGGAGTTGACGCCGCCCTGCTGGTCTCCGCTTTCACGGCGGGGTCGGCACTGATAGGGGGATTCGTGTATTCGGCCACGGCCATGGGGATAGCCCTCCTTGCGCTGACCGCCCCTCTCCTGTTCAGGCGCCGGGCCCAGCTGGTCTCGATCGACCACGAGGCGGGGACCCAGAAGAAGGTGGTCATGCAGCATCTCCAGTCGATGACAGCCCAGGAGATATGCAAGACGCTCCCGACCGTCGCCGTCCGGGACGACGAGCCTGTGAAGGACGCGTTCAAGAAGCTGCTCGAATTCGACGCGAGGGCGGCGGTGGTCGTCAGAGGGAGCACGCCGATAGCGACCCTGATGCTGCGCGACATCACGGGGCTCACGAGGAAGGAGATGGCGGGGATGAAGGTCTCTGAAGCGCCTCTCGCGGGGGTGACAAGGGTCATGGAGGACGAACCGGGCCTCAACCTCACGACGATGTTCAGGGAGACGAACGTCCCGATTGTCGCCGTGGTCGACGAGGATGGCAGGCTCGCCGGCACTATACTGGAGAGGGAGATACTCAGAAGGCTCGCCGAGTCCCTCGAACAGCAGGAAGGAGGGGCCGCCCCCTAGCGGCGGCGGGCCGTCAGTAGTTCATGGTCCTGCGGTACATGAGGAACCCCACGGCCAGCAGGGCCGCCGAGAGGCCGCCGAGGGGGGCGAGCAGCGCCACGTCCACGGTCCCGGCCTGAAGGGCCCTGAACGACTGCACCGCCCAGGTCATGGGGTTGAACGCTGACACGGCGGCGACCGCCGGCGGCAGTATGCTCGAGGGATAGAACTGCGTGCTGAAGAACGAGAGGTAGACTTGGACCGTGCTCCTCACCGTTGCGAAGAGCTCCAGGCTGTTGGCCAGGGACGCTGCGGCGACAGAGAGCCCCGCGACCGCTCCCGAGTAGATGAACATGATGCCCAGCCCTACCAGGAAGTACTGAAACGACAGCCCGTAGAGCACCGCGATGACCACCGTCCCGGGGAGCACTGTGAGCACCGTCCTGAGCATCCCCGAGAACAGCCTGCAGAGTGCGAACACGTTCTTCCTCACAGGGAGCGTCAGCAGGTACTGCTGGGTGTCCTGGATGACCCTCTCCCTCCAGACGTCCCTCCCCGACTGGAAGGACGCCACGGTCGCGGTGATCAGGTTCGCGCCGGGGGCGATGTACAGGAAGTAGCTGAATCCCAGGTTCCTGATCATGGCCCCGAGGCTCAGCCCCGACACCCCGAGGTCGATCATGAAGTTGGCGAACATTATCATCAGCATGTACTTGTCTGCGAAGAAGATCCGGAAGTCGCGCTCCATCACCGCAGACGCTTTACTCAAACTTGCCCCCCTCCAGCTTTCTGAACAGGAACGCGCTCCCAAGGCCGAAGAAGATCAGGACGAACAGGACGAGCACGACGGTCTCATAGGGCTCGGAGGTGTACCCCGGCAGGAAGATCGCCCTGACTATGTCCGAGGCAGATGTCACCGGCGAATAGGTCGCAATCGGCTGCAGGGCCTTGGGCATGTACACCAGAGGATAGATCGCGGCGCTGACCCTCACCGTGGCCAGCTCCGCCAGCGCGATCATTATGTCGAACCTGTTGGCGTTCCTGATGAGCATGGCCAGGGTTATGGAGAGCCCGGAGATGCCGGTGGCTAGGACGAAGACCACGAGCAGCGAGCCTGCGACCCCCGCGACCGAGAAGTATCCGTCCAGGTATGCAACGAGTATCATCATCGGGGTCACGTAGATCAGCCCCCTTACCGCCCCTCCCAGCGCCCTCCCGATCACGAAGAGCGTGTGGCCGAAGGGGAGGCTGAGCAGGTAGTCCAGCAGCCCCATCTCCTCCTCCTCGAACAGGTCCTCGCCGATGATGAAGGCGATGGAGGTTATGGTGGAGACTACGGCCCCCACGGAGTAGAAGGCGAAGTAGTTGAACCCGAGAGACGATGCCAGCTTGGTGATCAAGAACGCGAAGACGAAGAGCTGGATGAGGAAGAACACCGTCCTGTTGATGAGGATCCAGGGGGACTTCACGAGGGTCCTCAGGTCGCGTTCGATCAGGACCCAGATGATGAAGAGCGGGGAGGGCTTCGAGCTCAAGTGAGGGTCGTCCCGGTGTAATGGAGGAACACGTCTTCTAGGGACGGCTCCTTGAGGTTCACGCTCTGCACCTTCCCTCCCTTGGCTGTCACCAGGTTGATCATGTGGGGCAGCAGCTCCCTCCCGTTGCTCAGGGCGACCTTCAGCAGGTCGCCCTCGAAGTGAGCATCCTTCACCTCCTCGACTTGCTTGACCTCCCCCACCAGCTCCGGAATCGGAGCCTCGAGCTTCATCTCGATGATGTCCCTCCCCTTGAGGGTCCCCTTCAGCCTGGCCGGCTCCCCCACCTGCACCATCTCCCCCCTGCTCATTATCCCCACCCTATCCGACATCCTGTCGGCCTCGTCCATCATGTTCGTGGCGAGCACGACGGTCGTCCCCCCGTCCCTGAGCTCGTCGATCATGTCCCACACCATCAGCCTGGACGGGACGTCGAGGTAGGCCGTCGGCTCGTCGAACACCGCTATCTTGGGGCGCTGGACGAAGACCTTCGCGTTCTCTATCTTCTTCTTCGTCCCCCCGCTGAGCATCCATGTCCGCTTCTTCGCTTCGCCGGCTAGGCCGAACTTCGCCAGCACGTCGTCTATCCGCTTCTCCCTGATGCCCTTCTCCACGCCTGTGACCTTCGCATGCCACTGGAGTATCTCTCTGGCAGAAAGTATCCTGTCGTACTTCGGGTCCTGGAAGCTTATCCCTATGAGCGACTTGACCTTGTCAGGCTCGGCGCTGGCGCTGTGGCCGTCGACGACGACCTCCCCCCTCGTAGGGTTGTATACCGTCGCCATGGTCATGATGAGGGTCGTCTTCCCCGCCCCGTTGGGGCCAAGGAGCCCGAAGATCTCCTGGTCCTCGATGTCGCAGGTGACTCCCCTCACGGCGTAGACGTCCTTGAAGGACTTCGCCACGTCCTTGAACTGAATCATCGCCAATCCGGGGCACCCGTCCGGGCGCAGGTCACCGCTCCCTGCCAGCCCCTATTCGAGGTACTTGTGCTCGAAGTACGCCAGGAGCCTCTGGGGGTTGTAGGCCTCCCCGAACACCCTGTCCTGCAGCTCCTTGGGGGTGTAGATGGAGCCGTACCGATGGATGCTCTTCCCAAGCCACTCCTTCAGCTCTGCGACGTCCCCCTTCTGGAGGGCCTCCTGGACCATGTCCCCGTCCCTCATCTTGTGCCATATCATCGCGGCCACCACGTTGCCCAGGGTGTAAGTGGCGAAGTAGCCGAACGACCCGCCGCTCCAGTGGACGTCCTGGAGCGCGCCCTCTGCGTCGTTCTTCGGCTTTATCCCCAGGTAGTCTCCGAAGGTGTCGTTCCAGAGCGAAGGTATCTCCGCGACCTTCACGTCGCCCGATATCACCTTCTTCTCGACGTCGTACCTGACCGCCGTATGGAAGTTGTAGGTGAGCTCGTCCGCGTCCACCCTGATGAAGCTCTTCCTGACCGTGTTGAAGTACAGATACAGCTGCTCGACGTCGTACTTCCGGACGAAAGGCAGGTGCTTCCGCAGGGTCGGGTTGATGAGCCTGACGAACCCCATGCTCCTGCCCACCACGTTCTCCCAGAACCGCGACTGCGACTCGTGGATGCCGAACGACGCCCCGTCCGCCACGGGGGTGAAGGCGAGCGCCTGGTCTATGCCTAGGCCGTAGATGGCATGGCCGCTTTCGTGCGCCGTGCTGTACATGGTCGCCTTGAAGTTCTTACCCTCGTACCTGGTCGTGATCCTGACGTCGTCCTGGGCGATCTGGACGGTGAAAGGATGGGTCGACACGTCCATCCTGAACCTGTCCTCCGGCATCCTCATCACCCTGATCACTTCCTCGTTGACCTTCTCCATGGCGCCGGTGTCGTACTTCGCCCCCTCCAGGGGGTGCCTCGAAGGGAAGACCCCCGCCGCGCTCACCTTCGCCAGGAGCTTCTTGCTCTGTGGGATGAGCTTCGCATAGACCGAGTCCGCGTCCCGAACCGTGAACCCCTCCTCGAAGAGGTCCAGGAGCGCGTTGTAGGGGTGCTTCTCGTACCCAAGCTTGTCCGCTACCTTCCTCTCCAGCCCGACTATCTTCTCCAGATGCGGCCTGAACATGCCGAAGTCAGACTTCTTGCGCGCCGTCCGCCACACCACCGTCGCTTCGGTGGTCACCCGCTGCATCTCGTCCACGAGCTCCGGAGGGATCTTGAGGTAGTAGTCCAGGCTGCGCCTCATGACCCTGACCACCCCCTTCTCCATGTCGTCCAGGTCCCTGGCCTTCTCGGCCTTCCTCACCAGGCCGTCGAGCTCGATGGTCGCCTTCTGGGACATCATGGCGAGCTGCCCCAGGGCGATGCCGCGCGGCCGGGCTCCCTTCTCCGGCATGTGGGTCTCGGTGTCCCAGCCGAGGACCGCCTGAGAGTGCCCGAGCGCCCACACCTGCGTGTAGCGCTTCAAGATGTCCCTGACTACGGGGTTGCGAGCCATGCTTTGACGGCCACCGTCATAGCGCTCCTTTTTTCAGCTTTGCCCATGGCCGGGGAGGGGAAAGTCCTATTTCAGGGGCGCCCCCGATTCGCACCATTGGACCCGCAGCACCAGTCAACTTGGGAGAGGGCGCTCATCAGGTTCAGGCGTGACAAGGACGAGTTCTTCAGGGCCGGGGACGACTCCCCCCTCCCCCCGGGCGAGCGGGCATCCTTCGCCGGGCTGAAGTACTTTGACCCGGACCCATCCCTGCGGATCGAGGCAGGCCTCCACAGGTACGCCGAGCCGGAAGCCATCATGGTCTCGACGAGCAAGGGCAGCCGCCAGCTCTTCAACAGGGTGGGGTACTTCGACCTCGTCATCGGCGAGAGCGATGTCCGCGTCACGGCCTACCAGTCAGCCGAGAGAGACGACCCGAACCTCTTCGTCCCCTTCCGCGACGCGACTTCGGGTCAGGAGAGCTACGGCTCTGCCCGTTATCTCGACATGGAGGTGGAGCACGACGACGAATACGCGGTCGACTTCAACTACGCGTACAACCCATACTGTGCCTATTCAGAGGACTACGTCTGCCCGCTGCCGCCTCAGGAGAACTGGCTGAAGGTCCCCGTCAGGGCCGGCGAACGGAAGTACCACGACTAGTAGATCATCCTGTCGCTGACCCGCAGCCTCCTCGCCTCTGTCAGGAACCGGGGTGCAGCTATGCCCGCCCTCCTCGCCTCGGCGAGGCACCATAGTTGCGAGACGAACACACAGTGGAAGAAGTGCTCCGTCGCGGACATCCCCCTGGCAGGGACCGCCGCCGAAGCGAACCCTTCCGCCGCGAGGGCCCGCTTCAGCTTCCCCGACATCCTATCGGGGTCGAACGCGGAGAAGATGTTGACGGCGTCGGAGCGCCCTAGGGAGAAGAGCTCCATGTGGCTGAACTCCTCGAGTGCCTCTGCTTGGGCCCGGCGACCGAGGATCTCGTAGACCTTCGCGGCCGCGTAGAGGGCCGCGGCGTGGGCGAGGGAGTTCCCGAGGAAGTAGGTCGTGCCCGTCGCTAGGGACGGCGACTTGCTGTCGGCCTTCGCCCTTTCGAGGGTCGCCGGGAAGTCGCAGGGCGCGGCTGCTCCTACCACCTTGAGGACAGCCAGCGCCGAGAGGCTGAACGAGAGGATCCCCGGAGACCTCGGGGCATAGCTCATCGGGAGCCGGACGATCTCGTCTGCGCCCCTCGCAAGCGGGCTCCCATCATCCGCGGTCAGGAGGGTGGTCTTCTTCGCGACGCGTTTCACCCTTGAGAGAGCGAGCGCGTTCGACGACGTCCTCCCCGAGACCGAGATGAAGAAGACCTCGACGCCGCGGGCGGCCTCCGGCTCGCTCGCAAGGGTGTAAGGGTCCAGCGCGATGCACCTCCCCCTGGAGGCGTAGAACCCCAGGAGGGCTGCTGCGTAGGAGTCTCCTGCTCCGGCGAAGATGGAGCCTGCCGGGGCGGACGGGAGTCTTGCCTTGGCGTAGCTCGCCAGGGCGCCGGGCTGCCCGGCCACTTCCGACTCCAGCCTCTGCAGCGCCTTCACGCCGTCGCGCAGGCTCCCAGACTCTATTAACGACAGGTCCGAATCCGCGCTGCCGTGCGCTCCGCCCCGACCTTCAGGTTCGCCAGGCGGCCGACTCCCTCCTCACTGTGCGCCTGCCTTCAGGGCGTTGACGTACTCCGTGACCACCTGGTGGGCTGGGTTCGACTGGAGGACTTCGAGCTTGACTGATGGGTTCTCCTCGAGGAGCCGCCGGAGCCTCTTCAGCAGCTCGCTCGGGTTCTTGACGTTATCCTTCGTCGCCTCCGACACCACCGACTCGTGGTCGCAGACGACGGTGAAGCGCCCAAGCGGATCCTTCAGCTCTTCGATGGCGAACGTGATGGCGAGGACTTCGGCGTCGTCGCTCTCAGACGCTTCGACCCTTTTGACTTCGCGCATCCCTCTCCCCTCCACGAGGTAGCCGACATAGGTCTCCCTGGGAAGCCCCGGGTCGTGCATGTTCAGTATCTTCGCGTCTACGTAGACCCTGGCGGGCCTCGACCTTCCGGGAAACCTCACCTTGGCTCGGAGCAGGCGGCACGCCAGCCCGCCTAAATACCCTCGGAGCCCCGTTCCCTCTCCAAGCCAGCCCGACCGCCCGCCCCGTCACGACGGGCATCGCCGACATCATGGTCGCGCACCGGTTCCAGACGCCGACCAGCATGGAGAAGCCGAAAGCGAAAGCAGACAGACCCGCCGCCAGCGTGCCGCGGTCTCTCAGAGCGCTCCCGACAAACTCGATCGCGCCGACGGAGAGCGCGAGCCCGAAATTATGGGCACGGGATGCCCTAGGCACGGGGCTTCGCATCCGTGGCGTCGCTTCCGACATAGGGGCTGGGGCGTCGAGACTACCCGCGGCATCAACCTTGGGCGTCCCATCGATGCCCGCGGCTAACGTTAACTACCAAGGACGTCACGAGAGCATGGGTTGCCCTACGTCGAGCTGGGCCGGAGGAAGATCGAATACGAGGTGACAAAGGGGACCAGCTGGAGGTACACCTACTTCCGAGTCCGCGCCGATCTCAAGTTGGAGGTAGTGCTCCCCCGCGGCGCGCGGGTCGACGTCGAGAAGGCGATCAGGGACCGCGCCCCCTGGCTGAACAGGGAGTACGACCGGGTCTCGATGACGAAGAGCGTCCTCGACGACGGGATGGTAATGCTGGGCGGCATGCTGCTCAGGATCGTGTTCAGGGATGGGCCTGGCGAAAGCCTGACCGCGTCCCCGGAGAAGGGCTTCGTCGAGATCAGCACGGACGACAGGAGGAGGCTCAGGGAGCTGATCCGGAGATGGTTCCTCAAGGAAAGCTCGGCGTACGCGGTGCGCAAGGTCGGCGAGCTCTCTAACCTGGTCGGGGCGAAGCCGCGCCGGGTCGACGTCAGAGAGATCGACAAGTGGGGGTACTGCACCCGGGGCGGCAGGCTCTCGTTCAGCTGGCAGCTGATCGCCCTCTCCGAGCGCCTGAGGGAGTACGTGGTGCTGCACGAGCTGACCCATCTCCTGGAGTTCGACCACTCCGCGCGTTTCAGGTCGAGGCTTGCCAGGGTCTGTCCCGACTTCAGGGACCGCGAGAAGGAGCTGGACCTCGTTGCGCCCTACGACAGGCTTGCGCCCCCCTAGGCGCACCAGGCCCCGGGGACGGCCTCTAGCTCTGACGTTCCTTGCGCTGCCTGCTGAACTTCCTCCGGTTCCTCAGGCTCACGGCAACGTAGAGGACGAAGATGAGCACTATGACAGCCGGGTTGGTGAACAGCCGGTAGTACGCGAGCACGACCGCGAGGGCCGCCACGACCACGACGGCCAGCAGGAGCTTGTTCCTCGGGGTCAAATCGGCTCGCCCAGCCGCCCGAATCATGGATAAATATCAAAGTGGGGGTGGGTTGATTGCGTGAGCTATCAGCTATCGGGAGCCCAGGAGAGGCGGAGGAACAACGAGACCAAGGCCAACGAGTACTACGAGCGGGTGAGGAGGCAGGAACAGGAGCTCCGGGACCTTCAGACGCAGCTCGGGAACACCGAGAAGCAGTATGCCGACCTCCAGGCGCAGAAGGCTGACATGGACGCCAGGATGCGCGTCCTCACGACCGCCATGGACACGGCTACCCGCTCCCTGAACGAGCTCAAGACCCAGATAACGGGTAAGAAGCAGAGCATAGAACGCGACCAGGGAGAGATGGAGAGGTACCAGAACGAGGTGGTGCGGCTCGACCGAGAGATAGGCGAGCTGATGAAACAGCGCAAGTAACTAGTGCCTCAGGTGGCCGGCCAGGCCCGACTTCTGCAGCATGGCAGCGTATCTAGGGTCGGACCTGACTCCGTCCAAGTCCTTCTCAATGCCCATGAGGAGGAGGAACCTGTCGTGCCGCCTGTACGCTTCCTCGAGCAGATCGAACCCTCCGTCCTTGTCCCCCAGCGCGAAGTGACACGCAGCTAGGTAGAACGGGCTCACCCCGTTCCCCGCCGCCTCTGCTTCGAGCTGCTTCAGAATCTCTCTGGCCTCGTCGGTTCTGCCAAGGCGGGCGTAAGCTCTCGCCCTAGCGAGTTTCACAACGGCGGGGCCCGCTAGCTTCGAATACTTCTCCAGACATTCCAGAAGCTCTTCCTTCCTGCCTGCCTTCAGGTACAGATCCATCAGTGTGGGGTACGCTGAGACGAAGTTCGGGTCCATTTCGAGCACCTTCTTTGCCTGCTCTATCCCGAGGTCGTATTCGCCCCTGTAGAAATGAGCGTCGGCCATGTTGGTGTTGATGATAAGAGAGAGGGGGCTCAGCTCCAGCGCCTTTCGCACCTCTACGTAATATTCGTCCAACCTTCCCTCCATCGCCAGAAGTTGCGCGTACCACTGGTGCGCCGAGGGGTAGCTGGGGTTGAGCTCGATGGCGCGTTTGAACTCGAGCTCGGCCCTCCCAAGGTCCCTGTCGTACGCCTCGAAGAGCCCCGCGAGCACGGCGTGCGCCTCTGCCAGGTCGTTGTCGATTGAGAGGGCATGCAGCGCGGCGTCCTTGGCTTTGGGATAGTATTCGTCGGGAGCGAAATCAAAGTTGCTCGCCATCACGTTGTACGCCAGGGCCAGGCCGGCATGACCGAGGGCGAACGTGGGGTCCCTCGCGATGGCCTTCTCGAAGAGCTCGACCGCCTTCCCCAGGGCCTCTGGGGTCCTTTTGTTCCAGTAGAACGTCCCCTTCAGGTAGAGGTTGTGGGCCTCGGGGTCTGCCGTCGCCCCCCGCTCGAGCCTCGCCTTCTGTGATTCCACCAGCCTGACCTTGAGCGCCTCAGCGACCCTCTCCGCCACTTCGCTCTGCACCGTGAATACGTCGTCGAGCTGCTTGTCGTAGTTCTGGGCCCACAGGTGTCCCTCGTTCACGGCGTTGATCAGCTGGACCGTTATCCTGATCTTCGTCCCGGACTTCCTGACGCTCCCTTCGACGACGGTCCCGACGCTCAGCTCCCTCCCTACCTCTGATATCCGCTTCGGGGCGGTCTTGTACTGCATGATCGAGGTCCTGGCAATCACCGTCAGCCCGGTCACCGACGACAGCGCGGTGATGATCTCCTCCGTCATGCCGTCTGCAAAGTACTCGTCGTTGGGGTCAGGGCTCATGTTCTTCAGGGGGAGGACGGCAACCCGCTTGCTGTCCAGCTCCCCGACCTCTTCCTTGTTCATCTCCCACGGCATGATGATTCTGTAGACGTCAAGGGGCGCCCTAACGTTCTTTAGGTTCTTCCCTTCAAGCAGTTCCATCGGCTCTTCGATCTTGTTGCGGACGTGGTCGTAGACCTGTTCTGAGATGCAGACCCCGTCTGGCGACGCCAGCGGTTCGATCCTGGATGAGACGTTGACCGCGTCTCCCAGGATGTCGCCGCCGCTGTGGATGACGTCTCCGACGTGAATCCCGACCCGGATGTGGAGCCTCCTGGAGTCGGGCGCCGTAGAGTTCCTCTGGTGCATGGACTTCTGGATCTCCACCGCGCAGCGGACGGCTTCCAACGCGCTGGGGAACTCGACCAGGAACGCGTCGCCGATGGTCTTGACTTCCTTGCCCCCACGCCTCGCGACCAGGGGCCTCACGACCGCTCGGTGTTCCTCAAGGAGCTCGAGCGCCAGTTGCTCGTTGAGCTGCCCGAGTGAAGTGAATCCGACGACGTCTGTGAACATGATGGCGGCAAGTCTCCGCTCCCCTTCGGACAAGCGGGGCGCGACGGCGCAGGTTCGAGATAAGCCTATTCTGGGGTCAGATGGCGAGCCCGAACCCCTGCACGAAGGCTTCGGCCTTCCTCATCTCGATGAGGAACCCCACGCCCTTCGGGGTGATGCTGTACGTCCTGTTCTCCCCTTCCTGCTTCACTTCTATGAGCCCCTTGGCGGTGAGGTCGTCCAGGTACTTCACCAGCCTTTCATGCGACAGGTTCGCCTTGTAGAGTATGTGGGTGGGCTTGGCGTCCACCTCCTCCCTCACAGCGTTGAGGATGTCCAGGTTTATCCGGAGGACGCTCCTCTGTTTCTCACCTTGGGCCAACCACTTCGCTCCTGACCACGAAGGCTAGCAGAGATAGAAACCCGAAGAACTGGACGCTCGTCCCTATGACGAACAGCCCAGGCCCCAGCACCAGGACGGAGAAGAGGAGGACCACATGAGCGATGAGGACCAGCCCAAAGGCGAGCAGCACCATGGCCGAAAACCTGCTCTTCCCTCCCGAACGGAGGAGCAGCCCCTGGAAGACGATGAAAGCCAGGAGGAGGATCGACACGAAGTAGCTGATCAGAGAAAATCGATACAGGCCGAGGGTCGCGGCCCCCGCAAGGACCACCGGCGCCAGGGCCCCGGACCTGCCATAGGCCGCCCTGGCGTAGCTCACAGCCACGACGAGGTACGCCACCATCTGGAGCGCGAGGTACGAGAACGACGCGAGGAGCGTGAGCGTCCTCTCCGCAGGGAGCTCCACGAGCAGGCTCCCTGATACCAACGAGGTGCCCGCGTCCACTGCGAGGCCGACGCCCAGGAGCATGAAGCCGACGTCGATCGCGCCAAGGATGGGGCTCCCGACCAGCCTGTTGGACCTATACGCATAGTAGCTCGTAAGCAGCGCCACGAATGCGCTGCAGATGTTGAGCGCGAAGGTGACCACCGCGCCGCTTGGCAACGAGAATCGTTCCGGCCAGGTTTCCGGCTTTAACCTTTCGGAGCCTGCATCCGGACCGAAAGTCTAGACGTTCCTTTCCACCCCGCTAAATACTCCGGAGCCCCAAAAGGGACATCACCGACATGAACACGAAGAAAATAGCAGTCGCGACGACGCTCGGGGCTTTCGCGGTCTTGGCCCTGCTCTTCGCCTACCCGGCGATGGCGGCCACCTCCGGCGCCCCACAGAACCCCAGCATCCAGCAGCTCTACATGCGCTCGGCCCACTCACCCTCCCAGAACATCCAGCTCTCCGTGGGCCAGACCATCATCCTGACCAGCGTGGCCGGGGGATACTGGGTGGTCGGCGAGCCGGGGAGCAACGGCACAGCTTCCGGGACCATGACCCTCCAGGTCACCGGCGCCCTCTCGGGAGGCTACACGGTCTCGGTCACGGGTGGCACCCTGACCATCAACGGGACCGCCTACACCATCACGGGAGGCTCGGCTGAGCTAGGCCCGCACGGGCGCCTGGCAATCGGCCAGGGCCAGGCAGGGAGCACAACCTTCCTCTTCCTGGACAGGAACCTGGGGAGGTTCGGCGGCTCGAGCTACGGGGTCCTGCGGGTAGACCTGCAGAGCGGTTCCTCCCAGTTCGGAGCGCGGCTGCTAGTCACAACCTCGGCGTAAGCGGGGAGCGGGACCGCCCGCCCCCACCCCTGTTTTTGAGGGCTGTCGGCAGATTAATACGCGGCAGGTCTGGCGGTCTTTTCATCAGCCTTGAAGTACAAGAGACTCGGAAGCGCGGGGATGAAGCTCAGCGAGCTTTCGCTGGGGGCCTGGGTCACCTACGGTGGCCAGGTGGGAGAGGACGCGGCGGCGAAGTGCATGGCGAAGGCCTTCGAACTCGGGGTGAACTTCTACGACAACGCCGAGGCCTACGCCCACGGCAACGCGGAGGTTGTCATGGGGAACGTGATCAAGAAGCTCGGCTGGACAAGGTCTGATATCGCGGTCTCGAGCAAGGTCTTCTGGGGCGGAGAGGGCCCCAACGACCAGGGGCTCTCGAGGAAGCACGTCTACGAGGCGTGCAGGAGGTCCCTGAAGCGCCTGCAGCTCGACTACCTCGACCTGTTCTTCTGCCACCGCCCGGACCCGAACACCCCCATCGAAGAGACGGTCAGGGCGATGGACGACCTCGTCCATCAGGGTCTGATACTCTACTGGGGGACCTCCGAGTGGACGGCCGCGGACATCATGAGGGCCCACGCCATAGCGAGGGAGCTCGGCATGACCCCTCCCCAGATGGAGCAGCCCCAGTACAACATGTTCCACCGGGAGCGCGTAGAGAAGGAGTATCTTCCCCTCTACCGTGAGATTGGCCTCGGGACGACTATCTGGAGCCCCCTGGCCTCGGGGCTCCTGACCGGCAAGTACAACGACGGGATCCCCTCAGGGAGCAGGGCGACCCTCCCTGGCTACGAGTGGATCAGGGACCAGGTGATAACCCCAGAGAAGGTGTCCAAGGTCAGGAAGCTTGAGCCCATCGCGAAGGAGCTCGGGTGCACCATGGCACAGCTCGGGCTCGCGTGGACGCGGAGGAACGACGATGTGAGCACCGTCATCACCGGCGCCACCACTCCGGAGCAGGTGGATGAGAACATGGCCTCTCTCGAGTATGTCTCTGCTCTTACGCCAGACATCCTGGCGCGCATCGACGAGATCTTCGAGAACAAGCCCGACCTGGGCGTCGGCGACTGATGTGGACGCCTTCGACGTCATCCGGACGAAGCTCGACATCAGGGAGTTCTCGTCAAAGCCCGTAGCCGGCGAGATCAGAGCGAAGGTACTCGAAGCCGCTCTCGGAAATAGCCTTCCTCGAGAAGCACGGGAACCCCCTGGGTCTCTCGGAAAGTAGCGCCAGGACGACAACGAAATAAACGACCGCAAAGCTCGTTGGAACCATGATGCCTTCGACCCTGACGCTGGGCTCCCGAGCCCCGGACTTCGACCTCCCAGGGGTCGACGGGCGGAACCATTCTCTCGGCTCGTTCAAGGACAAGCCGGTCCTCGTGGTGATGTTCACCTGCAACCACTGCCCCTATGTGAAGGACTACGAGGAAAGGATGGTCGCGATCCAGAGGGACTACGCGTCCAGAGGCGTCCAGCTGGTGGCCGTCAACTCCAACGACGAGGGCGCTAATCCTGAGGACAGCCTCCCCCGGATGGTCGACCGCGCCCGAGACAAGGGGTTCAACTTCCCATATCTGAGGGACGAGTCGCAGAAGGTGGTCGAAGCCTACGGCGGGGTGTGCACCCCCCACATCTTCGCGTTCGACAGGGGACGGGCGCTGCGCTACAGGGGGAGGATCGACGACTCCAGGGACGCCTCCAAGATCACCGCGCACGACCTGCGGAACGCCCTCGACGACCTTCTGGCAGGGAGGGACGTCAGGGTGCCAGACACCAGGCCATTCGGCTGCAGCATCAAGTGGTACTCTGCGAAGCCCTCCTAGGCTGACCACAATGACCATAGGCCGATTCCAGGTCATGTCCCTCCTGCAGGCGGCCAGGGCGTACGCCCTCGGCCTCCCGCTCGAGTCCGCATGCTCCTGGGGGCTCAACAGGGCCATCTTCATCGCCGCTGCCAAGCGGGGCTTCAAGGGCGGGTCCGGCGGCCCCGAGGGGCCGGCGAAGGGGGCCAAAGTCGGGAAGACCTACGCCCTCGGCGACGACATGGCGTACAGGGTGGAGAAGGGAGGGGTGATGCTGTTCACGATCGGGGGGAAGGTACAAACGAAGGACGAGTTCGACAAGAGGGTGAGGGACAGGTTCGGGAAGGGCTTTCCCGCCGCCTGGAAGGAGGCCCTCGCCTACGTCAAGGGGTTCGACAGGAGCGTCCTCCTCTCGACCGACGAGTTCTTCAAAACCGTCTACAGGCCAGTGAGGGACGAATGGGCGGAGCGCTGGTCTGCAGTCTCAGATCAGGCGTAGCGCTGCTGCCTGAGCCATGAGTGGATGGCGAGCGTCGCCACCGCCTCCATGGTCGTGTTCCTCTCCTCGGCGGCCCTCCGCAGGCCGTCGGCGACCCTTGGGTCCAGGAGTATCTCGAGCTTGACCGCATGCAGGTACGTAGCCTCTTTCCTGATGTCCTCCACGGGCCTCTGGGGGGCCATCACGAAGTGGCTGACCACGTTCTCTGCCTCGGGGGAAGTGAGCGGGGCTATGGTCTCAGCCAGCTCCTTCAGCTGGGTCGCCCGTTCCTTCCTTGGGAGCTCCTGCACCGTCGGCGCCTCTTCGGCCCGATGGAGGAACGTCGCATGCCGTACCGGAAGCACCCCCTCCTTCCTCTCCTTGGGGAGCGGGGCCTGCTTGACTGCGATGTCTGCCTTGGCCTCCTTTCTTATGATCCGGACGGCTTCGACCGCGTTGATCCTGTCCTCTACATATCTCCGAGACTTGCCCAGCGCCTTCGCCACCTGCTCCGAGGATCCATATGCGCGGGGGTTCACCTTCCTCAGGGCCACGATGGCGTCGTACTCCTCCTCCGGCTCCACGTCCTTCCTCTGTATGTTCTCGACGAGGGAGACGACGATCGCCTCCTCGTCGGTCATGGGGCGGACGATGGCAGGGAGCTTCTTCAGCCCGACTATCTTCGCGGCCTCGAACCTCCTCGACCCGACCACAAGCTCGTACCTCCCTCCGATGGGCCTGACCAGGACCGGCTCCAGTATCCCCTTCTCTTTCACCGAATCGACCAGATCTCCGACGTCTCCGGGGGACTTCCTGACGTTGGTCTTGCCGACGAAGAGCTTCTGCACCTCGACCGCCATGATGCTCCCTGTCTGCTCCTTCCAGCTCTGCTGTGCCGAGGAGAACTTGGCCAAGTCAATGCGATAGAAGACCCAGTGGCTCTTAAGACTATCAGGGCGCCGCTCAATCCTGCCTAGCCTTGCCTCTCTACGCGTCTAGTTCGAGGAAGCCGCGTCCGCATTTGTCGGAAAGAGGGTTCGAAACTTTATACCTCACCTGAGTCTCCTTCCGACCGATGCTTACAAAGGAAGAGATGGAGAG
>JAKAPI010000026.1 GCA_021807225.1 archaeon | reverse complement strand
GGACACGGAGGGCTGCCAGGAATGTGAGCGAGCGCCCGTCCGTTGGGTGGTCGGTGGGGGTGGCTATGGTTGCGTTCAACTTCGGAGGAGCGACCGGCTGGAACTGGCCGCTATAAATCGCCGGGTATGTTTTGCACCCGGCTCATGGAAGGTCACGCAAGGCGGAAGAGCTTGGCTACGACGGGATTGGATTTGGGGAGCACTTCTCTCAACCACGGAAGCCGAACGGCCGACCTGACCCGTTTGTGGCCCTCTCGGCGCTGGTTTCTGTGACATCCAAGCTTCGGCTCGGGACTTTGGCTTCAAGCACTACAACTAAGCACCCGGTAACCCTCGCAAACTCCGCCCTTTCGCTTCATTCAATCAGTGGCGGAAGGTCGTTTCTCTGTCTCGGGGTTGGAAGCGGAAAGGAAACAGAATACTCGTCACACGGTTTCCCATTCGTTTCAGCCGGCGAGAGGCTGGACGCCATGGAGGAGTCGCTTGCAATCATCAGGGGGCTGAGCATGAACAGAGGCGGGTTCTTCCACAACGGGCGGCTCTACAAACTCAACGGGTCGACACTCAACCTCGAAGGGGAGTTCCCCCGATCTGGGTTGGGGAAAGGCGGTCGAAGCGACTTTTGCAATTGGCCGGCAAGTACGCGGACGCGATTAACATCCACTGCACGGGCCCAGCTCAGGCCCAGATGAAGCCCGATATCGTCCAGGAAGCCGCAGCTGCGGCAGGTAGGAACGGGGAGAGCGTGTCGGCCATCCTGAAACACTTCGTTGTCATGGAGAACGACTCGGACTTGCTAGCTTCGGCCCTGGACTACACGGGCCTGAAGAAGGAAGGAGAGACTCGGACGTCTTTCGTCGACGGGATGAGGAAGGAAGACCCCGAAGCTATCATCGGAACTCCATACGACGTAAGAGAAGAGCTCGGCCGATACATCGCCGCGGGGTTTGATCAGTTCTCGCCGATACTCCTGCCAAACGGCGTTACTGGCGTTGAAGAACGCATGGGAGTGTTTGCGAGTAAATGCATGTTATGACCGCTCCTTTCCGCCTTGTGTGAAACCAGAGTGCGGGGGGTGGGATTTGAACCCACGAACCCCTAAGGGACGGGATGCCCCATCCGAAGCGTGGCCGGATCTTGAGTCCCGCACGGTTGACCAGGCTTCGTTACCCCCGCGCCGTCAAAGCTCCGAGATGTTCCGATAAAGAGTCTCACTGCTGTACCGTGACTACCCTGCTGGTCTTCCTCAGGAGCCTGTGGGATGATATCTCGATTATGATGTTGCAGTACCTCGCAAGCTGGCCGAAGTAGGACACGAGGACCCTCGTATAGCCAGACCCCGACGTCGTCAGGATTTCGTCCATTACCTGTTTCTCGAGCTGCATCGTCTCTTCCACAAGCGCGAGCGACTTCCCGATGAGCTTGATGTCCGGGGTCAAAAGGCTCTCCACCGTGGTGTTGAACGCCTCCCTTGTCTTCGCTGCCAGCGTCTGCACGCTCGCCGCGACCTTCTGGTCCATCTTGGTCCGCAATCCCCTTAGCCTCACCAACTCTTCAGCCGCGTCCTGTATGATGCCCCCTATCTCGTCCAGAGTCTTGGCCGACACCCTGTCCCCAGACGCGTGCAGGGGGGACTCGATGCCTATCGATGAGGCCAGCTCCCTCCTGCTCAGGGCTACCAATAGCTGCCTCGAAATCAGCCAGTAGAGCTCGTCAATCTCTTCCTGGATGCGCGAAACCTCATTCAGGCCCGCTGTCTGCCGCAGGTCGAGAGAATCTATCACCCGATCGAGGCTCCTGGATACCAAGATCTGGAGCCGCTTGACCAGCGAATCCACTGGGAACTTCGTAGGGTCCATGAAGCTCTGGGCGACGATGCGTTTCTCGTCAGACTCGACCACCTCCATCCCCCTGAGCCGCCTTATGGCGCCGAGCACCTGGTCAGCGGTCGATTGCTCGAGGGGCTCCTTTCCCACTACTTCGATGGTGTCGTAGCCGAGAGCATACGCCCCCACGACGAGCATCGTCAGCATCTCTCCGCTCCCTGCCTGGTCAGCCCTCAGTATGGCCTTCGCCGCCTCCTTGGCCCTCGTCGACGGGATCAGCCTGAGCGTCCCGTCCATATCCTCTCTGACTAACAGGGTGTCGCCCTTATCGAGGTTCATCTCTTTCGCGTACTGTTTGGGTATCGAAATCGCGAGAGAATTGTAGCCGACCTTCTGGATGCGCCTCCTCTCATCCATGAAGGATAAGCACGTGTAAGCACTATAATAACTATATTCTTAAACAACAATCTCCCCCTTACATTTTCGAAGTCTTCCGCATTGAAGAGAGACGACTTTTCGTGGATGATTGGCGGGGTCCAGGGGAGCGGTGTCGACACATCTGCCCAGTTCTTCGCGAAGGCGGCTGCTGCGGGCGGGCTCCAAGTCTTCGGCAAGAGGGAGTATTATTCGAACATCAAAGGCGAGCACAGCTATTTCCAGGTACGCGTCTCGAGAGGGACCATCAGGTCTCACGTCGACACGGTAGACATGCTTGCCACATTCGAAGAGGAGACCATCTTCCGTCACGCTCTTGAAGTCAGGAAGGAGGGGGCAATAATCTACGACCCGGACCAGGACCCGAAGCGGCTCGACCAGATTCCAACGATTGAAGCGAACGTAAGGGCGGCCTTGAACGCCGAGTTCTCAAGGGCTGGGCTGTCCGCCGACGTGAAGGGGATGCTCGAGCTCGCACGAAGACGCGGGGTCCACATCTATCCTGTCCCCTACAACGACATACTGAAGGAAGTCGGGGCGAAGCACGGCGAGAGCTCTCTCAGCACTCTCCAGAGGATGCTCAATACCATGGCCGTAGCGGCTTCTTTCGCGCTCCTCTCTTATGACGAAAACGTCGTCAAAGATGCGGTCAGGAAACAGTTCAAGTCGAAACCCAAGGTAGCCGAGATGAACGCCGACGCCGTGGGCGCGGCATACGATTACATGGAAGAGAAATACAACGGGAGCTTCGGGACGAAGCTCTCTCCATCTGTGGTTGACGAGACAAGGCTCTTCGTCAGAGGGAACACGGTGGTCGCCATGGCGAAGGAGCTGGCTGGTTGCAGGTTCCAGACTTACTACCCCATCACACCTGCGAGCGACGAGAGCGAGTTCCTCGAGGCTCATTCTGAAATCGATCTGGACGGGCACTCCGCTCAGGAGAACCCCCAGACCGCTGAAGTCGCCGCAATGAAAGCCAAGGGGAGCATCGCCGTGGTCCAGTCAGAGGACGAGATCGCTGCCGTGACGATGGCCATAGGCGGAGGGTTGGCAGGCGTCAGGTCGTCCACTTCAACGTCAGGCCCAGGCTTCTCCCTCATGGCCGAAGGCCTCGGCTACGCAGGGATGAATGAAGTCCCGGTGGTGGTGACGCTCTACTCACGCGGAGGGCCGAGCACAGGGCTCCCTACGCGACACGAACAGGGAGACCTCAGGTTCGCGCTCCATGCGGGGCACGGCGAGTTCCCAAGGTTCGTCCTCGCGAGCGGTGACTTGGACGAGGCCTTCTACGACACAGTCAGGGCGTTCAACTACTCGGAGGTCTACCAGACGCCGGTCATCCACATCGTCGACAAGGCCCTCGCCAACTCCGATGCGACCATGCCTATGTTCGACGTCAACAAGGTGAAGATCGACAGGGGTGTCTTCCTCAAGGAAATCACGGATGCTGTCAACGGCGAGTTCAAGCGGTTCAAGCACACCTCTAACGGCGTTTCCCCCAGGGCCCCGCTTGGCACCAAGGGTGGTGTCAACTGGTACACCGGGGACGAGCACGACGAGCTCGGGCACATCAGCGAAGACCCGGTCAACCGCGACTTCATGATGGACAAGAGGATGGGCAAGGTGGACCTCGCAGACAAGGAGATACCAATCGCGGAGAGAGTCAACTTCTTCGGTCCCGAGAACGCTGACATCACTGTCCTGAGTTGGGGCTCAACGAAGGGGGCAATCCTTGATGCTATGGAGTGGCTGAAACAGGAGGGCGTAAGCGTCAACTTCCTGCAGATCAGGCTCATCAACCCGTTCCCGACAGAATACGCGACTAAGATTCTCTCGAAAGCGAAGAAGGTAGTAGGCATCGAGATGAACTTCTCAGCTCAGCTTGTGGGGGTCACCCGTGAGAAGACCTGTGTTCCCATCGAGCAGCTTGTCGTGAAATACAACGGGCGACCGATGTCCGCCGAAGAGATCTACGACTCCCTTAAGATGATACACGAGGGGAAGGCCCCGACAAAACTGGTGTTGAAGCATGGCGCTTAAGCTCTCTGACCTTAAGACGTCGGCGCACAACGACTGGTGCCCAGGCTGCGGAGACTTCGGCATCCTGAACGCGGTCCAGATGGCTCTCGCCGAGATGAGCGCCGACCCGAGCAACACGGTGGTTGTCTCAGGCGTCGGGTGTTCATCCAAGGTGCCTCATTTCATCAAGACTTATGGGGTTCATACGCTCCACGGCAGAGCCGTCCCGTTCGCCACCGGAATCAAGCTCGCGAACCCCAACCTCAACGTCGTCGTCGAAGGAGGGGACGGGGACGGGATGGGGATAGGTGCGGGCCATTTCGTCAACTCAGGAAGGAGAAATATCGACATGCTCTACATCATCCATGACAACGAGGTCTACGGCCTCACCAAGGGGCAGGCGTCTCCAACCCTAGGGCTTGGGAAGAAGACGAAGTCCCTGACGTCGCCAAACATCAACCAGAGCATTAACCCCATCATGCTCGCAGTAGCTTCGGGATATACCTGGGTCGCAAGGGGGTACTCCTACGACGTCCGCCATCTGAAGGACCTGATAGTCAAGGGGATAAACCACAAAGGGTATGCGTTTCTCGACGTACTCCAGCCCTGCCCCACCTACAACGACATCCAGACGAAAGAGTACTGGGCAGGCGAAGGTAACCTCGACGCCGCAGGGAAGCCGAAGCCGAGGACATACAAGCTCGAAGAGACCGGGTATGACGGCGTCGTGCGTTCCGACGACGAAGTCGAGATGGAGAAGAAGGTCCAGCAGGCGGTGCTGAAGTCGTTCGAGTTCGGAGACCGCACCCCGATAGGAGTGTTCTACCAGAACGAGTTCATCCCGACCTACGAAGAGAGGCTCGCTGGAAGGAGTCCGTCATACAAGACGAACCCGCCGGCGGTCCAGGATATCGCTCGCCCAGACGGGACTCCCCTGGCTAACATCGACAAGATATTCGAGGACCTTCGCGTCTTCTAGAATCAACCTCGCCTCCGCAGAACTACCTGACGCCGATGTCCGTTCGGTATCGCTGACCTCCAGGCGCCCTCTCACGGTTAATACCCCCGGTCAGGACGACCTATCTTCGTGATAGTCGCGGTAGGTACGAGGAACCCTGCCAAGGTAGAAGGGATCAGGCGGGCGTTCGAGAAATACTTCCCAAAGGTCGAGCTCAGGTCCGTAGATGCAGCAGCCGTCTCCAAAGCACAGCCGAGGGGCCTGGAAGAGATGGCCTCAGGTGCGACAGCGAGGGCCAAGTTCGCGCTGTCGAATGCAGGTGGAGACTTCGGCGTGGGGGTCGAGGCGGGCATCTTCGAGATCGGGGAGGTGTTCTTCGACAACCAGGTCGCCGCCGTCGCAGACCTGTCCGGGAGGACGTCCCTCGGCCACTCGGCCGGCTATTCTCTCCCCAGGGAGGACATGGAGAAACTGTTCAGGGAAGGAAGCGAGCTCGAGCGCTGGGCTGAAAAAGTGAGCGGGATCTCTGAAGTAGGTGACAAGGGTGGACTGATCCACTTCCTGACTAGAGGAGAGGTTTCGAGGGCCGACCTGACCGAACAGTGCGTTGTGACCGCTCTAATCCCCTGGTTGCACAGGGGTGTCTACAGGCTCTGAAAGGCCACAGCTTAAGAACGATAGGTCGGCAGCCCGGCTATCTCTGAGTCTCAAATGCAGCCAAGCGACCAGACCAAGAAGTCAGACGGAGCCTCGCTCCTCGGGCAGATAGAATCTGGAAAGGTCACCAGGTCGACCATCAAGGTACTCGTCCTTTCAGGGGCGGGGGTGTTCATGGACGGCTACGACCTCTTCATCATCGGTGCCGCCGTCCTGTTCATCCCGTACGTCACAAGCAGCTTCGACACCGCACTGATCATCTCTGCGGCCCTTCTGGGTGCCGTCTTCGGGGCAGTCTTCTTCGGGAACCTCGCCGACAAGCTCGGCAGGAAGAGGCTGTACGTCATCGACCTGCTCTTCTTCGTGGTCTTCGCCGCCGCTTCAGCATTCGCCCAGAATCTTTGGGAGCTCTATCTCTTCAGGTTCCTCCTGGGCATCGGCATCGGCGCCGACTATCCGATAAGCGCGTCATACATCACCGAGTTCGTCAGCAGCAAACACCGGGGAAAGCTGATCGCTTCCGTCTTCTCTTTCCAGGGGCTCGGGCTAATCGGAGGCGTCATAGCGGTCGTACTCCTGGCTCCGCTTGGCCCCGACGCGTGGCGGTACATGCTGCTGTCAGGGGTCGTCCCTGCCCTCATCGCGCTCACAGCAAGGACGCGCATGCCCGAGACGCCCCGCTGGTACATCTCACACGGCAAGACCGAAGCGGCGCAGAAGGTGCTCACAGGGTTCTTCGGCTATCAGGTCCCTGAGGAAAAGCTCGAGGCCGTCACTGAAAGGGCGTCTGTCCGTGAACTGCTTCTCTCTCCCTACGGCAAGAGGGTCCTCTTCACCTCGCTCAGCTGGTTCTTGGTCGACGTGGGCGTCTACGGCATCGGGATACTTACCCCCACCCTCATCAAGTCGATCTATGGTCCTTCCAAGCCCCTCCTCGCTTCGGTTTACGCTTCGGGCGAGCTCTTCATCTTTGCCGGGCTCGGCTACCTATTGGCCATCGCGCTGATAGACGTGGTCGGAAGGAAACCACTCCAGATCATAGGTTTCTTCGGTATGGCGGCTCCCCTGCTGGGGTATGCCTACTACCAGTCCACTTCATTGCTCGCACTCGCCGGGTTCTTCGGCGTGTTCTACATCTTCGAGAACATGGGGCCGAACACGACGACCTGGATCTACCCAGTCGAACTCTTTCCCACGAGGCTCAGAGGGACCGGTCACGGCCTCGCCGCCACAGTTGGAAAAGTGGGCGCGGTGGTGGCGACCTTCTTCCTCCCACTGATCCTCGCTACAATAGGCGCCGCAGAGATGCTCGAGGTCGTCAGCGTGGCGTGCTTGCTGGGAGCGGTCCTCACGATTTTCCTGGGGACTGAGACGAAACGCCTTTCTCTCGACGACGTCTCAGAGATCTTCAAGTCGTTCTATGATACTTTCGACAAGATATCGGCCAACCTCGAGGGGGCCGCACAGCTGCTCCATGACCGCGCGGTCCAACTCTCACAGGAGCCGAACCCGGACGTGGGGGCGCTCGCCATCGACGTCAAGCAGTACGAGCACGCAGGGGACGACATCGTCCACGAGGCGTTCATCAAGCTGGACAAGAAGTTCCTGGCCCCTATCGATAGGGACGACGTGACCAGGCTCCTTAAGACGCTCGATGATACCCTTGACTTCATCGACGCATCGGTGTCGAGGATGAGCATCTATCACCTGCGCGCGTTCAGCCCTGAAGTAGTGAAGTTCACCGACATCATCTTGGGGCAGGCAAAGGAGATCAGGACCGCCATCATCGCCCTTAAGGGAGTCGAGGCGACAGTGGCCATCGACGCCGCAGCCATCAAGATCCATGAACTCGAGAACGACGCAGACGACCTGCTCCACTCATGCCTTGCCAGGCTCTTCACCGGCCCCGGTGCCGCCTCGCCCCTCGACGTCATCAAAGAGAAGGAGGTCTACGAGTACCTGGAGACGACCACTGACAAAGCCGAAGACGTGGCCGATGTGCTCAGGAGCCTCCTGATCAAATATTCTCTGTAGTTCCGACCATCTACGAGACAGTCAAGAACGCCGGGGATGCGACAAACAAACCGGTCCTTACCGGGAGCGGCGTCTGTCTGCGACAGCAAGGCGTTCTACGATAGCTCCGACGGGCCGACAGCTGGCCGACCCGACTTTATCGTTGGCATCCGGGCCGGCCTCGACGACGAGAAAGGCTATCAGAAGGCAGCGAAGGCATGCGGGCGATGAGCAAGGTGCCCTTCAGGCTCAACACAGTCTCCCGCATAACTTTCTTGGTACTGATCGGCGTGCTGTTGTATGGGGGGGATTTCTTCTCTGGTCTGATCATCATCGTCGCCATACCTGTCTTTGGGTGGTTAATCTGGCGCGACCATGACCGGATCGCCGAGCTGGAAAGGCGCCTCGCTGCCTTGGAGAAACCTTCCCTGCCCAACGAGCAGAATCAGGGCCACTGACCGCCCCTGCCAACGGTGCTCCGCCTGTTGCCGCCTGCATGGGAAATAGAATCCAGCCCAGAGGGGCCGCTTGCACGAATTCGGCTAATTTCACACGGGAATGCATATATACGAACTCCAGCTTGCGGCCGCTTCTGCGCATTAATTGGCGGCGTCTGCCTCGAGCAAAAGGGCCGAGCCCTAACGCCATGAAACGCACGACCTCCAGATGCGCGCACAAAAGTGGAGATCTGACTTCGGTTAGATCTGACGTGGGTTGTGCTTTACACCTCGCAGAAATGCGTGGTCGTACTC